>NZ_JBHXAU010000065.1:0-1242 GCF_042727395.1 Nocardia sp. NPDC060255 | reverse complement strand
GGCAGGTTCAAGGGGTCGATGCAACAGGGTTGTCGGGGTTCGACAGTAGCTGGTCGAGGACTTGGGCGGGGGTGCGGTAGCCGTGGCGTTTGCGGGGGCGGGTGTTGAGTTGGTTGGCGACGTAGTCGAGGTAGTCGGCGGGGAAGATCGACAGGTCTTGGCCTTTCGGGAAGTATTGGCGTAGAAGGCCGTTGGTGTTTTCGTTGCTGCCGCGCTGCCAGGGTGAGTGGGGGTCGCAGAAGTAGATTTCCAGACCGGTGGCGATGGTGATGCGGGCGTGCTGGGCCATCTCGCTGCCCTGGTCCCAGGTCAGGGAGCGACGCAGTTGGGCGGGTAGCTGACCCATTTTCGCGATCATGGCCTCGGCCACGGTCGCTGCGGTGCGGTCGCGAGGCAGATGCAGCAGCATCACGAATCCGGTGCTGCGTTCGACCAGGGTCCCGATCTGGGATGCCTGGTTGGCCCCGATGATCAGATCGCCTTCCCAGTGTCCGACCACGGCCCGGTCGGCGACCTCGGCGGGCCGGTCACTGATGGGGACCATACCGGTGAATTTGGTTCGCGCGGTACGGGTTTCGTTGCTTCGGCGGGGTTTACGCACCGCGCGCCCGGTGCGCAGTGCCTTGGCCAGCTCACGACGCAACTCACCACGGCCCTGCACATACAAGGCCTTGTAGATCGTTTCGTGCGACACCTGCATCTCCAATCGGTGCGGGAACCGTGCACGCAGCCACCCCGCGATCTGCTCGGGACTGTGCCGCAGGGTCAACCGCTGGGCCACCAACTCCCGCAGGACCGGATCAGCTGCCAGCTTCCCACCCCGGGCCCGCCGTGCGCGTTGCTCACTGCGTTGCTGAGCCAGGCTAGCCCGATACCTCATCACCGCCTCGTTGCCCCGCTGCCCGGCGCCGATGCGGTAGCGGCGCCGATACCGCCCGACACTGCCCTTGCCTCCACCGTTCTTGTCGATCTCCCGCATCACCGTCGAGGGCGCCCGACCCAACCGCCGGGCCATCGAATTGATCGACTCCCCGACCGCGACACCAGCCGCGATCTCTTCGCGCTCAACAAAACTCAGCCGCGGACACCGCCGCGGACCCGGCACCGGGAACTCCGGGCGCAACCCACCCGACTCGGCCACCCACCGCGCTGCCTGCACCGCAGACACCCCACACACAGCACCAGCTTCCGCGACCGACACACCACTACCAACAAGATCCCAGAACCGACGCATGACAGACT
>NZ_JBHXAU010000064.1:0-1338 GCF_042727395.1 Nocardia sp. NPDC060255 | reverse complement strand
GATCACCATGTTTGTCTTGCGGATGTGGCGGAATTGGCAGACGAGCTAGAATCAGTCTCTAGTGTATTTACAGTCGTGGGGGTTCAAGTCCCTTCATCCGCATTGCCAAACGCGGAAGTAGTTCAGTGGTAGAACATCACCTTGCCAAGGTGGGGGTCGCGGGTTCGAATCCCGTCTTCCGCTCCACTTTTCGTATGTGCCGGGGTGGCGGAACTGGCAGACGCACAGGACTTAAAATCCTGCGGTAGGTGACTACCGTGCCGGTTCAAGTCCGGCCCTCGGCATTCATTATTATGCGCCCGTAGCTCAATTGGATAGAGCGTTTGACTACGGATCAAAAGGTTAGGGGTTCGACTCCTCTCGGGCGCGCCATAACGGGAAGTGGCTCAGCTTGGTAGAGCACCTGGTTTGGGACCAGGGGGTCGCAGGTTCAAATCCTGTCTTCCCGATATTCCCAAAAAACATGGGGCCTTAGCTCAGCTGGGAGAGCGCCTGCCTTGCACGCAGGAGGTCAGCGGTTCGATCCCGCTAGGCTCCACTTGATTTTAATTGTTTTTTGGCGGTGTAGCTCAGCTGGCTAGAGCGTACGGTTCATACCCGTGAGGTCGGGGGTTCGATCCCCTCCGCCGCTACCATATATATCCGGCCCGTTGGTCAAGCGGTTAAGACACCGCCCTTTCACGGCGGTAACACGGGTTCGAATCCCGTACGGGTCATATGGAGGATTAGCTCAGCTGGGAGAGCATCTGCCTTACAAGCAGAGGGTCGGCGGTTCGAGCCCGTCATCCTCCACCATATTTGCCGGCCTAGCTCAATTGGTAGAGCAACTGACTTGTAATCAGTAGGTTGGGGGTTCAAGTCCTCTGGCCGGCACTGTTTTTCAAAAAAATACGGAGGGGTAGCGAAGTGGCTAAACGCGGCGGACTGTAAATCCGCTCCCTCGGGTTCGGCAGTTCGAATCTGCCCCCCTCCACCATTCTTAATTAATGGGCTATAGCCAAGCGGTAAGGCAACGGACTTTGACTCCGTCATGCGCTGGTTCGAATCCAGCTAGCCCAGCCATTAAGAGCCATTAGCTCAGTTGGTAGAGCATCTGACTTTTAATCAGAGGGTCGAAGGTTCGAATCCTTCATGGCTCACTTTTGTTTTTTCCGCGCGGTCGTGGCGGAACGGCAGACGCGCTAGGTTGAGGGCCTAGTGGGGGAAACCCCGTGGAGGTTCAAGTCCTCTCGGCCGCATCAAAAAAATCTTAAAAAAGTACTTGCATTTGAAAGTGTAGTATGATAAGATAATTGAGTCGCCAAATTACAACGACGAAAAAAACATCATGAATAAGCG
>NZ_JBHXAU010000063.1:0-1375 GCF_042727395.1 Nocardia sp. NPDC060255 | reverse complement strand
GGGAGTGTCCGGGAAACGGTGGATTTGATCTTGGTCTGACACGCCGAGCGTTGCTTGGCGGGAAGGATCGATGATGAGCGAAACACTGGATCCTATGACAGCTACCGAGGATCAGCGGGTGCTGGCCGAGCAGCTGGTGGCCCAGGCCAAGCAGGACAAAGTCGAGTTGATCGGCCCGGGTGGGCTGCTCAACGGTTTGACCAAGAACGTGCTCGAGATCGCCCTGGAGGCGGAGATGACCGAGCACTTGGGTTATGACAAGCATGATGCGGCGGGTCGCACGGGTGGTAATTCCCGCAACGGCACGCGTGCGAAGACGGTGCTCACCGAGATCGGGCCGGTGCAGATCGAGGTGCCGCGTGATACCGATGCGTCGTTCGATCCGCAGATCGTGCGTAAGCGGCAGCGGCGGCTGTCGGGCATCGATGACATCGTGTTGTCGTTGAGCGCCAAGGGATTGACCACCGGGGAGATCGCCGCGCATTTCGCGGACGTCTATGGCGCCAAGGTATCGAAGGATCTGATCTCCAAGATCACCGACAAGGTGATCGCAGAGATGACCGAATGGTGCAACCGGCCCCTGGATCGGGTGTATCCGGTGATGTTCATCGACGCCATTCACGTCAAGATCCGTGACGGCCAGGTCGCCAACCGGCCGATCTATGTCGCGATCGGGGTCACCTGTAATGGTGAACGCGACATCCTCGGGTTGTGGGCCGGCGACGGCGGCGAGGGCGCGAAGTTCTGGCTGTCGGTGCTGACCGACATCAAAAACCGTGGCGTGGCTGATGTGTGCATCCTGGTGTGTGACGGGTTGACCGGTTTGCCTGACGCGGTCACCGCCGTCTGGCCGCGGACGGTGGTGCAGACGTGTCTGATCCATTTGGTGCGCAACACCTTCCGCTACGCTTCCAAAAAGTATTGGCCGGAGATGGCTCGGGACCTCAAACCGGTCTACACCGCAGCCACCGAAACCGCCGCGGCCGAACGCTTCGCCGAGTTCACCGCCAAATGGGGTCAGCAGTATCCAGCGATTATCCGTATGTGGCAACGGATGTGGAGCGAGTTCGTGCCGTTCCTCGACTACGACATCGAGATCCGGCGGGTGATCTGCTCCACCAACGCGATCGAGTCACTCAACGCCCGCTACCGGCGCGCAACCCGCGCGAGAGGACACTTCCCCACCGAGCAAGCCGCCCTGAAATGCCTCTACCTCGCCACCCGGGCACTAGACCCGACCGGCCGTGGTAAGGCACGATGGGCCATGAGGTGGAAGCCCGCCTTGAACGCCTTCGCTATCACCTTCGAAGGCCGCATCACGCCGAGTAGTAACTAACCGATGCCAGGGCAGATCCACCGTTAATCTGACACTCCC
>NZ_JBHXAU010000062.1:0-1411 GCF_042727395.1 Nocardia sp. NPDC060255 | reverse complement strand
ATGCGGCTAGTTAGACACTTGGTGTCAGGACCGGATCCAGGCCAGGATTTGGTCTAGGTGCCCGGTGGGGTGCTCTCAAATCGGCTGCCCACCGTTGTCATTGGTGTGGCTCGTTAATGGCTTGCCTCCCATCGGGTGCCGTGCAGGGAGTGGCTGGAAAGGGGTTTGCCCGGCTCGAACTAGCGGTGCCCTCCCGCACGGACACCACTGGTTGCCGAGCATGGGAGATGCGAGATGACTGTCATCATCGGGATGGATCCGCATAAACGTTCAGCCACCATCGAAGTCATCGATCAGAGCGGGCGGATTCTAGCCACCGGCAGATACGGCACCGACACCGCTGGTTATACGGAAATGCTCACCGCCACACAAGGATTCACCGATCGGGTGTGGGCGGTCGAGGGCTGCAACGGTATCGGCCGCCACCTCGCCCACCGCCTGGTCCATGACGGACAAACCGTGATCGACGTGCCCGCGAAACTCTCCGCCCAAGTACGGGTCTTCGCCACCGGCAATGGCCGCAAAACCGATCCGGTCGACGCACACTCGGTCGCCCTGGCCGCCCTGCACGCACCTGACCTGCGTCGAGTCACCGCGGATCCGGAATTGATCGCTTTGGGCATGCTCTCTGACCGGCGCGACGAACTCGGGCGCGCACGCACCGAAACCCTGTGCCGGATACACCGATTACTGCTCGAGTTGATCCCCGGCGGAGCCAAGAAGTTCCTCTCCTCGATGCAAGCACGGGCATTGATCGACACGATCACACCCCAGGACGCGGTCGTCAGGATTCGCCTGCGCCTGGTCGAGGAGTTGATCGAGGACCTCGAAACCATCGACCGCAAAATACGGGCCGCGGACAAGGAACTGCGCCAACTGGTGACCGAGCGCGGTTCGACGTTGATGGAACTCAACGGCATCGGACCTTCCTCAGCGGCAAGGCTTTTGGCTGATACCGGTGATATTCGCCGGTTCCGCAACCGGGACCGTTTCGCGTCCTGGAACGGCACCGCGCCCCTGGACGCCTCCTCCGGCGAGCAACAACGCCATCGGCTCTCCCGCGCCGGCAACCGCAAAATCAACCGAGTCCTCCACATCATGGCCGTGGTCCAACTACGCCACCACACCGCCGGCCGCGTCTACTACGACGGGCGGCGAACCAGCGGGAAAACCTCGAAGGAAGCACTACGAGCCCTTAAACGACGACTGTCCAACGTCGTCTACACGCGCATGCTCACCGACCAGCAACGCAACGAATTAGCGGGCCCGGGAGGGCAAACGGGAACGACTACTGACTCCAGCGCGACCGGCCTGACCCCGCACACCGATCCTTCGGACAAGCCACAACCCGGACCCATCAAACAGATTAACCCCAAGACCACTGCTAGGGGCTTGACCTAAAGGGGAGCCA
>NZ_JBHXAU010000061.1:0-1574 GCF_042727395.1 Nocardia sp. NPDC060255 | reverse complement strand
GTCCGGAACCGTCACATCCGGCAACGACACCGTCGTGTCATTCCACACCTCCAGCACCCGGCGACGCTCCACCTCGTCAAGCACATCCAACCGACCAACCGCACGAGTCGGCTCAGCAGCAGCCTGACGCAGTACGCGGATGAACCGGGCCACCAACATCTCGATGCTTTCCTGGTCGAACAGGTCGGTCGCGTACTCGACGAACCCGCTCCACCCGGTGGATCTGGCACCGTCGACCGGAGTGTCGACGATGTTGAAGAACAGGTCGAATCGTGATGTGCCGGTAGGTGCTGTGATCTCCTCGACTCGCGCCTCGGGGAACCGCAGATCCGGCAACTGGTTGTTTTGGAAGGCCAGCGCCACCTGAAACAGTGGATGATGCGCCGGGGAGCGGACCGGGTTCAGCAACTCGACCAGCAAGTCGAACGGCGCATCCTGATTCTCATAGGCGGCCAGGGCTTTTCCACGGACCTGTGTGAGCAGCGCTCTGAACGACTGGTCGGCAGCCACGGCGGTGCGCAACACACAGGTATTAACGAAGAACCCGACCAGATCGGTGAGCGCATCATCGGTACGCCCGGCGATCGGTGCCCCGACCGGGATGTCATCACCAGCACCGAGTCGGAACAACAACACCGCCAAGGCAGCCTGCAACACCATCGATACCGTCGCGTCTTCCCGGCGGGCCAACTGCTCCACCGCCGCACGTGTGCGCGGGTCGATCTCGAACGGCACCAGACCACCTCGATATGTGGCCGCCGGCGGACGAGGTCGATCAGTCGGCAACTGCAGCACCTCCGGCAGCCCAGCCAGCTCACCACCCCAATAGTCGAACTGCCTGGAGATCAACGAATTTGGATCCTGCCGATCCCCCAGCAATTCCCGCTGCCACAACGTGTAATCGACATACTGAACCGGCAACGGCTCCCACCGCGGAGCCACACCCCGCCGCCGCGCCGCATACGCCTGCGACAGATCCCGCATCAACAACGCCGTCGACCACCCATCAGCCGCTATGTGATGCACCAACAGCAACACCACGTGTTCCTCAGGCGCGCGACGAAATACACTCACCCGCACGGGTATCTCACTCGCCAGATCGAACGGATAACGCGCCGCCTGTGCCACAGCTTTTTGGAATTTCTTCTGCGACCATCCGGTCACATCCACGATCTGCCACCCGGTTTCGGCGGCCTCTGCTGACAGGATCTGTTGGGTCGGTGTGTCGCCGAGTTCTGGGAACATCGTGCGTAGCGTCTCGTGCCGAGAAACCAGGTCCCCTACCGCGAGCCGCAGCGCCAGCACATCCAGTGCACCGGTCACCCGCAACGCTGTCGGGAGGTTGTAGGTCGCCGACGGGCCCTCCAACCGATGCAGAAACCACAACCGCCGCTGGGCAAACGACAACGGCACCCGCGCCGGTCGCTCCCACACACTCAACCCCAGACGCACCCGGACCCCGGTATCGAGATGTTCAACCAGCTCGGCGACTGTGGCGGCCTCGAACAACACCCGAATCGGGACCTCGACCCCGAGCGCCGACCGAATCTTGCTGATCAACCGGGTCGCCAACA
>NZ_JBHXAU010000060.1:0-3163 GCF_042727395.1 Nocardia sp. NPDC060255 | reverse complement strand
CTTGAGACGGGGTTACCGCCTACACGATTTCCAATCGTGCTCCTTCGGCCACTCGGACAGCTCTCCATAAATGGCTCCGCAGGTAGGATTCGAACCTACGACCGATCGGTTAACAGCCGATAGCTCTACCACTGAGCTACTGCGGAATGAAGTCTGCCTGGCGATGTCCTACTCTCACAGGGGGAAACCCCCGACTACCATCGGCGCTGAAGAGCTTAACTTCCGTGTTCGGCATGGGAACGGGTGTGACCTCTTCGCTATCGCCACCAAACTATGCCTTCAGGACGAAGGTACTGGGCGTTCCCCACAGGATGTGAGGGCCTTTAGCCGAGTTTCCTTGCCTTTGGCTTTCTGAGAGCGTTCTCTCAAAACTAGATAACGGTTAGACATTCACAAATATTTAGGTTAAGTCCTCGATCGATTAGTATCTGTCAGCTCCATGTGTCGCCACACTTCCACCTCAGACCTATCAACCTGATCATCTTTCAGGGATCTTACTTCCTTGCGGAATGGGAAATCTCATCTTGAGGGGGGCTTCATGCTTAGATGCTTTCAGCACTTATCCCGTCCGCACATAGCTACCCAGCGATGCCCTTGGCAGAACAACTGGTACACCAGCGGTGCGTCCATCCCGGTCCTCTCGTACTAAGGACAGCTCCTCTCAAATTTCCTGCGCCCGCGACGGATAGGGACCGAACTGTCTCACGACGTTCTGAACCCAGCTCGCGTACCGCTTTAATGGGCGAACAGCCCAACCCTTGGGACCGACTACAGCCCCAGGATGCGATGAGCCGACATCGAGGTGCCAAACCTCCCCGTCGATGTGGACTCTTGGGGGAGATAAGCCTGTTATCCCCGGGGTAGCTTTTATCCGTTGAGCGATGGCCCTTCCATGCGGAACCACCGGATCACTAAGCCCGACTTTCGTCCCTGCTCGACTTGTAGGTCTCGCAGTCAAGCTCCCTTGTGCCTTTACACTCTGCGAATGATTTCCAACCATTCTGAGGGAACCTTTGGGCGCCTCCGTTACCTTTTAGGAGGCGACCGCCCCAGTCAAACTGCCCACCTGACACTGTCTCCCCGCCCGATAAGGGCGGCGGGTTAGAAGGTCAATACAGCCAGGGTAGTATCCCACCGATGCCTCCACCGAAGCTGGCGCTCCGGTTTCCAAGGCTCCTACCTATCCTGTACAAGCTGTACCAACATTCAATATCAGGCTGCAGTAAAGCTCCACGGGGTCTTTCCGTCCTGTCGCGGGTAACCTGCATCTTCACAGGTACTATAATTTCACCGAGTCTCTCGTTGAGACAGTGCCCAGATCGTTACGCCTTTCGTGCGGGTCGGAACTTACCCGACAAGGAATTTCGCTACCTTAGGACCGTTATAGTTACGGCCGCCGTTTACTGGGGCTTCAATTCGCACCTTCGCTTACGCTAAGCGCTCCTCTTAACCTTCCAGCACCGGGCAGGCGTCAGCCCCTATACTTCGCCTTACGGCTTCGCAGAGACCTGTGTTTTTGCTAAACAGTCGCCTGGGCCTATTCACTGCGGCTCTCTCGGGCTTGCACCCTAACAGAGCACCCCTTCTCCCGAAGTTACGGGGTCATTTTGCCGAGTTCCTTAACGAGAGTTCTCTCGATCACCTTAGGATTCTCTCCTCGCCTACCTGTGTCGGTTTGCGGTACGGGCACCTCTCACCTCGCTAGAGGCTTTTCTTGGCAGTGTGGAATCAGGAACTTCGCTACTATAATTCGCTCGCCATCACAGCTCAGCCTTCACGGGAAACGGATTTGCCTACTTATCAGCCTAACTGCTTGGACGCGGATATCCAATACCGCGCTTACCCTATCCTCCTGCGTCCCCCCATTGCTCAAATGGTGAGGAGGTGGTACAGGAATATCAACCTGTTATCCATCGCCTACGCCTTTCGGCCTCGGCTTAGGTCCCGACTAACCCTGAGCGGACGAGCCTTCCTCAGGAAACCTTAGGCATTCGGTGGAGGGGATTCTCACCCCTCTTTCGCTACTCATACCGGCATTCTCACTTCTAAGCGCTCCACCAGTCCTTCCGGTCTGGCTTCACAGCCCTTAGAACGCTCTCCTACCACTGTTCGAAGAACAGTCCGCAGCTTCGGTGATACGTTTAGCCCCGGTACATTTTCGGCGCAGAGTCACTCGACCAGTGAGCTATTACGCACTCTTTAAATGGTGGCTGCTTCTAAGCCAACATCCTGGTTGTCTAAGCAACTCCACATCCTTTTCCACTTAACGTATACTTTGGGACCTTAGCTGGCGGTCTGGGCTGTTTCCCTTTCGACTACGGATCTTATCACTCGCAGTCTGACTCCCAAGGATAAGTCATTGGCATTCGGAGTTTGACTGAATTCGGTAACCCGGTAGGGGCCCCTAGTCCAATCAGTGCTCTACCTCCGAGACTCTTACCTTGAGGCTAGCCCTAAAGCTATTTCGGAGAGAACCAGCTATCTCCAGGTTCGATTGGCATTTCACCCCTACCCACACCTCATCCCCGCACTTTTCAACGTGCGTGGGTTCGGGCCTCCATTCAGTGTTACCTGAACTTCACCCTGGACATGGGTAGATCACCTGGTTTCGGGTCTACGACCACGTACTCAATTCGCCCTATTCAGACTCGCTTTCGCTGCGGCTCCGCATCTTCTGCTTAACCTTGCACGGGATCGTAACTCGCCGGTTCATTCTACAAAAGGCACGCCATCACCCGTTAACGGGCTCTGACTACTTGTAGGCACACGGTTTCAGGATCTCTTTCACTCCCCTTCCGGGGTGCTTTTCACCTTTCCCTCACGGTACTGGTTCACTATCGGTCACTAGGGAGTATTTAGCCTTGGGAGATGGTCCTCCCGGATTCCGACGGAATTTCACGTGTTCCGCCGTACTCAGGATCCACTCAGGAGAGAACGAAGTTTTGACTACAGGGCTGTTACCTCCTATGGCGGGCCTTTCCAGACCTCTTCATCTACCTCGTTCCTTTGTAACTCCGTATAGAATGTCCTACAACCCCAAGAGGCAAGCCTCTTGGTTTGGGCTATGTTCCGTTTCGCTCGCCGCTACTCAGGAAATCGCATTTGCTTTCTCTTCCTCCAGGTACTTAGATGTTTCAGTTCCCTGGGTCTGTCTTCCATACCC
>NZ_JBHXAU010000059.1:1850-3202 GCF_042727395.1 Nocardia sp. NPDC060255 | reverse complement strand
GTGCATGCTGGTGGGTGGAAAGATTTATCGGTGCGAGATGGGCCCGCGGCCTATCAGCTTGTTGGCGGGGTAACGGCCCACCAAGGCGACGACGGGTAGCCGACCTGAGAGGGTGACCGGCCACACTGGGACTGAGACACGGCCCAGACTCCTACGGGAGGCAGCAGTGGGGAATATTGCACAATGGGCGAAAGCCTGATGCAGCGACGCCGCGTGGAGGATGACGGCCTTCGGGTTGTAAACTCCTTTCGACAGGGACGAAGCGCAAGTGACGGTACCTGTAGAAGAAGCACCGGCCAACTACGTGCCAGCAGCCGCGGTAATACGTAGGGTGCGAGCGTTGTCCGGAATTACTGGGCGTAAAGAGCTTGTAGGCGGTCTGTCGCGTCTTCTGTGAAAACTTGGGGCTCAACCTTAAGCTTGCAGGCGATACGGGCAGACTAGAGTACTTCAGGGGAGACTGGAATTCCTGGTGTAGCGGTGAAATGCGCAGATATCAGGAGGAACACCGGTGGCGAAGGCGGGTCTCTGGGAAGTAACTGACGCTGAGAAGCGAAAGCATGGGTAGCAAACAGGATTAGATACCCTGGTAGTCCATGCCGTAAACGGTGGGTACTAGGTGTGGGTTTCCTTCCACGGGATCCGTGCCGTAGCTAACGCATTAAGTACCCCGCCTGGGGAGTACGGCCGCAAGGCTAAAACTCAAAGAAATTGACGGGGGCCCGCACAAGCGGCGGAGCATGTGGATTAATTCGATGCAACGCGAAGAACCTTACCTGGGTTTGACATACACCGGAAACCTGCAGAGATGTAGGCCCCCTTGTGGTCGGTGTACAGGTGGTGCATGGCTGTCGTCAGCTCGTGTCGTGAGATGTTGGGTTAAGTCCCGCAACGAGCGCAACCCTTATCTTATGTTGCCAGCGCGTAATGGCGGGGACTCGTGAGAGACTGCCGGGGTCAACTCGGAGGAAGGTGGGGACGACGTCAAGTCATCATGCCCCTTATGTCCAGGGCTTCACACATGCTACAATGGCCGGTACAGAGGGCTGCGATACCGCGAGGTGGAGCGAATCCCTTAAAGCCGGTCTCAGTTCGGATCGGGGTCTGCAACTCGACCCCGTGAAGTTGGAGTCGCTAGTAATCGCAGATCAGCAACGCTGCGGTGAATACGTTCCCGGGCCTTGTACACACCGCCCGTCACGTCATGAAAGTCGGTAACACCCGAAGCCGGTGGCCTAACCCCTTGTGGGAGGGAGCCGTCGAAGGTGGGATTGGCGATTGGGACGAAGTCGTAACAAGGTAGCCGTACCGGAAGGTGCGGCTGGATCACCTCCTTTCTAAGGAGCACATCT
>NZ_JBHXAU010000059.1:0-1751 GCF_042727395.1 Nocardia sp. NPDC060255 | reverse complement strand
GGGCGAGAGTCAGAAACCGTTGTGTTAGTCGAAGTGGTCTGGAACGGCCTGTCGTAGAGGGTGAGAATCCCGTAGACGAAAACTCAGCGGCTCTTGTAGTGAGTACCCGAGTAGCAGCGGGCCCGTGAAATCTGCTGTGAATCTGCCGGGACCACCCGGTAAGCCTGAATACTCCCTGGTGACCGATAGCGGACTAGTACCGTGAGGGAAAGGTGAAAAGTACCCCGGGAGGGGAGTGAAATAGTACCTGAAACCGTGCGCTTACAATCCGTCAAAGCCTGCGAGTGCTTTAGTGCACTGTGGGTGATGGCGTGCCTTTTGAAGAATGAGCCTGCGAGTTAGTGGCATGTGGCGAGGTTAACCCGTGTGGGGTAGCCGTAGCGAAAGCGAGTCCGAATAGGGCGGTAGAGTCGCATGTTCTAGACCCGAAGCGGAGTGATCTACCCATGGCCAGGGTGAAGCGACGGTAAGACGTCGTGGAGGCCCGAACCCACTTAGGTTGAAAACTGAGGGGATGAGCTGTGGGTAGGGGTGAAAGGCCAATCAAACTCCGTGATAGCTGGTTCTCCCCGAAATGCATTTAGGTGCAGCGTCACGTGTTTCACGCCGGAGGTAGAGCTACTGGATGGTCTAGGGGGCCTACAAGCTTACCGAAATCAGCCAAACTCCGAATGCCGGTGTGTGAGAGCGTGGCAGTGAGACTGCGGGGGATAAGCTTCGTAGTCGAGAGGGAAACAGCCCAGATCGCCGGCTAAGGCCCCTAAGCGTGTACTAAGTGGAAAAGGATGTGAAGTCGCGAAGACAACCAGGAGGTTGGCTTAGAAGCAGCCACCCTTGAAAGAGTGCGTAATAGCTCACTGGTCAAGTGATTTTGCGCCGACAATGTAGCGGGGCTCAAGTACACCGCCGAAGCCGCGGCATTCACACATAACACCGAGGACGACCTGCGGGTTTTCTTCCAGTGGTGTGGATGGGTAGGGGAGCGTCGTATGGCCATGGAAGCGGCGGAGTGATCCAGCCGTGGAGGCCATGCGAGTGAGAATGCAGGCATGAGTAGCGAAAGACGAGTGAGAAACTCGTCCGCCGAATGACCAAGGGTTCCTGGGCCAGGTTAATCCGCCCAGGGTGAGTCGGGACCTAAGGCGAGGCCGACAGGCGTAGTCGATGGACAACGGGTTGATATTCCCGTACCCGTGTATCCGCGCCCATGATGAATCAGTTGTGCTAAGTGTCCTGAACTTCCGAGAAGACCTTCGGGTCTCGAGTGGAGGGATGCACATGACCCTGGCTGGTAGTAGTCAAGCGATGGGGTGACGCAGGAAGGTAGCTGGGCCAGTCAGTGGTTGTACTGGTGTAAGCCTGTAGGGCGAACGGTAGGCAAATCCGCCGTTCACATGGCCTGAGAGGTGATGCGTAGCCGATTGAGGCGAATTCAGTGATCCTATGCTGCCGAGAAAAGCCTCTAGTGAGTTGGTACACGGCCCGTACCCCAAACCGACACAGGTGGTCAGGTAGAGAATACTAAGGCGATCGAGAGAACTGTGGTTAAGGAACTCGGCAAAATGCCCCCGTAACTTCGGGAGAAGGGGGACCACAACCGGTGACGGGACTTGCTTCCTGAGCTGGGGGTGGTCGCAGAGACCAGTGAGAAGCGACTGTTTACTAAAAACACAGGTCCGTGCGAAGTCGTAAGACGATGTATACGGACTGACGCCTGCCCGGTGCCGGAAGGTTAAGAGGACCGGTTAGCG
>NZ_JBHXAU010000058.1:0-3548 GCF_042727395.1 Nocardia sp. NPDC060255 | reverse complement strand
CCGTTGTTGCGGCTTGCGTTGGTGCGGTTGGCCGATAATCGGTCCGAGTTGGTGCTGACCGCGCATCACGTCCTGTTCGACGGCTGGTCGATACCACTACTGATGCAAGAGCTTTTGCTGATCGCAGGCGAGGACGAGGCCGCAGTGTCGCCGAAGCTCCCTGGCTATCGTGACTACCTGGTGTGGCTGGCGGACCAGGATCGGGAGTCGGCCAGGCAGGCATGGGCGAACGAACTGGCCGGGGTGGACGAGCCCACCCTGCTCGCCCCGGCTGCGACACTCGCCACCGGACGAGACGAGATCGAGATCGCGCACGTTGCTGTGGCGCTCGGGGTCGACGAGACCCGTGAACTGGTGCGGCGGGCCAGCGAGCTCGGCGTCACGGTCAACACCCTGGTACAGGGTGCCTGGGGGATTCTGCTCGGTGCGCTGACCGGTCGCGAGGATGTGGTGTTCGGGGCGACCGTGTCCGGACGTCCCGCCGAAGTGCCCGGTATCGACTCCATGATCGGGATGTTCGTCAACACCGTGCCGATCCGGATCCGGATCCGGCCCGCAGACACTTTCGGCGAACTGCTCAGGGAACTGCAACAGCACCAGGCGGTGTTGCTGGATCACCATCACTACGGGTTGGCCGACATCCAGCAGGCCGCTGGCCTACGGACCTTGTTCGACACCCTGGTGGTCTTCGAGTCCTATCCGATCGACACCAGCGCGATCGGCGCTGCGAGCGCCGCTGCAGGAATCGCCTGCACCGGGCTGCGGCCCTTCTCAGGCACGCATTACCCGCTGACAGTGATGGTGGTCGCCGAATCGGAATTGCACTTGTCCCTGGACTACCGCGCGGATCTATTTGCCTGCGACACGGTCGAACGGCTGGCCGGCCGGTTGATGCGTATCGTTCGGCAGCTGATCGAGAACCCGGATATTCCGGTTGCGGCGGCCGATGCCTTGACGCCCGGCGAACATGCCTGGCTGCTCGGGACGTTGAACGATACCGCCGTCCTTGAACAGGGCACCACCGTTCTCGCAATGTTCCAGCGCCAGGTTGCCCTGACACCGACCGCCGTCGCGGTTGAATCCGGTGACATGTGCTGGACCTATCGGGAACTCGCGGCGCGGGCGGCTCGAGTGGCACAGGATCTCATCCGGCGCGGCGCCGGGCCCGAGACCGTGATCGGTCTCGCGATGCCACGATCAGCCGACCTGCTGGTCGGGCTGCTCGGAATCCTCGAGTCGGGGGCGGCGTATGTGCCGA
The DNA here is from genome assembly GCF_042727395.1 of Nocardia sp. NPDC060255. Lineage (NCBI taxonomy): Bacteria > Bacillati > Actinomycetota > Actinomycetes > Mycobacteriales > Nocardiaceae > Nocardia > Nocardia sp. NPDC060255. The sequence continues at coordinate 2,290 of NZ_JBHXAU010000058.1, read as the reverse complement.
TGGACCCCACATACCCGGGGCAGCGTCTCGAATCTGTACTGGCAGAGGCGAACCCGCTGCTGGTGCTTACCGATACCGCGACCGCCGATGGTTTGCCCGTGGCCGATCATCGGTTGCTACTCCTGGATGGCCTCGACTTCGCTGCCGTGCCCGCAACCGCGGTTCCCGGCCCGCGCTGCTCACCGCATGCCGAGCAGTTGGCGTATGTCATGTACACGTCCGGCTCGTCCGGGACACCGAAGGGTGTCGCCATCACCCATCGCGGGGTCGCCAACGGCATCCGGAGACTGATTGCCGAGCTGGACCTGCCGCCCGGTGCACGGACGCTCGCCGGGACGTCGATCAACTTCGATGTGTCGGTGTTCGAGTTCTTCACGACGCTGTGCACCGGTGGCACCGTCGAAATCGTTCGTGATGTGCTTGCACTGGGTGAGCGGGAAGCTTGGGCAGGTGGCCTGATCAGCTCTGTACCCTCGGCCCTCGCCGAACTCGTCGACCGTATCGCTGGCAGAATCGACGCGCACACCATCGTGTTCGCAGGCGAGGCGTTGCCTGTCGGCCTCGTGCGGAGAGTCCGCGATGCGGTCCCGGGTGTTCGAGTACTCAACGCCTACGGGCAAAGCGAAAGCTTCTACGCCACAACATTTTCGGTACCGGATATCAGCGACGACGAGCTTACCGGCAGCGTGCCGATCGGAAGACCGCTGGGAAACATGAGAGTTTACGTTCTCGGCCCCGGGCTGGCCCCGGTCCCGCCCGGTGTAGTCGGTGAACTGTATGTTGCGGGGGCCGTCGGCCGTGGTTACCACGGGCGGGCCGGGCTGACTGCCGCTAATTTCGTGGCCGATCCATTCGGGCCGCCCGGCGAACGCATGTACCGTTCCGGCGATCTTGCCCGGTGGAACTCCGATGGTGTCCTGGAGTATGCAGGTCGTGGGGACTCCCAGGTGAAGGTGCGTGGCTTCCGCGTCGAGCCCGGGGAAGTCGAGGCGGCACTGGTCGCGCACCCGGAGGTCGGCCGGGCCGTGGTGATCGCGAGCGGCCGGGGCGCCGGCCGCCGTCTCATCGGCTATGTAGTGCCCGTTATGGAGGGCGCAACCCTGAAGCCTGCGTTGCTGCGTGGCTTCGTTGCCGCGCGGTTACCGGAGTACATGGTGCCCGCCGTTGTCGTCGAGATCGACCGGCTCCCGCTGCTGCCGAACGGGAAGCTGGATCGTGCCGCACTACCGGAACCCGAGTTCATCGGTGTCGAGTACCGGGCACCACGTACGACGCACGAAAAGCGACTTACCGCACTCTTCACCCAGGTGCTCGAGCTGGAACGAGTCGGAATCGATGACAGTTTCTTCGATCTGGGTGGACATTCCCTGCTGGTGACCCGATTGATCGGGCTGATCGGCGAGGCCTTCGAGATCGACTGCCCGATGCGGCTGGTGTTCGAGTTCCCGACAGTCGCGGAGTTGGCTGCGCGGCTGGCCGGTGGGGCAGCACCGCAATTGGAAGATCCGTACGCAGCCCTGCTGCGTATCCGGACCGAGGGATCCGGGACGCCACTGTGGTTCGTTCAGCCCGGGACCGGGCTCAGCTGGGCGTACCTGAACTTCGCTGCACACCTGCGTGACAGACCGGTGTATGCCTTCCAGGCGCCGGTCTTCAGCGGCATGCCCGTGCCAGAAACACTCGATGAGCTGGTGGACGACTACCTACGCCAGATCTTGGAGATACAACCCGAGGGGCCGTATCACCTGTTCGGCTGGTCGTTCGGTGGTACCGCCGCGCACGCGATGGCCGCGGAACTGCAGCGTCGAGGCCTGGAGGTGGGGCTGTTGGGGCTGCTCGATTGTGCACCGGGCAGCCACTTCGCCCAGGTGGAGACCCTCGAGCAGGCGGAAGTCGAACATATACTCGAGGACTACATCGGTCACCTGGCCGGTTCCGATGCGTATCAAGGGGTACTGGAGTTATCGGCTTCGGCGTTGATCAGCCATGTGCGGATGGTGAAGGGGTTCACTTCTCCGGTGTTCTCCGGCGCTGCGCTGTTCTTCAACGCCGCGCTGAACCCGGACGACTCCTACGCGAGCCATTGGAAGCCATACGTCACGGGCGCCATCGTCGAGTACGACATCGAGACCGCTCATCCACAGATGTGTGACCCCAAGCCTGCCGCGGTGATCAGCGAAATCGTGAATCGCGAACTCGGAAGACGCTGAGGCCACAGGAGAAGCCCCACACGCCAGCCACCAAATCGGGAGAAGGTGGCTGGCGATAGGGGCTTAGGCAATTTACGACC
>NZ_JBHXAU010000057.1:0-4149 GCF_042727395.1 Nocardia sp. NPDC060255 | reverse complement strand
CTGTTCGCCTTCCGCCTTGTGGTGTGATATGCCTCGCTCCGCCGGTGGGGCGCCGGCCGCGCCCCGCCCCCGCCCGGCCACCGTTCTGTGCCGCTGCGCTCAGAAGTTGATCATGTGCCCGGCGAGGCCGTGGAAGGCCTCCTGCAGGGCTTCGCTGAGGGTTGGGTGGGTGTGCACGTTGCGGGTCAGCTCGTTGACCGTGAGGTCCCACTTCTGGGCCAGGGTGAGCTCGGGCAGCAGCTCCGAGACGTCCGGGCCGATGAGGTGGCCGCCGAGCAGTTCGCCGTACTTGCTGTCGGCGACCAGCTTGACGAAACCGGTCGGATCGCCGAGGCCGTGCGCCTTGCCGTTCGCGGTGAACGGGAAGGTCGCGACCTTCACGTCGTAGCCCTCGTCGCGGGCCTGCTGCTCGGTCAGGCCGAAGCTGGCGACCTGCGGCTGGCAGAAGGTGGCGCGCGGCATCATCCGGTAGTCACCCAGGGTGACGGTGTCGGCACCCGCGATGGTCTCGGCGGCGACCACGCCCTGCGCCTCCGCGACATGCGCGAGCTGCAGCTTCGCGGTGACGTCACCGATGGCGTAGATGTGCGGCACGTTGGTGCGCATGTAGTCGTCGATCGCGATGGCGCCACGGTCGGTGAGCTGGACGCCGGCCGCGTCCAGGCCGTAGCCCTCGACGCGGGGCGCGAAGCCGACGGCCTGCAGCACCTTGTCGACGGTGACCGTCTCCACGTTGCCGGACTTGTTGTCCTTGATCGCGACGGTGACCTTCGAGCCGTCGTCGTCGATGGACTGCACCGCGGCACCGGTGGTGATGGTGATGCCGAGCTTCTTGTACTGCTTGGTGATCTCCTTGGAGACGTCCGCGTCCTCGTTGGGCAGCGCACGATCCAGGAACTCCACGATGCGCACGTCGACGCCGTAGTTCTTCAGGACGTAGCCGAACTCCATGCCGATCGCGCCCGCGCCGACGATCAGGATCGAGCCGGGCAGGTCGCGGGTGAGGATCTGCTCCTCGTAGGTCACCACGTTGGCGCTGAGCTGAGTGCCCGGCAGCAGCTTCGTGATGGTGCCCGCGGCGATGATCGCGTTGTCGAACGTGATCGTCTCGGTGCCGCCCTTGGACAGCTCGACCGACAGGGTGTTCGCGTCGGTGAAGGTGCCCTTGCCGTCGAACTCGTCGATCTTGTTCTTCTTCATCAGGAAGTGGACGCCCTTGACCCGGCCGTCCGCCACCTTGCGGCTGCGATCGAACGCGACACCGAAGTCGAAGTTCACCTCGCCCGAGATCCCGAAGGTCTTGGCTTCCTTGGTGAAGATGTGCGCCAGCTCAGCGTTACGCAGCAACGCCTTGGAAGGGATGCAGCCGACGTTCAGGCACACACCGCCCCAGTACTTTTGCTCGACGATCGCGGTACGGAGGCCTAACTGTGCCGCACGGATGGCGGCGACGTAACCGCCAGGACCGGCACCGAGAACGACAACGTCGTAATGGGAAGTCACGACACCGAGCCTAACTCTGCCGCTACGAGTTGGCCCACCGGTCCCCCACAACAATGAGCCACAGGCCACACCTGACCGCAAGTTCGGTGCTCGCGAGGTCGTTCGAGTGGCGAATCAGACATTTCGACTCGCTAGTGTCGAATCGTGGCGACAGGTGGATCGGCGGGGCGAGATACACCCGCGACACACCGATCGGCTGTCCCGAGCGACAACACAGCGGCCCGGCGCGACAACACCACGGCCCAGCCGTTCGCTGACGCCGCGCGGCCCGATCGCTCGACACCGCCACCCAGCGCGCCCCGGTCCATCCCGATCTCGCCGATCGACAGCACGGCATCGACGAATCTGATCCGGTTGGTCCGCGACACTGCCCGCCGAGCCGGTGTCGGCGACGACCGGCTCGCGGCGATTCACGGCACCGACGACGCGATCCTGGTCGGCGAGCTCAACCGCATTCCGCTGAGCTCGCTGGTTCAGCTGTGGGACCTACTCGCCCAGGCACAACCGGAGCCGGGTGCCGGGCTCGCCGTGGTCGACGCCGCTCCCCTGGGCACCCTCACCACTTGGGACTATCTCGTCACGAACGGGCCGACGCTCGCCGCCGCATTGCGGAGCGCACAGCCGTACCACCGGCTGGTCACCGCGGCCGCCGAAGGCTTCGATCTCACGCACCACGGCGAACTCACCGTCGGCTTCCGCACCACCGCGGGTGACCCGGCGATCGCCGCGGCGGTAAACGAGTACGTGCTCGCCTACTACCTGCGGCGCGCCAGGGAAGCCACCGGTCGACACGTGATTCCGGCTCGCGTCGCGTTCAGCCGTGCCGCACCCGGCAACCACAGTGTCCTGCGCAACGCCTTCGGCACCGATCGCATCGAGTTCGACACGCCTGCCGACACGATCACCTTCACCGCCGCGGACGCCAACGCCGCGTTGCCGCGCGCCGATCCGATGCTGGCGGATCTGCTGCGCAGTCACGCCGATCTGGTCCTCGCCACCGCCAAGCCGATCCCCGGTCCGCTGGAGGCGTTCCGCATCGCCTCGGCAGCTGCCATCGCCGCCGGTGACGCATCGCTGGCGACCGTCGCCCGCCGCCTGGCCCTCAGCCCACGCACCCTGCAACGCCAACTTGCCGAACACGGCACCACCTGGCGCGCGGAATACGACCTGATTCGCTATGAACAGGCGAAAACCCATCTCGCCGAGGGACATCTGACCACCTCCGCCATCGCCGCCCGCCTCGGCTTCACCGACGACCGCGCCCTCCGCAAAGCCGTCCACCGCTGGACCGGCGCCTCCCCCGCCACCCTCAGAACCAGCTGATCCATCAGCAGTTGTCCCCGCGACGGATGTGTCGCGTTTGGACCGGGAGGTGTCGTCACAGGACCTGGGAACAGGGGTTTCGGGCTCATAGCGTTAGCCGTACCGGATCGACGGGGTCCGGCAGAGTCACCGAAGAAGAGGCCGTGCAATGAGCATCCAGACCACCACCGCCGCGAATGTCGTTCTGTCGCAGACCTCGCGGGAGATCCAGTTGGCCGCGCGGCCGAGCGGAGCGCCGACGGCGGAGCATTTCGCATTAGTGGACAAGCCGATTCAGGCGCTCGCCGAGGGGCAGGTGCTGGTGCGCAACACCTGGATGTCGGTGGATCCGTACATGCGGGGACGGATGGACGATCGTCCGTCCTATATCGCGCCGTTCCAGGTGGGCGAGGCGCTGGAGGGCTCGGCGGTCGGCGAGGTGATCGCCTCGGCGGCGCCCGCTATCGCGGTCGGCAGCACGGTGACGCACTTCGCGGGCTGGCGCGAGTACGCGGTGCTCGACGCCGCCGCGGTGACCCCGGTCGATACCTCGCTGGCCGCGGTACAGCACTACCTGGGCGCGCTCGGCACCACCGGCCTCACCGCATACGCAGCGCTGACCGAGGTGGCGCGGGTGAATCCCGGTGACACCGTGTTTATTTCGGCGGCGGCGGGTGCGGTGGGCAGCGTCGCCGGGCAGCTCGCCAAGGCACTCGGTGCCGGGAAGGTGATCGGCGCCGCGGGCGGACCGGCCAAGACCAGGCTGCTGCTCGACGAGTTCGGCTTCGACGCCGCGATCGACTACCGGGCAGGCGATTTGGCCGGACAGCTCGCGGCGGCCGCGCCCGAGGGGATCGATGTCTACCTCGACAGCGTCGGCGGTGAACATCTGCGGGTCGCCGTCGAGGCGATGCGCCCGAAGGGCCGGATCGCGCTGGTCGGTGCGATCAGCGGCTACAACGGTGGCACCGCCGAGCCCGGCCCCGACCTGTTCAAGGCTGCGACACGGGAACTTTCGTTGCGCGGCATGCTGGTGAACAGCTACTTCCCGATCTTCGGCGAGTACATCGCGAAGGCGGCCGCCTGGCTGGCCGACGGGACGATCCGCACCAGGGAGACCGTCTACGAGGGCCTCGAGCAGGCGCCGGCCGCGTTCCTCGGTGTGCTCTCCGGCGCGAACACGGGCAAGATGCTGGTCCGTCTCGGGTGAACCCGGCCGAGTGTGTGGCGCGACCGATTCGGTCGCGCCCCACCCGTTTGGGGGACGGCGGATGTGTCGGTCCCCCGGGCGCTAAATTGCCGTTGGTGTCAGCTGATTACAGTCGGCGGGTGGGGATTTGGCTG
>NZ_JBHXAU010000056.1:0-4562 GCF_042727395.1 Nocardia sp. NPDC060255 | reverse complement strand
TGTTGGCGACCCGGTTGATCAGCAAGATTCGGTCGGCGCTCGGGGTCGAGGTCCCGATTCGGGTGTTGTTCGAGGCCGCCACAGTCGCCGAGCTGACGCGGCGATGGACGGAATTCACTCAGTCATCTCGGCCGGCCCTGCGCAGAAAGAATCGGAAGGTGGGCTAACAGCCTCGAACACTGTGTCGGTCGGCTTCGGTCGCCGTCAGCGCTTGATGAGCTTAGGCAGGTAGGTTCCCCCCGTGCTGTTGGAAGCGTTGAAGTAACTTCACCGATTCCGTGGTGCTGGTTGGCAATTTCGATTCGCTTTGAAACTGTGACAACACATCTGAAGTAGAAGGGAAGCGCATGTACGCCGGGATTGAAGCGCAAACTTGGAAATTTTACGAACTAGTGGACGAAAATAATATAGAGGACCTATCCATGCACTTCACTGTCGATGCCATATATCATCGTCCAGGCTACGATGCCCTTATTGCCCAAGATGCAATAGTCAAATTTTACCGATACTATCGGATCATCAAGGAAGGAGTGCACAAACTAGAATCGGCGATGGTCGGTGAATGTGGTGTCGCCGCACGGGGCAGTTTCTCTGGAGTGCTTCGAGATGGCCGATCAATCCAGCTTCGGTTTGCCGATTTCTTTGCTGTAGCGCCAGGGCCTCAGTATTCCAGAAGGGATACATTCTTTTTACGCCGCTAGCCTGAAGGGAGATTATATTCTGGCCGGGGTGTCTCGGCCGGGTTGAATGCCCTGCGAAAAAACGTATCTCTCTCGATCGAATTTGTGCATAATGCTCGAATGGCGAAAACTATGGACATGTTTGCGAGCGAAACAGCGGCCACCGTGACTGCAGTTCATCGAGTATATGACATGGACGGGACTTTATCATCAGCGATAGAAGGTTCGGGCCTGTGACTCGAATTCTTCGCGCGGAATTGGCAGGAATCCAGCACGGAACAGTGCACGACGTGGACGGGTGGGTCCATCTCATCTCCCGATAATCTCTGTGCAGACTTTCGGATAGGGGTCGAGAATCCGAGCGGGGAAGTCAATTGGGCTGTCGGAATTGTATATGGCAGCTCGATTGATCCCTGGGTGACGTAGATCGAAATCAGTGCCGTCAGATTTGCGGTTACCGTCGTTCCGCGAAGTGGCGGGTGTGTTGGGGTGGTCAACGTCCAGGGGCGAGCTGCAGTGATCCACCTGCCGCGTCGGCTGCAGTTCGCGCTGGCTCCGGTGGGTGGTCTGACCGCGACTTCTATGCGCCTGACCGGCCACAGGGTGCAGGCCCAGCTACAGGGGCCTTAGGTCTTTGAAGTGCCAGGTGCGACCTTCGGTTCCGGGGCGCCACGAATCCCGCGATCGAGAGCTGCCCTCATGTGCGATGACTTGCTGCGCTGGCAAGAGCATGGCGGTCTGGGGCGCGCTTGGCGTAGTGCGCCGTTCACCGTCAAGGGCAGCGATCGCGGACTCATCGGAAACTGTGACCAGCCAGGACTGGGATGCGGGGCGCTTGGCCAACTCAAACCTCCACTGCGACAATCGCTCTCATGACACCCCGCCTTCGCGGAATGTGCACCGAATGTTGCACAATATTTGTTGCGCAAATCTTCTTTCGCATCTATCGAAAGTGCTTGGTCAAGGAGTCGCCGCCCATTACTGATCTCGACGCTCTGAAGGTTTTCACGCATCCTCTACGGATCGAGCTGTTGCTGCCGACTATTATCAATCGAAAAGGGCTATTTAAAGTGACTGGCGTCAATCATGTAACCGACGGGCGCAATCGGCGGCGGGGCGGACTGTTTCGGCAGCGTGAATTCAGGCTGCTGTGGACCGGGAAGACGATCAATAAACTTGGCACCAACATGGGCACCTTCACTCTTCCGCTGGTTGCCACTGTCGCCCTGAATGCAAGTCCGTTCGTTGTCGGTTTATTAACCGCTGCGGTCTGGTTGCCCTGGCTGGTGATTGGCTTGCCCGCCGGGGCATGGGTCGATCGGGTTCATCGCCGTCGACTGATGATAATTTGTAACTTGGTTTCTATCGTCTTGGTGGCGAGTGTGCTCATCGCAGATCGGCTCGGAGTGCTTACCGTGGCACAGGTGCTCGCGGTGGCGCTGCTGACCGGGTGTCGCGTCGGTGTTTTTCTCAGTTGCATACAGCGTCTTCGTCCCTGTCCTGGTGGCCAAGCCGGATTTGCTGGAAGCCAACACCAAGTTGAAAGGCAGCGAGTCGGCCATGCGGATGGTCGGGCCGGGACCGGCTATGCGGGTCTCGTTGCGCCGGGGGATCGCAGAGGGTGTGCGCGTTGTTATGGCAGACCCGCTACTTCGAGTGCTAATGGCCTACGGCGCTGCGGCGAACATAAGCTTGGCTGGGATTCAAGCGGTGGAGATGGTCTTTCTGATCCGCAATGTTCGGGTGGCCGCAGGGACGGTCGGTATCCTCTTCGCCCTTTCTAGCATCGGAGGGCTCACGGGCGCCCTTTGCGCCGGTGTGATAGCGTGCAGGTTCGGTACCGCACGCGGTGCACTTTTGTGTTATTCGTGTGCCGCACCGTTCACCCTCCTCATTCCGATGACCTCCCTCGGTGCCGGGTTGGGCTTCAATGTGGTGGGTGGGTGGGTGCGTGTCGGAGAACTGTGCGACCTGGAACTGGACTGCGTGCACGAGGTCGCCGATATCGGCGCCTGGTTGAAAGTACCACTGGGCAAACTGAATTCCGAACGCATGGTGCCCCTGGATGCCGAGACGGTCGCGCTGATCGACCGGATCACCGCGACCCGCTCACCCGGACGACCCCTACCGCACCCCAAGACCGGGCGACCGACCGAGTTCCTGCTCACCCACTACGGCAGACGCATCTCCGCCGAGACACTGCGCGACGAACTCGCCCGCGCCGCCGAACGCGCCGCATTGCCGAAAGCCACGCCGCACCAACTTCGTCACTCTTGGGCGACCGCGCTGGTCAACGCGGGCTGCTCGCTGCAGGCGCTGATGGTCATGCTCGGCCATACTTCTGCTGCGATGAGCCTGCGGTATGCCCGCCTTTTCGACGCCACCGTCCGCGCCGATTACGAACGCGCCCTCGTCCAGGTCAAATCCCGGCTCGGTGACATGCCTGAGCCGCGAAAAACGCTGCCGCTCACCACGATCAGTGCAGGTGCCGATTGGAAGGACGCCCCGCTGGTCAAGGCGCGGCTGGCTGGCGGCTACTGTCTGCGCACCGCCGCCCAGGGCAGCTGCGCCTATGCCAACATCTGCGAGCACTGTCCGAACTTCCGCCTCGACGCAGCGTTTCTGCCCGTGCTGGCCGCGCAGCGCGCCGACACCGAACTCTGCTCGCCGCCTGCTGGACCGCCTCGATTAGCGCATGAACCAGACTGAAGCCTCATGAGCGAGCAGCCCCACCACACCGGCTCCGCCGTCCGCGCGGCCTGCACCGAACTGCTCCGCAACGGCCGACCTGTCACCTTCACCGGCATCGCCGCCCGCACCGGCATCAGCCGCTCCAGCCTCTACCGGCGCCCCGAGCTGCGCGAACTCGTCGAACAACACCGCGACCCCGCTGGGAAACCATCCGCCTCACCAGGCTCGCCGGTCAACTCGACCAACTCCGCCTCTCCCTGGAAGCCGTCGCCACCAACGTCCTCCGCCACGACGAACAACTCCGCAAACTCAACCGTGCAAACCGCGCCAGCTGACTGCCTACCCTGCCAGGGCGTACTCCGAGCACCGATCAGCCGGATAATCGAAAAACAGCAGATCGACCTCGAGGTTCAGCAGCGTCGCGACCCGGTCGAACACCTAGCGCTCGAGGTCGCGGTTCACCTCGTGCAGCCAGTCCATCGCCCGATAACAGGCATCGTCGCTGGTGGCGGGCAGCCCGTCGATGTGCACATCACCGCTGATCCAGTCCGCGGCAGCCAGTTTCGACGACGGCGCCAGCGCCCGGTTGGCGACCAGCCTGAACAACACCCGCTCGATCCCCGGAACGTCGCGACGGCGACCACGTTTCGGCTGCCCGAGCCCGCCGATTATGGCATCTATGCCCAGCCACCGCCACAGATCATCGAGCACGTACGCGCCGCCGAATGCTCTGGAGGACACCAACTCCAGTTCCGTCCCGCCGCCGATACAGCCAACGCGTCGGCAGGGTCCAGCAGCCGCGACAACGACCCGACCAGGCGTTTCACCGCGTCCCGGTCCAGCTCGTCGGCGCGGCCGAAGGTGAACAACACCTTCGGGGTCGCCCGGCCCTTCACCGGGTCTTACTCGTTGTGCGCCAGCTACAGATACGCCACCGAACCAGACTTGTTCCGCCGCTTCACCGTCCGCACGTACACGACTCCAGACCATACCCGCATCACCGCAGGAAAAGTTACAGAAAACCACAAAACCGTGTGTCTAGGCGAATCCGCCGATTCCACCAGCCCTCAACCCGCTGACCAGCATCTTCGGACCTTCAAGATCTCCAGAACCCCCGAATTCTGTGGAACGCGGGGAACTCGAACGGGCGGAAATTGCCGAAGCCCCACTCGCCAGCCACCATCTCCCGAG
>NZ_JBHXAU010000055.1:0-9737 GCF_042727395.1 Nocardia sp. NPDC060255 | reverse complement strand
GGATCCAGTGTTTCGCTCATCATCGATCCTTCCCGCCAAGCAACGCTCGGCGTGTCAGACCAAGATCAAATCCACCGTTTCCCGGACACTCCCGACGGGTATACCTATCCGGGCAAGTGCACCTAAGGACTTCCCAAGGTGACCTGTTCATGAAAGCTGAAGACCTACACAGGTTTTCTTGTGAGTAGTGTGGGCGCGTCGTGTGCCGTACCCGGCTTTAGGTGCACGTCAGGTGCGTGAAGTCGGGTTCCCGAGGTGGTCACCGGCTTGTGGTGGCGTTGAGAGAGTTTTCACGATCGAACAGAGTCGAATGGTTGCTGGTGAAGATCGTTGAGCGACCATATGACTCGACTCGATGCTCACCCCGGCGGTGGGGGGTGTTGCTCGCACACATGGTTGGTCCATCGCATGCCAGTTGAACGCCTGGGTGGGGTTGTGACGGATGGAAGTGGTGTGCGAAGCCCCAAACCGGTTCGGGGGGTTGGGGATTGGTTACCCGTTCAGGCGGGGGAAAGGGTGTTCGGCTTCGATTAGGTAGGCGAGTTCGAGGAGGGGGTGTTCGTTGCCTTGGGTGCTGGTGAATTGGATGCCGATGGGGAGGCCGGTGGGGGTTAGGCCGGCTGGGATGGTGATGGCGGGGGTGCCGGTGATGTTGTTGATGGGGGTGAATGAGACGTAGGTGCGTAGGCGGTCTAGTAGGTCGTCGAAGGGGGTGGTGGGCTGAGGTGGCCGAGTTCGGGGGTTTCGCGGCCTAGGGTGGGGAGGAGGATGGCGTCGTATGGGCCGAGGGCGCGTTGGTATGTGGTGGCTGCGGTGCGTAGGCGGTGCAGCATGATGGGGGTGCGCCAGGCGGTGCGGAGGAAGTGGCGGCGTAGGCCGAGGGTGAGGTCGTCGAGGCGGGCGGTGTCGAAGTGGCGGTCGGCGAGCTTGCCGGTGGAGGCGACGAAGGTGGCCAGTAGGCCCCAGTACTGCAGGAACGCGGTTTCGAGCGTGTTGTCGAACGGCATCGGCACTGGCTCGACGTGATGGCCGTGGGATTCCAGTGTGACGGCGACCTTTTCGACGGCGTCCCGGATCGGTCCGGCGGGCACCGGGCCGCCGATGTTCTCCAGCAGCAGTGCGACGCGTAGCCGTTTCGTTCCCGGTCCCTCGACGTACCCGATCGGTGGCAGCGCGGGATTATGCCAATACTGTTCCGCCGCAGCGGTATACGCGGCGGTATCGCGTACCGTCCTGGTCAGTACGCCTTCGCTGACGATATTGACGGGTAGCTTGCGCGCCATCGCCGAATCGATGTGCCGACCCCTGCTCGGCTTCAGTCCGACCAGCCCGGCGCAGGCCGCCGGAATGCGGATCGATCCGCCGCCGTCGTTGCCGTGCGCGATCGGCACCACACCGGAAGCGACCAAAGCCGCCGACCCGCCGGACGAGCCACCCACCGAATAGCCGGTGTGCCAAGGGTTTCGGGTCGGCCGGGCGAACGGCGGCTCGGTGGTCGCGTTGAAGCCGAACTCCGGCAGCGTGCTCTTGCCGAGCACTGTCATTCCGGCACTGAGGAATTGGCGCGCATACGCGCCGTGTTCCCGCGCGGGTTTGGCCTGGAACGCTTGGGTGCCCTGGTTGGTCGGCATCCCGGCGATGTCGGCGTTGTCCTTCACGAACGTCGGGACCCCGTACAACCGCCCGGTCCGTTCGGCGGGCAGCAGTGGTTTCTCGTAACTCGCGTAAGCGACCGCGGCCAACTCCTCGACCTGCCGTGCGCGTGCCACCGCCGCCGCGGCGAGCTCGCGCGGGCTGCGTTCCCCGCTGCGCACGAGCTCGGCCAAGGCGACCGCGTCGTGTTCGCCGAGGGCGTCGTCGGCGAAGGAGTGGATGCGGGTGGGTTGCGCGTCAGCGGTCACTCTTCGAATCTAGCCGCGCGCCACGCGGCGGACCGTCTGTCCAGTGGCGGCCGTCACGCGCATACGGTGGAACGGCAACCCCGCTTGACGATCAGGAAGGAAGGACATGGTCCTGTCGGTCTCCGACCCGCTGCCGCCGCAGGGGCGAATCGGCGCGCTGCTGTTCGCGCTTCCGCCTGCGGGTCGGCGCTGGAGTCCCGGTCTGCGGTCCGCACTGGCCTTCGCGCTGCCTGCCGCGGTGGTCGTCGCGACCGGGCACCCGCAGCAGGCGTTGTTCGTGCTGTTCGGTGCCTTCGCGGTGATGTACGGAGAGCGCAGGGCGTATCGCATGCGCGCAGGCGTGGTGCTTGCCGCAGGTCTCGCGCTGCTCGCTTCCTGCGGTGTCGGCGCCATGCTCGGGCACGGGCTCTCCGGTGGAGTCGGCGCTTCGCTGCTCACGGTGGCCCTGCTGACGGTCGTCGCGGTCGTTGCCGTGTACGCGATCGACGCGCTGCGGCTCGGCCCGCCGGGTGCCTTGCTCTTCGTGATCGCCTGTGGCGGCGCGATGATGGCCGCGGAGGCGGGCGTATCGACAGCGGCCCTGTTGTCCTGCACGGCATTCGGTGTCGGCGCGTCGGTGCTCGCATCGATGGCCGGAGTGCTGCGTGATCGGCGCAAGCCCGAGCGGGTAGCCGTCGAAGCCGCGATCCGCGCGGTCGACTCCTACTTGTCGGCGCGGGCATCCGGCCAACCCGCCATCGACCTGCGTCATCAGGCGGGCGGTGCGGTAGCCGAGGCCTGGGCTGCGGTCTATGACGCGGGACTGCCGAGCCGAGCACCGGATTCGGAACTGCTGGCCACCTTGGTCGCGGCTCGCCGCCGACTCGCCGGTCCGGCCTACGACGACACCAACGACCTGGTCGTCGACCCGCTGATCTCGTTCGTCCGCCCCGGCGTCTGGTTCCGCCTGCGCCGCTCACTGTCCTTCGATTCGCACGCGACCATCAGCGCCTTCCGGGTCGGCATCGCCTGCCTGGTCGCCGGCGGACTCAGCGCGCTGCTCGGTCAGGACCGGCCGCACTGGGCCGTGTTCACCGCGCTGATGGTGTTGCAGATCGGCCCCGATCGAGTCCGCGGCAAGGTGCGCGGCATTCACCGCTTCGTCGGCACGGTCGTCGGTTTGGTGCTCTTCGGCGTGGTGCACCAGCTCGCGCTCACCGGTTACGCCCTCATCGCGCTGGTGGCCGCGCTGCTGTTCTGCATGGAGCTGTTCGTGCCGCGCAACTACGCGCTCGCCGCGATCTTCATTACTCCGATCGCACTGCTCGCGGTCGGTTCGACGCCCGACGGTGCGGTCGCGCCGCTGATCCGAGATCGCTTCGTCGAGACAGTGATCGGCGTCGCCGTCGCGGTGCTCGTCCCGCATGTCGTTGTCCCGCGCGCCCATCGACGCACCTTCCGCTGGATCGAAATTCGAGTCTGCGCGGTAGCCCGAGCCCTGCTGAAGCTGTCACGCACCGAGCCCGCCGGAGCCCCCGCGGTCGCGCTCATCCAACAGCTGCAATTCGAACTGGTCGGTGTCGCCCGCACCGGAATCGACTCGGCCACCGAGGATCTGCAATGGACCACCGCGCACTGGCCCACCCACGCCGCCACCGCACACCTCGGCTACGACCTGCTCGCCGCCTACTGGGAGCTGCCGCCCGGCGCAGTGCTGGCCGACCCGGACCGCTGGGACGCCGCCTTCGACGCACTGACACCACTTTCCGACACCCGGTAACGACTGCTTACTGCTGCTAGCGTTCGAGCATGCAGGACAGTGTGACAGTGCGAATGGCCGCGCCCGCCGACAAGATCTGGCCGCTGGTCAGCGATATCACGAACACGGGACGGTTCAGTCCGGAGACCTTCGCGGCCGAATGGCTCGGCGGCGCTACCGAACCCGCCGTCGGGGTGAAGTTCCGCGGACACGTCAACCGCAACGGCTGGGGTCTGAAGTACTGGACCGTCTGCCGGATCATCACCTGCGAGCCGGGGCGAGAATTCGCGTTCACGGTGCTCGGGCCGGGCGGGATATCGATCAATACTTGGACTTATCGATTCGAGCCGGTCGAGGGCGGCACCGACGTCACCGAATCGTTCCACCTGCACAGCAACCCGGTGTTGCGGGTGTACTCGCTGCTGGCCGGTCGGGCGCGCACCAAGACGAACGTCGACGGGATGCGCGAGACGTTGAACCGGATCAAGGCTTTCGTCGAATAGCGGTCAGTTCACGCAGGGGATATTGCCGCCGATCGTCGTCGTGACCGGCTTACCGGAGTCAGGGGCTGGATCGGCGGTTGTCGTCGGCGCGGTGGACGTCGTCGTGGCGGCGGTCGAGTCCGAACTCGAGCTCAACTCGGCCGGCATCGTGAAGTCGCTCCCGAGGACGACCTGAATGCGCCCGGCCTGGACGTTCGTCGAGGCGGTCGCCGTGAGTCCGCCGAGCGTCTCGGCCAATTGCGTGGCGTCCGCCTCGGCACCGGTGCCATAGGTCACCGTGGTCGTCGTGGTGCTGCTGCCCAGGTTGCCGACTTCGCCTTCGCGATAGCCGCGCTTGGTCAGCGCTGCGGACAGTTTCGCGGCCATACCGGCCACGCTGCCCGCGTTCTTCACATCGACCGTGCTGGTCGGCGGGTGCGCCGGTGTGCTGCTCGGTGTTTCGATCCCGAACGCGGCCCGCACTTCCTTCTTGATGGCGGCCGGATCGATGATGTTGACGTCCTGATCGTTGATGGTGTCGTAGCGCAACACCGGCAGCGTCCGGAACTCGACCGACATCGAGCCCGCACCGCCGAGGTTCTGCGCGAAATCGAGCAGGTCCCAGCCGTCGGACAGCACCACATCCTGGTGCGCCACCTTCATCAGGTCGGACAGCTTGGTCACGTTGGTCAGCGTCCCCGAACTCTTGAGCGACTTGGCGACCGAGGTGAGATACGCCTGCTGCCGGTGCGTCCGGTCGAGGTCGCCGTTGTCCAGCCCGTGCCGCTGGCGGACGAACGCGAGCGCGTCGGAACCGTTGAGGTGCTGCGGCCCGGCCGGGAACTTGGCGCCGGAGTAGTAGCTGTCGTCGACGGCCTTGTTCAGGCACACGTCGACGCCGCCCAGGGCCTCGGCCAGGTGGTAGAAACCGGCGAGGGCGACCTCGGCGAACCGGTCGATCGGCACGCCGGTCAGGTTGCGCACGGCGGAGACGATGGACGCGCGCCCGGCCTCGCGACCCGCGCGTTCCAGCGTGACCTGATCCTTCTCGCCGTTGGCGATCAGCTTGGCCTCCGCGGCCGCCTTCTTCAGACCGTACGCCTCTTTGATCTTGACGTGGTCGTAGCCGGGGATGTTGGAGACCGCGACATAGTCGTCGCGCGGGATGGAGAACGCGACGATGTGCTGCATGTTCGCCGGAACGTGCAGCAGGATGAGCGAGTTGGCGTTGTAGCCGCCCTCGTCGCCGTCGCCCGCGTGCAGCTGGTCCAGGATTTCCTTCGGCAGGTTGTTGCCGTTCTGGTCCTTGCGGGTGTCCAGGCCGATCAGCAGGATGTTGAGGTCGCCGCCCAGCGAGTGCGGTGCGTCGGCGCCGATCGCGTCCGTGCGGTTGAACCCGTTGTTGAAGTCGAGCTTGGCCGACCAGGCGAATCCGGTGCCGGAGAGCACCGCGAGCGCGGTGACCGAGACGACCACCCGGACCGCGACCTTCGCCGCCTGACGAGCCTTGTGCGGCTTTGCCGCGACCCGGCGCTGTTTCGGCGCGGCCCGACGATGCCGCGCCGGCCGCGCGGGCGGGTCGGTGACCCGGGCAAACTCGACTGTGTCGTCATCGTTCAACGCCGCAGACTCTGTGCCCTGCGCTCTTCTCGGCACTCGCGCCACGGATCGTTCCTCGCCGTCTTGTTCCTTGTCCGACTCGTTCGAGAGTACGCACGCGCGCGTAATACCCCGATCATCGGCGGTTATTTAGCGACAATCGGCACAGTCGCGCAGGCGCGTCGCACCGCGGCGCGGCGACCGCTGGCCGTGATCATCCCGTCGCCTCTAGGCTCGAGATCATGTCTGCTCCTGTGCTTCTCGTGCTCGGCGCCGGTCCCGGTGTCGGATTGGCTGTCGCCCGACTCTTCGCCGACGACGGCTATGCGGTGTTCCTGGCCGCTCGGCTGCCGGAGGAGGCCGAGCCGCTGGCCGCACAGTTGCGCGGTGAGGATTTCGACGCGGAGGGCGTCGGCGTCGATCTGTCCGATCCGGCCGATATCGCCCGGGTGGTGACCGCGGTGGGGGAGCAGCACGGCCGGATCGACGTGCTGCATTTCAACCCGAGTATGTTCCGGCAGTCGGATCCGCTGCAGCTGTCGGTGCCGGAGTTGATCGAGGACTTCACCATCGGCGCCGCCGCGCTGCTGCCTGCCGTGCAGTCGGCGCTACCGTTCTTCGCCGAGGGCGCGCGGGTGCTGGTCACCGGGAGTGCGGCGGCGGACAAGCCGTGGAATCAGGCCGCATCGCTCGGCGTGCAGAAGGCGGCGGTCCGCAATCTGGTGACCAGTTTGGATACCACCTTGGCGCCCAAGGGTTTTCGCGCCGTCGCGGTGCAGATCAACGGCGTGCTCGGCGAGGGTGCGTTCACCAGGGAACTGGTCGCCGAGGCGCTGCACGCCGCTGCTATTCGTCCCCTCGACGACTGGACGCCGCATGTCTCCTACGACGGCTGACTAGCGCGGCAGGATCGCCGCGAACTCGATCGGCATGTGTGCCGGACCGCGCAGGTTCACGTGTTCGCGATACACCGGCGGATCCGTGGGCAGCCGCGGCGATTCGACGCGTTGCGCGAACCGGGTGAGCGCCACCCGCGCCTCCAGCCGGGCCAGCGGAGCGCCGAGGCAGAAGTGGGCGCCGAGTCCGAAGGCGAGGTGCCGGTTGTCGCGGGCCGGGTCGAAGCGGTCCGGATCGGGGAACGCGGCGGGGTCGCGCTGCGCGGCGGCGACCAGCATCACCACCAGATCGCCGCGCCGGACGGCGAGCTCGCCCACCGTCAGGTCGTCGGCGGCGATGCGCGGGATCAGCTGGACCGGCGGATCGAAACGCAGCGTCTCCTCGACAACACCTTGTGCGCGTTCGGGATTCGCGCGCAGCGCGGCGAGTTCGCCGGGTCGGCGCAGCAGCGCGAGGGTCGCGTTGGCGATGAGGTTGACCGTGGTCTCGTGTCCCGCGACGAGCAGCAGCGCGCAGGTGGAGATCAGCTCGTCGTGGCTGAGCATGTCCCCGGCGTCCTCCGCCGCGAGCAGCTGCGACAGCAGGTCGGGTCCCGGTGTGGCGCGGCGACGTTCGGTCAGCCGCTCGAAGTAGATGCTGAGTTCGGTTCCGGCGCGCTGCAATTCGGCGGGATCGGCCCGATGCTCGGCGGCCTGTCGTGACGTCGGATCCAACGTGCGAGACAGCAGTGACGACCAATGACTCAGCTGCGCTTCGTCTTCCAGCGGTACGCCGAGCAGTTCGCAGATGACGGTCACCGGCAGCGGATAGGCGAACTCGGTGACGGCGTCGAAAGTCCCTGCCGCCGAGTGCTTGTCGAGAATGTCGTCGACGATCTCGGTGACTCGCGGTTCGAGCTGCTGTACCACCCGCGGCGTGAAGGCCTTCGACACCAGCCGCCGCAGCCGGGTGTGGTCCGGCGGATCGAGGAACAGAAACGACGGCTTCACCTGGTCCGCAGTGGTTTTCGTCGCGTCGTAGATCGGCATCGAGCCCAGTTGCAGCTTCGCCAGCGAGCGGTCGACGCTCACCCGGGGGTCGCGCAGCACCGCCGCGCAGTCGGCGTGGCCGGGCACGATGACCACCGGCGCGGTGCCGATCCGGAACGGCCCGCGTTCCCGCAACCGCGCGAACAGCGGATAGGGGTTCGGCCGCACCGCGGGATCGAGCAAACGGACGTAGTCGGCGCTCGACTCTTCTGCTGACGTCATTGCACTCCCACCTCAAAGGCTGGCGACCGGCGGCGCGTGGTCGAGTAGTATTATTCCGATACCAGCAGTAGGAATGCAATACCAACAGCGAATGCGAAGATATCCGGATGACCATCCGACGCCCGGCCGATGATTCGGTGACCCGCGTCGTCGAGCTGCTCGGCGACCGGTGGACCATCCTGGTCATCGCCGAGGCGTTCTTCGGCGTGCGCCGGTTCAGCGATTTCGCCCGCAACATCGGCATCACCAACCGCAACCTGCTCACCAGCCGCCTGCGCATGCTGATCGACGCGGGCATCTTCGCCCGCACCGACGAGGGCGGCGGCCGCGTCGACTATCACCTCACCGCCGCGGGCCGCGAGCTGTACCCGATCATCATCGCGATGTCGGCGTGGGGCGACCGGCACCTGGCCGACCCGGACGGTCCGCCGCTCATCCTCGAGCACCGCACCTGCGGACACCCGATCACGCCGCTGCTGGTGTGCGACCACTGCCGCACCGAACTCGATCCCCGCGACGTCGAACCGCAGCCCGGCCCCGGATTTCATCCACCCCCCGCCACCGAAGTGGCGAGCTGACGATCAGCCCAGGGCGAGTGCCGCGGCGGCGATCGCCTTGGCCGCCCGATCCACGTCGGTGTCGGTCGTGCGCCAGTTGCTGAACGCGGCCCGAATCGCCGGTGACCCGTCGTAAACCGTTGGCGTCACAAAGGTTTCGCCGGACTCGGCGATGGCATCGACCAGCGCGTGCACCCGCTCGGTAGTGGGCCGGTCGGTCAACGTGAAGCAGACGACATTGAGCCGGACCGGCGCGACGAGCCGGAGCAGCCCGGTCGCGACGAGCTGCTCGGCGAGGCTGTTGGCGCCGGAGATGTTGCGCTGCACGATATCCCGGTGACCATCGCGACCGTATGCGGTGAGCGAGAACCAAGCCGCGAGCGCACGCAACCGCCGCGAATTTTCGGGCACCAGATGCCCGAAATCCGGTGTGCCGGTGGGCGGGGTCAGATATGCGGCGGAATTCAGGAAGACGCGCAGCTGCAGATCCCGGTGCCGGGTGAACTGGACTGCCGCGTCGTAGGGCACGTTGAACCACTTGTGCAGATCGACACAGACCGAATCCGCCTCGCCGAGCCCGTCGACCAGCTCGGCATGCTCCGGTGTCAGCGCCGCGAACGCGCCGAACGCGCCGTCGACATGCAGCCAGAACGGATACCGTTGGCGCAGTGCGGCAATCGCGCGCAGATCGTCGAAGTCGACGGTGTTCACCGTGCCCGCATTGGCGACCACAATGGCGGGCCGACCGTCCAGCGCCGCGAGGGCCTCGGCCAGCCGGTCCACGTCGACGGCCTCCCGGCCGGGTATGGTCGGCACCAATTCCATACTGTCCCGGCCGATTCCGAGCATGGACAACGACTTGACGATGCTGGAATGCGGCGTCCCCGACAACACGTGCACCGGCCCCAGCGCGCCGACGCCCGCCTGCGCCACCGAGATTCCCAGCTGTTCGCCCAACCACTCCCGCGCGATCGCCAAGCCGACGAAGTTCGACATCGTCGCCCCGCTGACGAACGCCCCGGTGTGCTGTTCCAGTCCGAACAGCCCCCCGATCCAGTCCACCGTCTGATGTTCCAGCTCGATCGCCGCGGAATCCTCGCCCGACATCGCGTTCTGATCGAGCACCCCGGTCAGCCAATCGCCCGCGACCGCCGCCGGGGTGGCGCCACCGGTGACGAAGCCGAAGTAGCGCGGGCCCGCGCTCCCCGAGAACTGCGGCTCCCAGCGCTCGCGGAACAGCGCGAGTGCCCGGCCCAGGCCGATGCCGTGTTCCGGAAGTTGTCCGGCCCCCCACACGAGGCGGGGCCCCCCCA
>NZ_JBHXAU010000054.1:0-11516 GCF_042727395.1 Nocardia sp. NPDC060255 | reverse complement strand
CCTTCTGGCCCATCGATGAACACTCATCGACCGACCGGTCAGTGTCCGGGATGTCCTGTCACTGGAGTGTCAGGGATGTGCTGTCAGTTGAGACCCCGAATCGCCGCGCTGACACGCGTGCGTCTGTCAGAAGGCGTGCGGCTGTGCATCGGGGGCCATGCGGCGCTGGTTCGCGTCGTCAAAATCTGAACCACCACGCCGTGGTTTAGGGGCCCGTCGGCGGGCGACGCAGCATAGGGTATTGGCCGTGACCGAGAAGCCGAAAGATACATCCGACCCCGCGGCGGCCCGAAGTTCGGTGCCGTCCACGGCTGAGCAGTCGGCGGTGTCGACCACCGGTCGAGGCGTTAGTAGTCCGTTCGATTCGCCGACCGAGCAGTTTCCCAAGTTGACCAAGGACGTCCCGCGCACCGACGACGAACTCGGCCTGGATCCGCAGGTTCCGTCGGTCGGCGCGAGCGGCACCTCACCGGACGCGCCGCCCGCCTACGCCTACGCCAGCATCCCGCCTGCCGCGAACGCGCCGACCGACACCGGCAGGCTGCGCCGCCGCAACGGCGACAACCGCCGCGGCACACTGGATTTCGGCCTGTTCCTGCTGCGCCTGGTCGTCGGCGGCGTCTTCATCTACCACGGCCTGCAGAAGCTGACCGGCTGGTTCAACGGCCCCGGCCTCGACGGCACCCGCGACATGATGGACAGCGGCGGCTGGGACCATCCGACGCTGGCGGCCATCCTGGTCACCATCGGCGAACTCGGCGGCGGCGCACTCCTCGTCCTCGGCCTGGCCACCCCGTTCGCCGCGGGCGCGGTCCTCGCGGTCATCCTCGACGCCTGGGCGTGGAAGCAGGGCATGATCCCCGGCTTCCAATTCAAGGACGCGGTCCCCACCGGCGTCGAACTCGAAAGCATCCTGGCGGGCACCGCCGCCGTCATCATCCTCACCGGCCCCGGCCGCTGGGCCTTCGACCGCAACCGCGGCTGGGCCACCCGCCCCTTCATCGGCTCCTTCGTCATCCTGGTCCTGGCGATAGCCGCCGCCGTCGGCACCTACTGGTACCTGCACGGAGGCAACCCCTTCACCGGCATAGGGCCCTTCGACTAATTCCGCCACACCCCGAATCCCCGGCGCCCCTCGCACTTCCGAGGGGCGCCGTTCGTTTGTCCGCCGTGCCTACGGTGGTGGTGTCGAGTGGGCGCTCTGTTGTGTCGATTCGCCAGATATCTCGTTCACCGGTTGGGTTGGGGGAGAGCGCAATCCGGCGCCCCTCTGAGAGGAGCGCCGGATAGTGGTTGGAGAGGTAGCGATTACGGCACGTAACGCACTGCGCCCTTGTCTGCCGAGGTGGCCAGCGCGGCGTAGGCGCGCAGGGCGGTGGTGACGGTGCGTTCGCGGTTGACCGGTTGCCAAGGGCGTTCGGCCGCTTCCATTTTGGCGCGGCGCTCGGCGAGGACGGCGTCGTCGACGAGGACCTCGAGTGCGCGGGTGCTGACGTCGATGCGGATCTGGTCGCCGGTTTCGATCAGGCCGATGGTGCCGCCGCTGGCCGCCTCGGGGGAGATGTGGCCGATGGACAGGCCCGAGGTGCCGCCGGAGAAGCGGCCGTCGGTGATCAGCGCGCACTGCTTGCCGAGACCGGCGCCCTTCAGGAAGGCGGTGGGGTGCAACATCTCCTGCATGCCCGGACCGCCCGCAGGACCCTCATAGCGGACGACGAGCACATCGCCCGCCTTGATCTTCTTGCCGAGGATGGCCGAGACGGCTTCCTCCTGGGATTCCACCACGAGCGCGGGTCCCTGGAAGGTGAACAGCTCCTCGTCGATGCCCGCGGTCTTGAGCACCGCGCCGTCCGGAGCGATGTTGCCGCGCAACACAACCAGCCCGCCCTCGCGGGTGTACGCGTGCTCGAAGTCGCGGATGCACCCACCGGCGGCATCGGTGTCAAGCGAGGACCAGCGGTTCTCGGTGGAGAACGGCTCGACCGTGCGCACACCACCCGGCGCGGCATGGAACAGCTCGATCGCTTCGTCAGAAGCCTTACCGGAGCGGATATCCCAGGTGTCGAGCCACTCGTCGAAGCTGCGCGTGTGCACGGTGCTCACGTCGGTCTCCAGCAGGCCGGCGCGCCGCAGCTCACCGAGGATGGCGGGGATGCCACCGGCCCGGTGCACGTCTTCCATGTGGTAATCGGAGTTGGGCGACACCTTCGACAGGGTCGGCACCCGGCGGCTGGTCTCCTCGATGGTGTGCAGATCGAAGTCGACCTCACCCTCCCGCGCGGCCGCGAGGGTGTGCAGCACGGTGTTGGTGGAGCCGCCCATCGCTACGTCCAGGGCCATCGCGTTGCGGAAAGCCTTGGCGTTGGCGACATTCCGCGGCAGCACCGATGCGTCGTCCTCGCGGTACCAGCGGTTGGCGATGTCGACGACCACGGTGCCCGCCCGCTCGAACAGCGACCGCCGCGCGGCGTGGGTGGCCAGTGTGGAACCGTTGCCGGGCAACGCGAGTCCGAGCGCCTCGGTGAGGCAGTTCATCGAGTTCGCGGTGAACATGCCCGAGCACGAGCCGCAGGTCGGACAGGCGGACCGCTCGACCTCGCTCAAACCCTCTTCGGACACCGCCTGATTCGCGCTCGCGGAGATCGCGGTGATCAGATCGGTCGGCGCCTGCGCGACACCGCCGACAACAACGGCCTTACCGGCCTCCATCGGCCCGCCGGAGACGAACACCGTCGGAATGTTCAGCCGCATAGCGGCATTCAGCATGCCCGGGGTGATCTTGTCGCAGTTGGAGATGCACACCAGCGCGTCGGCGGTGTGCGCGTTCACCATGTATTCGACCGAGTCGGCGATGATTTCGCGCGACGGCAGCGAGTAGAGCATGCCGCCGTGACCCATCGCGATGCCGTCGTCGACGGCGATGGTGTGAAACTCTCGTGGTACGCCACCCGCGGCGCGCACCGCCTCGGCCACGATCTCGCCGACGTTCTTCAAGTGCACGTGGCCGGGCACGAACTGGGTGTAGGAGTTCGAGATGGCGACGATCGGCTTGCCGAAGTCGGAGTCGGTCATGCCGGTGGCGCGCCAGAGTGCGCGGGCGCCTGCGGCATTGCGGCCGACGGTGGTGGTGCGGGAACGAAGCGGTGGCATTGATGGTCCTCGATCTGGGTCGCGGGGGCTGGTGTGCGACTGCGCAGAGTTAGCTCGGCGGCCGCTCCACGGTACTCCCGCGTGGCTGTCGGCCTACCTGCCGGTCGGGGTGGCTCGTGGCCGTCGTCCCGAACCGTTCTCGGTGTCAGTCCGTGCTGGTGTCGTCGCGAATGGTGATCGTCGGCGCTGACGGTGTCGCCGGAGTTGCCGGGCCGTCGGGTTGCGGTGGGCGCATCGGAGATCGGTCCTCCCGACACGCTGACCACAACGCCGACAACATCCTACCGTCGGCAAATGTTCCTGATCGTGGCGCGCGTGCCGCCTGCGCTCGGTCAGGTGCCGGTGCCTACTTGCTGTCGTGCGTGTCGCCCTCGACGTTGCTGTCGTCGGCATTGTCGGGCTTGGTGTCGTCGGTGGTGACCGAGCTGTCGGCTTCGGTGACTTCCTCCGCGGCGTCCGCATCATCCGACTTCGGCGCGGCCGGCGGGACCGCATACGGATCCGGAATCCGCCCCTGCGAAGCGAGCGCGAGATCACGCACCCGGTCATAACTCACCGCAGGCAATTTCATCTCGGTGCCGTCGACCAGATCAGCCCGCACGTATCCACGTTTCGGGATACGCACCCCCTTCAGCTGAGACCAGTCCAGGTGCCGCGACCCGAACACGGTCCGCAGATCCAGCCCGTCCTCGGACACCGTCGTCTGCGTCCGCAGCACCCACACAGCCACCGCGACCGGGATCAGCAGCAACCACCACAGCCCGATCGGCCACCCGACGAACATGAAGAACACGCACATGAACAGGATGAACACGCCTAGGAAGGCCAGGCGTGGGATGCGGATCACAGTGGCGGCCGAGCCGCCACCCGTGTCCGATCCCTCGGGCGCGGTGTGGGACGATTTAGCCGGTGGCACGGACTGATGCGGTGATGACACACCACCATCCTCGCATCCTGGTGAAGGACCCAAGCAGCCGCACTATCCCACATAATGGGACCTGTTTGACTCTTCGGCTCACGCACACATACCGTCATGCGCGTGAATCGAAACGAGCTTCTCGTAATCGGCCGGCGCGTCCAGCGTTGAGCCTGACTATCTGAGTCGAATACGTCAGCTCGCGTTGCGACGCGCCACCCTCGAACAGCCATGCGCTGTCGGGGGCTTTTTTGTGTTCGGGTGAATATCCGCACGTGGCAAGTCGCAAGACACCGCATGTCAGATACAAATCCGGGGTCAGAACGACAAGCAGTTAGGAACGAAGACGGTGAGTGCACCAACCGCACGGCCCGGGCCATCGGCCCGCAGGCCAGCGCCCTCGGCCAACCAGCCGACAGCGCCCGCTGGCAGTTCGACGACGTCGGCCAACCGCCGCCAGCTCCCGCCCGAGCGGGTCACCGGCGCGCAGTCGGTCGTCCGCACGCTCGAGGAGCTCGGCGTCGACACCGTATTCGGCATTCCCGGTGGCGCGATTCTCCCGGTCTACGACCCGCTGTTCGACTCGACCAAGGTGCGCCACGTGCTGGTCCGGCACGAGCAGGGCGCGGGTCACGCCGCGACCGGCTATGCCCAGGCCACCGGCAAGGTCGGCGTCTGCATGGCGACCTCGGGTCCCGGCGCGACCAACCTGGTCACCCCGATCGCCGACGCGCAGATGGACTCGGTGCCGATCGTCGCGCTCACCGGCCAGGTCGGCCGCGGCCTGATCGGCACGGACGCCTTCCAAGAGGCCGACATCTCCGGCATCACCATGCCGATCACCAAGCACAACTTCCTCATCACCGAGGGCATCGACATCCCGCGCATCATCGCCGAGGCGTTCTACCTGGCCGCGAGCGGTCGCCCGGGCGCGGTGCTGGTGGACATCCCGAAGGACGTGCTGCAGATGCAGACGACCTTCAGCTGGCCGCCGGAGATGCGGCTGCCCGGCTACCGTCCGGTGACCAAGCCGCACGGCAAGCAGGTGCGCGAGGCCGCCCGGATGATCTTGGAAGCCAAGTCGCCGGTGCTCTACGTCGGCGGCGGCGTGATCAAGGCCGACGCCTCGCCCGAGCTGCTCGAGCTGGCCGAGATGACCGGCATCCCGGTGGTCACCACGCTGATGGCGCGCGGCGCGTTCCCGGACAGCCACCAGCTCAACATGGGCATGCCCGGCATGCACGGCACCGTGGGAGCCGTTGCGGCACTGCAGCGCTCGGATCTGCTGATCACCCTCGGCGCCCGCTTCGACGACCGGGTCACCGGCCAGCTCGACTCGTTCGCGCCGGACGCCAGGGTGATCCACGCCGACATCGACCCGGCCGAGATCGGCAAGAACCGGCACGCGGACGTGCCGATCGTCGGCGACTGCCGCGAGGTGATCGTCGAGCTGATCGAGACGCTGAAGGCCGATCCGGCGGCGCAGACGGCTTCGGGGCGCTCCGCCGCTCCCACCCCGCTGCTCGACCTCACCGAATGGTGGAAGTACCTCGACGGCATCCGCAAGAGCTACCCGCTCGGCTGGACCAAGCCGAGCGACGGCTCGCTCTCGCCCGAGTTCGTCATCGACGCGCTCGGCCGGCTGGCCGGACCCGACGCCATCTACTGTGCCGGCGTCGGCCAGCACCAGATGTGGGCCGCGCAGTTCATCAAGTACGAAAAGCCGCGCACCTGGCTGAATTCCGGCGGTCTCGGCACCATGGGCTACGCCGTCCCGGCCGCCATGGGCGCCAAGATGGGCGCGCCCGACAAAGAGGTGTGGGCGGTCGACGGTGACGGCTGCTTCCAGATGACCAACCAGGAGTTGGCCACCTGTGCCGTCGAGGGCGTGCCGATCAAGGTCGCGCTGATCAACAACGGCAACCTGGGCATGGTCCGCCAGTGGCAGACGCTGTTCTACCAGGAGCGCTACTCCAACACCGATCTCGGCACGCACACCCTGCGCATCCCCGACTTCGTGAAGCTCGCCGAGGCCCTCGGCTGCGTCGGCATCCGGGTCGAGCGCGAGGAGGACGTGGAGGACGCGATCCGGCAGGCGCAGTCCATCAACGACCGTCCCGTGGTGATCGACTTCATCGTCGGCAAGGACGCCCAGGTGTGGCCGATGGTCGCCGCGGGCACCAGCAACGACGAGATCATGGCCGCCCACGGCATCCGCCCGCTGTTCGACGACGACGAGCAGGCCGCCGAGCCCGCGGTCATCCACGAGGCGATGTCGCACGAGAAGAACAAGGTGAGCGAATGAGCACGACACACACGCTGAGCGTGCTTGTCGAGGACAAGCCTGGCGTGCTGGCGCGGGTCGCGGCGCTGTTCTCCCGGCGCGGCTTCAATATCGAGTCGCTCGCGGTCGGTGGCACCGAGCTGCCCGAGATCTCCCGGATGACCATCGTCGTCACCGTCGAGGACCTGCCGCTCGAGCAGGTCACCAAGCAGCTCAACAAGCTGATCAACGTCATCAAGATCGTCGAGCAGGACTCCGACACCTCGGTGGCCCGCGAACTGATCCTGGTGAAGGTCCGCGCCGATGCCAGCGTGCGGACCCAGGTGATCGAGGCGGTTACGCTCTTCCGGGCGAAAGTGATCGACGTCTCCCCGGACGCGCTCACCGTCGAGGCGACCGGAACCCGGTCCAAGCTCGACGCGCTGCTGCGCATGCTGGAACCGTACGGAATCCGGGAGATCGTGCAGTCCGGTGTCGTCGCGGTCGGCCGTGGGCCGAAGTCGATCACTGCGACTCGTTAAACACTTCTAACTAAACAACTTTCAGATCTAAGCAAAGTATCCAGAAGGGAACCAACCAAGTGGCAGTCGAGATGTTCTACGACGACGACGCCGACCTGTCGATCATCCAGGGCCGCAAGGTCGCGGTCATCGGCTACGGCAGCCAGGGCCACGCGCACTCGCTGAGCCTGCGCGACTCCGGTGTCGAGGTCCGGGTCGGCCTCGCGGAGGGTTCGAAGTCGCGGCCGAAGGCCGAAGAGGCGGGCCTGACCGTCGGCACCCCGGCCGAGGTTTCGGCGTGGGCCGACGTGATCATGGTGCTGGCCCCCGACACCGCGCAGGCGTCGATCTTCACCAACGACATCGAGCCCAACCTGAAGGACGGCGACGCGCTGTTCTTCGGCCACGGCCTCAACATCCACTTCGGCCTGATCAAGGCGCCGGAGTTCATCACCGTCGCGATGGTCGCTCCGAAGGGTCCCGGCCACCTGGTGCGTCGTCAGTTCGTCGACGGCAAGGGTGTGCCCGCGCTGATCGCCGTCGATCAGGACCCGAAGGGTGAGGGCCAGGCGCTCGCTCTGTCCTACGCGAAGGCGATCGGTGGCGCCCGCGCCGGCGTCATCAAGACCACCTTCAAGGAAGAGACCGAGACCGACCTGTTCGGCGAGCAGGCCGTGCTCTGTGGTGGCACCGAAGAGCTGGTCAAGACCGGTTTCGAGGTTATGGTCGAGGCCGGCTACGCGCCCGAGATGGCGTACTTCGAGGTGCTGCACGAGCTCAAGCTCATCGTCGACCTGATGTACGAGGGTGGCATCGCCCGGATGAACTACTCGGTCTCCGACACCGCCGAATTCGGTGGCTACCTGTCCGGCCCGCGGGTCATCGACAAGGACACCAAGAAGCGCATGCAGGACATCCTGAAGGACATCCAGGACGGCACCTTCGTCAAGCGCCTCGTCGCCAACGTCGAGGGCGGCAACAAGGAGCTCGAGGGTCTGCGCAAGGCCAACGCCGAGCACCCGATCGAGGTCACCGGCGCCAAGCTGCGCGGGCTGATGAGCTGGGTCGACCGGCCGATCACCGAAACCGCTTAATACAGCACAACAACGGCCCGGCACCTGGTGGTGCCGGGCCGTTTGCTGTTCGCGGGGTTGGTACGGTCTGCGCGGACACTTTTGCGGCAGTTACCGCCCATGTTGCGCCGAAAGTGTCCGTTCAGGACGGGTGGCGTCGGTAGCCTTCGCCCATGACGTCACTCGCTGCCGCCGAAGTCATCGCGTTCGCGCCGTCGACGGATCTGGAGCGGTCACGTCGGTTCTTCGGCGAGGTGCTCGGGCTGGAGATCGTCGAGGTGACACCGTTCGCGTGCGTGGTCCGCAACGGGGGGACCATGATTCGCGTCACCGCCGTGGAGAACCTTGTCCCGCAAGCGTTCACGGTGCTCGGCTGGAGCGTCGCCGACATCGCAGGTACTGTCGCTGAACTCGCTTCGCGCGGTGTGGAATTCGTCCGGTACGACGGAATGGACCAGGCCGACAACGGCGTATGGACCACGCCGGGCGGTGACAAGGTCGCATGGTTCACCGATCCGGATGGAAACGTGTTGTCCCTGACCGAATTCAGTGGCTGAACTGCCCGGTACGACCGGACGACTTATCGAGCCGAACGGCCCGGCCCCACTACGGTGCCGGGCCGAAGCGCGCTAGCTGCTGCCGAACAGTCCGTGCGGACGGTTCTGGCGGAACTGCCAGAACGGATCTTGGCCGCGGTCGGAGAACGGGCCATTGTTGCAGCGCCAGTCCTTGAACGGGCCGAAGTCGCAATTGGGATCGTGGCGCGGATGGTGATGCCGGACTTCGGTGACGCCCGGTACGCCCAGATGTGCGTCGGCCGATGCGGGAATGGCCAACGCGGTCAACGGAACCGCGACGATCGCGCCGGCGACGGCCACTCGGGCCAGCATGCGGCGCGAATTCGTGGACTTGGTTGTGGAGAACAACGTGGATCCTTTCACTCTGCGGTGAACTGCGCGTTCACCATCCCCCGCTGCGGTCTGCCCACGCGATCGCGCACCATGGCGCACCCCGCCGACAGGTCGGGACAACTGTGTCGCCGCTGCTTTGCGAGCGCCCCCGGCATACTCGGCACAGCACCGACTGCACGGTCTCACTCTCGCGCACTTCGCCCGAAAGGTCACGGGTGTTGGCCCGTCTACGGAAATTTTCAACCTGGGGAACTAGGGGTTAACCCTCAGTGCATGCCGATCGCGTTGTCGTGCCGCCGCTTTCCCAGACGCTCGGCGACGAGCGGTGCGCCGATGCCGTGCAGCACGACGCTGCCGACGACCACCACCAACGTCACGCCGATCACGAGGAACGCATCGTCGTCGTTGTGCAGTCCATTGAACGCGAGCAGCGCGAACACGATCGACGCGACACCGCGCGGCCCCAGCAGTCCGATCATGAGCCGCTCGCGCTGCGTGAACGGTGAGCCGAGCAACGACAGCCCGACCGGAATCAGGCGAACGACCGTCAACGCGAGCAGGCCGTACACGATGACCTGCCAGCTCAGCCAGGTGAACGTCGCGGCGGCGACGTTCCCGACCGCGAACCACATTGCCAGACCGGCGAACTCGGCCACATCCTCGGTCGATTGCAGTGGCTCGCCCGGCAATTCGCGGCGCAGCGTGCTGTAGGCGAGGCCCGCGAGGAAGGCGGCCACAAAGCCGTTACCGTCCAACCACACCGCGACGCTGTAGGTCAGCACGGGAATCGCAATCGTCCCGATGCGCACGGCCCGCGCGTCCGTCCACCGTTTGCGGGCGGCGAGCGACATGCAATATCCGGCCAGCGCGCCGATCGGCAGGCCGATGAGCACCGACTTCACCACCGCGGGCACCGCCTGCCCGAGCGCGTGCAGCGCTTGATCGGACTCCGCGCTCGCTTCCGCCGCGGCCAGGGCGAAGAGGAAGATCGGCGCGACGAGTCCGTCGTTGAAACCGCTCTCCACATTCAGCGCGTGCCGAACCCGTTCCGGCACACGCAGATCCCGCACGATCGCCTGCGCGGGCACCAGGTCGATCGGGACGACGATGCAGGCGATCAGCAGGATCACCGTCCACGAAACGCCCGGCAGCAGCGCGAATCCCAGCAGATAGGCGGCGGCGAGACTCAGCGGGAAGGCGATGAACAGCAGCCGGAAGATCCCGGTATGCCGGCGGCCGGACAGTCCTTCACGTACTTCGGTCGCGTCGGTGAAAAGGAACAGCGCCAAGATGAATTCGACGACCCGCTGCGCCGAATCGGTGTTGACCGCGGTCGTCAGCCAGTGATCGCTGCTCCAGCTCACCACCGCGCCGACCACCACCATGGCCAGCGGAGCGGTCACCTTCCAGCGGGCCATCGAGCGGGACAGA
Organism: Nocardia sp. NPDC060255; assembly: GCF_042727395.1. Lineage (NCBI taxonomy): Bacteria > Bacillati > Actinomycetota > Actinomycetes > Mycobacteriales > Nocardiaceae > Nocardia > Nocardia sp. NPDC060255. The sequence continues at coordinate 1,251 of NZ_JBHXAU010000054.1, read as the reverse complement.
CAGGACCAGATGAGGATGACCGTCATCGTGGCCGCGATCGCGATGAACATGGGTCTCCCGATTCGTCAGGGACGCAGGATGAGTCGGATCGGATCGCCCTCTTTACGGACGAGCCGGTCGACGACGGCGGGCGCGTCGGCCAGCGGGAACACCCCACTGATCGAACGCGAAAGGTCAAGGCGCCCACCGGCGGTCAGCCGAATCAGCTGCGGCACGTCGGTGGGGCCAGAGCCGTAGTGTCCGCGAATCTGCTGCTGGGTCACCACGAACGGCGCGCTGTATTTGATGGTCAAGGGCTCGTTGACGATGCCGACGAGCACAAGCCGTCCCTGGTGCCCGAGCACGCGTAGCGCCTGCTCGCGCACGGCGGGCACGCCGGCGAAGTCGAACGCGACATCGATGCCCGTGCCGCCGGTGGCCTGCTTGATCTTCTTTGCCAGCTCGGGATCGGCCGAATCGAGCGCCAGGTCGGCCCCGAACTCAACGGCCCGTGCCCGCGCGGCGGCATTCGGGTCGACCGCGATGATCGGATAGGCGCCGACGATCCGCAGCAACTGCACCGCATGCGCGCCCAGCCCGCCGATGCCCCACACCGCGACGGCCTGCGCGGGGCGGACGTCGCCGGTCGCGGTGATCGCGGCCCACGGTGTCGAGACCGCATCCGGGATGATCGCCGCCTGCTCGAACGGCAGGCTGTCCGGTATCCGGATCACGGACTCGGCTGTCGCGAGCGCGTATTCGGCCCACCCGCCGTCGTAGTCGACGCCGCGGGTGTAGACCACGCCTTTGCGTAGCTCGCCCGCTTGCAACGCGACCCGATCGGCCACGGCGAGCCCCGTGACATCCGGCCCCACCTCCGCGATCGTTCCCGCGACCTCGTGACCCAGGGTGACCGTGTCGCCCGCGAGTAGCTGCGGTTGCAGGCCGCCGTCGATGAGGTGCACGTCCGACAGGCACACTCCGGCGGCTTCGACCTTGACCAGGACCTCACCCGCGCCGGGCACCGGCTTGGGGACCTGCTCCATGGACAAGGTGAGCGAGGGGAGATGCAATCGGGCCGCAAGCATCGTTTCCATGCGAGTCCTCCGCGGATAGTCAAAGGCGAGGCTGACGACGCTATCAAACAAGATCAACGGGACATGGTGGCGGCGTTGTGCGAGGTGGATTCAAGTGGTGGATGCAACACTGCTGATCTGGAGTGTTGATGAGTCATTGGCCGTTGAAGTCTGTCATGCGTCGGTTCTGGGATCT
>NZ_JBHXAU010000053.1:0-16267 GCF_042727395.1 Nocardia sp. NPDC060255 | reverse complement strand
CTTGAACGCCTTCGCTATCACCTTCGAAGGCCGCATCACGCCGAGTAGTAACTAACCGATGCCAGGGCAGATCCACCGTTAATCTGACACTCCCTACCCGTCCAAGGGAAATGACCGAGTAGTGCTGAGCACGTCAGGTGGGGTACCCGGCTTTAGTTATCGGTCAGGCGCGCGATGTCGCGTTCCCGAGGTGGTCATCTGGCTGTGGTTACGTTGAGAGAGCTTGATACCCAGCGAATCTCGGCTTCCCGAGGGGGTGAAACCACTGCCGCGCCCCCACTAGGTCAGCTGCACACCCAGTACAGGCGGTGTCGGGCTGACACTGGGGGTGTCAGGCTGGCACTGGGGGTGTCGGGCTGGCACTGGGGGTGTCGGGCTGGCACTGGGGGTGTACGCATGGGTTCTCGCATGGTGATCTGGTCGTGATTGCGATCCACGAACTCCAGCGTGCTGAAACCCGTTGGCGGGGAAGGGGCTCACAGAGCGTGCATACCCTTCACAAGCGCTCTACACGCTGTGAGGGGTATGCACGCTCTGTGGGTCCGGTGTCTACGGACCGGAAAGGCGTCGATCAGCGCCACCGTGGCCGGTTCGGACCGAATTGCTCGGGATCTGCACTGGCTCTCGGGATCTGCACTCGGAATAGAGCCCTAGAGTCGGTGCCGATCCCGAGTGAGGGTGCAGATTTGGCGCGCGGGTCGTGGTTGGCCCTGGGGTTGGCTACTCCGGGGCGTTCGTGGTGACCTGGTGTGATGACCGGGCTGTGGTTGTGGCCTGCGCGTTCGATATGCAGCGAATCTCAGCTCCGAGGTGGTGAAGCTACAAAGCCGTGCCCCGTTGTGTCAGCTGCGCATCCGGTACAGCGACGCGGGCTGACAGCGAGGGTGTACGGATGGGTTCTCGCGTGGCGATCTGGCCGTAGTTGCGGCCCGGGAGCTCCCGTGTGGTGAACCCGTTGGTGTGGAGTGGGTTTCACAGAGCATGCCAACCCTTCACAAGGGCTCTACACGCTGTGAAGGGTAGGCACGCTCTGTGGGTTCGGTGTCTACGGGCCAGAGAAACGTCGATCAGCGCCACCGTGGCCGGTTCGGACCGAATTGCTCGGGATCTGCACTGGCTCTTGGGATCTGCACTCGAAATAGGGCCCTAGAGTCGGTGCAGATCCCGAGTGGGAGTGCAGATCTGCGGAGGGTGTACGAACGGGTTCTGGCGTGACGGCGTGGCCACGGTTGCGGCCCACGAGCTCCGGCGTGCTGGAACCCGTTGGTGTGAACGGAGTTTCACAGAGCGTGCATACCCTTCACAAGGTATCCACACGCTGTGAGGGGTATGCACGCTCTGTGGGCTCGGTGTCTACGGGCCGGAGAGGCGTCGATCAGCGCCGCCGTGGCGGGCTCGAGCCGGATTGCTCGGGATCTGCACTGGCTCTCGGGACCTGCACTCGAAATAGGGCCCTAGAGACGGTGCAGATCCCAAGTGAGAGTGCGGATTTGGTGCGCGGGGTGGGTTAGCTGTGGGGGTGGGGGACGCCGGGGCGGTCGCGGTGGACGAGGCCGTGGGACTCGTCGCAGTGTTCTTCCAGGACCGGGAGTAGGCGGTCGGCGGTGGGGCCGGCGGCGGTGGAGACCAGTTGGGAGTGGTCTACCTGGAGGGTGGTGTGGGTGATTTCGTAGTCGTGGTCGAGGAGGCGTTCGATCTGTTGGCGTAGACCGTGGCAGTCGGCGCCGGGTTGGACGAGGACGTGGGCGGAGAGGGCCACGTTGCCGGAGGTGATCTGCCAGACGTGCAGGTCGTGCACCTCGTCGATGCCGGGCATTTCGACCAGGCGGCGGCCGAGGGCGTCCGGGTCGACGCCGGCCGGTGCGGCTTCCAAGAAGATGCGGCCGGATTCGCGGACCAGGCCGAGGCCCGCCTTCACCATCAGGACGACGACGACCAGCGTAGCGATCGCGTCGGCGCGGGCGAATCCGGTCACCAGCACGACGACGCCCGCGACGGCGGTTGCGATGAAGCCGTACAGATCGTTTAGCACGTGCTGGAACGCACCCTCCACATTCAAGCTGGAGCGGTTCGCCTTGCTGATCGCCCACGCCGCAGCCACATTCACCACGATGCCGACCAGCGCGGTGGCGACCACCAGGCCACCGGTCACCTCCGGCGGATCGAGCAGCCGTCGAATGGCCTCGTAGGTCAGCCAGCCCGCGAGCACCAGCAGCGTGATGCCGTTGGCCTGTGCCGACAGGATCTCGGCACGCTTGAAGCCATAGGTGTATTTGCCCCGTGCCGGGCGAGCGGCGAGCCGGATCGCGGTGAGCGCCAGCACGATCGACGCCGCGTCGGTCAGCATGTGGGCCGCGTCGGAGAGCAGGGCCAGCGAATTCGCCAGCAGGCCGATGACGACCTCGACCATCATGAACCCGGCGATCAGCGCCAGCGCGACCGTCAGCCAGCGACGATCGGCATCACCGGACACACCGTGTGAGTGTGCGCCGTGGCCGCCGCCATGGCTGTGTCCGTGCTCGTGTTCATGTCCCATTAGCCGCCCGCTTTCGTCACCGCCATGTATGCGCATATCTGCATCTGTGCGACCACCTTAGCTCACCCTATGCCGACCGCAACCTACTACATGGGATGACCTGGATCACAGCGTTGCGGTCGGCGAGTGTGTCAGCTGTAGAGCCCCTTCGCGAGCACCGGCCAGGAGGCGACAAACGCGTCCTGCCAGTAGCCCCAGGAGTGCGTGCCGGTCGGGGTGAAGTCGAAAGTGGCGGGGATACCCAGCTGGTCGAGCCGGTATTGCAGGTTCGCCGAGCACAACCGGATGCCCGCCTCGATCGCGCCACCGACCGCCAGCTGATCGGCCCACTGCGAAACGCCGGGCTTGATCTGGAACGGCCCGTCGAGGGTGTCGTGCGCACCGGGCAGACCGCTGCCGCTGGACACGAACAGGTTCACGCCGCGCAGTTTGTCCGCGTGCACCAGCGGATCGTTGGCCACCCACTGCGGATCGTCGGGCGGGCCCCACATGTTGGCCACGGTGCCGCCGCCGCGCTCCACCGTCATCTGCACGAACGCCTGGCCGATCGGATCACTGGTCTGCGCGCATCCGCTGTAGGAAGCGACGCTGCGATACAGCTCCGGTTTCGCGATCGACAGCGCCAGCACCGAGGTACCCGCCATTGAGAGCCCGGCGATCGCATTCACCTTGTCGGTGCCGAGCGCGGCATCGATCAGCGGCGGCAACTCCTCGGTGAGGTAGGTCTTCCACTTGTTGGGCCCGAGGACCGGATCATCCTTGATCCAGTCCGTGTAGTAGCTGAACTGACCGCCGACCGGCTGGACCACGTTGATGTTCTTGTCCGACAGGAAGTCGAGCACATTGGTGCGCAACTGCCAGCTGGCGTCGTCGACACCGCCGCCCGCGCCGTTCAGCAGATACAACGTCGGCCTGGCCTGGGACGTATCGGCGGGCCGCTGAATGTCGACCGGGAAGGTCGCACCCTCCATCGCCGTCGACCGCACCCAGATCCGAATGTTGCGCCCATCGGGTTCCTCGACCCGCGCGATCACCGACCCGTCGGATGCGGCGGGCGTATCAACCCACTGCGCACTCGATGCCGTCGCCTGCGCCGGCGCGCCGGCCGCGACACCCACACCGAGGCCCAGCGACGCCGCGAGCACTACCGCCCGAGCCCGAACCACCCACATCGATCTGCGATCCACGAACACACTCCAAAAACCCCGACCCTCACGGCTTCCAACTCATGCACAACTCCCCCACCGTGTCGGTCATTTACCCAGGTCCGTTACTGGATGTTCGCTGGGACACAGCAAAGCGGCGCCCCGGTGCACTGCCGCCCGAGGGCCACAGCGTGTTCGACGCAGGACCGCCTGGCCGCTGGCAACGATGCGCCCAGGACCCTCCCACGAGCGCCGACCCACTTCACGCATCTGCACGGTACTGATCTCGCTACGTACCCATCGCTCGACAATTTTCCCGTTCCCGGCGGTGCTGCAGGACGTCTCGATCAGCGCGGAGAAGGCGACGTCGGCGGCCGCCGTGGAATCGGCCCTGCGCACCGCGGCGGCCACCTCCTCGCAGACTTCGCCGTGTTCGACGTCTACGAGGGCACCCAAGCAAGCGAGGGCCGCAAGTCCCGCACCTGCGGTCCGCAATTCCGCGCCACCGACCGCCCCCTGACGGAAGACGAAGCCAGCACCGCCCGCGCCGCCGCAGTAGTGGCAGCCGCCGACGCCGCCGGCGCAGTCCTACGCGGATAGTCGCCGCCGCGCACGAATCCCCCTGCCGCGCAGGAAATAGCCAGCGATATCGTGCGCGGCAGGACAACACGTGCACGGCGGAGCAGTACATGCGCAGCGAGGCCCCACCTCCGGCTGAACGCAGCCGCGCACCGATTGGCCTGTGGCGCACGAGTTTTGCCGACGGCGCACGAGTTTTGCCGACGGCGCACGAATCAGCGGGCGACTTTGTGCGCCGCGAGACAGAACGTGCGCGACAACATTCGCCATACGCGGTCAGGACCCGAAGGCGAACACTCGGCCACCGACCGCACCCTGACGGAAGACGAAGCCAGCACCGCCCGCGCCGCCGCGGCGGCCGTAGACGCAGTCCTACGCGGATGTCGTCCGCCGCGCACGAATCACCCTGCCGCGCAAGAAATAACCAGCGATTTCGTGCGCGGCAGGACAACACGTGCGCGGCGGAACAGTACATGACAGCGCGACCCCGCCTCCAGCTGAACGCAGCCGCACACCGATTAGCCTGTGGCACAAGAGTTTTTCAGGCGGCGCACGAATCAGCAGGCGATTTCGTGCGCCGCGAGACAGAACGTGCGCGGCGACATTCGGCATACGCGGTCGGGCCCCGAAGGCGAACACTCTCGCCGCCACCGACCGCACCCTGACGGAAGACGAAGCCAGCACCGCCCACGCCGCCGCAGCGGCCGTAGACGCAGTCCTACACGAATAGTCATCCGGCGTGCATCAATCGCCCTGCCGCGCGAGGAAATAGCCAGCGATTTCGTGCGTGGCAGGACAGCATGTGCGTGGCGGAGCAGTGCACGCGCAGCGCGACCCTGCCTCCAGCTGAACACAGACGCGCACCGATTGGCCTGCAGCCCACGAGTTTGCCCGCTGCGCGCGACTTCGTGCGCCGCGAGACGGAACGTGCGCGGCGACATTCGGCATACGCGGTCAGGACCCGAAGGCGAACACTCAGCCACCGACCGCACTCTGACGGAGGACGAAGCCGGCACCGACCGCGCCGCTGCAGTCGCCGTAGACACCCGCCGCGCACGAATCACCCTGCCGCGCGCGAATCAGCGGGCGACTTCATGCGCGGCAGGACAAAACGCGCACAGCGGAGCAGTACATGCGCAGCGCGGCCCCGCCTCCAGCTGAACGCAACCGCGCACTGATTGGCCTGTGGCGCACGAGTTTTGCCGACAGCGCGCGAATCAGCGGGCGATTTCTTGCGCGGCGGGACAGAACGTGCGCAGCGACATTCGGCATACGCGGTCAGGACCCGAAGGCGAACACTCTCGCCGCCACCGACCGATCCTGATGGAAGACGAAGCAGCGCCGCTCGCGGCGCCGCCGTAGGCGCAGTCCTACGCGGATGTCGTCCGCCGCGCACGAATCACCCTGCCGCGCAAGAAATAGCCAGCGATTTCGTGCGCGACAGGACAACACGTGCGCGGCGGAACAGTACATGACAGCGCGACCCCGCCTCCAGCTGAACGCAACCGCACACCGATTAGCCTGTGGCACAAGAGTTTTTCAGGCGGCGCACGAATCAGCGGGCGATTTCGTGCGCCGCGAGACAGAACGTGCGCGACAATATTCGGCATACGCGATCAGGACCCGAAGGCGAACACTCTCACCGCCACCGACCGCACCCTGACCGAGGACGAGCCGAGCACCGACCGCGCCGCCGCCGCGGCCGTAGACGCAGGCCTACACGAATAGTCGCCCGCCGCGCACGAATCACCCTGCTGCGCAAGAAATAACCAGCGACTTCGTGCGCGGCAGGACAACATGTGCACGGCGGAGCAGTGCATGCACAGCGCGACCCTGCCTCCAGCTGAACGCAGACGCGCACCGACTCGCCTGCGACCCACGAATTTGCCCGCTGCGCGCGAATCAGCGGGCGATTTCTTGCGCGGCGGGACAGAACGTGCGCGACAACATTCGGCATACGCGGTCAGGACCCGAAGACGAACACTCTCGCCGCCGCCGACCGCACCCTGACGGAGGACGAAGCCAGCACCGACCGCGCCGCTGCAGTCGCCGTAGACGCCCGCCGCGCACGAATCACCCTGCTGCGCAAGAAATAACCAGCGATTTCGTGCGCAGCAGGACAGCATGTGCGCGGCGGAGCAGTGCATGCGCAGCGCGGTCCTGCCTCCAGCTCAACGCAGACGCGCACCGACTCGCCTGCGGCCCACGAATTTGCCCGCTGCGCGCGAATCAGCGGGCGATTTCTTGCGCGGCGGGACCGAACGTGCGCGGCGACATTCGGCATACGCGGTCAGGACCCGAAGGCGAACACTCTCATCGCCACCGACCGCACCCTGACGGAAGACGAAGCAGCGCCGCTCGCGCCGCCGCGGCGGCCGTAGACGCAGTCCTACGCGGATAGTCGCGGAACAGTGCATAGCAGCGCGACCCCGCCTCCGGCTGAACGCAGCCGCGCACTGCTTGGCCTGTGGCGCACGAATTTGCCCGCCGCGCACGAATCAGCAGGCGATTTCATGCGCGGCTGGACAGCATGTGCGCGGCCGAGCAGTACATGCGCAGCGCGGCCCCGCCTCCGGCTGAACGCGGCCGCGCACAGATTGGGCTGCGGCGCACGAGTTTGCCGGCGGCGTACGAATCAGCGGGCGATTTCTTGCGCGGCGGGACCGAACGTGCGCGGCGACATTTGGCATACGCGGTCAGGACCCGAAGGCGAACACTCTCGCCGCCAGCAACCGCACCCTGACGAAGGACGAGGCCAGCACCGCCGCGCCGCCGCCACGGCCGTAGGCGCAGCCCTACGCGGATGTCACCCGCCGCGCACGAATCACCCTGCCGCGCGCGAATCAGCGGGCGATTTCGTGCGCGGCAGGACAGCATGTGCGCGGCGGAGCAGTGCATGCGCAGCGCGGCCCTGCCTCCGGCTGAATGCGGCCGCGCATTGATTAGCCTGCGGCGCACGAGTTTGCCGGCGGCGTAGGAATCAGTGGGCGATTTCTTGCGCGGTGGGGCAGAACGTGCGCGGCGACGGGCGGCATGCGCGGTCAGGCGGGGGAGGCGGAGCCCATGCAGCCTCCGTGGTGGCATGCGAGCCCGCAGGGTCGCCTGAACGCGGTACGAGCCAAGTCGCGCTCAGGCGCCCCTCCGGCGGGCGATCGGGGGATCGCCCTGGCTCAGCGCGCTCCCTCGGCGCCGCGCCGTGCGACCGAGTCGATGGCGACCGAGATCGCGAGCACGGCGCCGGTGACCATGAAGCGCACCGAGGAGTCCACGTTGAGTAGCAGCATTCCGTTCGTAATCGATTGGATGACAAGGATTCCCAGCAGCGCGGCGTAGGCGCGGCCGCGGCCGCCGAACAGGCTGGTGCCACCGATGACGGCGGCGGCGATCGCGTTGAGCAGGATGTCGCTGCCGCCGGAACTCTGGTTGACCGCGACCAGCCGGGAGGCGGCGAGGATGCCGCCGATGGTGGCCAGCGCGGAGCAGCCGACGAAGGCGTAGATGCGGATCGCGGTGACATTGATGCCCGCCCGGCGGGCCGCCTCGGCATTGCCGCCGACCGCGTACATGCGGCGGCCGAAAACGGTGCGCCGCAGGATCAGATCCAGACCGAGGACGAGTCCGCCGAAGATCACCAGGGTCAGCGGCACACCGCGATCGGAATTCAGCACTACGACGGTGAGGCCGAGCAGCAGGGCGAGTCCGCCCGACCGCACCACGATCCAGACCGGCGCCGTGGCGTCGAGACCCGCGTGCACCCGTTGATGCCGAGTGATCAGACTCGCGACAAGGTGTCCGCCAGCGAGCAGCACCACAAGCAACCAGCCGAGCACGGCGGGCAGCCAGGTGTCGCTGATGGTGGCGATGCCCCGGTCGAACGGCAGGTTGACGGTGCCTTCCTTGCCGAGCAGATACAGCATCATGCCCTGCCAGCCGATCAGCCCGGCCAGCGTCACGACGAACGACGGCATGCTCAGCATCGTCCGCATCAGTCCGTGCAGCAGGCCGATCGCGGCACCGACAGCGACGGCGGCGAGCACCGCGAGTATGACGTTCCAGCCGTGCCGCACGTAGAGCAGTGTCATGACCACGGCCGTCAACCCGCTGACCGAGCCTGCGGAGAGGTCGATCTCGCCGAGTAGCAGCACCAGCACGATGCCGAGCGCGATGGTTCCGGTCGCGGCCATCTGCAGGGCCAGGTTGGTGAGGTTTTCCGGGGACAGGAAATGGGCGTTGAGCCGGTAGAACACGATGCCGATGATGACCAGGCCGATGGCCACCGGTACCGATCCGACCTCGCCGCGACGTAGCCGATCCATTGCGGCGTCGGCTAATCCACGCCCTTGGTTTCCCTGCCAGACAGGTCTTTTCATAACTACGTCACTCATGACTGCACCTCGCTGGCGCTCGGTTCCGTCATGTGCGACGCACGCTGTGACATGATTCGTTCGCTTCGCTCTCTCATGCGGCCGCTCCCGTGATCGCTGCCACGATATCTTCTTGAGTCGCTTTAGCGGTCTCGAACTCTCCTGCATTCCGGCCGAGCCGCAATACCACCACTCGGTCGCTGACCGAGCGCACATCGACCAGGTTGTGCGAAATCAACAGCACGCCGAGCCCGCGCTCGCGCAATCGGCCGATCAACGCCAGTACCTGTGCGGTCTGTTCGACGCCGAGTGCGGCGGTCGGCTCGTCCAGAATCACCATCCGCGGCCGTCCGAGCAGCGCCCGCGCGATGGCGACCGACTGCCGCTGCCCGCCGGACAGCGAGGACACCGGCGAGCGGACGTCCTTGATCTTCACATCCAGCGAGGCGAGCAGATCGCGGGCGCTGCGCTCCATCTCGATCTCGTCGAGCACGCTGCAGATACTGGTCTCCGCACCGAGATGCAGGTTGGCGACGACGTCGAGGTTGTCGCACAGCGCGAGATCCTGGAACACGGTGGTGATGCCGAGGGCCTGCGCGTCTTGCGGACGGGTGATCCGCACGGACGCACCGGCGAAGACGATCTCGCCCTCGTCGGCCACCGTCACGCCCGAAATCGCCTTCACCAGAGTCGATTTGCCCGCGCCGTTGTCACCGACCAGCGCGACCACCTCACCGGCGTGCACCTCTAGATCCGCACCGTCGAGCGCCTGCACCGCACCGTAGCGCTTGGTCAGCCCGCGCGCCGAGAGAACCGTTGTGGGAGCTGTCATTTGATACCCGCGGCCTGGCACGCCGCCGCCACATCGGGCGTGCAGATATCCGCGACGGTGTATAGGCCGTCCTTGATGATGGTGTCTTTGATGTTGTCCTTGCCGACCGCGATCGCGTCGAGCAGGTACGACGGGATGTCGGTCGCGCCGTTATTGGTTTTCGCAGGTGCCGTGGGCTTTTCGCCCTTCGCGAGGGCCACCGCGAGTTCGGCCGCCTTCTCCGCCTGGGCGCGGTAGTCCAGGTAGATGGTCATGGTCTGCTCGCCGGTCAGAATCCGTTGCACGCCTGCCAATTCCGCGTCCTGCCCGGTGAGCGGCGGCAGCGTCGCGTAACCGGCCCGCTTCAGCGCCGCGATCGCGCCGCCGGCCATGCCGTCGTTGGCCGAGTACACGCCGACGATCGCGTCTTTGCCGAGCGCGGTGATGGCCTGTTCCATCTGCTGCTGCGCCTTGTCGGGAGACCAATCGGGAGTGTCGAATTCGCGCCCGATCTTCACCTTGCCGTCCAGCGCCTCGTGCGCACCCTTCTTGTAGTCGCCCGCGCTGGGGTCGGTCGGCGATCCGTTGATCACCACCAGCTGCCCCTTGTCGGCGGTGCCGCGCTTGTTCAGCTCGGCGAGCAGCGCCTCGCCCTGCACCTTGCCGACCTTCACATTGTCGAAGGACACGTAGTACTCGTAGCTGATGCCGGAGATCAGCCGGTCGTAGGCGACCACCGGAATCTTCTTCTGCCGCGCCGTGTTCACCTGTGGCGCAACGGCATCGGCGTTGACCGCGTCGAAGACGATGACATCGGCGCCCTGGGTGAGCGCGGATTCGAACTGGCCCTGCTGTTTCGCCGCGTCTTGATCGGCGTTGAAGTAGAGCACCTTGCAGTTGCCGCAGAGCTGCTTGACCTTCGCCTCGAACAGCGGGCGATCGAAGGCTTCGTAGCGGGTGGTCTTGGATTCCGGGAGCAGCAGCGCGATCGTCGGGGTGTCGCTGCCCGATTTCGCGTCTTTGGTGCTGTCGCCGGAGCTACAGCCTGCCGCCAGGACGAGTGCGGCCGCCGCCGCGGTGAGGAGCTGAATTCGACGCATGAGGTCACCGTGCCGAGAGGAGAGTGAGAGCGCCCGGTTGAGCGTTGGTAAGAAAGGTAGTTTACTAACACCGAGGTGTCCAGTGGTACGAGCAGGAGGATTGATGAGTAGGGTCGGCAATCCCCAGCTCCTTCGGACGATGAACGAGCGGCTGCTGCTCGACTACCTGCGGCTCAGCGGGCCTGCCTCGCGCGGTGACCTGGCCAAGGCCAGCGGATTGTCGAAACCGACAGTGTCGGCGGCGCTTTCGGGACTGGAGCAGGCCGGGCTGGTGCAGTTGGTCGGGTCACTCAGCGGCAGGCCGGGGCCGACCACCGCACTCTACGACGTGAACGTGCGCGCCGGGGTGGTTGCCGGTATAGACATCGGCCGCAACTGGATTCGCCTGGCCATCGCCGACCTGCGCGGCGATTTCATCGGGCGGCGCGACGTACGCAACTCGGCCCGTTCGGCCGCCGATCTGGTGCGGCGGGTGCGCACGCTGGCGGACGAGGTCGCCGAGGAGTCCGGCGTCGAGTGGTCGGATGTGCACTACGCGGTCATCGGCAGTCCCGGCGTGCTCAATCCGCGCACCGGCCGCCTCGACTACGCCCAGAACCTGCCCGGCTGGGGACGCGCCGGGCTGGTCGGTCAGCTGCGGGACGCGCTCGAGGTCGAATCGACCATCGAGAACGACATCAATCTCGCCGCCGTCGGCGAGCTCACCTTCGGTGCGGGCGCGGGTGTGCGCAACTTCGTGCTCATCTCGGTCGGCACCGGCGTCGGCATGGGCATCGTGATCAACGGCGAGCTGTATGTCGGCAACACCGGTGCGGCGGGCGAGGTTTCGTTCCTGCCCGCCACCGAGGTCGACGCGCCCCCGCTCGATGCCCGCGAGCGCGGAATGACCGAAACCGTCGCCGCCGCAGGCGGAGTCGCACGGGCGGCCGAGCAGGCCGGTCTGGCCGGGGCCTCGGCCAAGGAGATCTTCAGCGCGGCGGCCGCGGGCGACCCGCGCGCCTTGGCGGTGGTCGAGTCCGAGGGACGCCGGATCGGCGCGCTCATCACCGCCGTAGCCGCGATCCTCGACCCGGAACTCGTGGTGCTCAGCGGCGGTATCGGCAACAACCTCGAGTTGCTCGGCGCGGCGATCACGCGCCGGATGGCCGAGCTCGGCCCGCTGCACCCGCGCGTCGTCGCCAGCACGCTCGGCGACGACGGCGTCCTCACCGGCGCGGTCTCCCGCGCGCTCTCCGTCGCCAGGGATCGGCTCTTCGAAAGACGTTCGACCGGACTCTGATTCGGCTCAGCGGGCGCTGAGCGGTGGGCCGTATTGCGGGCCCTTCGGTTCGGCGAAGACGGTCGGGCAGGTGCGGCGCATCCGGTCCATGGAGCCGTTGAGGGAGGTCAGGGCGGCGGTCACCGAGTCGGCGACCGGTTGCGCCGGGCTCCCGTTGTCGAGGACCGCGGCGAAGTCGGACAGCGAATTGTGCAGTTGGCCGCCCGCGTTGGCGACGTCGCGGTAGGCGCTGCCGATGAGCGGGGATCCCATTCCATCGACCACCGGGTTGAGCGTGTTCGACACCTGGTTCGACAACCACATGCCATGGGTTACCCGGGTTTTCACCTCGCCGAGGTCGCCGCGGGACGCGGCCGGGCCGAGGCCGTCGAGTTGTTCGGACAGTTGGCGGAAGGTGTCGCGCAAACCCGCGACGGCCGTGCCGCCGCGGGCACAGTCCGCGGTGTCGGCGTCGGCGACGCGGTTGCGCACCGCATCGTTCGAGCCGGCGCTCGAACACGCGCTGAGCAGCGCGGCGGCGACCAGGAACAGTACGGCCATGGCCGTCACGCCGAGGGAGGCTCTCCCCCGGCGTGACGGCCGCCTGCGTGCGTTATCCAGCATGGGTCAGCACCGTGAGGATCGCGTTCTGCACCGCGGGCACGAAGGCGAGCGTCAAGACGATCGCCATGCCGAACCCGGCTTGCACGTGCCGGTGCCTATTCCACCACCCGATCGGCCCGGTCCGGGGCCGGCCGTTCCACTCGACGCCGGTGGCCGTCGCGACCTCGTTCTGTTCGTAGTAGCCGAACGCGATGGGCGACGATTGGACGTCGAGCAGTCCACCGAGCGGGTCGGTGGCAATGCCACCGGGGCCGATGTTTCGCGAATCGAACATGGTGCCAACCTCTTTCGTGCTGGTCGCGGACTACCCGTCGATGTTGCTGCTCCACGGGAGCATCAGCTCGTCGTAGACGGCCTGGGTGAATTCGCCCTGGCCGACCAGGTCACTGAGGACTGCCGCCGTGACGGCCTGACCGACCACGGTTACCGCGCCGATCGAACCGAACGACTCGAGCAACCCGCCGAGGTCACCCGCGCTGGTCGCCGCTGTCGGGGACACGGCCTGACCGGCGATCATGCCCGCGAGCTGCACGTTGCGGGATCGCCCGAACGCCTTGGCCGTCGCGGTCGCGATGTTCAGCGGATGCGACGCCACCGATTGGGCGTTTGCGCCCATGCCGAGCCCGGCCAGCAGGCCGCTGAGCCCACCCTCCAGGCCCGCGCCGTTGGACAGGGCCGAAACCTTGTCCTGCATCAGCTTTTTCGCCGACGCGTTCAGCTTCTCCCGCTCTTCGGCGGTCAACTGGCCGGAGCGTTCGATGATGCGGACCGCATCCTGCCACTGCGGGCCGTAGAGGTACTCCAGGTGCAGGGTTTCCGTGGTGTTCGTCATGTCTGATCTCCTTGGCTAGAACCGGATGTCTTGACACAGAGCAGGATTCGTCACATCGAAACGCTGACAAGGTGCGCGGCGCGATCGTGCGCCACCGCTTCGGCGGCCCCCTTTCCGGTGTAGGGCAGCTCGGCGAACGCGACCGGCGCGGCCGCAGGCTCGCTCGGCAGCGGGGCGAGTAGTCGCTGCAGCGAGGCCGCCAGCTGCTCCAGGCTCGGATCGTCAGGAATGTCATCGAGGAACTGCGTGCCGGCCGCGGCCGCCCCGCCACCCGAAGCACCGAGCGGCCCATTGCGATCCAGCGCCGCCCGAATGCCGGAGATGATGCCGACCCGCGCGCCCGGCGTGAGCAACACGGCGATCGCGAGGGCGAGCGCCACCGCGGCGGCGGCCCCCAGCGCGGCCAGCGGCGCGCCGATCAACGCGGCGAGCCCGATCAACGGCGCGGCGATCAGCGCCGCCGCACCCACCGCGGCAAACGGTGCCAGCGCCGCCACAGCAGCCGCCGCCAGCGCACCACCGATGAGCAACTTCGGAATCTCGATCAGCGCGAACAGCCCGAGCCCCGCCAGCGGCACACCGACCAGCGCCGCGAACGCACCAGCGGCCAACAGCACCGGAAGGGCAAGCAGCGCAATCGCACCCGCCACGGCAAGCGGCACACCGATGAGAGCGGCCAGCGCGCCACCTGCGAGCAGGACCGGAAGGGCAAGCAGCGCAAGCGCTCCGATCACAGCCAGCGGCACACCGACCAGCGCGACGAGTCCGGCCAACACACCGCCGACCAGGAGCACTGGCAGCGCGAGCAGCGCAAGGGCGCCGAGGGCCAGCGGCAGGCAGATCAGCAGCTTCACCGCGACGAAAGCTGCCGCTAGGGCTGCGAGGGCACCGCCGACCAGAAGCACCGGTATGCCGACAACCGCGGCGAGCGCAGCACCGACCAGCAGGACCGGGAGGGCAATCGCGGCGAGCGCGGCACCGACCACCGCGACTAGCGCGCCGGCCGCCAACAGCGCCGGAATCACCAGCAGCGCAACCACACCCACCGCGGCCAGCGGAACACCGATCAGTGCGGCGAGTCCAACGAGCGCACCGCCGATCAGCACGACCGGCAGCGCCAGCGCACCGAGCACGGCCAGCGGCACGCCGACCACCGCGGCCAGGGCCCCGCCGATCAGCAGCACCGGCAGTGCGAGGAGCGCGAGCGCACCGATCGCGGCCAGCGCCAGCAGCGGCACGATCGCCAGCAGTGCCAGCGGAGCGCCGATCGCGAGAACGCCGAGCACCGCTACGGCGAGTGCCGTTGCCCCGGCGACCGCACCGGCCACGAAGGTCACGGCCAGCGCGGCCAAGCCGGCCAGTGCGAGCAGCGGCACCACCACCAGGGCGAGCAGCGCGAGGACCGGCAGTGCGAGGACCGCGAGCACCGGAATGGCCACTACGGCAAGCGCACCGAGCGCGGCCAGCCCCAGCACCGGCAGCGCGACCACGGCCAGCACCGGCAGCGCGACCAAGGCCAGCGCACCGAGCGCGGCCAGGCCGAGTACCGGCACGGCGAGCAGGGCGAGCACCGGGAGGGCGAGCAGCGCGAGCGCGCCGAGTCCGGCCAACGCGACCAGCGGCGCGAGCACCGCCGCGACGAGGCCGAGCGTGGCAAAGTCGAGCAGCAGGCTGCCGACGAACAGCGTGACCGCGAGCGCGGTCGTCACCGCCACCACCGAGACTCCGATGATCGCCGCCAGCACCGGCAGGCCGACCAGCCCGAACAGCCCGATGCCGACACCGAGCGCCGCGAGGACCAGACCGGCCACCAGCACCGGCGACCAGACCGCGAGCAGCGCGAGCGCAATGATCGGCGACAGCGCCGTCGAGACCACGACCGCGAACGGCCCGAAGATCAAGAACGGCACCGTGAGCACGGCGGCGAGCGCGAACCCGACCACCGCGACCGCAGCCGTGGCGATCACCGCCGCCACGCCGAGCACGGCCGCAATCAGCCAGCCCGCCAACAGGATTGCGCCGAGGCCGACACCGCCGACCGCGAGTGCCGCGATCGCCAGCACCGCCATGACCGCAAACGCGGCGGCCGCGACCGGAATGGTGACCAGCAGCAACGGCGGGAACAGCGCGGACGCGGCGACGAACACACCGAGCGCCAGCACGCCGAAGAACACCCAGGCGGCCACCAGGCCGAGCCCGAGCGCCGCGACGAATCCGCCGAGCAGCGTGCTGACCACGGCCACCGTGCCGATGGTCGCCAGTGTGCCGAGCAACACCGCGCCGAAGAGCAGCGGTATCGCGATCAGCGCGAGCGGCGGGTTGATCACGATCGCCGCGAACGCCGCGAGGGTCAGCATGACGAACGACAGCACCGAGACCACCAGACCGCCCGCGAATACCGTTGCGACAACGGCGAGCGCGAACGCCATCAGACCGAGCACGATGGCACCACCGCCCACCCAGGTCGCCACCACGAACGCCGCGGCGACCGCGCCGATGCCGACCCCCGCGATGATCGAGAAGGCCAGTGCGGCAACCAGAATCAGCGGAATCGCGTACGGCATGGTGACCATGAACGCCAGCGTCGCCAGCAGCGCCGCCCCGGCGAGTGTCGCGATCGCCAACAGCACGGTCCCGGTCAACGCGAACACCGAGAATGCGATCAGGCCGAACCCGCCGAACAACACCGCGAGCCCCAGCGCCGCCGGAATGGCGACCAGCCCGATGAACAGCAGCGGCGCCAACAGTGGCCCGAGCACCGGAACGGCGAAGACCAGCGCGAGGGTGGCGATCAGGCCGCCGACCACCGCGAGCGCGACGCCCGCCGCACCGAGCGCGGCGAACACGATGCCCGCCGCGGCCAGCCCGGCCCAGAACACCGCGGCCGCGACCAGCTGAATCGCGGTGGCCACCACGGCAAACGCGAACAGCACCGCCACCGCGGCACCGGCGACCACCGAGAGCACCAGCAACCCCGCGAGCGCTACCACAGCCAGGAACACGCCGCCCGCGAGCCCG
>NZ_JBHXAU010000052.1:0-18389 GCF_042727395.1 Nocardia sp. NPDC060255 | reverse complement strand
CCTTGAACGCCTTCGCTATCACCTTCGAAGGCCGCATCACGCCGAGTAGTAACTAACCGATGCCAGGGCAGATCCACCGTTAATCTGACACTCCCCTATTCTCAGTGCCGATCCCGAGTGAGAGTGCAGATTTTTATCCACAGGGCCCGAGTTGTGCACATTGGCGGGGTGGTGGGTGGTGGGCGGGGGGAGCGGCGGTGACGATGGTTCGCATGGGGCAGTTGGATGTGCGTCGGCGGGGTGCGGAGTTGCGGCGTGGACTCAGCGACGAAGAGATTCGTCGTCGATATACCGGCACCGACTGGCATCGCTTGCGTTGGGGCGCATACGTCGAGCGCTTGCCGTATGAGGAACTTGATGGCGTCGACCGGCACCGGACGCTCGTCGACGCGATTGTGCCGACCATGGCGGACGACGCGGTCGTCAGTCATCAGTCCGCCGCAGTGATCTATGGGGCACCGCTGTGGCAGGCACCGTTGGATCGGGTCATGGTCACGCGAAACCGCCGCTCGGGCGGTCGGATCAAGTCGGACGTCAAAGTTCACTGTGCGCCGATGGATGCTGTGGTCGAGGTGGATGGTCTGCTGGTTACGACGCCGGCCAGGACAGTGGTAGACCTGGCGCGGACATTGCCGTTCGAATCGGCAGTCGTCACCGGAGATGCGCTGGTACGTGACTTCGGCTTATCAGGGGTCGATCTCGCGGCCGAACTAGAGGTGGCGAAATCTCGCCGCGGCATCGCAGCTGCGCGTCGCGTAGTTTCGTTCTTGGACGGGCACAGTGAGAGTGTGGGCGAGTCACGTAGCCGCGCGATGTTCGCCCGGCTCGGGTTGCCCGCACCGATTTCCCAAGGAATTGTCTTCACCTCGGCGCACAAAGTCTTGGGGCGAGTCGACTTCTATTTCGAGGGCACCGGAGTGCTGTGCGAGTTCGACGGCCGGATCAAATACGGCCGACTGCTTCGCCCCGGGCAAGAACCCGGCGACGCGGTGTTCGCCGAGAAGATTCGCGAGGATGCGATGCGCGCCTGCGGATTCCAACTGATCCGATGGACGTGGCAAGACCTGACCACCGAACACCCCGCCACCCGAATACGCGCAGCACTGGCTCGCCAGCGAAACACACGAGCCGACGGCTACATCACCCAGGCCCCCCTCCCACCGCCCCGCCCGTATGTGAGCAAAATCTGCACCCTGACTCGGGATCGGCACTGAGAATAGGGCCCTATTCCGAGTGCTGATCCCGAGTCAGGGTGCGGATTTCTAGCTGCGGGGCGCAGTCGGAGGGTGGCGGTGGTGCGGACTCGTTGGGTTCGGCCTTGGGCGGCCAGCAGGGTGAGGGCGGCGCGGGAGGTTACGGTGTCGGCGGCCTTGCGTTGGAACCAGTCGGTGGTGGCGACGACGTCCTCGGGGGTCCACGGGTGGTCCAGGGTGATCGACTTCAGGAGGGACCATTCCTGTAGACGGCGGATCAGGAAGTCGTGGTCGGCGAGTTGTTCGGTGATAACGACAGCCCATTGATCGAATTTGCGGGCGTCGAGTTGAATCAGTTGCGCCGCAAGGGTATTCAGGTGCTCCGACACGGCTGACTCGGCCATGGTCTGATCGGGGTCGCGTAGGACGGCAGCCACGAGTTCCGGTTCGGCCGCGTCGGTTACAGCGGCCAAGTCTTGCTGGTATTGCCGGTATCGCAGGTGTTCTTCAGGGGCCGTGTCCTCAATGTGGCCTGACATGTTCACTCCGCCAGGAGTTTTCCGGCGGCGGTTTCGATTTTGGTTTCGTCGAGGAGGACGGTGTCGGCGGCGGGGCCCAGGGGGATGAAGGTGTCTTCGCTGGTTGCTCGGGAGATGCGCCCTTCGAAGCCTGCGTCGATCAGGGCTGCGTAGATTGATTCGGAGACGCCGCCGCTGTGGCGGGTTTCGTCGGCGATGAGGACTCGGCCAGTGGCTCGGGCGTGCTGGAGGAGGTCGTCCAGGGGGAGGGGGGAGAGCCAGCGGAGGTCGAGGACTCGGGTTCGGATGCCTCGGTCGGCTAGGCGGCGAGCGACGCGCAGGCTCATGGGGACGCCGTTGGCGAAGGTGACGATGGTGAGGTCAGTGCCGTCGCCGTAGACGCGGGCGCGGCCGATCTCGGCGTGAGTGGTGTCGGAAGGTGCTGCGAGCCAGGCGTTGTCGCCTGGTTCGTGCAGGTCACGGGTGTGGTAGAGGGCGATGGGTTCCAGATAGATACAGACGCGGCCGTCTACTCGGGCGGCGGAGACGCAGGTGCGCAGGAGGGCGGCGGCGTCGTCGGCGCGGGCGGGCGAGGCGACGATGACGCCGGGGATGTCGCGGAGGGCGGCGATGGAATTGTCGTTGTGGAAGTGGCCGCCGAAGCCCTTTTGGTAGGCGTAGCCGGCGATGCGGACCACCATCGGATTGTGGTAGCTGCCATTGGAGAAGAACGAGAGGGTGGCGGCCTCGCCGCGCAGTTGGTCGGCGGCGTTGTGCACGTAGGCCAGGTACTGGATTTCGGGGATCGGGATGAAACCGGCGAGCGCGGTACCGAGTGCGGTGCCGAGCACGCTCTGCTCATCGAGCAGCGTGTCGAACACGCGGCGCTTGCCGAATTGCTTTTGAAGACCCTTGGTTACGCCGTACACGCCGCCCTTGCGGCCGACGTCCTCGCCGAAAACGAGTACGTCGGAGTCGCGGGTCAGCAGGTTGGCGAGGGTTCGGTTGATGGCCTGGCCGAGGGTCATCGGCTCTGCGGTCGCTGCAGCATGATGTGGTTCGCTCTCGCCAGTCCCCATGGCGCGTTGTACCGCAGTCTGCGGGACGGAGGTGTCGCGTGCGCCAGCGATGTGCGGTGCGTCGGCGGGGGCCGTACTTGCTGAGTCGGCCGATGCCCGGAGGTCGGCCGCTCGACCACCCGCCGACTGTCGGCCCTCCTGTCGGACTTCGCCGCCAGTCATGCCGGTCGCCGACGTCGACGTCGAGACCGCAGCATCGGAACGCACTCCGACCGCAGGCCGCCGGATCGTCGGTGCCGCAGTGTTGGGCAGGGCTTCGGTGGTCGGTCTGGTCGTGGGTGCTGCGGTGTTGGGCGGGGCTTCGGTGGAGGGTCTGGTCGTGGGTGCCGTGGTGTTGGGTAGGGCTTCGGTGGAGGGTCTGGTCGTGGGTGCCGTGGTGTTGGGTAGGGCTTCGGTGGTTGGTCTGGTCGTGGGTGCCGTGGTGTTGGACAAGGCTTCGGCTGCGGACTGTCCGGCCGTTGGCGCCGCCGAGTCGCCCGGCCTTGTGCCGATTCGAAGCACGTCCTCGCGTATCAGCGCGGGGCGGGAGGGGGCGAGTGATGCCAGCACTCCGGCTGAGGACGTCAATTTCGGTTCGCGCCAGACGGTTTCGGCTGTCGCAGTGACGCGGTGGGCGATGTCGTCGTAGCGGGCGAGGACCTCGGCCGGGGTGGCTACGCCGGTGGCGACGAGCAGGCGGGCGGTCGCGGTGACCGGGTCGCGGAGGAGGTCGGCGGCGATATCGGCGGGGCGGCGGTAGGCGGCTTCGACGTCGGAACCGGCGTGGCCCATCAGGCGGACCGTTCGCAGGTGCAGGAAGGCGGGCTTGCGGTGCTCGCGGACCCAGGCGGCGGCCGCGGTCGAAGTGGTCAGCGCGTCAACGGGATCGCAGCCGTCGCCACTGAAGTACTCCAGGCCGGCACGGGAGCCGTAAGCCTGCTGGATCCAATCGGCGGGGGTTGGCACGCTGATGCCGATGCCGTTGTCCTCGCAGAGGAACAGGATGGGCAACGGAACACCTTGGCGGGCAGTGTGAATCGCCGCGTTGATCGCGCCGGTCGCGGTGGAGTGGTTGGCCGAGGCGTCGCCGAAACTGCACAGCACCACCGCATCCGACGGCCACTCGCTCGAAATGCCCAGCCGCGCGGCACGATCGATCGCGAAGGCGAGACCGACCGCGCGGGGCAGGTGCGAGGCGATGGTCGAGGTCTGCGGGATGATGGCGGCGGGCTTACTGCCGAACACCTTGTGCCGCCCACCGGAGATCGGATCCGCAGCCGCGGCGACGATGCCGAGCAGCACGTCACGTATCGGGTCGAGGCCGGGCACCCGCCGGGTGCGTTGCACGAAGAACGCGCCGGACCGGTAGTGCAGCAGCGCCGGATCGGTCACCCGAAGCGCCACCCCGAGCGCCGCATTCCCCTCGTGCCCCGACGACCCGATGCTGTAATATCCGCGCTTACTCGCACCCAACTGCCGAGCCGCCAGATCCAGCTGCCTGCTCGTCGCCTGCGACTCGAACAACTCCAGCAAAACCTCGCCGGTGACCCCGGGCGCGATGTCGTCCACCGCCACACGCCCCGGCGTCAGCGCACCGACCGCCGCCCGAAACCGATCATCAAGAACCTTGCCCGGGCTGGATCCGGGGTTCGCGTCCCGCTCGCTCATTCGCGCCAGCTTATCGGTCATCCGATGATTTTGCGCGCCATCGGTGCTCTGACCGGACTAATTCCCGTCCATTGCCCTCATTACACGCGAATGGTCGGCGATCAAGGCCGAATACCAAACACGTTCGCAACGCCGGAGACACCGGCCCAGCCCGCTGCCTACCCGCAGCCACGGCCAACCCACCGGACAGTACCTCTCAGTCGATTGCCGACTGGGACCTGGTGGCGGGCCCACTCGATGTTCTCCGCTGTCCCGTTCGGCGGTCGATGATCCGAGGTTGGTGCGCCGAAGGGACGTGGTGGCGGGGTGACTCGCTCAGTCTGGCAGTTGCAGGGACGATGCGGCGTCTTGGTCGAGCAGCCAGGTGGTGGATTCGAGGCCGACCGCCCCCGCGGAGGGGATGTCGACGGGGTCTGCGCCGGAGATGGCTTCGGCGACCGCGTCGGCCTTCGCGGCCCCGCCGACGACCAGTACCACGTGGCGGGTGCGGCGGATGGCGGGGATGGTGAGGGTGACGCGGACCGGTGGGGGTTTCGGCGAATTGGTTACGGCGACAACGAGTTCGTGTTCCTCGCGGACCGCGTCGGTGTGCGGGAACAGCGAGTTGATGTGGCCTTCGCCGCCCATGCCGAGCAGGTGCAGGTCGAAGGAGCCGTGTTCGGCGAGGTAAGCGTGTACGGCCGTGGAGTATTCGGCGGCGGCCTCGATCGGGTCGGGGTATTCGCCGTCGGAGGCTGCGACCGGATGTACTCGGGCCGGGTCGACGGGGACGTGGTCGAGCAGGGCCTGGCGGGCCTGGAGGTCGTTGCGTTCCGCATCGCCGGCGGGCACGAAACGTTCGTCGCCCCAGAAGAAGTCGACGCTGGACCAGTCGATATCACCCGGGGATTTGCGGACCAGTTCGAGCAGCCCGATGCCGGTGCCGCCGCCGGTCAGCACGACCGAGGCGGTGCCGCGCTCGGCCTGGGCGGCGGCGACCACCTCGACGAACCGGGCCGCCGCGGCGGCGATCAGCGATTCGGTATCGATGTGGACTTCGACTGTGTCGCTGGCGGACTCACTCATAGGTCACCTTCTCGATTCCGGCGAGCGCCTCGGCGTAGATCTCATCGGCGTCCAGTCTGCGCAGTTCCTCGGCCAGGCAGTCGCGAGTTTCCCGGCGTGCCAGGGCGATTCGCTGATCCGGATCACCGGTGCGGGTCAGTGTCGCGGTGCGCCCGGTCTGCGGGCGTTCGATGGTGACCGAGACCGACGGGCGGTGGATCTCCACCCGCAGTGCGCCGGAGCGGCGGATCACCGGGCAGCCGAGCCGGATAGCGAGCCAACCGGCCAGGGTGTCCAGCGCCGGTTCGTCGCGCAGGCCGGACACCAGCACCGAGTCGACCGGCTCGAACGGCGGCTCGTCCAGCGCGGCGGCCAGCAGCGCACGCCAGTAGGTGATCCGGCTCCAGGCCAGATCGGTGTCGCCGGCGGCGTAGGAGGCGAGCCGCTTCTTGATCGTGGCCTGCGGGTCGGCGGCGAAGGTGGCGTCGGTGATGCGCCGAGTCGCCAAGCGTCCCACCGAATCCTTGGACGGGAACTCCGGGGCGCCGCGCGGCCACCAGGCCACCACGGGGGTGTCCGGCAGCAGGAACGGGATGACGACGCTGCTCTCGTGATTGATCAGCTCACCCTGCAGCCGCAGCACGATCACCTCGGCCGCGCCCGCATCGCCGCCGACCCGGATCTGCGCGTCCAGTCGGGTTTCGGCGTCTCGATCGCCGCGCGCCAAAACGACCACCCGGCAAGGGTGTTCGCGGCTGGCGTCGTTGGCGGCGTCGATGGCGTCCTCGGCCTCGGAGCTGTCCAGCGTGCACACCACCAGGGTGAGCACCCGCATCATGGTGATCACGCCGTTGCTCTCGCGCAGCTGCACGATCCGCTTGGTGACCTCGCCGGTGGTGGTGTTCGGGATGTCGATGATCACGGCCGCCGCCATTCGCGCCCGGTGCGTGCGAGCATCTCGTCGGCCGAGGACGGGCCCCAGGTGCCCGCCTCGTACGGTTCGGGTTTACCTTCTTCGGCCCAGCGCTCCAGCACCGGATCCAAGATGCCCCAGGACAATTCGACCTCCGCGTTCACCGGGAACAGCGACGGAACTCCGAGCAGCACGTCGAGGATGAGCCGTTCGTAGGCCTCGGGGGAGGACTCGGTGAACGCCTCGCCGTAACTGAAATCCATGTTGACGTCGCGCACTTCCATGCTCGACCCCGGCACCTTCGAGCCGAACCGGGTGGTGATGCCCTCGTCCGGCTGCACCCGGATGACCAGCGCGTTCTGGCCGAGATCCTCGGTCATCGTCTGGTCGAACGGCAGGTGCGGCGCCCGTTTGAAGATCACCGCGATCTCGGTGACCCTGCGCCCCAACCGTTTTCCGGTGCGCAGATAGAACGGCACCCCGGCCCAGCGGCGCGTGTCGACCTCGAGGGTGATCGCGGCGTAGGTCTCGGTGCGCGATTCCGGATCGAAACCCTCCTCGTTGAGCAGGCCGACCACCTGCTCGCCGCCCTGCCAGCCGTCCGCGTACTGTCCGCGCGCGGTCGTCTCGTCCAGCGGCTCAACGAGTTTCGTGGCCGAGAGCACCTTGATCTTCTCGGCCTGCAACTGCTTGGGCTGGAAGCTGATCGGCTCCTCCATCGCGGTGAGCGCGAGCAGCTGCAGCAGGTGGTTCTGGATGACGTCGCGGGCCGCGCCGATGCCATCGTAATAGCCTGCGCGCCCGCCCAATCCGATGTCCTCGGCCATGGTGATCTGCACATGGTCGACGTAGTTGGCGTTCCAGATCGGATCGTAGAGCTGGTTGGCGAAGCGCAGCGCCAGGATGTTCTGCACCGTCTCTTTGCCGAGGTAGTGGTCGATGCGGAAGACCGTCTCCTCCGGGAACACGCCGTTGACCAGCGCGTTGAGCTCCTGGGCGCTTTCCAGATCGTGCCCGAACGGCTTCTCGATCACCACCCGCCGCCACGGCTTGCGGCCCGCGGCGTCGGTGCTGCTCGGCTGGGCGAGCCCGTGCTCGGAGAGCTGGTTGAGCACCACGGGGAACATGTTCGGCGGAATCGACAGGTAGAAGGCGTGATTGCCGCCGGTGCCGCGGTCCTTGTCCAGCTTCGCCAAGGTGTCGGCGAGGGTGGCGAAGGCCTGGTCGTCGTCGAAACTGCCCTGCACGAAGCGGATGCCCTCGGCCAGGTGGTCCCAGACCTCCTGGCGGAAGGGCGTGCGGGCGTGCGTCTTCACCGAGTCGAGCACGACCTTGGCGAAGTCCTCGTCCGCGTAATCGCGCCGGGCGAAGCCGACCAGCGCGAAACCCGGGGGCAGCAGCCCCCGGTTCGCGAGGTCGTAGATGGCCGGCATCAATTTCTTCCGGGACAGGTCACCGGTGACACCGAAGATCACCACGCTGCACGGGCCCGCGATGCGCGGCACCCGCTTGTCCCGCTCGTCGCGCAGCGGGTTCTGCCAGGTCGGGGTTTTGGGGCCGGCCATCGTCGTCAGTTTTTCCCGGCTGCGGAGAGTTCTTCGGTCGTGGCGGAAAGCAGTTCCGCCCAAGACTTCTCGAACTTGTCCACGCCTTCGCGCTCCAGCACCTCGAACACGTCGTCGAGGTCGATGCCGACGGCGCTGAGCTTGTCGAACACCTCCTGCGACGCCGGGCCGGTGCCGCTGAGCGTGTCGCCGCGGATCTCGGCGTGATCGGCGACCGCCTCCAGGGTCTTCTCCGGCAGCGTGTTCACCGTGTTCGGGCCGACCAGCTCGGTGACGTACATGACGTCGGAGTACTCCGGGTTCTTCACACCGGTCGAAGCCCACAGCGGCCGTTGCCGATTCGCGCCGGCCGCACCGAGGTGGTTGTACGTCGAGGTGTGCGCGCCACCGTCGAACACATCCTGGTATTCGGCATAGGCCAAGCGCGCGTTGGCGATTCCGGCCAGTCCGCGCAGCGCGAGGGCCTCGTCGGAGCCGATCGCCTCGAGCCGCTTGTCGATCTCGGTGTCCACCCGGGACACGAAGAACGAAGCGACCGAATGGATCTTGCCGAGGTCGTGGCCCGCGGTCTTGGCGCCGCGCAGCCCGTCGAGGTAGGCGCCCATCACCGCGCGGTAGCGCTTGACGGAGAAGATCAGCGTGACGTTCACGCTGATGCCCTCGGCGATCACCCGGGTGATCGCGGGCAGGCCCGCCTCGGTGGCCGGGATCTTGATGAACAGGTTCGGCCGGTCGACGGTCTTCCACAGGTCGATGGCCTGCGCGACGGTCTTGTCCGCGTCGAACGCGAAGCGGGGATCGACCTCGATGGAGACGCGGCCGTCGACGCCGTTGGACGCCTCGAAGGCGCCGGTGAAGACGTCACAGGCCGAGCGCACGTCGTCGGTGGTGATGGTGCGGATCGCGGCATCGGCGTCCGCGCCTTGGGCGGCAAGCTCTTTCAGCTGTCCGTCGTAGGCGTGGCCCTTGCTCAGTGCGCCCTGGAAGATCGTCGGGTTGGTGGTGACCCCGACGACGCTGCGGGTCTCGATCAGCTCGGCCAGGTTGCCGGACTGGATCCGATCCCTGGACAGGTCGTCGAGCCATACGGATACGCCTGCCGCGGCGAGGGCGGCAGTATTCGCGTTCTGTGCCATGAGCGCTTATCCCTTCACGTTCTCGAGTGTGCGCTGCGCGGCCGCAACGACGTTGTCGGCGGTGAATCCGAACTCGCGGAACAGGGTCTTGTAGTCGGCGGAAGCACCGAAGTGCTCGATCGAGACCGTCTCGCCCGCGTCACCGACGAATCGGTGCCATGGCATCGAGATACCTGCCTCGACGGCGACCCGAGCGCGGATCGCGGGCGGGAGCACCTCGTCCCGGTACGCCTTGTCCTGCGCGTCGAACCACTCCACACACGGCATCGAGACCACCCGGGTGCCGATGCCCTGCGCCTCCAATGTAGTCCTGGCGTCGACGGCGAGCTGGAGCTCCGAACCGGTAGCGATGAGAATCACCTGCGCAGTGCCGGTGGATGATTCGGCGAGGATGTAGCCGCCCTTGGCGACGCCCTCGTAGCTGGTGCCCGCCTGGATCGGCAGATCCTGGCGGGTCAGCGCGAGCGCGGACGGGCCGTCCTGGTGCGGCAGCTCGGACACCGAGAAGTGCGAGGTGTGCTCGCTGCTGTCACGCTCCAGGATGGTGCGCCACGCGTAGCTGGTCTCGTTGGCGTCGCCCGGGCGGACGACGTTGAGGCCGGGGATGGCGCGCAGCGCGGCGAGGTGCTCGATCGGCTGGTGCGTCGGGCCGTCCTCGCCGAGGCCGATGGAGTCGTGCGTCCACACGTAGATGGCGGGCACGCGCATCAGCGCGGCCAGGCGCACCGCGGGACGCATGTAATCGCTGAACACCAGGAAGGTGCCGCCGTACGGGCGGGTCGGGCCGTGCAGCGCGATGCCGTTGAGGATCGCGCCCATCGCGTGCTCGCGCACACCGAAGTGCAGGGTGCGGCCGTACGGGTTGGCCTTCCACATGCCGGTGGAGATCGACTCGGGGCCGAAGCTGCCCTCGCCGGGCATGGTGGTGTTGTTGGACTCCGCGAGGTCGGCCGAGCCGCCCCACAGTTCCGGCAGCACGGGCGCGAGTGCGGCGAGCACCTTGCCGGACGCCTTGCGGGTGGCGACACCCTTCGGGTCGGGCTCGTAGGTCGGCAGGCTCTCGGCCCAGCCCTTCGGCAGGTCGCGCTTGGCGAGCCGGTCGAAGAGGGCCTTGTTGTCCGGGTTGGCCTGCGCCCACGCGTCGAACTGCTGCTGCCAGGCGGCGTGCGCCTGCTTGCCGCGCTCGACGGCCTTGCGGGTGTGCTCGATGACCGCGGCGTCGACCTCGAAACTCTGCTCCGGATCGAAGCCGAGCACCTTCTTGGTCGCGGCCACTTCGTCCGCACCCAGCGCGGCGCCGTGCGCGGCACCGGTGTTCATCTTGGTGGGCGCCGGGTAGCCGATGATGGTGCGCAGCACGATGATCGACGGCTTGCCGGTCTCCGCCTTGGCGGCGGCCAGCGCCGACTCGATGGCGACGACGTCCTCGCCACCCTCGACCACCTGGACATGCCAGCCGTACGCCTCGTAGCGCTTGGCGACGTCCTCGGTGAACGCGATGGTGGTGTCGTCCTCGATGGAGATCTTGTTGTCGTCGTAGATCAGCACGAGGTTGCCGAGCTGCTGGGTGCCGGCGAGCGAGGACGCCTCGGAGGTGACGCCCTCCTCCATGTCACCGTCGGAGGCGATCACGTAGATGAAGTGGTCGAACGGGCTCGCGCCTGCCGCGGCGTTCGGATCGAACAGGCCGCGCTCGCGGCGGGCCGCCATCGCCATGCCGACCGCGGAGGCCAGGCCCTGACCCAGCGGGCCGGTGGTGATCTCGACGCCGTCGGTGTGCCGGAACTCGGGGTGGCCCGGGGTGAGCGAGCCCCACTTGCGCAGGTTCTTCAGATCATCCAGTTCGAGACCGAAACCGGCCAGGTACAGCTGGATGTACTGGGTGATGCTGGAATGACCGCAGGACAGCACGAAGCGGTCCCGGCCGACCCAGCTCGGATCGCTCGGGTCGATCCGCATGGTGCGCTGATACAGCGAGTACGCCAGCGGCGCCAAGCTCATCGCGGTGCCAGGGTGCCCGTTTCCGGCGTTCTGCACCGCGTCCGCGGCGAGCACTCGGATGGTGTCGACGGCCTTGGTGTCCAGATCCGTCCAGTCGTCCGGGTGATTCGGCTGAGTGAGGGCGCGGATGTCGTCTGTGACTGACACGACCGAGGTTCTCCTGACATTGGTTTCGTCGACGGCGGCAATTCTGGCGGCGATGAACGCACGGCAGCGCGCGTGCTTACCGGGTGTGTACCCAACCACCCTAGATGTGCCCGTTGAGCGGCACGAGGGGAACCCTGTGTTTATTTGCTGTGTCGATCTGCCGCGCGGGCGCGGCGTGTTCGCGGCCCGCACGACGGCATCGCGCAGCGATTCGATGAGGGCGGTGGTCGGGCGACGAGTGGGCCTCGCGTCCGAGCGGTCGAGACTCGCGCCAGCGGCGCATGCGCTTCGACTACTCGGACGCCCGACGGGCCGCGAACGGCGCGCGTAAGACTCGCTTCG
Source organism: Nocardia sp. NPDC060255 (assembly GCF_042727395.1). Taxonomy (NCBI): domain Bacteria; kingdom Bacillati; phylum Actinomycetota; class Actinomycetes; order Mycobacteriales; family Nocardiaceae; genus Nocardia; species Nocardia sp. NPDC060255. The sequence continues at coordinate 6,804 of NZ_JBHXAU010000052.1, read as the reverse complement.
TGTGGGTTGGGTTGGGTCGATAGGTCACGACGAGGTTCGCTACAGCCATGTGTGCTGCGGCGGGTGTATTGCCCCGTGTGCTGGACCACATTTCGGAACTTGTTGCGTGGGGCTATGCGCGGAGCAGGGTCGGCGGGGGTCTACCATCCTCTGTAGTAGTAGCCGCGCCGCACGGCTGAAGGGGCGCCGAGGCGGGCGAAGGTCCAGCTCTCGCGCATCCAGGTCGGCGGGACCGAGCGCGCTGCTTGGTCCATGCCGGATGCGATGCACAGCGTGCGAGGAGAAACAGTGCGGATTGGGCAACAGCCGGGTGGCAATGACGCGCACGGCTCCGCTCCCACGGCGCTGGCCGACCGGTTCACGGGTCCAGGCCTGCCGTCCCGATTGACCCGGCGGGTGCTCGCGTACATCGCGCTCACCAAGCCGCGGGTCATCGAACTGCTGCTCGTCGCGACGATTCCGACGATGCTGCTGGCCGACCGCGGGCACATCGACATCCGCCTCATCCTGGTCACCCTTTTCGGCGGCTGGATGGGTGCGGCCAGCGCGAACACCCTGAACTGCGTCGCCGACGCCGATATCGACAAGGTGATGAAGCGGACCGCGAAGCGCCCGCTGGCCAGGGAGGCGGTGCCCACCTCGCACGCCTTCGTGTTCGGTGTGGTGCTCGGCCTCGCCTCATTCGCCTGGCTGTGGTGGCAGGCGAACCTGCTCAGCGGTGTGCTGGTGGTCGCGACGATCCTGTTCTACGTCTTCGTCTACACCCTCGGCCTCAAGCGCCGCACCTCACAGAATGTGGTGTGGGGCGGCGCCGCCGGCTGCATGCCCGCTCTCGTCGGCTGGTCCGCGGCCACCGGCGGCATCGGCTGGCCCGCGATCGCGTTGTTCGGTGTCATCTTCTTCTGGACGCCGCCGCACACCTGGGCGCTGGCGATGCGCTACAAGGAGGACTACCGCGCGGCGGGCGTGCCGATGCTGCCGGTGGTGGCGACCGAGCAGGTGGTAACCAAGCAGATCGTCATATACACCTGGCTCACCGTACTCACCACCTTGGCCCTGGCACCCGCGGCCGGCGTGGTCTATACCGCCGTCGCACTGGTGGCCGGAGCATGGTTCCTGCTCATGGCCCACCAGCTGTACTCGGGTGTGCGACGCGGCGAATCGGTGAAGCCACTGCGCCTGTTCCTGCAGTCGAACAACTATCTCGCCGTAGTGTTCTGCGGTCTCGCAGTCGATTCCGTGCTCGGCTGGGACACCATCGGCAGCTGGTTCTAAGCGCACGAACGTCATATCGCGCGCACTGATTCGCTCCCCGCGCGGGAATTCGCTGATGAATTCGTGCGCGGCAGGACGAGATGCGCGCGGCGGTTCAGGCGCGGTGGCCGAGGTAGCCGTCGGGCCGGATCCAGATGCGGGTACCGGGGGCGGCGGCATACGCGGCGAACGCGTGGCCTTCGATGTCGATGACGTGCCGCTCGGACGTCGCGGTGCCGGGGCGGACTACCGCGTAGGCCGTCACGCCCGGTTCGACCGGAAGTTCACCGGTCTCGCCGAAATACAGCACTGTCGCGCGTGGACTGCGGAACAGGTCGAAGAGGCGAATCGGGTTGCCTGCCATGTCTTTCAGCGGCGCGTCGGGGGCGCGATCGCCCGGGACCAGTGGACCGTGGTCGGCCGGGTCGCGGTAGCTGATGTCGAGTTGCTGGGTTTCCGGGCCGCGTTTCATCGCGTCCTCGCCGCCGTCGACCAGTTTGCCGAGCAGTTCGGAGCTGACGCCGAGCACGCGGGCGGCGACCGTCCTGCGCTCGGATTCGTAACTGTCCAACAGTGATTCGTCGCCGTTGAGGGCGGTGGCCAGCTTCCAGCCGAGGTTGTAGGCGTCCTGGATGCCGGTGTTCATGCCCTGCCCGCCGGTCGGTGGGTGGACGTGGGCGGCGTCGCCGGCCAGGAAGACGCGTCCGTCCCGGAACCGTTCGGCCAGCCGGACATTCGGTCGCCACACCGTCACCCAGGTCAGGTCGGTCAGTGTGATGTCGGTGCGGCCGGAGTAGCGGTCGACGTACTCCTGCAGCACCGTGAGGGTCGGCTCGGCGTCGCCGGTCAGCGGGGCCGCGAACTGGAATTGGCGGCCACCGGGCAAGGGGGACATGGCGATTCCCGCCATCGGCCGGTCGGCTCCGGCGAACCAGTAGCCGAACTCGTGGTCGAGCGCGTCGGCCCGGACATCGCCGAGCAGCATCCGCAGCGATTCGTCGGTCGTGCCCTCGAACGCGATACCCAATGTTTTGCGCACCGTGCTGCGCCCGCCGTCGGCGCCGACCAGGTAGGCGGCCCGCACGGTCTCGGTGATGCCGTCGCGGGTCAGGGTCGCGGTGACGCCGCTCGCGTCCTGGGTGAATTCCGCCAGCGCCGTGCCGAGTTCGACCCGCACGCCGAATTCCGCGAGCCGATCGCGCAGGATCCCCTCGGTCCTGGACTGTCCGAGCACCCACGGATTGGGGTAGGGGAGCGTGGGTGTCGGCTCGATCGGCTCCCACATCCGGCGCTCGCCGACGAATTCGCCGCCGAGGTAGGCCCGCATGATCGGCGCCGGGATGCCCGCCGCGAGCACCGCGTCGATCACGCCGAGGTCGTCGAATACCTCCAGCGTGCGGGGCTGGATGCCGTCGCCGCGCGAGCCTGCGAAGAACTCGGTGGCCTGGTCGATGATCCGCACCGGAATGTCGCGACGGGCCAGTTCGATGGCGAGGGTCAATCCGGTGGGGCCCGCACCGGCGATGAGTACCTGGTTCTGCACTTTTTCTCCTGCATGAATTACTATTCAATGAATGTGAATTCAGTATTGGAGTTGGTACGTTCCCTGTCAAGGAGGTGGGTGCAGGTGTCGATGAGTCGCAAAGAGAAGTCGGCCGAGACCGAGCTCGCGTTGAAGGCGGCGGCCCTACGGCTGTTCGCCGAGCGTGGCTACCTGAACACCAAGATCGTCGACATCACGACCGCGGCGGGGCGCGCGGCCGGGTCGTTCTACAACCATTTCGCGGGCAAGGAAGAACTACTCCAGGCGCTGTTGAACGACGTCGCGGCGGCGAGCGACGTGACGGCCGAGGGGCCGGACCACAACCCGGACTTCACCGATCCGGCGGCGATCCGCTTCCACGTCGAGGGGTACTGGGCCGCGACGCGGCAGCACTGGGCGGTGTTCCGATCGATCCAGCAGGCCGCCCTGGTCAACGATGAATTCGCCAGGCAGGCAGGACAGTTCGCGATTCAGCAGCGGCGTGATATCGCCGATCACCTGGACTCGTTCGGCCCGCGCGGCCTCACCCTGCCCAGCACCCCCGATGCCAGCCTGGCCATGATGTTCCTGCTCGCGACGAGCATGGTGCAGGCCGTCGAAGAAGGTGCCGTCGAGCTGACCGACAAACAGGCCGTAGACGGCCTGACCCGGTTCATCTACCGAGGCCTGACCGGCCTCGACTACTAGCACCCCCAGACGCGCACCCCCGCACGCCTTTTGACACCCCGCACGCGCGTTGGCGCGGCGAGTCGTGGTGCGGGCCATCAGAAGGCGTGCGGCGAGTTAGGGAGCGGGCAGCCCGCTGGCCGGTCACGCCGAAGATCTATTGGACCTCACTCGCGCGGCGGTCTGGCTCGTAGACGCACGCCTTCTGACATCCGCGCGCGTGTTAGTGCGGCGAGTCGCGGTGCGGGACATCGGAAGGCGTGCGGCTGGTAGGGCGGCGGGCGGGCCGCTGGTCGAGGTCACGCTGAAGATCTGCTGGACCTCGCTCGCGTGGCGGAGTCCGGCGCGGCGGTCTGGCTCGCAGACGCACGCCTTCTGACATCGGCACGCGTGTTGGTTCGGCAAGTCGTGGTTTGGGACATCAGAAGGCGTGCGGCCTTAGCGCGGCAGCTTGTCAGGGGATCAGGACGATGGAGCCGGTTGTTTTGCGGGCCTCCAGATCGCGGTGCGCCTGCGCGGCCTCCGCGAGGGGGTAGGTCGCGCCGATCCGGATCTGGAGCGTGCCGTCGGCGATGGCGTTGAAGACATCCGTTGCGCGCCAGACCAATTCGGCGCGGTCGCGAGTGTAGAAGGCGAGGCTGGGGCGGGTGACGAACAGGGAACCCGCGCCGTTGAGCCGCTGCAGGTCGAACGGCGGGACCGGGCCGCTGGCGGCGCCGAAGAGGGCGAGCATGCCGCGTACGCGCAGCGAGGCGAGGCTGGCCTCGAAGGTGGCCGCGCCGACGCCGTCGTAAACGGCGGCGACACCGACGCCGTCGGTGAGCGCGCGGACCTGGTCGGCGAGGTCGTCGTCGTAGCGCAGCACCTCGGCGGCACCCGCCTCGCGGCACAGCTTTTCCTTCGGATCCGAGGACACGGTGGCGATCACCCGGGCACCACGGGCCGCGGCGAGCTGGGTCAGGATCAGGCCGACGCCGCCCGCACCCGCGTGCACGAGAACGGACTCGCCGGGCTGCGGGGTGTAGATCGATTCGATCAGGTAGTGCGCGGTCATGCCCTGGAGCAGCGCGGAGGCGGCGACGGCAGGGTCGACATCATCGGGGACCTTGATAGCGGCTGCCGCGTTTACCGCGACCCGCTCGGCATAGCTGCCCGGCGCGGTCGCCCATGCGACTCGGTCTCCGACGGCGAACTCGGTGACGTTCGCGCCGATTTCCGCGACCACACCGCTGGCCTCGGAGCCGGGGACATACGGCACGGCCTGCGGGTAGCGGCCGGTGCGAATGTAGGTGTCGATGTAGTTGATGCCGACCGCTTGGACGTCGACGAGCAGCTGATCGGGTCCGATCTGCGGGTCGGGCACCTCGACGTACTGGAGTACTTCGGGACCACCATGTTCGGACACCTGGATCGCACGCATGGGATCTGTTCTACACCCGTTCGGCAGGCGCGTCAGAACCGGAGCAGCCGGTATGCGGGCGACGAGAATTCGGCACGGGGGCTGGACCGTTTGCTACTGGCCGGTAAACTCCGAGTCATGAGTGCTCATGCCGCCACTGCCCCGGTGAAGTTGTCGGGCGCCCTCGTGGAGTCCGTCAAGGGATTCGTCGCCGATCACGACGGCTCGGCCACCGCCGTGCTGCAGCCGGTCGGCCGCGCGGGTGTCCGCGTGACGCTGGTCGGTGCCGATGGCATCCTCGGCGACCGGGTCGTCGCGGATCTGGCCACCGCGAAGGAACTCGTCGCCACCGTCGACGGCCTCACCGAGGCCGACGAGTGGGACCGTGAGCTGACCTCGATCGTCACCCCGCGTAAGTCGCACTGGACCAAGATGGCCGGCTGGGTAGCCCGGCAGAAGAAATTCCCCAAGGCGCGCAACGAGAACTGAGCGATGCGACTGACGCGGCTGTTCGGCCGTATCGGCGCGGTGCTGCTCGCCGGGTGCACAGTCCTTGTGGCACCGGCGATTCCGGCGGGAGCCGACGACGCCAACGCCCTGCGCGTGTGCACGCCGGGGGACTATCCGCCGTATTCGATCGCCGAGGGCGCGGGCGAATATCGCGGCATCGACATCGATTTGGCGCGTGGATTCGCTGAGGTACTCCGTCGTCCGGTCCAGTTCGTACCGGTCACCTGGGCGTCCATGAAAACGGATTTCGCTGCGCTGCACTGCGATATCGCCGTCGGCGGCATCTCCGACTCACCCGCCCGCCGCGCCTTCGCCGACTTCTCGATCACCTACGGCACCGACGGCAAGACACCGATCACCCGCCGTGGCGACGAGACCGCCTACGCGACGATCGAGCAGATCAACCGCCCCGAAGTACGGGTGATCGCGAATCGCGGTGGCACCAACGAGGAATTCGCCCGCAAGAACTTCCCCGACGCCCAATTAACCCTCTGGCCAGAGAATCTCACCCTCTTCGACGAGATCGACCAGGGCCGAGCCGACGTCTTCGTCACCGACGCCGTCGAGGGCCGCTACCGCGTCCGCCAGCATCCCGGCCTCCAAGTCCTGCACCCCGACAAGCCTTTCGACTCGTTCGGCAAGGTGCTGCTGGTCCGCAAGGACGCCCCACTCCTGTCCACCCCCCTTAACGCCTACCTGGCCACCCAACTCGCCACCGGCGGCATAGACCACCTGTTCGCCCAGTGGATCGGCCCGAACCCAACCACCCCCGTCGGCTAGCCCCCGTCCACACCGCCAACGCGACCGCCGCAAAAACCTGCACCCTAACTCGGGACCTGCACTGGCTTTAGGGCCCTATTCCGAGTGCATGTCCCGAGTACGAGTGCGGATTTTGAACCGTCACGGGTTTCGGGCCATCCCCGGACGGTTCATTTCCGGCAGCAGCCGTGAGCCGGGGCGGACAGTGGAATCCGCACGTTCGCTGGGGTAGATCTCGCGCTGGCCGCCGAACCGGCGGCGCAGATCGGAGCGAGCCCCGTGCCTGCCGATCTCACAGAGCGCCCATACCCCTCACAGCAGCTATAACTGCTGTGAGGGGTATGCACACTCTGTGAACCCCCCTCTGTACCGCCACGGGACCATCCGTGTGTTGTCCAAAGCGCTTGGGACGCAACCACAACCCGATCGCCACGCGAGAACCCATCCGTACACCCACTGTGCCAGCCGAACACCGCCTGTACCGGGTGTGGGGCTGACACAGCGGGTGAGCGGCCTCCAACGCGCCACGCGGGCAACGGAATCCGCACCTTGACTCGGGATCGGCACTGGCTTTAGGGCAAGGCCGTGAAGTTAAGGGGTTGAGGCTGAAGTCAACATTGCTGGTGATGTGGTGAAACATCAAGCGGGGCAAGCGGAGTCCAGGTAGACACGA
>NZ_JBHXAU010000051.1:0-21114 GCF_042727395.1 Nocardia sp. NPDC060255 | reverse complement strand
CACGGCTACCGCACCCCCGCCCAAGTCCTCGACCAGCTACTGTCGAACCCCGACAACCCTGTTGCATCGACCCCTTGAACCTGCCCGAGAGACCAACAGCACCATTTCCTCGTGATCGCTTGTCCAGCAGCGTATCTCGGGAGTTGTTCCTGATTTGGCGGCATCAGCGGACTCCGGTCGCAATGTGAACGTGCGGGCAGCACACCCGGTGATGCTGCGGCGCGCTTCGGAGAGGCAATTGGCGGTGGTTGGCGGGGCTGTACGTTATCGTCGGCTCCCATGGGGTTTGCCGGCGTCCCCGAGGGACGTGCAGTGCTGACCTGAAATGCGGCATCAGGGAGGAATTGTGGACATTACCGAGCTGATCCTCGATGACCATCATGAGCAGCGGCGGCTGTTCGCGATCCTGGAGCAGATCGATCGCGCGGAAACCGGTGTCCTGTCCGCGATTTGGGGCAGGCTGTCGACCTTCCTCGAGCTGCATGCGAAGGCGGAGGAGGAGATCTTCTACCCGGCGCTGCTGCAGGTCGGCATCGCGGCCAGGCGTACGGGCCGGGTGGAGGACGAGACGGTCGACGCGATCCACGACCACAACGAGATCAGGGACGCGATCGCCGAGGCCGGGCGTCATCGGGTCGGCACCGATGACTGGTTCGCGGCCGTGGCGGCCGCGAACCTGGCCAACAGCGATCACATGGCCGAGGAAGAACGCGAGGGCCTCACCGACTTCCGCCGCCTGGCCGGGCTGCCGCGCCGCCATCAGCTGGCCGTCGCCTTCGCCGCCTACGAGGCGCGGAACTACGCGGGCGTCAAACCCGTCGACCAGGATCCCACCGGGTACGTCCGCGCGGTAGAGGAGAAGCTGCCGACCACGGAGCAGGTGCCGACTACGGAGCAGCTGCCGACGACGGGGAGCGGGTCGCTGAGTGTCGGCAGCCTGAAGCCGAACTGATCAAGCACCCAGCGCGAGCTGGATGAGCGCCTGCAGCGCGCCGTCGATGGGATGGGGCTGCGGACGCCCCTCGGCGTCGAGCCGGTTCCATCGTTGCAGGTTCACCGCGATCGACATCTGCCGGGTGCCGTCGGCGCTGTGCATCGATATCGCGCCGCCGCCCCACACGGAACCGTCATGGCCCCAATAGATTCCGCGACCGGGCACGGTCAGCTTGTGCAGGCCGAGACCGTACTCGATGGTCTTGCCCTCGAAAGAGATGACCGGACCCGTGCGTTGCATCTGCGCCAGCGATGATCGGCTGACGATCTCCCCGGCCAGCAGCAGGCCGAAAAACCGATTCAAATCCGCGACGGTCGATATCAGTGAAGCCGCAGGCCCCACAAACGACATGTCGAACACGCTGAAGTCGCGCGGCGGGTCGAACATGCCCAACCATGCCTCGTAGTGCAGGGCGTGCGGGCCGTTGATATTCGGGCCGTCCGGGAACTCGGTATCGCGCAGTCCGGCCCGCTCGATCACGTCGCGGGTGATGCATTTCTCCGCCGAGGTGCCGGACACCAACTCCAGAAGTTCGCACAGGAGAAGGTAATTGGTGTTCGAGTACACCCCCGGTGTGCCACCCGGGGTCCCGCAGGCGGGCGACGAGACGCCCATCTCGATCAGTTCGGTCCGCTGAAACCTGGTGAACCGGTTGTCTTCCAGGCTCTGCGGTGTCGTTTTCCCCACGGCGGGAAAGCCCGCGAGCGACGGGTAGGCCCGCGGGAGGTATTCGGTGAGACCGCTGGTGTGATTGATCAACATCCGGACGGTGATCGCCGCACCGCGCTCGCCGGGAACCAGCTTCGGCAGGTAGTGGCCGATCGGTGTGTCGAGGTCGATTTCGCCGTTCTCGACCTGCTGCAGTACGGCGGCGGCGGTGAACGTCTTGGTGATGCTGCCGACGCGGTGCCGCATATCGGCCGTGACGGGGCGGCCGGAGTCGACATCGGCGACTCCCGCTGCGCCACGCCAGATTTCGTCGTGGTCGCGCACTTCGGTGAATACGCCGGGCATGCCCGCCCGATGCAGGGTTTCCAGGGCGGTTTGTAGGTTCGCGGGATCGAGGGTACTGGTCACGACGCGTGTCCTCTCGCTGTCGATGGGTGACGAGTGGCGGTCGGCTCGCCCGACCGCACCCGATCACTATCGACCGAGCGGTCCCGCACCGTATTGGAAGAATTTCCCCCACGCCTGGTACCGGTGCTGGGCGATGGTCGGCAGGTAGTTCGTCGTCAGCGCGCCCGGCGTGTGGTCCGCGAAGATCGACACGTCTCGGCACAGATGAGCCTGATCCGTGTACCCGCAGTCGATCGCGACGTCGGCGGCGGGCCTGCCCGCCAGTAGACCGTCGACCGCGTGCCGGAATCGGACCAGCATCGCCGCCCGCTTGGGCGCCAGGCCGATCTGCGACTCGAACCGCGACAGCAGCCGCTTATGGCTCCAGCCAACGGATCCGGCGAGCTCACCGATCTTCACCTGGCCGTGCGAGGTGAGTATCCGCTGCCAGCCGGCGAGCACCTCCGGGTCCGGCGTCATCGGCCTGTCACGCTGTGTCAGAAACGATTTCGTCAATGCGAAGCGCTCGTCCCAGGTTCGGGCCGACGCGAGTTGCTCGCGGAGTCGCTGAGCTCGTTGTCCCAGCAGGTCTTCGAGCGCGACCGCGCCCCGGCCCAAATCCGTTGGGGAAACACCTAATAGCGAGTACGCCTGAATCGGCGACAACCGAATCTCGATGCATTCGGCCCGCTCGCTACGAATACGCATGGCCTCGACAGGCAGCCCGACAACGAACCCACCGAGCGCCCGCTGCCCGAGCACATCGTCGACGAGCACCGCGCGCCCACCGAATTCGATCACCACGGTGATCGCCGCCGTCCCGGCGACCCGAAGGTCCAGCCCGGCCCCGCCCACATCGCGGTACCCGATCATCGCCACACCCCGCGGCACCGCCTCGGCCGGACCCGCGAAATCCCATGCCGCAGCGGGCTCGCGCCCGAAGTCCACAGCTCCCACCCATCCAGGCTACGGAAACATCCGAACACCGTAGGGTCGCGGCATGCTCGAGACGCGCCTTGATCTGGACCGGATCCACGCGGCCCGCCGCCTGATCGACCCTGTATTCTTGCACACGCCGATGTATCAGTGCGAGGCGCTGGGCCGCGAGCTCGGCTGCACCGTGAGCATCAAACTGGAAACGGCGAACCCGGTGCGCAGCTTCAAGGCCCGGGGCACCGAGCTCGTCGCGAGCCTGCTGACCGAGCAGGGCCGGACCGCCGCGGTGTGTGCCAGTGCGGGCAACCTCGGCCAGGCGCTCGGCTGGTCCGGTCGCCGCCGCGGCCTCGACGTGACGGTCGTGGCGTCGCGCCGGGCGCCCGTCGCCAAACTGGATCGGATCCGTGCGCTGGGCTCCGAGCTGGAACTGGTGGACGGCGACATCGAGACGGCCCGCGAGCGCGCCGCGAATATCGCGCGGTCGCGCGGCATTCGGCTGGTCGAGGACAGTCTGGACGTGGAGACCTGCGAGGGTGCCGCGACGATCGGGCTCGAGCTGGCAGGCGAGGCCTCCGATGTCGACGCTGTCCTGATCGCCTTGGGCGGCGGCGCGATGGCCACCGGTGTCGGCTACGTCCTGAAGACCCTGCTGCCCGCAGTCGAGTTGGTCTGCGTGCAGCCCTTGGGTGCGCCCGCGATGACTCGGTCCTGGCACGAACGTCGAGTCGTCACCACCGAATCGACCGACACCATCGCCGACGGCGTGGCCGGGCGATACCCCATCCCAGCGGTTCTCGACGATCTCCTCGCGGTGGCCGACGATGCCGTACTCGTCCAGGAGTCCTCGATCATCGCGGGCATTCGAATGCTCCTGAAGCACACCGGCCTGATCGTCGAGCCCTCGGCCGCGCTCGGCATCGCCGCGGTCCTGGAAGACCGCGCGCGCTTCGCCGGCCGCCACATCGTCACCGTCATCTGCGGCAGCAACGTCGACCTGGATGCGTACCAGCGCTGGGTCTATCAGTGATCCGCCACCACCTCGCACTGTGCTGATCGAGCCACCGGCATGTTCCTGCCTCAGCCAGTGTGCAGGATTCGAAAACGGTCGCGCGCCAACGGATCTCGATCAACGACCTGAATTGGCGGGCTAGCCCATTGCCACACACTGATGCCCGGCGTGCGCGAGAACTGGATCTGTCCACGCGTACCTTCGACCGCAACGTGCGCCCAGGATTCGGCGATCCGGTCCGCGCCGTGCGACCGCAGCGCCTCGGCGAGCACGGCGATCGTGTCGTACCCCTCGAAGGCGACGAAGGATGGCGCGGCCGCCAACTGCTCCCGTAGGGCCGTCTCGACTCGCGCACCGAGCGGGCCGAGGTGCTCGGGCAGATAGCGCAGGAACGGGATCGCGGCGCCGTCGTCGCCGAGCAGTGTCGCCCATTCGGCGAACTCCGGTTGCCCGGCAGGCGCACCGATCATGATCCCGGCGAGCCGCTCGTCGCGACGGACGGACTGCACGATCGACACTGCCGGATCCGGCGAACCGACCAGCAGGAGCAGAACAGTCGCGCGAATATCGACGAGCTCATCGCACAGGGTGCCCGCACCCATATCGAGTTCGATGACCGTGCCGCCGTGCGACGCAAGGTAATCCCGCAGAATGCGCGTCCCTGATGCCCAATAGACACTCGGCTGGGCCGCGACGGCGATCCGGCTGTGCCCCGCGCTGACCAGGAAGTCGGCGTAAACCTGCCAGCCCCGCGACTGCGGCGGAGCAAGTCGCGCAACCCATTCCGTCGGCCGCTCGGTGAGCGCATCGAGAACCGCCGACGAGCACAGAAACGGCAACCCGAGGTCATCGGCCCTGGCAGCGGCGGCACGAGCGACGACGCTGTGATACTCGCCCGCCAACGCCACCACACCCAGCCGAGCCAATTCATCAACGACCGCGACGGCCCGCTGCGGATCAGCCGCGGTATCGCGAACCATCAGCTCGACCGGTCTTCCGTCGACCCCGCCCGCCGCATTGACTTCACGAACCCCCAACTTGAGCCCCGCGAGCAAGTGTCGCCCGGCCGCCACCCACCCGGGCCGGGTCAACGGAACAAGAGCCCCGATGTGGATCGAAGTTCCGTCAGCACGCACCATGGCGCACATTGCACCGCCCACCATCGCCGACAGTCAACCGATTTTCGAGGCGCTGACCTGCGAGGTTCGCCGAAACTCGAGACATCAATCCTGTTGTGCAAAGAATTATTTTATGGCTACTGAAGCGCGTCGGTACGGTCGCTTTCATGGAATGGAGTTTTACTGCGGCCGAGGATCTTTCGACTGCGTTACGGGCTGGTGAAGTGACCTCGGTGGAACTGACCGAGGAGGCGATCGTGCGGATCGAGCGCGACGACAAGGCGATCAACGCGATCTGTGTACCGGATTTCGACAACGCGCGGGTCGCCGCGCGGGAGGCCGATCAGGCGCGCGCCAACGGCGAAGATCGACCGCTGCTCGGTATCCCGGTGACGGTCAAGGAGTCCTACAACATCGCCGGGCTGCCGACGACCTGGGGCATGCCGCAGTTCCGTGATTTCATCCCGGCCGAGGACGCGGTCCAGGTGGCACGGGTGAAGGCGGCGGGCGCGGTGCTGCTCGGCAAGACCAATGTGCCGCTCATGTTGCAGGAGTGGCAGAGCTTCAACGAGATATACGGCACCACCAACAATCCGTGGGATCACGATCGCACGCCGGGTGGCTCCTCCGGTGGATCCGCGGCGGCCTTGGCGGCCGGCTTCGGCTCGCTGTCCCTCGGCACCGACATCGGCGGTTCGTTGCGCGTCCCCGCGCATTACTGCGGTGTCTACGCGCACAAGCCGACCGTCGGGCTGGCGGCGATCCGCGGCATGGTCCCGCCGCCCGCACCGGCCTTGCCGGTCGAGCACGACCTCGCCGTCGTCGGTCCGATGGCGCGCACCGCACGCGACCTCACACTGCTGTTGGACGTGATGGCCGGACCGGACCCGCTGACCCGTGGTGTTGCGTACGACTTGCGGTTGCCGCCCGCGCGGCATGAGCGGCTCGCCGATTTCCGGGTGTTGGTCCTCGAAGAGCATCCGCTCATTCCGTCCGCAGCCGCGGTGCGCGCGGGGGTGAACCGGGTGGCCGACGCGCTGATCGACGCGGGCGCCCGGGTCGAACGGCACAGTGCGCTGCTGCCCGATCTGACCGACGCCGCGACGCTCTACATACAGCTGCTGGTTTCCAACGTCGCCGCGGGCTATCCGGCGGAGCGGTACGAGCAGGTACAGGCCGGCTTCGCCGCGCTGAGCGCCGACGACCACAGTGCCAATGCGACCTGGTTGCGCAGTATGGCGTTCAGCCACCGCGACTGGATGCAGGCGAACAACCGTCGCGAGTTCCACCGGCACGGCTGGCGGCAGTTCTTCGCCGAGTTCGATGCCGTGGTGTGTCCGATCTCGTCGACGCCCGCCTTCCCGCACGAGCACGAGGTCGGTCTGTACGAGCGGCGGATCGACATCGATGGTGTCGAATACCCGTTCGTCGGACAGATGGCCTGGGCCGGTCTGGCGACCATGCCCGGCCTGCCCGCCACCGCCATCCCGGCGGGCCGCTCACCCGAGGGCCTACCGGTCGGCGTGCAGCTCATCGGTCCGATGTTCGAGGACCGCACCCCGCTGCGGTTGGCCGAACTGCTCGAGCAGAAGATCGGCGGCTTCCAGCCGCCGGAGTAGGGCGTAGTGCCGCTTTCGTCCGTCTCGAGCTGTTCGGCCTGCCATACGAATTGGGCCTCCACTGTGACCTGTCCCGCATCTGCCGCTGGATGATGCGTTCTCGTGTCTGTACCGCTTAACGTCGCGGAGGCACAACAGCGTTTGGTAGGGAAGGTGGCAGCGGGCGTGGTGGATACCCAGGCGAAGCTAGATGAGTTGGTCAAGATCCTGGCGATCGCCGAGGAACCGGCGGGTGAAGCCGGTATCGCCAAGCGGGAGAAGAAGGGCGTCCCGAGCGTCCGGCAGCGGATGCGCATGCTGCTCGACCCCGGGACGTTCATCGAGACCAATGCCTTAGCTCGTCAGCCCGACCAACCCGACGCCCTCTATGGCGACGGGTTGGTCACCGGTCGCGGCTTGATCGCAGGCCGCCCAGTGGTGGTGATCGCCCACGATCAGACCGTGTACGGCGGTTCGGTGGGCGTCACCTCCGCCCGCAAGTTCATGCGGGCGCTGCAGTTCGCGTTCGACAACGCGTGCCCGGTGGTGACGATCAACGATTCCGGCGGTGCGCGCATTCAGGATGCGGTCGGCTCGATCGCGTCGTTCGGCGATATCTCCCGGGTGCTGGAGAAGCTGTCCGGCTATGTGCCGCAGGTGTCGATCATTCTCGGCAAGTGCGCCGCGGGCTCGGTGTACGGGCCGATCAACACCGACGTGCTGATCGGCACCCGGGATTCGTACATGTTCGTCACCGGGCCCGAGGTGATCAAGGCCGTCATGGGTGAGGACATCACCGCCGAGGCGCTCGGTGGCGCGGAGGTCCAGGCCAAGCGCGGCACGCTGCACCACGTGGCCGACACCGAGCAGGCGGCCTACGAGTGGGCCCGTCAGTACCTGAGCTATATGCCGACGAGCTGCCTCGAGCAGCCGACGGTCGTGAACCCCGGCCTGGAGCCGGAGATCACCGCGACCGATCGGGAACTCGAGAAGATCATCCCGGATTCGGATCGCGCCGGATACGACATGCACGAGATCCTGCTGCGGATCTTCGACGACGGCGAATTCCACGAGGTGCGTACCGAATTCGCGCCGAACCTGATCACCGGATTCGCCAGGGTCGACGGGTATCCGGTCGGTGTGATCGCCAACCAGCCGCTGGTGCTCGGTGGTTCCATCGACGCCGCCTGCTCGGACAAGTCGACCTACTTCATCCGGCTCTGCGACGCGTTCAACATTCCGCTGGTGTTCGTCGTCGACACCCCCGGCGTGCTGCCCGGCCTCGACCAGGAAGCCAACGGCGTGATCATCCGCGGCGGCCGGGTCCCGCGCGCGATCATCGAGGCCACCGTGCCGATCATCAACCTGGTGGTCCGCAAGTCCTACGGCGGCGCGTACGGCATGATGGCGGCCCGGCAGGTCGGCGCCGACATCAGTTTCGCCTGGCCGACGGCCCGGATCGCGGTGATCGGCGCGGAAAGCGCGGTCGACCTGATCGGCAAGCGGCAGCTGGCGGCGGTCCCGGAGGAACAGCGGGCGGCCGCACGCGAATTCATGGTCAACCACTACAACGAGACCATCGCCACCCCGTGGATCGCGGCCGAACGCGGCTACATCGACGCCGTCATCGAACCCGCCCGCACCCGCCTGGAAATCCGCCACGCGCTGAACCTGCTGCGCGGCAAGCCGCCGGTGAAGCCGGGATTCAATCCACGAAAGCATGCCGTATACCCGATGTGAGTCCCGGCGGTGGCACGACAGCGCGACGAGATCGCTTACTGCATAGGCGATTTCGTCGTGGCGTCGGGCCGCTGGCCGGTCTGCGGGGGTCTTGCTCAGTTGCCTTGGCCTGGCCAGTGATTCGTGGGCATCGGCTTGATGACCGGTGCTGTGTTGAAGTCGTGCGCCGGGGGCGGTCCAGGCTCGACGTTGTAGCTGAACAGCACCAATCCGCCCGCGACCATCGCCAGGGCCGCTACGACTCCGACCAGTGGGCGTACCCAGCGCTGTTGCGTCAACCGCCATAGGCGCCATAGGTGAGCTAACCGCCATAGTCGCCACAGTTGCCCTAGCCGCCATGGTTGCCACTGTCGTACTTCGTCCATGCCACAGTCCCGTCGCCGCACTGCATAGGGTGAATCGCGCTGGCGGCCAGGGCGTTACAGCGGACGTGCGCGTCGGACCGGCGGGTAGGGCGGCGGTGTGCAAGCATCGGTCGCATGTCGATTGCAGCGGAATCCATTGCGCATCTGCGTCTCACGGTGTGTGACATCGACCGGTCGCGGGCCTTCTACGAAAAGGTCTTCGGCTGGCCGGTGGCGTTGGAGGTTCCGGCCGATGCCGACGACGAGACCCGGCAGCGGCTCGATTTCCTGCACGGCGGGGTGATTTATCGGCTGCCGCACGGAATGCTCGGACTGCGCCCCGTTGCTACCGATCGCTTCGATGAAAACCGCGTCGGTCTCGACCATCTCGCGTTTGCCCTCGGCTCGCTCGCCGAACTGGAAACCGCCGCCGCACATCTGGATGCCTGCGACGTGGTGCGCGAGGAAATCAAAGACATCGGCGTCAGTTACATCTTGGAGTTCCGCGACCCGGACAATATCGCCCTGGAGCTGGTCGTTCGGAAGTAGTTATTTCGGATCGATACGCACGAGCTCGGTCCAGCCGGTCCAGCCTTGTTTGTAGAGCAGCTCCATCAGTCGACGGGTCGGTGGTGCGGTGTCGAATGCCAGGGTGTCGAGCAGTTCGACCAGTGACGGATCGATGTCGCCGCCGATGTAGACTCCGAGCACCCGCAGGTGCTCGAGATACCGAGATGGTCACTCCGTCGTGGTGAACCGTGAACTGATCGATTTCCGTTGTCATGCCGACCATGCTGAAACGTTGCCCCTGCGTCAGTGTCAACCCTGCGGGTGCGGTTACTTCGCCGCGCGGCTCACCCACGGACGTGGAAGATGTTGCAACACAGTAACGATGGGCTTCAGACAGCCGGGGTGAGCGCGCGAATTCGAACTGGACTGCCGGATTTTGTCGGGTCGATTGTCTGGATGCGGTATACCTCGGTAGGTACCGATCCCAACGTGCAAGGAGACTTCGGCGTGTCCGATGGCCCTATCGACCTGCATACAGACGTGGCGCATCCGGCGCGCATGTATGACTATTTCCTCGGCGGCAAGGACTCCTACGACGCCGACCGTGTGGCCGCCGAGCAGGCGCTGCGCGACTTCCCGCACGTTCAGCTGACCGCTCGTACCAATCGCGAGTTCATGCGGCATGCCACGCGCTATCTCTCCGGACAGGGTATTCGGCAGTATCTCGACATCGGGACCGGTATCCCGACCGAGCCCAACCTGCACCAGGTCGCGCAGGAGCAGGCGCCCGAGTCCCGGGTGGTGTATGTCGACAACGACCCCCTGGTGCTCGCGCACGCGCGGGCGCTGCTGGTGAGCACCTCCGAGGGGCGCACCACCTACCTGCAGGCCGACGCCGCCGATCCGACGGCCATCCTCGATGCTCCGGAATTGCATGCGACGCTGGATCTTTCGCAGCCGGTGGCGGTCTCGCTCATGGCGGTGGTGCACTTCGTGCCCGGCGACGTCTACGACATGGTGAAAACCTTGCTGGAGCCGTTGGTGCCGGGGTCGTACTTGGCGATGTCCCATGTCACGACGGATTTCGACGACGGTGCCGCGGACCCGGAAGGTATGGCACGGCTGCTGCAGGTCTACGCGGATCGTGGCATTCCGGTGCAGCCGCGGACGCGCGCCGAGGTCGCCCGGTTCTTCGACGGGCTGGAACTGGTGGAGCCCGGTGTCGAGGTGATCCACCGCTGGCGGCCCGAGGGCATCGAACGCCCGAAGAGTTATGACAAGCGGGTGTCGCTGTACGGCGCCGTCGGCAAGAAGGTCTGAACGGCCCTTATCCTGCCGGGCGATTATCGATCAGCCTGCGCGCCTTACCAAGTGACCGTTCCAGCGCGGCCGGCGCCATGACGTCGACGGCGACGGTGACGCCGATGCGGTTCTTGATCAGCTCGCGCAGGCTTTCGGACGCGATTGGGTGCTGGTCGCTCGGAACGCCGGGCCGGGCCTCGACCTGGATCGTCAGAGTATCCAACCGACCGGTTCGTTCGAGTACGCACTGGAACTGCGGAGCCAGCGCGGGCACCGCGAGGATGAGTTCCTCGATCTGCGTCGGAAAGAGATTGACCCCGCGCAGAATGATCATGTCGTCGGACCGCCCGGTGACCTTCCGCATGCGCCGCATCGTCCGCGCCGTCCCGGGCAGCAGCCGGGTCAGGTCGCGGGTGCGGTAGCGAACGATCGGCATCGCCTCCTTCGACAGCGAGGTGAACACCAATTCGCCCTCCGCGCCGTCCGGCAGTACGGCACCGGTGATCGGATCGATGATCTCCGGATAGCAGTGATCTTCCCAAATGTGCGGTCCGTCTTTGGTTTCGACGCATTCCATCGCGACGCCGGGACCCATCACCTCGGACAGTCCGTAAATGTCGACGGCGTCCATCTCGAGCGTGTGCTCGATTTCCTTGCGCATCTGCTCGGTCCACGGTTCGGCGCCGAATATCCCGACGCGCAGCGAGGTGGTGGCGGGGTCGATGCCCTTGGCGATCATCGCGTCGGCGATGGTGAGCATGTAGGACGGCGTGACGAGGATGGCATCCGGCCGGAAGTCGGTGATGAGCTGGATCTGGCGATCGGTCATGCCGCCGGACATCGGAATCACGGTGCAGCCCAACCGTTCCGCGCCGTAGTGCGCGCCGAGCCCGCCGGTGAACAGGCCGTACCCGTAGGCGACGTGCACCTTGTCGGACGGTTTGACGCCGCCCGCGCGCAGGCTGCGTGCGACGAGGTCGGCCCAGTTGTTGATGTCGTTGGCGGTGTAACCGACCACGGTCGGCCACCCGGTGGTGCCCGAGGACGCGTGAATTCGCGAAACCTCACTCTGCGGCACCGCCAACATCCCGAACGGGTAGTTCTCCCTGAGTTCTTTCTTGGTGGTGAACGGGAACTTCGCCAGATCCGCGAGATCCTTCAGATCAGTCGGATGGACGCCGGCGGCGTCGAACGCCCTCCGATAATGCGGCACATTGGCGTAGGCGTGCTGCAGTGACCATCGCATTCGCTCCAGCTGCAGCGCCGAAATGCGGTCGCGGGTGGCGAATTCGATATCGGGGGTGCTGGTGGGGGAGGGCAAGACGCCGGTCATGACGGAGCTCCAGGGTCAGGCGTCGAAATCGACGGTCAGGGTGTCGCTGAGGGGGAAGGACTGGCAGGTGAGCACGAAGCCCGCGGCGACCTCGGACTCTTCGAGTGCGTAATTGCGGCGCATGTCGACGTCACCGTGGGTGACCTTGGCGCGGCAGGTCCCGCACACGCCGCCTTTGCATGCGAACGGGAGATCCGGCCGCAACTGTGCACCCGAGTCGAGCACCGACTGATCGCGGGGGAGCATGCCGGTCACCGAGCGACCGTCGAGTGCGAGGGTGACCTCGCTGGTGGGTCCGGTCGGCCCGGGCTCGCGATGCCGCGCCATGGGCGGCGGGACATCGTCGACGTAGAACAGTTCGTGATGGATCCTGCTCTTGTCGACGCCGAGCGTGGCGAGTACCGCTCGTGCGTCGGTGATCATGCCGTACGGCCCGCACAGCCAGAAGTCGTCGATATCGTCGATGGGCACGACGGTGTCGAGGATCGCGCGCAGGCGTTGCGCGTCCAGTCGGCCGCTGAACAACTCGACCTCGCGCAGTTCCCGGGACAGCACGTGGATGACGTCGAGGCGGGCGCCGAACTGGTCTTTGAGATCGGCGATCTCCTCGACGAACATCACCGACCGCGTGCGTCGATTGCCATACAGCAGAACCACTTCCGCGTCCGAATTGGCGAGCAGCGAGGCGGCGATCGACAGCATCGGGGTGATGCCGGACCCGGCCGCGATCAGGACGTGCCGACCGCCCTTCGCCGGATCGGCGGCGAACGTTCCGCTCGGCACTTGCACGTCGATTCGGTCGCCCGCCCTGACCTGATGGACCAGCCAGGAGGAGAACAGGCCGTCGGTGACCTCGCGAACACCGACCCGTGGCGGTGCACCGACCGGCGCGCAGATCGAGTAGGAACGACGGTGCTCGACGCCATCGACATTGCGGCGCAACATCAGTGACTGGCCGGGACGGAAGTCGAACTCGTCGGCCAATTCGTCGGGAACGGCGAAACGGACGGCAACCGCGTCGTCGCAGAGTGATTCGACGTCGGCGACGGTCAGTGTGTGGAACCTTCGTGAGGCGGGCACCGGAGCTGCCATGGCGGTCAGATCTCCTTCACGTGTTCGAACGGTTCCAGGCAGTCCGCGCAGCGGTACTGGGCTTTGCAGAGGGTGGCGCCGAACTCGGAGGTCAGGAGGGTGTTCGATGAACCGCACTGGGGGCAGTCGATGACACGTGGTTTGGCCGTCAGTGTCAGGGGGACGGGCCCCGCCGTGGGCTTCGGCGCCGGTCCTGGCACCGAATAGCCTGCCGCGCTGAGCTTTCGGCGACCTGCGGCGGAGATCCAGTCGGAACTCCATGCGGGCGTTAGGCGTGTCCTGATCTCCACGTGGTCATATCCGAAATCGCGGAGCCGGTGCGTGATGTCGTCGCGCATCGTGGCCATCGCGGGGCAACCCGAGTACGTCGGGGTGAGGGTGACGAGCACATTGCCGTCCACCACCGTGACCTCGCGCAGTACGCCGAGGTCGGCGAGGGTCAGCGGCGGCAGCTCCGGGTCGGTGACCGAGGCCGCGATGTCGAACTCTCTCGTGCTCACCACAGGCCCTCCGGATAAGTGCGTGCGACGCTTTGCATTTCGGCGAGCAGCGGGCCCATTGCCTCGGTGTGGATGCCGTGTCTACCTGCGCGGCCGCCGACGGTGCCGACGCTGCGGCCGTGCGGTGGTTCCAGTTCGGCGGCGTGCAGGACCTGGGCGAGTATCGAGTCGAATTCCGCGCGTACGTCTCGGGGATCGACGCCGACCGCGACCTTCGCGAGGGTGATTTCTTCGTCGGCGGGGACGAACAGCTCGTCGACATACGGCCACACCCGGTCCAACGCGTCGCTTGCGCGCCGCATGGATTCTGTTGTGCCGCAGCCCAAAGTGACCGTCCATCGCGCCGCGTAGTCGCGATGGTAGGTCAGCTCCTTGACGCCCTTCTGGGCGACGGCGGCGAGTACCGGATCGCGTGAGTCACGGAGCCGGTCGAAGATCGCGAGACGCCACGTCGAGAAGATCAGCAGGCGGACCATCGACTTGGCGAAGTCGCCGTTGTCGAGCTCGCACAGGCGCGCGTTGCGGAATGCGTTCGCGGGCCGGAAGAATGCCAGCGCGTCTTCGGCGGGGACCGGGGAGGTGTCCGAAATGAACGGCACCACCGAACCATCGGCCGCGGCGGCGCGAGCGAGCAGCAAGCGAGCCTGCCCGAGCAGGTCCAGGCCGACATTGGCCAGCGCCACCTCCTCTTCGAGTTCCGGTGCACGCGTTGACCATTCGGCGAGGCGCTGAGCGCTGACGAGTGCGTCGTCACCGAGCATCAGGCAGTACGCCGCGAGCGCGGGCAGGTCGACGTCGTCCGGGACCGTGGTGTCGACACCGGCGAGCGGGTCGTCGAAACTCGTACCGAAAGCCCACTGGCCGTGCGAGTCTTCGTCGACCAGGCCCTCATAGGCGTTGTCGTGCTGGTGCCCACCCGCCGCCCGGCCGCCACCCCTCATGGCATCGCTCCGCGATACTTCACTCATCGGTGCACCCGCTCACATGTGGGGAACATTGTCGGGGATCTCGTAGAACGTCGGATGCCGATAGACCTTGTCGCCGCTCGGGGCGAAGAACGGATCCTTCTCGGCCGGGCTCGACGCGATGATCGAACGCGACGGCACCACCCAGATGCTGACGCCCTCATTGCGGCGGGTGTAGACGTCACGGGCGTGGCGCAACGCCATCTGGTCGTCGGCCGCGTGCAATGATCCGACGTGCACGTGGTTCAGCCCGCGCTTTCCGCGCAGGAAGACCTCGTAGAGCGGCCAATCCGCTTTCACCGCAGAACTTTCGGTCATGATGCCTGCTCCCGTGCGGCGAACGCGGTCGCGGCCGCACGCACCCAGGCGCCGTCCTCGTGTGCCGTGCGGCGGTTGGCGATGCGCTCGACGTTGCAGGCACCGTTGCCGTTGAGGACGGCCATGAACTCGCTCCAGTCCGGTTCGCCGAAATCGTGCGCCTGACGCTGCGGATTCCACCGCAGTTCCGGATCGGGGAACGTCACGCCCAGCGCCTCGGCCTGCGGCACCGACATGTCGACGAATCGTTGGCGCAGTTCGTCATTCGTGTGCCGCTTGATGCCCCACCTCATCGACTGCTCGGTGTTCGGCGACTCGTCATCGGGCGGACCGAACATCATCAGCGCGGGCCACCACCACCGGTTCACCGATTCCTGCACCAGCGCGCGCTGGTCGCCGGTACCGCGCATCATCGTCGACAGCAGTTCGTAGCCTTGGCGTTGATGGAACGACTCCTCTTTGCATACGCGGATCATCGCGCGGGCATACGGTCCGAAAGAGCTGCGACACAAGGGAACCTGATTGCATATCGCGGCACCGTCGACCAGCCAGCCGATGGTCCCGACGTCGGCATAAGTGAGCGTCGGATAGTTGAAGATCGACGAGTACTTCTGTTTGCCCTCGATCAGCTGCCGCGTCAGATCGCCGCGCTCGGCACCGAGGGTTTCGGCCGCGGAGTAGAGGTAGAGACCGTGACCGGCTTCGTCCTGCACCTTGGCCAGCAGAATCGCCTTGCGCCGCAAGGACGGTGCGCGGGTGAGCCAGTTGCCCTCCGGCTGCATCCCGATGATCTCGGAGTGCGCATGCTGGGCGATCTGCCGGATCAGCGTCTTGCGGTAGCCGTCGGGCATCCAGTCGCGGGGTTCGATGCGCTGCTCGCCGGCGATCGTCTCGTCGAAAAGGCGTTGCAGCTCACCGTTTTCGGGAGCGGTCATGGGGCCTCTGCTTTCCTTGCCGAAAGTGCTTCAGGAGCCGGTGAATGCCGGTTTCTCTTTGGCCAGGAAGGCCTTTACCGCGGCCGCGTGGTCGGCGGTGCGGCCGAGGTGCTGTTGTGCGGCGAGTTCCCGGTCCAGGGCGTCGGACAGTCCTGCCGCCGACGCGGCGATGAGCGACTTGACCTGGCGGTAAGCCAGTGTCGGCCCGGCCGCGAGTTGCCTGGCGAGATCCGTTGCCGCCGTGCGTACCTCGTCATCGGCGACCACGCGGTGCACCAGACCCCAGTCGAGAGCCTGCTCGGCCGAGATACGGTCGCCGAGCAGCATCAGCCCGGCTGCCCGGCTGCTGCCGAGTGCCTCGACGAGCGCGTAGCTCAGGCCGGAGTCGCTGGCCAGGGCGATGCCGGTGAACGCCGTCGAGAACGTCGTCCGCGTTCCCGCGACGCGAATGTCGCCTGCCAGCGCGATACCGAGCCCGGCACCCACACAGGCGCCGGGGATCGCGACGACGACCGGCACCGTCAACGATGTCAGCGCCCGAATGAGCGGGTTGTAGTGTTCGCCAACGGTATCCATCGCGGTAGCCGGATCGGCCTCGAGCGCGGCGACATGCTCGCCCAGATCCTGTCCGACGCAGAAGTTCTTGCCCTCGGCGGTGAGAAGCACCGCGCGCACGTCAGGCTGCTTGGCGGCGGCCGCCACCGCGTCGAGGAACGCCGATTTCGTTGCTACGTCGAGCGCGTTGTGCGCCGACGGTCTGGCCAGGGAGATGGTGGCGAGTCCGTGTGCTGTCTCCAGTCGTACTGTCATCGCTTCTCCAGAAAGGCGGTCATGCGGTGGTATTTGTCGTCGGTGTCGAACAGGATCGCCTGCGCGATGTCGTCGGCCCATGGGTGTGGGCCGGGCGCGTCGACGATCGTTTTGGTCAATCGCAGCGCAAGGGGTGATCGACGGGCGATGCGATCGAGTAACTGGTGCGCGGCCGCGACCGGATCCTCGACGATGTCGAGAATCAGGCCGGTGCGCAGCGCGGTCTCGGCGTCGAGGGTGCGTCCGCCCAACAGGAGCTGTTTGGCGACCGACATGCCGACCAGGGCCGGCAGCCGGTAGCTGGCCCCGGCGGCGGCCATGATGCCGAGTGCCGGTTCGGGATTGCCGAATACCGCTGTGGGAGTGGCGATTCTGATGTCACACGCGTAGGCGAGTTCCGCACCGCCGCCGAGCGCGTAGCCGTTGATGGCGGCCACGGTGGGCAGCGGCAGTTTGGCGATGCGGTCGAACAGGTTTCGGTTGAGGCCCGCGAGCGCGTCGTCGCGAGTGCGCGCGCGTAGCTGGTTGATGTCGGCGCCACCGGCGAAGTGGTCGCCACGGCCGGTGAGCAGCAGCAACTTCGGCGTTCGTTCGATGGCCGCGCAGACGTTGTGCAGCTCGGCGATCATCCGCGTATCGATGGCGTTGCGCTGCGCGGGCCGGTCGAGGGTGACCACGAACCGGTCCGGCATTTCTGTGCTGACGATGCTGCGCACGGTCTGCTCCTGACCCGGGGTGTCCTTCATTAATAACCGAACATTCGGTAGGTTGGCAAGAGTTGATCGGCCCCTTGACTCGGAAGATTTCGTCAGCTGGGAGGATGTGGAGCATGACGAACGCGCGCGTGACTCGCCGGACCGGGCTGCCCGGGCGTCCGGGATACGACCTGGATTCGCTGCTGGCCGTCGCGGTGAAGGTGTTCAACGAGAAGGGCTACGACGGCACCAGCATGGACGCGCTGGCGCGCGGACTCGGAATCACCAAGTCCTCGATCTATCACCACGTGTCCGGCAAGTCCGAACTGCTCGAGCTGGCACTCAACCGCGCGCTCAACGCGCTGTTCGCGGTCACCACGGAGGAGCGGGCGGTCACCGGTCCCTATATCGGCCGGCTCGAGTACCTGGTTCGCCGCAGCGTCGAGATCCTGTGCGCCGAACTGCCGTACGTCACACTGTTGCTGCGGGTACGCGGGAACACCGCGGTGGAGCGTCGCGCGCTGGCCAGGCGCCGTGAGTTCGACGATTTCGTCAGCGGTCTCGTGGTCGAGGCGGCCGCGGAAGGTGACCTGCGGCCCGGTATCGATCCGGCGCTCACGGCCAGGCTCGTCTTCGGCACGGTGAACTCGCTGATCGAGTGGTACCGGCCGCGGGCGGGGGCCTCCTCGGCGGAGTTGGCCGATGCTGTCGTCGCTCTCGTCTTCGACGGTCTGCGCCGCACCTGACCCACACCCGCACGAGGTCTGCTGTCGATGTCCGCTGCTTGACAACGATCGCCGCCGGAGGGGATCGTAATTACCTACCGAACGTACGGTGGGATGGAGATCTTGTGAGCAGACTCTTGGCAAGCTATGTGCAGGGCAGCTGGTTCAGTGCGGCCGATGCGGGCACGCCGCTGCACAGCGCCATCGACGGTGCGGAGGTCGCCCGCATCTCGTCGACGGGGCTCGATCTCGCGGGTGCGGTCGACTACGCGCGCACCGTGGGCGGTCCCGCGCTGGCGGCGCTGACCTTCCATGAGCGTGCGGCCCTGCTCAAGCAGCTCGGTCAGACGTTGCTGGCGGCGAAGGCGGAATTCTATGAGGTCTCCCGGCTGACCGGTGCGACCAAGCGCGACTCCGGGATCGATATCGACGGCGGCATCGGGACTTTGCTGAGCTATGCGAGTAAGGCACGCCGTGAATTGCCCAACGGCACGGTGTATCTCGATGGCGCGGTCGAACAGCTCGGTAAGGGCGGCACCTTCCTCGGCCAGCACATCTACACCAGTCGCCGCGGTGTGGCGGTGCAGATCAACGCGTTCAACTTTCCGGTCTGGGGTTTTCTCGAGAAGCTCGCGCCCGCGTTCATCGCCGGGGTGCCCTCGATTGTCAAGCCTGCCAGTCAAACTGCGTACCTGACCGAACTCGTGTTCCGGCGCATCATCGAATCCGGTGTGCTGCCGGAAGGTTCGGTGCAGTTGCTGTCCGGCAGCGCCCGTGGCCTGCTCGACCACCTCGGCGGTCAGGACTCGGTCGCCTTCACCGGATCAGCGGACACCGCCGCGACCTTGCGCGCGCACCCCAATGTCGTCGGCGCGGGTCTGCACTTCACTGCCGAAGCGGATTCCCTCAACGCCTCGGTACTCGGGCTCGACGTCACGACCGGCGATCCCGAATTCGAGCTCTACATCAAGCAACTCGTCACCGAGATGACCGCCAAGGCCGGGCAGAAGTGCACCGCGATCCGTCGCGCGTTCGTCCCGGCGGCCCTGGTCGACGCCGTGATCGAGGCGACGAAGGCGCGGCTGGCGAAGGTCGTCGTCGGTGATCCGGATGTCGAGGGCGTCACCATGGGCGCGCTGGCCAGCCTGGAGCAACGCGACGAGGTGGTGAAATCGGTTCGGGGACTGACCAAGTCGGCGGAGATCGTGTTCGGTGATCCCGAATCGGTGGATGTGGTCGGAGCGTCCGCGTCGGCGGGCGCGTTCATGTCGCCGATTCTGTTGCGTAGCAACGATAAAGCCGCGACCGAGCCGCACGAGATCGAGGCGTTCGGCCCGGTGGCGACGGTGCTCGGCTACGACAACGCCGACGAATTGATCGATCTGGTCGCGCGCGGAAAGGGCAGCCTCGTCGCCTCGGTCGTCACGAAAGATGCCGCCATCGTGCGCCGGATCGTGCTCGGCCTCGCGCCTTTCCACGGGCGCATCCTCGTCCTCAACAGTGAGGATGCGCGCGAATCGACCGGTCACGGCTCGCCGCTGCCCGTTCTCGTGCACGGTGGTCCCGGCCGTGCGGGCGGTGGTGAGGAGCTCGGGGGTATCCGTGGCGTGCTGCACCACATGCAGCGCACCGCGATCCAGGGGACGCCGAATGTGCTTACCGCAGTGGGGAACAGGTGGGTCGACGGCGCGGACCGCGTTACCGGTGACGTGCATCCGTTCCGCAAGGACCTCGGCGAACTGCGGCTCGGCGATACCATCGTCGGCGGTCCACGCCAGGTGAGTCGCGCCGACATCGAGCATTTCGCCGAGTTCACCGGCGACACCTTCTACGCACACACCGACCCGGTAGCCGCCGCCGCGAACCCACTGTTCGGCGGCATCGTCGCGCACGGATACCTGGTGGTATCCCTGGCCGCCGGACTGTTCGTCGACCCGGCACCCGGCCCGGTCCTGGCGAATTTCGGGGTCGACAAGCTGAGATTCCTGACGCCCGTGAAGGCGGACGATTCGCTCACCGTGACGCTGACCGCGAAGCAGATCACGCCACGGCAGAGCGCTGACTACGGTGAAGTGCGTTGGGATGCAGTGGTTGTCAACCAGAACGACGCGGCCGTCGCCACCTACGACGTGCTGACGCTCGTCGCCAAACCGGAGGAATCATGACCTTTCGTATTGCCGTCTGCTACGGCAAGCCGGAGAACCCCGAAGCATTCGACGAGTACTACACCTCCGTGCACATCCCGCTCGCCCGCGCGGTGCCCGGCCTCACCGAATTCACCTGGGGCAAAGTGACTTCGGTCGACGACAGCGAACCACCCTGCTATATGGTGGCGAGCCTGTACTTCACCGACGAGCAGGCCCTGAAGGCAGGCATGTCCTCACCCGAGATGCTGGCCGCGGGCAAAGACCTGCGCAACTTCGCCACCGGCGGCGTCAGCATGTTCACCCAGGAAGAACAATCCGTCAGGTGAACGAGCACGCCTTGGACAACGCCAGGGAGATGTTCGAAGCCGACGTCGCATCGCGGCTATTGGGCATCGAAATCCTGGCGCTGTCCCCAGGCCACGCCCGCACCACAATGACCGTCACATCCTCGATGCTCAACGGCCACTCCATCACCCACGGCGGCTACATCTTCCTCCTCGCCGACACCACCTTCGCCCTGGCCTGCAACACCCACGGCACACCAAACGTCGCAGCCCGCGCCGACATCCGCTACCTACGCCCAACAAAGTCCGGCGACACCCTCACCGCAAACGCCGTAGAACGAGCCCGCTTCGGCCGAAACGGAATATACGACGTAACCGTAACCACCGCCGACGAGGTAATCGCCGAATTCCGCGGCGACAGCCGAACAATCCCCACCCACCAGTAGTCGGATCCAGGCTGCACACCCGCGCGCCCCGCAAACCAAGCGACAGATAGGTCACCTCCGCACACCCGCGAGTCTTCAACCCGGCCACCCGGTATACGGGGTGCGCAGCTCACACAAGGGCCATTCGGCCTCCAACCCGCCACGCATCCAGCAGAATCCGCACTCTGTCTCGGGATCGGCACTCGAAATAGGGCCCTATTCCGAGTGCCGATCCCGAGACAGAGTGCAGATCCCGGGGATACCGGTTCACCGAGCAG
>NZ_JBHXAU010000050.1:0-24613 GCF_042727395.1 Nocardia sp. NPDC060255 | reverse complement strand
GTGTATGCCGAGGTGCTCGGTGTCGAGCAGGTCGGTGCGGATGACGACTTCTTCGGTCTCGGTGGTAACTCGCTGCTGGCGACCCAGGTCGCGGCCCGCATCGGTGCCGCGTTGGATTCGCGTGTCCCCGTTCGTACTTTGTTCGAGGCGTCCACCGTCGCCGGTTTGGCGTTGAAGGTCGAGCAGCACGCCGGCACCGGTGGCCGCAAGGCGCTGGTCGCGGGCCCACGCCCGGAACAGATTCCGCTGTCGCTGGCTCAGCAGCGCATGTGGTTCCTCAACCAGTTCGATACCGGTTCCGCCGTCTACAACATCCCGGCCGCCATTCGCCTCTCCGGCGACCTCGATGTCGCCGCCCTGCACGCGGCGGTGACCGATCTGGTGGCCCGCCACGAGATCCTGCGCACCACCTACCCGCAGACCGAGCAGGGCCCGGCGCAGTCCATCGCCGCCGAGGTGCCGGTCGACCTCGCACCCGTGCGGATCGACGCGGCCGACGTGGCGGACGCGGTCTACCGCGTCGTCGCCGCGGGTTTCGACGTCACCACCGAGGTGCCGTTCCGCGCCGAGCTGTTCCAGATCGCCGACACCACCGACTACGTCCTGGTCTTCGTGGCCCACCACATCAGTGCGGACGGCTGGTCGATGGGACCGCTGACCCGCGACCTGATGCTGGCCTATGCCGCCCGCACCGGCGGTGCGGCTCCGGCGTGGACCCCGCTCCCGGTTCAGTACGCGGACTACAGCATCTGGCAGCGCGACGTGCTCGGCGCCGAGGACGACCCGCAGAGCCTGATCGCCCAGCAGTCCGACTACTGGCGCACCGCGCTGGCCGCGCTGCCGGACGAACTGCCGCTGCCCGCGGATCGCCCGCGACCCGCGGCGGCTTCCTACCAGGGCGCGACGCTCAGCTTCGAGATCGACGCGGAACTGCACACCGCGCTCGACCACGTTGCCAAGCAACACAATTCGACCCTGTTCATGGTGGTGCACGCCGCACTGGCGGTGCTGCTCGCGCGGCTTTCCGGTACCACCGATATCGCCATCGGCACCCCGGTCGCCGGTCGTGGCGAGGCCGAACTCGACGACATGATCGGGATGTTCGTCAACACCCTGGTGCTGCGCAACGAGATCGAGCCCGGCACCACCTTCGACGCGTTGCTCGCCGACGTGCGGGACACCGACGTCGCGGCCTTCGGTCATGCCGACCTGCCGTTCGAGCGCCTGGTCGAACTGCTCGACCCGGTCCGCTCGGCGGCCAGGCATCCGCTGTTCCAGGTGATGCTGGTCTTCCAGAACCTGGCGCAGACCTCGCTCGAGCTGCCCGGACTCACCGTGTCCGGCATCGATCCGCAGGTCGAGGTGGCCAAGTTCGATCTGCAGCTCACCGTCGCGGAACAGCAGGACACCCAAGGCCTTTCGGCGATCTTCAGCTACGCGACGGACCTGTTCGACGCTTCGACGGTGCAGAACTTCGCCGACCGCTTCCGCCGCATCCTCACGGCGGTGGCCGCCGATGCAGCTGTAGTGGTCGGCGATATCGACGTGCTGGCCGCCGGTGAACGCGAACTCGTACTGCACGAATGGAATTCGCTCGGCGCCTGGGTGCCCGGCGCTACGCTGCCCGGCCTCATCGCCGATCAGGTCTGGCGCCGCCCGGACGCGGTCGCCATTCGGTTCGGCGACCGCACGCTGACCTTCCGTGAGTTGCAGCGTCGCGCCAACCAAGTAGCCCGAGCATTGATCGCCCAGGGTGCGGGCCCGGAATCGCTGGTGGCCGTTGTGGTGCCACGCACGGAGGACCTGCCGGTCGCGCTGCTCGGTGTCCTCGCGACAGGTGCCGCCTACCTGCCGATCGACTCCGCCTACCCGGCGCAGCGGCTGGAATTCATGCTCGCCGACGCCGCCCCGGTCTGCGTGCTGACCACGGCGGACGAGCGCGACGCGGTGCCCACCGGTGACCTGCCCGTTGTCTTGTTCGAGGAGACAACGACATTCGCCGACGCGCCGATCCACGACGCCGATCGGCTCGCGCCGCTGCACGCCGACAATCTGGCCTATGTCATCTACACGTCGGGCTCGACCGGCGTGCCGAAGGGCGTCGGTGTCGCACACCGCAATGTCGTAGAACTGTTCGCCAACACCCAAACCCTGTTCCGCTTCGACGAACACGACGTCTGGACGCTGTTCCACTCGTTCGCGTTCGACTTCTCGGTGTGGGAGCTGTGGTGCGGTCTAGCGCACGGCGGCTCGGTCGTCGTGGTCGACTACGGCACCTCGCGGTCGCCGGAACAGTTCCGCGAGTTGCTGATTCGCGAGCGGGTCACGGTGCTGAACCAAACCCCGTCCGCCTTCTACCAATTGGTGGCGGCCGACCGCGCCGCCGAGCAAGCCGACTTGGCACTTCGTTACGTCGTGTTCGGCGGCGAGGCCCTCGACCTGCGCAAGCTCGAGCATTGGTACGAACGGCACGGCGCGGCAACCCGTTTGGTCAACATGTACGGCATCACCGAGACCACGGTGCACGTGTCGTTCCTGCCACTGGACGAGCAGGACCGGCACACTGCGGCCAGCGTTATCGGCCGCGCGATCCCCGGCCTGGACGCCTACGTGCTCGACCCACGCCTGCACCCGACGCCACTCGACGTACCAGGCGAGATCCATGTCGTCGGCGCACAACTGTCCCGCGGCTACCTGGGCAGGCCGGGCCTCACCGCGACCAGGTTCGTGGCAAATCCGTTCGGCGCGCCCGGTTCTCGCATGTACCGCACCGGCGACGTCGGCCGCTGGCGCGACAGCGGCGACAAGGCGATGCTCGAATACGCCGGTCGCAGCGACCATCAGGTGCAGCTGCGCGGCTTCCGCATCGAACTCGGCGAGATCGAGGCGGCGCTGGTGCGCTGCGACGGCGTGAATCAGGCCGTCGCCCTGGTCCGTTCGGACGCGTACGGTGATCGGCTCATCGGCTACATCGTGCCCGACGGCGAGATCGATCCGGTGGCCGTCCGTTCCGAGGTCGCCCGGTTCCTCACCGGTTACATGTTGCCGGACGTGATCGTGGTGCTGGGCGCGCTCCCGCTGACACCGAACGGGAAGCTCGACCAGAAGGCGCTGCCAGCACCGGAATTCGTCAGCGCGCGCGCCTTCCGCGCGCCGAGCACGCCGCTGGAGCAGACCATCGCCGCCGCCTTCGCCGACCTGCTCGGCGTCGAAACAGTCGGTCTCGACGACGATTTCTTCGCACTCGGCGGCAACTCGCTGCTGGCCGCGCAGGCCGTCGGCCGACTCCGCGCCGCCGTCGGTGCGCCGGTCAGCGTCCAGTGGTTCTTCACCGACGCCACGGTGGCCGGACTCGCCGCACGGATCGACACGCAGGCGCCGGGGGCGACCGACCCCAACGCCGCGATGAACGTCCTGCTGCCGATCCGCACCGCGGGCACTGCGGCACCGCTGTTCTGCCTGCACCCGATGTACGGCCTGGCCTGGAGCTACGCCGGGCTCGCCCAGCACCTGCCCGCCGATCAGCCGATCTACGGCGTGCAGTCGCCCGCCCTGTCCGAGGACGGCGACCTGCCGGACTCGATCGCCGCGCTGGCGCACCGGTACGTCGCCGAGATCAGGACCGTGCAGCCGCACGGGCCGTACCGGCTGCTCGGCTGGTCGCTCGGCGGCGTGCTCGCGCACGCGATCGCCACCGAGCTACAGGCGGCCGGCGAACAGATCGAGCTGCTGGCCATGATGGACAGCCACCCGAACCCCGACGTCGCGGGCTTCCGCGCGGCGGTGCGCGGCGCGCTGGCCGAACTCGGGCTCGGCGGCGACCTCATCGGGGCCGAGGACGACATCTACGACCTCAGCGACCAGGCGTTGGCCGCGCTGCACGCCATGATCCCGCCGGAACTGGTCGCGCTGACCCCCGAACGGCTGCGTCGTATCTACCGCAGCGCGGTCCGTTCGGCCGAACTGATCGCCGAGCACCGTCCAGGGGTGTTCACCGGCACGCTGGAGTACTTCAGCGCGGCGGTGGCCGATCCCGCGGATGTGCTTCGCGCCACGTCGACCGACTGGTCGCCGCACGTGACGGGCGCGGTGGTCGATCGGCCGGTCGGCGTGACGCACGCGCGGATGACCGCGCCGGAGGCGCTGACCGAGATCGGCGCCGAGCTGGCGATTCTGCTCGGTCGGCGGAGCTGAGCAGGTCCTGCCGACGTGAGGTCACCAATCGCGCGCCGGCAGGGAATAATCGTTCCCGGCGCGCATTTCGCGCGGTCGGATCGCGGTCCGCGGCACGGATCGCACGGGCTGTATTCGGCGTGCGCCGATGGGGTCGGTAACGATGGGCATACGCGCGTTCGATGATCATGGGGGCGGGGAGTATCGAGGCGGGTTTGCGGCGACAACAGGCAGGGTGAGGCTTTTCCATGGTGCGGTCGGTCGGGCAGCGGTATGACGACGCGCGTGCAGCGGTGTGCGCATGACTCGACCGGCACGCGTTCGGCCGACCCGAACCAGGCGATCCAGAGTCACCACCCTGCCGCAGCTGATGGCGACCGCCGTCGAGGCGAACCCCAGCGGCATCGGTGTCGCCTTCGCCGACGCCACCGGCACGCTGACGGAACTGAGTTACGCCGAGCTCGATGACCGGTCGACCCGGCTGGCCCGACTACTGATCGGCCGCGGCATCGGGCCCGAGGACCTGGTCGCGGTCGGTATCCCACGCTCGATCGACTCGGTGGTCGCGGTCTGGGCGGTGGCCAAGGCAGGCGCAGGCTTCGTGCCGGTGGATCCGAACTATCCGGCGGACCGGGTCGAGCACATGGTCGCCGACTCCGGTGTGGTCTTCGGACTGACCGTCGCCGCGGTGCGCGGCGAGCTGCCGGACCGGCTCGACTGGTTGCCGATCGACACCGCTGATTGCGCGCGGCTGCTCGAGGAGTTTCCCGCTGACCCGGTGACCTATATCGATCGGGTGCGGCCGCTGCGGGCCGAGCATCCGGCCTACGTGATCTATACCTCGGGATCGACCGGCAAGCCCAAGGGCGTCGTCATCACCCAGGCCGGGCTGTCCAGCTTCTGCGACGAGCAGCGCGAGCGGTACCGGGTGACGAGTGATTCGCGGACTTTGCATTTCGCGTCGCCGTCGTTCGACGCCTCGGTGCTCGAATTGCTGCTCGCGATCGGCGGCGCGGCCACCATGGTCATCGTGGCCCCGACGGTGTTCGGCGGCGAGGAACTCGCGGCGCTGATCCGCCGGGAGGGCGTGACGCACGCGTTCATCACGCCCGCCGCGCTGGCGTCGGTGGACCCGGCCGGGTTGGACGAGTTGCGTGTGGTGGTCGCGGGCGGCGAGGCCTGCCCGCCGGAGCTGGTGCGACGTTGGGCGGCACCGGTATCCGGTAGACGGATCCGGGAGTTCTTCAACGGGTACGGGCCCACCGAGACCACGATCATGACGAATATCAGTGCGCCGCTTGCCCCGGACGCACCGGTGACCATCGGCGGGCCGATCCGCGCGATCACCGAATACGTGCTCGACGAGCAGCTGGTGCCGGTGGCCGGTGGGGCCGTCGGCGAGCTGTACATCACCGGCGCGCAACTGGCCAGGGGGTATCACGATCGAGCGGGGCTGACGGCGGCTCGTTTCGTCGCGAATCCGTTCGACGCCAACGGCGCCCGGCTGTATCGGACCGGCGACCTGGTGCGCTGGACCGAGTCCGGTGAATTGGAGTATCTGGGCCGCAACGACTTTCAGGTGAAGATCCGTGGTTTCCGGATCGAGCTCGGTGAGATCGACGCGGTCCTCGCCGCCCATGAGACGGTCGACTTCGCGGTCACCGTCGGGCACGACCTCGACAGCGGCGCAACGATTCTCGTCTCCTACGTGCACTCCGCGCCCGGAATGGACGCCGACGCCGCCGAATTGGCCGCCGTCGCGGAGCGCGGCCTGCCCGCGCACATGGTGCCGACGGTGGTCATGGTGCTGGCCGCCATCCCGCTGACTCCGGTCGGCAAGCTGGACCGGGCCGCGCTGCCCTCGCCGCGCCTGCAGACCAAGGTGTTTCGCGCGCCGGTCGGCCCGCTGGAGGAACTGGTCGCCGATGTCTTCGCCGAGCTGCTCGGGCCGGGCGCTCCGGTCGGTGCCGACGACAACTTCTTCGAGCTCGGCGGCAACTCGCTCATCGCGACGCAGGCCGCCGCCCGGCTCGGCGCGGCCCTCACCGCGCGGGTGCCCGCGCGATTGATCTTCGAAACGCCAACGGTCGCCGGGCTTGCCGAGCGGATGGAGTCGTTGAAGGGCGCCGGTGATCGGCGCGCGCTCGCGCCCACCGAACGGCCCGAACACATTCCGCTGTCGCTGGCGCAGCAGCGGATGTGGTTCCTGAACCAGTTCGACACGGCGTCGGCGGCGAACAACATCCCGTTCGCGATCCGGCTGTCCGGCTCGTTGGATGTGCCGGCGCTGCAGGCGGCGATCACCGATGTGATCGAGCGGCACGAGACGCTGCGCACCGTGTACCCGGCCATCGACGGCATCGGCTACCAGGTGGTTCTGCCTACGGCACAGGCCGTTCCGGACCTGGCGCCCAAGCCGCTGGCCGAGCACGAGCTGGCGGACTGGTTGCGCGGATTCGCGCTGACCGGCTTCGACGTCGCCGCCGAGGTGCCGCTGCGCATCGCGCTGGCCGAGCTGTCGCCCAGCGCGCACGTGGTGGTGGTTGTCGTGCACCACATCGCCGCCGACGGTGCCTCGGTCGCGCCGTTCCTGCGGGATCTGCTCGGCGCCTTCCTGTCTCGCCGCAACGGCGCCCCGCCCGCGGTGCCGCCGCTGCCGGTGCAGTACGCCGACTACACGCTGTGGCAGCGCGAGGTGCTCGGCGACGAGGACGATCCCGAGTCGGTGGCCGCCGCGCAGATCGCGTACTGGCGCAACGCCTTGGCGGGCATCCCGGATCGGGTCGAACTGCCTGCGGACCGGCCGCGCCCGGCGGTAGCCACCGGCGGCGGCGCGGAGTACACCTTCGAGGTCACCGCCGACGTGCATCGCGGGCTCATCGAGCTCGCCCAGCGTGCGGGCGCCTCCGAATTCATGGTGGTGCACGCCGCGTTCGCGGCCCTGCTCGCCCGGCTCACCGGCACCGCCGACATCACCATCGGCACACCTGTCGCGGGTCGTGGCGAGCGCGAGCTCGACGGGCTGATCGGCATGTTCGTCAACACCTTGGTGTTGCGCACGCCGATCGATCCCGGCGTCTCGTTCGTCGATCTGCTGGCCGCCACCAAAGAGACGGACCTGGCGGCGTTTTCACATGCCGAGCTGCCGTTCGAGCGGTTGGTCGAGGTGCTCGACCCGGTGCGCTCGCAGGCGCACCACCCGCTGTTCCAGGTGGCGCTGTTCTTCCAGAACATGAACAGGGCGCAGGTCGAGCTGCCCGGATTGTCCGCGCAGGCGGTCGATTTCGACGGCGCGGTGGCCAAGTTCGATCTGCAGCTGACGGTGGTACCCAAGGCCGAGCAGGGGTTCTCGGCGCAGTTCCTTTACGCCACGGATCTGTTCGACGAGGCGACGATTGCGGAGTTCGCGCGGCGCTTCGAGCGGCTGCTCGTCGCGGTGGTCGCCGACCCGGAACACGCGGTCGGTGAGATCGATCTGCTGGCACCGGCGGAGCTGGCGCGGATTCTGGTCGGCTGGAACGAGACCCGGCACGCGGTCGCGCCCGAGCTGCTGCTCGACGGATATCGGCGGGCGGCGGCCGCGCATCCGGAGGCCGTCGCGCTGGCCCACGAAGGTGTGACGCTTACCTATCGCGAGTTCGACGAGCGGGTCAATCAGCTTGCCCGGTTGTTGATTTCGCGGGGTGTCGGCGCGGAGTCGTTGGTGGGTCTGGCGATTCGGCGTTCGTTGGATCTGGTTGTCGGTATGTATGCGATCGTGACTGCCGGTGGTGCGTATGTGCCGTTGGATCCGGATCATCCGGTTGAGCGGATCGCGCACATCCTCGATACCGCACAGCCGACCTGCGTGGTGACCACCTCAGCGGACGCGATCGAGGTGCCCGCCGGTACCGAGGTGCTGACCCTGGATACGGTCGATACCAGTGCTTTCGACGGTTCCCCGGTGCGCCAGGAGGAACTGCTCCGGACGGTGCTGCCGCAGCACCCCGCCTACGTCATCTTCACGTCGGGCTCGACCGGACGGCCCAAGGGCGTCGCGGTCTCGCACGCGGCGATCAACAATCAGATCGAGTGGATGCTGGCGGAGTACCCGCTCGGTACCGACGACGTGTACCTGCAGAAGACCGCGACCACCTTCGATGTGTCGCTGTGGGGCTTCTTCATGCCGTTGCGGGTCGGCGCGAAGCTGGTCGTCGCCACTCACGACGGGCACCGCGATCCGGTATACGTCGCGGAAACCATTGCCGCACAGCGGGTCACGGTCACCGACTTCGTGCCGTCGGTGCTGACGGTGTTCGCCGCGCACACGGCTGCGGGTGCCTGCCCGACCCTGCGGGACGTCTTCGTGATCGGCGAGGCATTGCCGCCCGAGACCGTCGCCGCGTTCCGTGCGGTGTCGCAGGCGCGGGTGCACAACCTGTACGGCCCGACCGAGGCCGCGGTGTCGGTCACCTACTGGCCCGCCGACGGTTCGGATACCCGCTCGGTGCCGATCGGGTTGCCGCAGTGGAACACCCAGGTCTACGTGCTCGACGCGCGCCTGCGCCCGGTGCCTGCCGGCGTGCCCGGTGAGCTGTACCTGACCGGTGATCAGCTGGCGCGCGGATACGTCCGGCGCCCGGATCTGACATCGGATCGCTTTGTCGCCGACCCGTTCGGCTTCGGCGAGCGGATGTACCGCACCGGTGACCTGGTGGTGTGGCGCGACGCCACCGCCGGTCGCTCGCATCGGCTGGATTACCTCGGCCGCACCGACTTCCAGGTCAAGTTCCGCGGCCAGCGCATCGAACTCGGCGAGATCGAGACCGCGCTGCTCGCCCAGCCTGCGGTGAACCAGGCGGTGGCGCTGGTCAGCCGGTCGACGCTGGGCGATCAGCTGGTCGCCTACGTCGTTGCCGCGCCGGGCCATTCGGTCGAGCAGCCGGAACTGCTCGCGGCGATCGCGGAAACGCTGCCCGCCTACATGGTGCCCACCGCGCTCGTCGAGTT
The DNA here is from genome assembly GCF_042727395.1 of Nocardia sp. NPDC060255. NCBI lineage: Bacteria > Bacillati > Actinomycetota > Actinomycetes > Mycobacteriales > Nocardiaceae > Nocardia > Nocardia sp. NPDC060255. The sequence goes on along the minus strand of NZ_JBHXAU010000050.1, from coordinate 15,451 downwards.
GGACGCCTTCCCGTTGAACCCCAGCGGCAAGCTGGACCGCAAGGCGCTGCCCGAGCCGACCTTCACCGCGCGCGAATTCCGCGCGCCCGCAACGCCGGTCGAAGAGATCGTCGCCGAGGTATTCGGTGAGGTGCTCGGACTGGACCGGGTCGGCGCCGACGACGACTTCTTCGCCCTCGGCGGCAACTCGCTGATCGCCACCCGGTTGGTGGCCCGGCTCGGTGCCGCGGTGGACGCCAAGGTGCCGGTGCGCACGCTGTTCGAGACGCCGACGGTGCAGTCGCTGGCGGCCGCGATCGAATCCCGGACCCACGACGAGCGAGGCATCCCGCTGGGCAGCATCGCCCGGCCCGAGCAGTTGCCGCTGTCGCTGTCGCAGCGGCGGATGTGGTTCCTCAACCGCTTCGACCAGTCCGACGACGAGGCCGCCGGTTCGGCCGCCTACAACCTGCCGTTCGCCCTGCGGCTGACCGGTGCGCTGGATGTCGCGGCGCTCGGCGCGGCCCTCGACGACGTGGTGAGCAGGCACGAAGTACTGCGCACCGTGTATCCGGAAACCGCCGACGGGCCGGTGCAGGTCGTGCTGCCTGCGAGCCTGGTCAACTTGGACGTCACCACTCATCCGGTGGCCGCGGCCGAGGTGCCCGGCGAGGTGTACACCTTGGCGTCGACACCGTTCGACGTGACCGACGAGGTGCCGGTGCGCGTGCGGCTGCTCGAAATCGTCGACGGCACAGCGGGATCGGACTATGTGCTCGCGGTGGTGGTGCACCACATCGCGGCGGACGCGTCCTCGATGGGCCCGCTGGTGCGCGACGTCATGGTGGCCTACGCCGCGCGAACCACCGGCGAGGCGCCCGGCTGGAATCCGTTGCGGGTGCAGTACGCCGACTACGCGCTGTGGCAGCGGGCCGTGCTCGGCGACGAGACCGATCCGGAATCGATCGCCGCGCAGCAGATCCAGTTCTGGCGCAAGCAGCTCGCGGGTCTGCCGGACCTGCTGGAGTTGCCGACCGACCGCCCTCGTCCTGCGATCGCGTCGATGGCGGGTGCGCGGGTGGACGTGCGGATCGACGCCGCCACGCACGCCGGTCTCGTGGAACTCGCTCGCGCACATGGCGCGACGCTGTTCATGGTCGTGCACACCGCGCTCGCGGTGCTGCTGGCCCGGCTGTCGGGCACCGGCGATATCGCCATCGGCACCCCGGTGGCCGGTCGCGGCGAACGTGAGCTCGACGACCTGATCGGCATGTTCGTCAACACCGTCGTCTTCCGGGCCACCTTCGACGGCGGCGAAAAGTTCACCGATGTGCTTGCGCGGCAACGTGATACCGACCTACAGGCGTTCGCGCACGCCGACATTCCGTTCGAGCGCCTAGTAGAGGTGCTCAACCCGCCGCGCTCGACCGCGCATCACCCCCTGTTCCAGGTGGGGTTGTCGTTCCAGAACATCGCCCGCACCGCGCTCGAACTGCCCGGCCTCGCCGTGGCCGGGGTCGACGCGGATCTCGATGTGTCGCAGTTCGATCTGCACCTCATCGTGGGCGACAGCTACGACGAGTCCGGTGCGCCCACCGGCATCGGCGGGTTCTTCACCTATGCGACAGATCTTTTCGACGCCGCGACCGTGCAGAGCTTCGCCGACCGGCTGTCGCGGATCTTCGCCGCCGTCGTCGCCGACGCCGCGACACCGGTCGGTGAGATCGACCTGCTCGCGGCCGACGAACGTGACGCGGTCCTGGTGCGGTGGAACGACACCGCGCACCCGGTCGATGCCGCCGCGACGCTGCCGTGGTTCCTGCAGCGGGCGGTGCTGGCCGCGGCGCCCGAGGCGGTCGCCGTGGTGGCCGACCTGCCCAACGGCGCCCGCCACGAGCTGAACTACGTCGAGCTGGACACCAGGGTGAATCGTCTTGCCCGGTACCTGATCTCGATCGGTGTCGGACCGGAAACCCGGGTCGCGCTCGCCTTCCGCCGCTCGGTGGATCTGGTCGTCGCGATGTACGCGGTCACCAAAGCCGGTGGCGCGTATGTGCCGGTCGATCCGGAACAGGCCGCCGAGCGCACCGACTACATCCTCCGGACCGCGGCACCGGTGTGCGTGCTGACCAACGCGGACGCGGACTTCGACACCGAGGTCGCACCCCTGGTGCCCATCGACGAGCTCGTCCTGGGTTCCTTCGCGAGCACGCCGCTCTCGGATACCGAGCGCGTCGCGCCGTTGCGGCCCGAGCACACCGCGTACGTGATCTTCACGTCGGGATCGACCGGCCGCCCGAAGGGCGTTGCCGTCTCGCACGCCGCCATCGTCAACCAGTTGCAGTGGAAGACAGCGGAATTCGGGCTCGCCGACGACGATGCCGTACTGCTCAAGACGGCCGCCACCTTCGACCTCTCGGTCTGGGAGTTCTGGTCGGCGGTGCTCTGCGCGGGCAAGCTGGTGATCGCCGCGCCGGACGGACACCGTGATCCGGCCTACCTCAACGACCTGATCGCCAGGGAAGCGGTCACGACGCTGCATGTCGTCCCGTCCATGCTGGACGCTCTGCTGGTGCACACCGGCACCGAGGCCACGTCGGAACCGTCGCCGCTGCGGCGCGTGCTCGCCATCGGTGAGGCGCTGCCCGCCGCGCTGGCCCAGCGGTTCCTGACGGCGCACCCAGATGTGGTGCTGGACAACCTGTACGGGCCGACCGAGGCCGCCGTGTCGGTCACCCGCCACCGGGTGACCGACGCCGACCAGAGCTCCGTGCCGATCGGTACACCCGAGTGGAACAGCCAGGCCTACGTGCTCGACGGCCGGCTCCGTCCGGTGCCGATCGGCATCTCCGGCGAGCTGTACCTGGCGGGCGGTCAGCTGGCCCGCGGCTACTTCGGTCGCGCCGACCTGACCGCGGATCGGTTCGTGGCCAACCCGTTCCGGCCCGGCACCCGCCTGTACCGCACCGGCGACCTGGTGGCCTGGAACCGCGACGGCGAGCTGGAGTACCAGGGCCGCACCGACTTCCAGGTGAAGATCCGTGGTTTCCGGATCGAGCTCGGTGAGATCGAGGCCGCGCTGCTGGCGTTGCCCGAGATCGCGCAGACCGCGGTGGTTGCCAAGTCCGATCCCAAGACCGGTGATCGCCTGGTGGCCTACCTGGTCGCCGCTGACCCCGGCGCGCCGGCCGGGCTCGCCTCTTCGTTCGCCGTTCAGGCCGCCGCCTTCGCCGCGCAAGCCGCCGCCGAGGCGGGGATGCCGGACGAGGCCGCCGGTCTCGATGTGGCACAGGTGAAGTCGGCGCTGAGCGCGGCGCTGCCGTCGTACATGGTGCCGTCGGCGTTCGTCGTGCTCGATGCGTTGCCGTTGAACGTGAACGGCAAGCTGGATCGAAAGGCGTTGCCGGAGCCCGAGTTCGAGGCGCTGGTGTTCCGCGCGCCGTCGACGCCCATCGAAGAGATCGTGGCGTCGGTGTACGCCGAGGTGCTCGGTGTCGAACGGGTCGGCGCCGACGATGATTTCTTCGCACTCGGCGGCAACTCGTTGCTGGCGACCCAGGTCGCCGCGCGCATCGGTGCCGCGCTCGATTCACGGGTCCCGGTGCGTGCCCTGTTCGAGGCGTCCACCGTCGCCGGACTCGCGGTCAAGGTCGAACACACCACGAGCGAGCACACGCGCAACCCGCTGGTCGCCCAGCCGCGCCCCGATCACATTCCGCTGTCCTCGGCTCAGCAGCGGATGTGGTTCCTCAACCAGTTCGACACCGCCGCCGCCGTCTACAACATCCCGGCCGCCATCCGCCTGTCCGGCGACCTGGATGTCGATGCGCTGCAACAGGCCGTCGCCGATCTCGTCGCGCGCCACGAGATCATGCGCACCGTCTACCCGGAGACCCTGGCGGGCCCGGAGCAGCGAGTGCTTGCGCCACACGAGGTTTCGGTGGATCTGGCACCCGCGCAGATCGGTGAGGAACGCGTCGCGCACGAGGTGCAGCGGATCGTCTCCGCCGGTTTCGACGTCACCATGGAGGTGCCGTTCCGCGCCAGGCTGTTCCAGCTCGCGGGCAGCGAATACGTTTTGGTATTCGTCGCGCACCACATCAGCGCCGACGGCTGGTCGATGGGCCCGCTCACCCGGGACCTGATGCTGGCCTACGCCGCGCGCAGCGGCGGCGAGGCGCCGTCCTGGGCGCCGCTGCCGATCCAGTACGCCGACTACGCGCTCTGGCAGCGCAGCGTACTCGGCAGCGACGACGACCCCGAGTCGCTCGCGGGCGCGCAACTCGCCTACTGGACAACCGAACTCGCCGACCTGCCGGACGAGCTGAACCTGCCGACCGACCGGCCGCGTCCCGTGGCACAGAGTTTCGCGGGCGGCAAAACGGATTTCGTCGTCGAGGCCGACGTGCACGCCGCGCTGGTCGGACTGGCCAAGCAGCACAACGCCACCCTGTTCATGGTCGTGCACACCGCGCTCGCGGTGTTCCTCGCCCGGATGTCCGGCACCGAGGACGTCGCCATCGGCACCCCGATCGCGGGTCGCGGCGAGGCCGAACTCGACGACCTGATCGGCATGTTCGTCAACACGCTGGTCCTGCGCACCCGGGTCGCGGCCGATCTCGGCTTCACCGACCTGCTCGCCGCGAACCGGGAGACCGACCTGCGGGCCTTCGCCAACGCGGACACCCCGTTCGAGCGGCTGGTCGAGGTGCTGGATCCGGAGCGTTCCTCGGGTCGGCATCCGCTGTTCCAGGTGGCGTTGTCCTTCGAAAACCTCGCCGCGACAAGCTTCGAGTTGCCCGGCCTGAACTTCGCCGCGCTCGATCCGGCCGCCGACACCGCCAAGTTCGACCTGCTGCTCACCATGCGCGAGCAGCGCACCGAAGCGGGCGCCGAAGCCGGGCTCGCCGCCGAATTCACCTATGCCCGTGACCTGTTCGACGAGCAGACGGTCTCCGAGTTCGGCCGCCGCTTCCGCGGCATCCTGGCCGCCGTCGCGCAGGAGCCCGGCACCGCGGTCGGCGACCTGGAGATCCTGGACGAGTCCGAGCGCGCCGATCTGGTCTCCCGGGTGGGGGCCGAAGCCGCCGCGCCGCGCAGCCTGCCCGAGCTGATGGCCTCCGCGGTCACCAGGAACCCCACGGGTGCCGCCCTCGTCGTCGGGGGCCGTTCCTTCAGCTACGTCGAACTCGACGCCGCCTCTTCGCAATTGGCGCGCACGCTGATCGATCGCGGTGCGGGCCCTGATGTCCTGGTCGCCCTGGCGATCCGGCGCTCGGTGGAGTCGCTGCTCGCGCTGTGGGCGATCGCCAAGACCGGGGCGGCGATCGTGCCGATCGACCCGACCTACCCGGCCGACCGGATCGCGCACATGGTGGCCGATTCCGGTGCGGCGCTCGGTGTCACGTTGACCGCCGAACTCGGCGGCCTGCCTACGATGGCAGGCGGCCGGCCCTGGTTCGTGCTCGACGATCGCGACTTCACCTTCGACGTCGCGTCCCGTTCCGACCGCCCCATCAGCCTCACCGAACGCCACGGCCCGATCCGGAGCACCAACGCCGCGTACGTGATCTACACGTCGGGCTCCACCGGCCTGCCCAAGGGCGTGGTGGTGACCCACGCGGGTCTGGCCAACTTCAGTGCCGAGCAGGTGGAGCGGTACGAGCTCGACCAGACCACGCGCGCACTGGGTTTCGCGTCGCCGTCGTTCGATGCCTCGATGCTGGAGCTGCTGCTCGCGCTCGGCTCGGCGGGCGCGCTGGTGGTCGCGCCGCCGCAGACCTTCGGCGGCGACGAGCTGGCCGAGCTGATCCAGGCCGAAGGCGTGACGCACGCCTTCCTCACCCCGTCCGTGCTGGCCTCGCTCGACCAGGACGCGCTGTCCGGCATGCGGGCCATCGTGGCCGGCGGCGAAGCGGTGCCCGCCGACCTGGTCGCCAAGTGGGCCGGTGCCGAGAACCGGCGCTTCCACAACGGTTACGGGCCCACCGAGACCACGATCATGACCAACATCAGCGACCCGCTGCGGCCGGGGGAGCCGGTGACCATCGGCGGACCGATCCGCGGCATGCGTTCGCTGGTGCTCGACCGCAGGCTACGCCCGGTGCCCGAAGGTGTTGCGGGCGAGCTGTATCTGGGCGGCATCCAGCTGGCCCGTGGCTACCACGCCAGGCCCGGCCTCACCGCGGCTCGGTTCATCGCCGACCCGTACGGCCTGCCCGGCGAGCGGCTCTACCGCACGGGCGACGTGGTGCGCTGGGTGCGCGGCGCGGGCGAGCCGGTGGTGGAGTATGTGGGGCGCAACGACTTCCAGGTGAAGGTGCGTGGTTTCCGGATCGAGCTCGGCGAGATCGATGCCGCGCTCGCCGCGCAGCCGGGCGTCGAGTTCGCGGTCACCCTCGGCCGCGAATCCGGGGCGGGCGCAACGATGCTCGTCTCCTATGTGCTGCCCGCCAAGGGCGCCACACTCGATGTCGCGGCACTGACCGAACAACTCGGTAGCACGCTGCCGGAGTACATGGTGCCGACGGCCATCGTGGTGCTGGACGAGATCCCGCTGACACCGGTCGGCAAGCTGGACCGGCGCGCCCTGCCTGAACCGGCCATCGAGACCACTGCCTACCGCGCGCCGCAGACCAAGGCCGAGCTGACCATCGCCGAGGTGATCGGCGAGGTGCTGAATATCGAGCGGGTCGGGCTCGACGACGACTTCTTCGCCCTCGGCGGCGACAGCATCGTCTCCATCCAGGTGGTGTCGCGCTGCCGTGGTCGCGGCGTGACCTTCACGCCGCGTGACGTTTTCGAGTCGCGCACCGTCGCCGCGCTGGCCAAGGCCGCTGTGGTCGAGGACGGGCCGGGCGACGAGTCCGGCGACCTGCCGTTGACGCCACACGCGGCGCGGCTGCTCGAAACCGGCGTCGAGGTGCGCGCCATCGCGCTCGACGTGCCGGAGAGCTGCGCCGTCGAAGCGGTGCACACCGCGGTCGGCAAGGTGCTCGACCAGCATCCGATGCTGTGGGTCCGGCTGGACCGCGAGGGCGACACCCCGGTACTGCGGATCCCGCCCGCCGACGAACGCACCGGCGAGGCGTTCCGCCGCCTCGACGCGCAGCACGGCGAAACCACGCTGCCCATCGACGATGTGGTGCAGGCCGCCGCGGCGGCGCTCGATCCCGAGCAGGGCCGCAACATCCACTTCGTGCTGACCGGCGGGCCCGAGGGCCGGTCGACGCTGATCGTCGTCGCCAACGGTCTTGTCGTGGACGATATCTCGTGGCGCACCATCGTCGATCAGCTGACCGCGGCCTGGAGCCGCGGCCGCCACGCCGCCCCCGCCGCGCCGGAATCCGGCCTGGGTGTGCTCATCCGCGCGCTCTCGGCCAAGGCCCACGATTTGCGGACTGTCGGTGAGTTGGGCTGGTGGGAACGGGTTTTGGCAACCATCCCCGAGGGCACCGTCGCCGACGGGCGCGACCTGCGGGCGCGCAGCCGGGTCTCGCTGGCCATCACGGCGGAGGGCGCTGCCGCGGTCGCGGCCGCTGCCGCTGCCTACCACGCCACCGTGGACGATGTCCTGCTCACCGCGGTCGCACTGGCATTGCAGACGTCGGCGGGCGAACCCGTCACGCGCGCACTCGGTTCGGTGATCCGGCTGTCCGCCGACGAGCGGTCCGCGACCGGCGCCGACGAGAACATGGTCGGCGGCTTCACCACCGAATACCCGCTTCCGTTGCGGCTCACCAGGATCGACGCCGACGACGCGCTCGTCGGCGGTCCCGCCGCAGGTGCCGCGCTCGCGCAGATCAAGGAGCTGCGCCGAGCGGTGCCCTCGCAGGGCGTCGGCTATGGCCTGCTGCGCTACCTCAACGCGGACACCGCCGCCGACCTGAGCGAGCTCGGCCGTGGCCGATTCGCGCTGCGCTACCGCGACCTTCGCCCGGCTCGGGTGCACACCGACACCATGGCCGAGGACCTGCTGCTCGACCTCACCGTCGACGCCGCCGACGACGGCCTGGTCGCCCGGTTCGACTATGCCTCCGCCGCGTTCGCCGGTGACGCGGTGAAATCGTTTGCCGAGCACTGGATCTACGCGCTAGGCGGGCTGGCCGAGCACGGCCTGCGGGCGGACGGCGTCACCTTCACGCCGTCGGACTTCACGCTGGTCCGGCTGAAGCAGCCCGACATCGACCGCCTCACCACCACCTACCCGAACCTCACCGATGTGTGGCCGGTGACCCCGCTGCAGTCCGGCATGCTGTTCCACGCGCTGCTCGCCGAGTCCTCGGTGGACGTCTACACCACCCAGTTCGTGCTGGACCTCGGCGGCGACGTGCACCCGGGGCGGATGCACGCGGCCGCGCAGGCCGTGCTGGACCGGCACGACAACCTGCGAGTCGCCTTCGCCGAGGACGCCGCGGGCAATCCGCTGCAGATCGTGCAGGATTCGCTCGAAGTACCGTGGCGGCTCATCGATCTCGGCCAGCTCGAGCCCGACGCCGCGGCGCAGGAACTGGCCGACATCAAGGCGGCCGACCTCGCCGATCACTTCGACATGCGGACCGCGCCGCTGCTGCGGTTCGCGCTGATCCGCTCCGCCGCCGACGCCTTCCACCTACTGGTGACCAGCCACCACATCCTGATCGACGGCTGGTCGATGCCGCTGCTGATGAAGGACCTGCTGACGCTGTACGCGCTCGGCGGCAATTCCCGGCACCTGCCCAAGGTGCCGTCGTATCGGAGCTACCTGGCCTGGCTGGTCGCGCAGAAGGCCGACTCGGCCCGCGAGGCCTGGCGCACCGCGCTCACCGGTATCACCGAGCCGACGCCGCTGGCGCCGGTCGATCCCGGCCGCGAAATCTCCGCCGGGGTAGGCGAAGTCGGCTTCGAGCTGGCGCAGTCCGACACCACCGCGCTCACCCGGCTCGCCTCGGGGCTCGGCGTGACGGTGAACACCGTCGTGCAGGCGGCCTGGGGCTTGCTGATCGGCCGCAGTGTCGATCGCGACGACGTGGTGTTCGGCGCAACGGTGTCCGGCCGGCCGCCGCAGCTGGATGGCGTCGAGAGCATGGTCGGGCTGTTCCTCAACGCGATCCCGGTGCGGGTACGCCTCGGCGCCACCGACACGCTCGGCGGGCTGCTGCGCCAGCTGCAGGGTGAGCAGGCCGGGCTGCTGGACCACCACTACCTCGGGCTGAGCGATATTCAGGAAATCATCGGCGTGGAAGGGCTTTTCGACTCCCTCGTGGTGTTCGAATCGTTCCCCGTCGACCGGGACGGCCTGGACAAGGCCAGCGATATCGACGGCCTGAGTGTCACCGGCGTCGGCGCGGTCAACGGCACCCACTACCCGCTCACCATCATGGTGGTGCTGGACAGCCAGCTGCGGGTGTCGGTGAAGTATCTCCGCGACCTGTTCGACGAGACGGCGGCACAGGCACTCGCACAACGGCTTTCGGCGTTGATCCGTCGTTTCGTCACCAACCCGCAAGCGCGCATCGCCGATATCGATGTGCTGCTCGACAGCGAACGCGCCCTGCTCGCCGCCCGCAACGCCACCGAAGTGCCGGACCTACTGGACGATTCGACGCTGCTGACGCTGTTCGACGCGCAGGTGGCACGCACGCCGGACGCTCCCGCACTGCGCTACGGCGACGTCACGCTCAGCTACGCCGACCTCGACCTGCGCTCCAGGGCGCTGGCCGGGGAGATCGCCCGGTGGGGCATCGGCGCGGAATCGCGGGTCGGCGTGGCCATGCGGCGCGGGATCGACCTGGTCGTCACCATCTACGGCGTGCTGCGGGCGGGCGCGGGCTACCTGCCGATCGACCCGGATCACCCGTCCGAACGCAACGAGTACGTGCTGGCCAGTGCCAACCCGGCCTGCGTGTTGACCACCAGCGCCGACGCGTTCGTGACCGATACCGACATCGCGGTCGTCGCGGTGGACACGCTCTACCTGCCGCTGGACGCGGTGTCGTTCACCGATACCGACGTGCACCCCGACAACGTCGCCTACGTCATCTACACCTCCGGTTCCACCGGCCGCCCCAAGGGGGTGGTGATCACGCACCGGCAGATGGTCAACCAGTTCCGCTGGGCGCAGTGGACCTATCCGCACGATGCCGGCGACGTGGTGCTGCACAAGACGCCGATCACCTTCGACATCTCCACCTGGGAACTGTTCTGGCCGTTGCAGACCGGCGCCTCGATCGTCGTCGCCGAACCGGACGGTCATCGCGATCCCGCGTACCTGGCCGAGACCATCGCCGAATATGGCGTCAGCACGGTGCATTTCGTGCCGTCGATGCTGGACGCGTTCCTGGGCCCGGACCCGATGGAGTTCCCGAGCCTGCGTAGGGTCTTCGCCGCGGGCGAGGCGCTCACCGCGGAGACCGTGGCCGCCTTCTCCGCCGCCCTGCCGGACATCGATCTGGTGAACTGGTACGGGCCCGCCGAGGCGACGGTGGTCACCGATTATCCGGTGGAAGACACTGCCGCACTGACGGTTCCGATCGGCACGCCGGTCGCCAACACCCAGGTGCACGTGCTCGACCGGCAGCTGTGCCCGGTGCCGCCCGGCGCCGCGGGCGAGCTGTACCTCGCGGGCGTCCAGCTGGCTCGGGGGTACCTCGGTGCCCCGGCCCTCACCGCGGAGCGTTTCGTCGCGCACGAGGGCGGTGCGCGCCTCTATCGCACCGGTGACATCGTCCGGTGGCGCGGCGGCGCGCTGGAATACTTGGGCCGCAGTGACTTCCAGGTGAAGCTGCGTGGACAGCGGGTCGAGCTCGGTGAGATCGAGACCGTGCTGCTCGCCCTGGATTCGGTGCGGCACGCCGCCGTCTCACTGGTCAGCGGTACCGCCGGGGACCGGCTCGTCGCCTACCTGGTCGCCATGCCGGGGGAGACCATCGACCAGACCGCCGCCCTGCTGCACGCGCGTGGTTCGCTGCCGTCGTACATGGTGCCGTCGGCGTTCCTGGTGCTGGATGCGTTGCCGCTCAACGCAAGCGGCAAGCTCGACCGCAAGGCGCTGCCGGTCCCGGAGTTGGGCGCGCGGCCGTACCGGCCACCGACCACTCCGCTGGAGCGGACCATCGTCGAGGTCTTCGCCGAGATCCTCGGCGTCGACCGGGTCGGGCTCGACGACGACTTCTTCGACCTGGGTGGCAATTCGCTGGTCGCGACCCGCGCGGTCAGCCGGTTGCGCACGCTCACCGGTGCCGAGGTCCGGGTGCAGTGGTTCTTCACCGACTCCACCTCGGGCGCACTGGCCACCCGCATTCTCGCCGCGCTGGCCGGTGACCACGACTACGACCTGGACTCGAACGCTGCGCTCGGCGTGCTGTTGCCGATCCGCACCAGGGTGCCGCACGATATGGCCGCCGCTGAGCCGCTGTTCTGCATCCATCCGATGTACGGATTGTCGTGGTGCTACGCCGGTTTGGCTCGCTACGTGCCTGCCAGCAGGCCGATCTTCGGTCTGCAGTCGCCCGCGCTGTCGGAGGACGGCTACCTGCCCGCATCGCTGGCCGAGATGGCCGCCCGGTACGTCGCGGAGATCCGCGCCGTGCAACCGCAGGGCCCGTACCGGCTGCTCGGCTGGTCGCTCGGCGGTGTGCTCGCGCACGCCATCGCGACCGAATTACAGGCCGCGGGTGAACAGGTCGCGCTGCTCGCCATGCTGGACAGCCATCCCGACATCGACGTCACGGACTTCCGTGCGGCGATCCGCGAGGCGCTGAGTGAACTCGGCATCGGTGCGGATGCGTTGCTGCCCAGCGACGGTGATATCCACGACCTCAGCGACGAGGCGCTCGCCGCGCTGCACGCCACCATCCCGCCGGACATGGCCGTGCTCACTCCCGAGCGGGTGCGCCGGATCTACCGCAGCGCGGTGCGTTCGGCCGAGCTCATCGCCGAGCATCGGCCGGAGGTGTTCCACGGCAGGCTCGATTACTACAGCGCGGCCGGGCACGACACCGCGGCAGCCGGCTGGCAACCGTTCATCGACGGCCGGGTCGAGGATCACCCGATCGGTGTCACGCATGATCAGATGACCACGCCGGAGGCGCTGGCCGAGATCGGCCCGAGCCTGTCCGATCTGCTCGATCCGCGTGCGCACTAGGTGCGGCCGCGTATTCGCGGATCGCCGGTGCTTCGCGTTGCGAAGGTGGGTCGGGCGCGCGAAGATCGGGGTTGCTCAGGCATGATGGGCAACGCTGAGGTAACGATCACCTCTTTTGCCACGACTCCATACCCCGTATGGTCTGCCGTGGTGTGTTCAGGTCATCCACCGCAGGGCGTGTGCGGCCTCGCGCATTCGCGGCTCGCAAGCGCTCTATGGGGAATGCAGATGGAATCTCGAGACGAAGCGAAGGTGCGAAATTGATACGTCGACAGACCCGGCGCAGCGGCCTGCGTGCCGCCGCGGCGATCGCGGCCACTGCGGTCCTTGCGGGAGTGATGACCGGCCTCGGCGTAACCACTGCCACTGCCGCTGACCCGATTATCGATGGCAAGAGCCTGCTCGCCAACCCGACTTCGCCCGACGGTTCGAAGATCACCAAGGCCGAATACAAGGACGCGCGCAACATCCGGCTGTACGTGTACTCGGCGGCGATGGACCAGAAGGTCATCATCGACGTCCAGCGCCCGGCCGACGCCTCGGTGCCGCGCCCGACCCTGTACCTGTTGAACGGTGCGGGCGGCGGCCAGGACGACGCCTCCTGGCAGGCGAAGACCGATGCGCTGGCGTTCCTTTCGGACAAGAACGTCAATGTGATCCAGCCCATCGGTGGCAAGTGGAGCTATTACACCGACTGGATCAAGGACGACCCGACGCTCGGGCGCAACAAGTGGAAGACCTTCTTCACCGAGGAGCTGCCGCCGCTGGTCGACGGCGCGCTCGGCACCAACGGCGTGAACGCGATTGCGGGCCTGTCCACCTCGGGCACCACCGTGCTCGCGCTGCCGATCGCCAAGCCCGGCCTGTACAAGGCGGCCGCGGCCTACAGCGGCTGCGCCCAGACCAGTGACCCGGTCGGCTCGGAGTTCGTCAAGCTCACCGTCGAGACCTGGGGCGGTGGCGACACCAACAACATGTGGGGCCCGCAGGGTTCGGCGGACTGGGTGGCCAACGATCCGTATGTGCATGCCGAGGGCCTGCGCGGACTCGACCTCTACATCTCGACCGGCAACGGGCTGCCCGGCCAGTACGACACCCTCGACGGCAAATACGCGCTCCCCGGCGCCTACGGTCTGGCCAACCAGATCATCATCGGCGGCGTGATCGAGGCGGGCACCAACTTCTGCACCAACAACCTCAGGGGGAAGCTGGACTCGCTGGGCATCCCGGCGACCTACAACTTCCGCAACACCGGCACCCACTCGTGGGGCTACTGGCGCGACGAGTTCCAGCTGTCGTGGCCCGTGCTGGCTCGCGGTCTGGGCATCTGAGCGACCCGCTAAATACCGACTGACCGCCTGGTTATACCTTTGGGTATGACCAGGCGGTCGGCTTTTACGGGTCCTGCTAACGAAAAAGTTCGGGAACCCGTAAAATCTTGTTCTGTGAGTACCACCTTGGCTGAGTCCGCTAGATCTGCGTCCCAGCGGGCCCGTGCGGCCAGCCTCTTGCTCGGCCCTGCCTTCGTGGCGGCGATCGCATATGTCGACCCCGGCAATGTGGCGTCGAATATCAGCGCGGGTGCGACATTCGGGTATCTGCTCGTGTGGGTCATCGTGATGGCCAACGTGATGGCCGGGCTCGTCCAATTCCTTTCGGCCAAGCTGGGATTGGTGACCGGCATGTCGCTGCCGGAGGCGGTGCGGGCCCGGTCGAGCCGCACCACCCGGCTGGCCTACTGGGGGCAGGCCGAGACCGTCGCGATGGCCACCGACCTGGCCGAGGTGGTCGGCGGCGCGATCGCGCTCAACCTGCTGTTCCAGCTGCCGCTGCTGCTCGGCGGCGTGATCACCGGCGTGGTGTCGATGGGTCTGCTGCTCGTGCAGGACCGACGCGGGCAGAAGCCGTTCGAGCGAGTGATCACCGGGCTGCTCGCCGTGATCGCGATCGGTTTTCTCGCCAGCCTGTTCATTGCACCGCCCTCGGTCGGCGGCACCCTCGGCGGACTGCTGCCCAGGTTCCAGGGCGCGGAGAGCGTGCTGCTCGCCGCGGCCATGATCGGCGCCACGGTCATGCCACACGCGGTGTACCTGCACTCCGGCTTGGCCAGGGACCGGCACGGCCACCCGGCGGTCGGACCGATGCGGGTCCGGTTGCTGAAGATCACCAAGATCGATGTGGTGCTCGCGATGGTGCTGGCGGGCACGGTCAACTTGGCGATGCTCCTGATGGCCGCAAATACGTTGCGCGACCGCGAGATCGAAACCCTGCAGGACGCGCACACCGCCGTCGGCGACGCGCTGGGCCCGGTCGCGGCACTCCTACTCGCCATCGCCCTGCTGGCCTCCGGCCTCGCCTCCACCTCGGTAGGCGCCTACGCCGGCGCAATGATCATGCAGGGCCTACTACGCCGCCACATCCCGCTCCTACTGCGCCGGGTCATCACCCTGATCCCAGCCCTGGCCATCCTCGCCGCAGGCATAGACCCCACCCGAGCCCTGATCATCTCCCAGGTAGTCCTCTCCTTCGGCATCCCCTTCGCCCTGATCCCCCTGGTACGTTTCACCAGCGATCGAACCCTGATGGCCAACGACGTCAACCACCGCATCACCACCACCCTGGCCTGGCTCATAGCCGCCATAATCTCGGCCCTGAACATCGTCCTGATCTACCTGACAATCACCGGCGCCTAACCCCGACCGCTCACCCTTTGTGCAACCCGCCCACCTCGTATACCGGGTGTGCCGGTTACACAAAGGGTGAGCGGCTTCCAAATCCCCCCGCGGGCAGCGGAATACGCACCCTGTGTCGGAATCGCGCACCCGGATCAGGGCCCTATCGCCGGGCGAATTCCGAAAGACGGTGCGGATCGGTGCTCGAACCGGGTGCGCACCCGGCCACGAGTGCCCATCACCCCACCCCACCCCGCCGAACCCAGAATCTGCGCACCCTCTCGGGACCTGCACCGGCTTTAGGGCCCTATTCCGAGTGCACATCCCGAGTGAGGGTGCAGATCCTGGGCATACCGGCCGGAGAGCCCCTTTCGCAGGCTGATCGAGCACCCGAAGTCGCGCACCCCGTGCAGAGAATGCGCACCTGGCGCGACCCCCGCACTCACCACGCGGGCAACGGAATCCGCACTCTCACTCGGGACCTGCACCGGCTTTAGAGCCCTATTCCGAGTGCGCATCCCGAGTGTGGGTGCAGATCCTGGGGATACCGGCCGGAGAGCCCCTTTCGCAGGCTGATTGATCACCCGAAGTCGCGCACCCCGTGCAGAGAATGCGCACCTGGCGCGACCCCCGCACTCACCACGCGGGCAACGGAATCCGCACTCTCACTCGGGAC
>NZ_JBHXAU010000049.1:0-26224 GCF_042727395.1 Nocardia sp. NPDC060255 | reverse complement strand
ACCTTCTGGCCCATCGATGAACACTCATCGACCGACCGGTCAGTGTCCGGGATGTCCTGTCACTGGAGTGTCAGGGATGTGCTGTCAGTTGAGACTGGCTATAGGGCCCTAGAGCGAGTGCAGGTCCCGAGTGAGGGTGCGGATTCTGGTGTCAGTGGGTGGGGTCGTGATTAGGGGAACCGGTGTTGGCGGGTTCTCGCCGGGCGATGGCTGCACCAGTTCTCCCTGAGCGTGACAGAGCCCCGGGACGGGGGCGTCTCGGGGCTCTGTCGGGTGGTTAAGGTGGTCAGCGCTTCTTGGAGGTGCGTTCGCGCTTTTCGCGGACGCGGACCGAGATGCGGACTGGGGAGCCGTCGAAGTTGAACTCTTCGCGCAGGCGGCGTTCCAGGAAGCGGCGGTAGCCTGCCTCGAGGAAGCCGGTGGTGAACAGGACGAACGTCGGGGGGCGGGTGGTTGCCTGGGTGGCGAACAGGATGCGGGGCAGGCGGCCGCCGCGCATCGGGGGTGGGGTGGCCGCGACGACTTCCTTGAGCCAGGTGTTCAGGCGGCCGGTGGAGATGCGCTTGTCCCAGGACTCGAGCGCGGTTTCCATGGCGGGCACCAGTTTTTGCACCGAGCGGCCGGTGTGTGCGGAGATGTTGACCCGCTGCGCCCAGGGGACGCGGACCAGGTCGCGGTCGACCTCGCGGTCCAGTTGCAGGCGGCGGTCCTCGTCGACCAGGTCCCACTTGTTGAAGGCGAGCACGAGCGCGCGACCGGAGTCGGCGACCATGCTGATCACCCGCAGGTCCTGTTCGGTGATCGGCTCGGAGGCGTCGACCAGCATGATCGCGACCTCAGAGGCCTCCAGGGCCGCCTTGGTGCGCAACGAGGCGTAGAACTCGGTGCCGTTGGCGTGCGAGACCTTGCGGCGCAGCCCGGCGGTGTCGACGAACTTCCAGATCTTGCCGCCCAGATCGACCAGCGAGTCGACCGGGTCGACGGTGGTGCCCGCGACATCGTGCACGACCGAGCGCTCATCGTCGGCCAGCTTGTTCAACAGGCTGGACTTGCCGACATTCGGCTTGCCGACCAGCGCGACCCGGCGCGGACCCGCGCCGCCGGTGCCTTCGCGCGGAGTTTCCGGCAGCACGGCGAGCACGTCGTCGAGCAGATCGCCGGTGCCGCGACCGTGCGCGGCGCTGACCATCCTCGGCTCGCCGAGACCGAGCGACCACAGCGCGGCCGCTTCGGATTCGACCTTCTGGTCGTCGACCTTGTTGGCGACCAGGATGACCGGGATCTCGGAGCGGCGCAGCTTCTTCACCGCGGCCTCGTCGGTGGCGGTGGCGCCGACCACGGCGTCGACCACGAGCAGGATCGCGTCGGCGGTCTGCATGGCCACCTCGGCCTGGCGGGCCACCGACTGCTGCAGGCCCTTGGCGTCGGGCTCCCAGCCACCGGTGTCCTGCACCAGGAAGCGGCGCCCAGACCAGTTGGCCTCGTAGGAGATTCGGTCGCGGGTGACGCCGGGGATGTCCTCGACAACAGCCTCGCGGCGGCCGAGGATGCGGTTCACCAGGGTCGACTTGCCGACGTTCGGGCGGCCGACCACGGCCACCGTCGGCATCGCCAGTACTTCTTCGCCCTCGAACTCGCCGTCGAGATCGGTGAGCTCCCAATCGGTTTCGTCACTCCAG
Source organism: Nocardia sp. NPDC060255 (assembly GCF_042727395.1). Lineage (NCBI taxonomy): Bacteria > Bacillati > Actinomycetota > Actinomycetes > Mycobacteriales > Nocardiaceae > Nocardia > Nocardia sp. NPDC060255. The sequence continues at coordinate 24,545 of NZ_JBHXAU010000049.1, read as the reverse complement.
ATGCCGTCGCCGGCCATCACGTCTTCAGTCACTGCGGACCTCCCGTCCTGGTCGCCGAAATCTGCTGCGCGACAACGCGATACAGCTCGTCGATGACCTCATCCATGTTCAGGTCGCTGGTGTCGACCAGCACGGCGTCGTCGGCCGGACGCAGTGGGGACACCTTGCGGGTGGAATCGAGGTTGTCGCGCCGCTGCACGTCGGCGAGCACGGCCTCGTAGTCGTCGCCGCGGCCTTCGGCGATGTTCTGCTGGTTGCGCCGGTGCGCGCGAGCCTCGGCCGAGGCGGTCAGGTAGATCTTGGCGTCCGCGTCGGTCAGCACCACGGTGCCGATGTCACGGCCCTCGACCACGATTCGCTGTGCGGCCGTGGCGATTTCGCGTTGCAGCGCGACGAGCAGATCACGCACCTCGGACACCGCCGAGACCGCCGAAACGGCCTTGGTGACGGCATCGCCGCGGATCTCCGAGGACACATCCTCGCCGTCGAGCTGGATCACCTCGCGGCTCGGATCGGTGCCGATCGACAGCGGCAGCTCCTTGACGGCCGCACCGATGGCAGCGGCGTCGGTGAGCTCGATGCCGACGCGCAGCACGCGCAGCGTCGCGACCCGGTACATCGCACCCGTGTCCAGGTAGCGGGCGCCGAGCCGGGTGGCGAGCCGGCGCGAGACGCTGGATTTACCGGTGCCGGACGGGCCGTCCATCGCGACGACGAGCGGACTGGTCCCCGACATCTGCCGGGGCGCCTCGACCGGAATCTCCACACCCATCACAACGACACCGCCTCGTAGAGTTTGCCGATTTCACCGCGACCGAGCACACGCAGCGTGCCGGGCCGTTGGTCGCCGAGCGCGACCGGACCGATATTGGTGCGCACCAGCCGGCTCACCGGATGGCCGACCGCGTCGAGCAGGCGGCGCACGATGTGCTTACGCCCTTCGTGCAACACCAGTTTCACGAGGGAACGTCCCTCATTGATTTCGAGCACCTGGAAGCTGTCGACCTTCGCCGGGCCGTCCTCCAGTTCGATACCGTCCTTGAGCTTCTTGCCGATGCCCTTGTGCACCTCGCCGTTGACCGTGGCCAGGTAGGTCTTGGAGACCTCGTAGGACGGGTGCATGAGCCGGTGCGCGAGGTCACCGTCGTTGGTGAGCAGCAGCAGGCCCTCGGTGTCGGCGTCCAAGCGGCCGACGTGGAACAGGCGCTGACCCGCCGCGACCCGCTCGGCGACGATGTCACCGACGCAGGGACGGCCGAGATCGTCGGACATGGTGGACTGCCAGCCCTTGGGCTTGTTCAGCACGATGTGCACCAGCTCGGAGCGCACCATCACGCGAGTGCCGTCGACCCGGACCACCGCGACCTCGGGATCGATGCGCAGGCCCTGCTCGACCACGATGGCACCGTCGACCTCGACGCGACCCTGGGCGATCATCTCCTCGGCGGCGCGACGCGAGGCGACACCCGCCTTGGCGAGGACCTTCTGCAAACGTTCGCCCTCACCCCACGGCATTTTTTCGTGGCCCTCGGACGCGGCGGGCTCGACATGCTGACGCTTGGCGGGCTTGGCGTTGTTCAGCAGCGGGTTCGACTGAGTCTGCTTCTGTGGCTTCGGGTTCTTCTTCTTGCCGGTCGGCGCGGGCTGCGCGGCGCGGCGCTGCGGGATGCCGTTCGATGCGGTGCCGCGGGCGGTGGATGCGGCACCACGATAGGAGTTGCCGGACTGTGCGTTGTCGTTCTGGCCGGAGTTGCCTTCGGCGCGGCCACGGTAGGCGTTGCCACCGGAGCCGGCTTCGCTGCGGTCGCGGTAGGTGTCGGAGCTGCCTTCGGAACGACCACGGTACGCGTTGCCACCGGAGCCGGCCTCGCTGCGGTCACGGTAGGAGCTGCCCTGCGACGCGCCGCCTTCGCTGCGGCCGCGATATCCACTGCCACCTTCGGAACGGTCACGGTACGAGCTGCCACCCTGCGACGAACTGCCGCGATATCCGCTGCCACTCTGCGCGGAACCACCCTCGGAACGGCCGCGATACGCGTTGCCGCCCTCGGAACGCTCGCGGTAGCCGCCCTGCGACGAGCCACCTTCGGAACGGCCGCGGTATCCGCCCTGCGACGAACCGCCTTCGGAACGGCCGCGGTATCCGCTGCCGTTATCGGAGCGATCACGGTAGGAGCTGCCGCTCTGCGAGGAAGTGCCGCGGTAGGAGCTGCCGCCCTGCGACGAACTGCCGCGATATCCGCCGCCCTGCGCGTTGCCATCGCGGCTGCCGCGATAAGAACTGCCGCCCTCGGAGCGAGAGCCGCCGCCTTGTGTGGAGCTGCCGCGGTAGCCACCCTGGGCGTTGTCTCGCGAGCCGCGGTAGCCGCCCTGCGGGGAGCCTTCGCTACGGCCGCGGTAGGAATTGCCGCCTTCGGAACGGTCACGATAGGAGCCTTGCGCGGAACCACGGTCGCGTGCGTTGCCGCCTTCCGAACGGTCGCGGTAGCTGCTGCCCTGCGTGGCGCCGCCGCGATATGCGTTGCCGCCCTGCGCGTTTCCGCGCGAGGGGCTCGACGGCGCTGCGCCGCGGTAGCCGCCCTCGCCGCGCGCTGCGCCGCGTTCGGTCCCCCTTCGAGCAGCGCCTGCGCCTCTTACGGGACGCTGCTGCTCGTCATTGCGTTTCCTGCGATCCGGTGTGCCATCTCGGCGAGCGGAAGTATTCATTTTGTCCTGTCAATCCTCGCTGCCAAGGTCCAAGTCGGCCTCGGCGGGTTTTTTCAGCCTGGTGTAACGGGGGTCCGTATCCAGGCTCTCGTTGATCTCATCGATCAGGTCGACGCCCGGGAGCAGGGGCGCCAGCGGCGGCAAATCGGTCAGCGACGCGAGTCCGATCCGCTCCAGGAACAACTCGGTCGTGCAATACATCGTCCCGTTGGTTTCCGGGTCGACGCCTGCCTCGGCGAGCAGGCCCCTGGCCAGCAGCGTGCGCATCACCCCATCGACGTTCACGCCGCGCACCGCGCTGACCCTGGTCCGGGTCACCGGCTGACGGTATGCCACCACCGCCAGAGTTTCCAACGCCGCCCGCGTCAATTTGGTGCGGGCGCCATCGAGCAGCACCCTTTCAACATATGGCGCGTACTCGCTGCGAGTATAGAAGCGCCAGCCGTCCCCGACGAAACGCAGATCGATCCCACTGCCCCGCGCGGACAGTTCCGCCCGCATCTCCCGCAGCACCTCATCCACCCGCTCGGTGGTGTCGTCGAGGGCCGCCGCCAGCTGCTCTACCGGGGCCGGAGCGTCGACGACAAGCAACATCGCCTCCAACGCCGAACGAAATTCAGCGTCCTCGAGATGCTCGGGGGTGAACTCCGACACTGTGCTGTCGGCGACTGCGTCATTGGCGACTGGTGTCGCGTCGTGGGTGGCTGAGTTCGCGTCGTCGACGTCCGGATTCGCGTCGTCGTCTGGAGTCGCATCCACGGAGTTCGACGTCACGTCGTCAGCATCGGACGTCGCGTCACCGGCAACCGGAACCGCGCCATCAACATCATCCCGAGCCAGGCCGTCCGCCACCGGAACCTCGATGTCAGCGCCAGATGTGGCGGAATTCTTCCCGGCCACAGCTGCTTCACTCGACGCGGCGCTCGCCAAATCGCGCGATGGTGGCGTGTCATCGACAACCGAAGTCGCGTCGTCGACGTCCGTCGTCGCGGCATCAGCGGACCGGGTCGCGCCATCAGCGGCCGAAGTCACCTCATCAGCAACCGAGGTCGCGGCATCGGAGACCGGAGTGGCGTCGCCGGCAACCAACGTCACGTCGTCAGCGGCCGAGGTCGCGTTGTCAGCAGCCCGGGTCGCCTTGCGTGCAGCGGAGGACTTGGCATCGACAGCCGGAGTCGCACCATCTGCAACTGAAGTCGCGTCATCAGCAACCGACGCCGTGACGTCGGCGTCAACCGGAACCTGGTCGTCTACCGCCGGAGCCTCGGTGACGGCGGCAGAGGCGGCGGACTCCTTCGCGGGTACCGCGGTTTCGCTGGAGACGGCGTGCGCGGAGGCGTCCGAGGGTGTCGCGTCGGCGGAGTGCCCGGCCGCGTCGGTGTGCTCGCGGACGGTTTCCGTCGCGTCGGCGTCGGCGTCCCGCGTATCCGAGACGTCGGCGTCCACGGAGTCGTTCACCCGTAGTCCTCCTCGATATTCAGGTCCGCCTGCTCGGCGTCCGGGACGTCGTCGCCGATCCAGCTGACCGACAGTTGGCCGAGTTGGTCGGGCTGATCGAACTCGATCGTTTTGCCTCGGTACAGCTCCAGCAGGGCCAGGAAGCGGGCGACGATCTCGATCGGGACGGTGCAGTCGTCGACCAGTTCACTGAAGGTGGTCCAGCCGCCTTTGCCACGCAGTTTGAGGCGTTCGAGTACGAGTGCGGCCTGTTCGGCGACCGAAATGGAATGCGCGTGCAGGTGGTCGAGGCCGACCCTCGGCACCGGGCGGGGACGGAAGGCGGCTGCGGCGATCGCGGCGAACTCGTGCGCGTCTACTCCCAGCGTAACCTCGGGCAGCAGGTCGGCGAAGCAGTCCTCCAGGCCGACCGCGCGCGGGTATCGCCGCAGCGCAACAGCCTCCAGTTCGCCGAACAGCTCGGCCACCTGTTTGAACGCCCGGTATTGCAGCAGCCGCGCGAAGAGCAGGTCGCGCGCCTCGAGCAGTTCGAGGTCCTCGGCGTCGGTCATCTCCCCCGACGGCAGCAGCCGCGCCGCCTTGAGGTCGAGCAATGTGGCCGCGACAACCAGGAATTCGGTGGTCTGATCCAGGATCTTGTCGGCCCGAAGTTTATGCGTGGCATCGTCGGACAGGGCCGCGGTCAACGCCTTGGTGTAGGCGATGAACTCGTCGGTGACCTGATGCAACGCCACCTCGGTCACGTCGAGCTTGCGCGAACTGATCAGCGTCAGCAACAGATCGAACGGCCCTTGAAAGTTACTCAGCCGCAGATGAAATCCGGACTTCTTCTCCTCGGGCGCGGCATCGCCACCGGAGGTCGCGTCGACACCATCGGCCGCAGCATCGCCGGGCACGGCCGCATCGCTGGCGGGCACGGACCCATCGCCGCCGGGCGTGGATGCAGTTTTGCCAGGCACGGCCGCAACGCTGCCAGGCACGGCCGTATCGCCGCCGGGCGTGGGCGCATCGTCAGCGGGCACGGCCGTATCCACAACCAACGCAGCATCATCCGCGTCGCTGGAATCGGCCGCGCGCTGGACGGCGCCCGCCGGAACCGCAGGGGCATCGGAGTCTCCCGCGCGCTCGGCGACATCGTCCGCGGTGGTCGGCTCCGAAGCGGAGTCTGCGGGGGAAGGGTCGGCGGGCATGTCGACATCATCGGCTACCGGGGTGTTGTGGGATGCGTCCAGGTCCGGCGGGGTGGGCGGTTCGTCTGGGTCGTCGGCGCGCGCGGAGGCTCGCTCCAAGAGGTCGCCCGACGGGTGGTCGTCGCCGTGCGCGACCCCTTGGCCGGTCGAGTGGTTGGTAGCGGGTGGCGCGGCGTCGGTGCCGCCGATCACCGGCCCGACCGGTGGATGACTTCCCGCGCCATCGCCCGATATGCTTCGGCTCCACCGGATTTCGGTGCCCAGGTGGTGATCGGTTCGCCTGCCACGCTGGCGTCCGGGAAGCGGACGGTGCGCGAGATCGCGGCGTCGTAGACCAGGTCGCCGAACACCTCGACGACGCGTGCCATCACCTGACGTGAGTGCAGTAGTCGGGCGTCGAACATGGTGACCACTATCCCGTACAGGCTCAGCCTCGGATTCAGCCGATCGCGCACCTTTTCCACGGTGTCGTTGAGCAGTGCGAGCCCGCGCAGCGAGAAGTACTCGCATTCCATCGGAATGATCACACCGTCCGAACAAGCCAACGCATTGACGGTGAGTAAACCGAGCGAGGGCTGACAGTCGATGATGATGTAGTCGTACTTGTCGCGGATGGGATGCAATGCCCGGCCGAGGGAATGCTCGCGACCGACCTCGTTGACGAGCTGGATTTCCGCCGCCGACAGGTCGATATTGCTGGGCAGCAGATCCATGTTCTCGACGCGGGTGGGCATCAGCACGTCATCGATCGACCCCTTGGAACCGACGAGCAGGTCGTGCACGGTGAGGTCGAGATCATGGTGGGCCACACCCAATCCCGCGGACAGCGCGCCCTGCGGGTCCAGGTCGACCAGCAGCACCTTGCGCCCGTATTCGGCCAGCGAGGCACCGAGATTGATGGTGGAGGTCGTCTTGCCGACGCCGCCCTTCTGGTTGCACATGGCGACGATGAGGGCGTCGCCGTGCCGCTCGAGCGGTGGCGGGTCCGGCACGAGGCGCAGTGGGCGCCCGGTGGGTCCGAGTGCCGCGTCCTCCGGGACCGGTTCGGCCCCGGTGCCCCACAGGGTTTCGGCCGCAGCCTCCGAGTACGGACCGGTGCGCTGCCCTGTGCGCGGCTCCGCCCCAGCACCCATCGGCGGCTCTGCCGCTTCGGCTGATGTCACGATCCGCTGCTCCTTATACGTTCCTGCCCGTTGCCTCGCCGAGCGTAGCGAGGCCGATCAGGCCCGACCCTCGCTTTCGTACGGTCCGACTCCCGATAGACGCTACCGCGTACGAGGGTGCAAGTGCCGCGACGCGCGCGGCGTGTTCGCAGCACCACGCCGTGCCGCGAACAGCAAGACGCTACCGCGTATCGCTCAGCGCCACTCCGGGTCACCGTCGAAATGCACGTCGAAGCGGTCGTGCAACTCATCCATGCTGTCCCATTCCGCCTCCCCGCGGGCAATTCGACCGAGCTGCCGAAAGTACTCGAAACGGACGATACCTGGTGTCAGCACAGCGAAAAACTCGGCGGGCCCGTCCACGGACGCACCGAACGCATGCACCGTGCCGGGCGGGACAACGACCAGCCCACCCTTACGCACCGAGCTCAGTTCGCCGTCGACGAGAAATTCCATGGTGCCGCCGAGGACGTAGAAGATCTCCGTGGACTGCGTGTGATGATGCGGCCGAGTGCCATTCGCACCCGCAGCGAGCCCAAGCCGGTTCGCGCCGAACAAGCCCTCAGAGTTCTGACTGTCCTCCAACAGCAGGAAGGACCCGCCGCCAGGCAGGGCTACTGCTTCGACCTCGGATTCCTGGACGATGAAAGCCTTTGCCATTCAACTCACCTCACGTCGCGCACGCCGAGCCGCACGGCGCGGACCCCGACACCGAAGATCAACCGGACCAAAGTCCAGTTTCTTCCACGATGAACGCTGAAGAGTCGCGCAGTGCTCGAAAGGCACCCCTGACGAGGTCAGCGTCGGGTCTGTCGAGAGCCTGCCGCGATCGAGGCGAGTCAAATGGTCGCTGTACGGGATCAATTGGCGACCATTTGACTCGCCTCGACGTCCTACTCGGCTGACACCCGCCTCGGGCGCGGGCGGTGGGGTTCCGGCCTCGCACAACATAAGTGCTGATCGGGGAGAGTCAAATGGTCGCTAAAAGATCTTGTGCAGCGACCATTTGACTCGCCTCGATGTCCGAGAACGACCATTTGACTCGCCTCGATCAGCGGGCGCGGGGGTGGGCGGTGGCCCAGACCTCGCGCAACGTGTTGACGGTGACCAGGGTGTAGATCTGGGTGGTGGTTACGGAGGCGTGGCCTAGGAGTTCTTGGACTACGCGGACATCCGCGCCGCCGTCGAGTAGGTGGGTGGCGAAGGAGTGACGCAATGTGTGCGGTGAGACGGTGGCGCCGATGCCTGCGCGTTCGGCCGCGGTCTGCAGCACCTGCCAGGCACTTTGCCGCGACAACCGCCCGCCGCGTGCGTTGAGAAACAGCGCACCCGCGTTGCCTTTTCCGTTCGCGGCGAGCTTGGGTCGCCCCCGGACCAGGTATGCGTCGACCGAGGCCAGTGCGGGTCTGCCGATCGGCACCATGCGTTGTTTGCCGCCCTTGCCGTGCAGTACGACGGCGCGTTCGTCGGTGTCGATGTCGTCGACGTCGAGGCCGACCATCTCGGAAATCCGTGCGCCAGTGGAGTAGAGCAGTTCCAACAGCGCACGATCGCGCAGCCCACGCGGGCCGCCATCGGTCCCCGGTGCGGCATCGGGATCGCTCACCGAACCGCCACCCGCGGCCTCGAGCAGCTTCAGCACCTGGTCATAAGGCAGCGCCTTGGGCAGCCTGCGACCAGGTGCGGGCGGCTTCACCGCATGCGCGACATCGGTGGTGGTGATCCCCTCGGCCGCGGCGAACCGGTGCAGCCCGCGCACCGCGATCAACGCGCGGGCCACCGAACTCGCGGCCAGCGGCGGGAATTCGGTGCCGCCCGCCCGCAACGCCATGGTGAACTCGGCGACGTCGGCCTCGGCGACCTGATCGAGCGCGGCGATCCCGCGCCCGGTCAGGAAGTCGAGGTACCGGCCGAGGTCACGCCGGTAGGCGCCGAGGGTGTTGCGCGCCGCGCCGCGCTCGACCGCGAGATGGTCGAGGTAGGCGTCCAATTCCCGCGCGAGCACCCGCGGCCCCGTCAGTCCGTCGTCTTCGCGGCGGCCTTGCGGCGCAGGAACGCGGTGGGCTGCCCGGGCCACGGCGCATCTGCGGGCCGTAGCTCGGCATTGCCCGCCCGCGCCGCGGCCAGCGCGAAGACACCGGCCACGGCGGTCGCGTTGACGATCTCCCCGGCCAACGCCGCGCGCACCGCTTCATCCACCGGCATCCGCACGACTTTCAGGTCGGCCTCCTCGAATTCCGGCTCCGGACGGTCGGTTTCATAGAGCCCGCGGGCGTAATACACCCGCAACGCCTCATCGGTGAATCCCGGCGAGAGCGCCACATCCACCAGCACCTGCCATTCGCGGGCGGCCAGCCCGGTCTCCTCGGCGAGCTCGCGCTGCGCGGCGACGAGCGGGTCCTCGCCGGGCAGGTCGAGCAGGCCGGCGGGCAGCTCGAGTAGCCGCCTGCCGATCGGATGCCGGTACTGGTTGATCAGCACCACATTGTCGTCGTCATCGATCGCGGCGACCGCGACGGCACCGTGATGCTCGATCACCTCACGCTCGGCGACCTTGCCGCCGGGCATCCGCACCTGATCGAGCCGCAACGCCAGGATGGCGCCGCTGTAGACGGTCTCGCTGGATACGGTCTCGAAATCGTGGCTGCCCGCTTCGGTGCCACCGTCCTGCGTCATCGCCTTAGGCCTGGTCCGCCGCGCTCGCGAATTCCTCGTCCGGGATGTCGACCGGAAGACGCTCGGCGAGCTTGTATTTCAGTGCCGCCGCGACCAGCGCCGCGAACAGCGGGTGCGGACGGGTCGGACGGCTCTTGAGCTCCGGGTGCGCCTGGGTGGCGACGAAGAACGGGTGCACGTCGGCGGGCAGCTCGACGAACTCCACCAGATGCCCGTCCGGCGAGGTGCCGCTGAACCGCAGCCCGCTCTTGGCGATCCGATCACGGTAGGCGTTGTTCACCTCATAGCGGTGCCGGTGCCGCTCGGAAACCTGCTCGCTGCCATACGCCTGCGCGACGACCGAACCCTTCGCCAGGGTGGCCGGGTAAGCGCCGAGCCGCATGGTGCCACCGAGATCGGCCTCACCCGCGACCGCCTGTTCCTGATCGGCCATCGTGGAGATGACGGGATGCGGTGTGTCCGGCTCGAATTCGGCCGAGTTGGCCTCGGCCAAACCGACCGAACGCGCCGCCTCGATGACCACACACTGCAATCCGAGGCACAGCCCGAGCAGCGGAATACCGCGAGCACGGGCATACCGGATGGCACCGACCTTGCCCTCGATGCCGCGAATACCGAAGCCGCCGGGGATCAGCACCGCATCCACGTCACGCAACGCGGCCTGCGCACCCGCCGGGGTCTCGCACTCGTCCGACGGCACCCAGCGGATGAGCACCTTGGCCCGCGACGCGAACCCGCCCGCGCGCAACGCCTCGGTGACCGACAGGTAAGCATCGGGCAGGTCGACATACTTGCCGACGAGCGCGACCTCGACCGTCTCGCGCGGCGAATGCACCCGATCGAGCAGATCGCCCCACACGGTCCAGTCCACATCGCGGAACGGCAAACCGAGCTTGCGCACCACATAGGCGTCCAGGCCTTCGCGATGCAGCACGCGCGGGATGTCATAGATCGACGGCGCGTCCGGGGTGGAGATGCAGGCGTCGACGTCGACGTCACACATCAGCGCGATCTTGCTCTTCAGCGCCTGCGGCACCTCACGATCGCAACGCAGGATCAGCGCATCGGGCTGGATGCCGATATTGCGCAAGGCCGCCACCGAGTGCTGAGTCGGCTTGGTCTTGAGCTCACCCGACGGGGCGAGGTAAGGCACCAGCGAGACGTGCAGAAAGAAAACGTTGTCCCGGCCGACATCGTGACGGATCTGGCGAGCCGCCTCGAGGAACGGCTGCGACTCGATATCGCCGACAGTGCCACCGATCTCGGTGATGACCACGTCAGGCGTCTGATCGTCGGCATCCGGCGCGCTCATAGCGAGCACCCGGCTCTTGATCTCATCGGTGATGTGCGGGATCACCTGCACCGTGTCACCGAGATACTCGCCGCGGCGTTCCTTGGCGATGACTGTCGAATAGATTTGCCCGGTCGTGACATTCGCGTCCCGGGTCAGGTCCCTGTCGAGGAACCGCTCGTAGTGACCGACATCCAGATCGGTCTCGGCCCCGTCCTCCGTCACGAAAACCTCTCCATGCTGGAAGGGGTTCATGGTGCCGGGATCGACGTTCAAATACGGGTCGAGTTTCTGCATCGTGACGCGCAGTCCACGCGCCGTCAACAGCTGACCGAGGCTGGAGGCGGTAAGACCTTTACCCAATGAGGAGGCGACTCCACCGCTGACGAAGATGTGCTTCGTGGCCGTTCGCGCCTGATTCCGTGTATGACCCACGGGTCTTCACGGTAACACGGATCAGGCGTCCAGTTCTAACGCCACGCACGTTTGCTGTGTATATGCCGCGCGGGCGCGGCGGGGTCGCGGCCCCCGGGTGTCGCGCGTCCGAGCTGTCGAGACTCGCGCATGGTGGTCAGGTGAGTTTTGACCGTCGGTGCTTCAGGTAGACGTGCTGTTATCGAGGTGCGGACGCGAGTGTGAGGGAGGTCGCCTTCTCGCCGGTGCCGTATCGGCCGGTGCCGCCGTTCAGCTGTTCGCTCAGCGCGAGCACGGTGGTGACCCGTCCGATCTCGCGGTCGAGGTTGTCGACGGTGCTGACAGACGTGGCCAGCGGGCCGTCGGAGCGAACGATGGCGAGTGGTCCCGGGTTCTCGGCCGCGCCGGAACGGCCGGCCAGCACGACGCCCGCGCCGCGCCCACGCAAGGCACCGGCGAAGCGCGCGATGTTGGCGCCCTGGCTGTTCTCGCCGGACTTCGCGCCGTTGCCGGTGATGACGACCGCGGACTGGGCCGGGCGCACCGGGGTGTCGCCGTAGGCGAGGAAGCCGCCGCCGCGCAGCGTTTCCAGGACCAGGCCGAGTTCCTGTGGGGTGCCGCGGGTTTGCCCGTTGGCCGGATCGAGCAGCACGACCATGCCGAGCAGGTCGCCGGCCATGCTGCCCTGATCGACTGCGCCGGTGCGCAATTGGGCGCCGGCGGGGATGACGTTGGTGACCGTGGTGCGCATCCGGTCGCCCTCGGTGGCGTCGACGAAGGCGTCGGTGAGCGAGATGCGGCCGGTGATGGTGACGCCCGAGGTTTCGAGGGACTTGGTCACGCCCTCGATGTCGGCGGGATCGGCGTCGGGGGTAGTGAACACCGCGACGGTGCGATCGGCCAGGGTGCCGCCGAGGATGCGGCCCGCGGCGCCCGCGATGAAGCGGTCGGCCCCGTTGAGCTGATCGGTGAGGCGCCGGTTCTGGTCCGACACCGTGTCGACCTGTTGACGCAGATCCGATTTGTCCGCGCGCAGCCCCGACAGCAGATCCGCCGCCAGCGTCTGCGAGCCGAGCACCACGCCGATGGCGAGGGCCAGGAAGATCGCCACGATCGAAACGGCGTGCTGGCGTAACGAGATCATCGTTCTCCCTTGGTCATTTATCGCCCGCGCCGACGGTCATTTATCGCCCGCACCGACGAGGCCCTGCGCCCACAGCGCGAACCGGTCCCAGGTGTCGGCGGCCCAGGCCATGGCGTCGGTGCCGGTGTTGGAGGCGAGCAGCACCACGATCACCGCGATCAGGGCGGCGAGCACCACCAGCGCGATGCCGATGCCGGACACCCGGTTTCGATACAGCGTGGCGACGGCCTTGGCGTCCATCAGCTTGGTGCCGAGCTTGAGGCGGGTGAGGAAGGTCGCCGGATTACTCTCCCGGCGGCTGCGGTCGAAGAAGTCGTCGAGCGTAGCGGCGGCGCCCGCGGTGACGATCAGCGACGCGCCGTGATGGTGCGCCAGCAGCAGCGCCAGGTCGGCGGGTGCGCCGGAGGACGGGAAGGTGGTCGCGCCGATGCCGAGGTCCTGGATGCGTTCCAGGCCCTTGGCGTGGCCGTCGGTGTCGGCGGGCAGGATCACCTCGGCGCCGCATTTCAGGGTGGCGCTGGTGATCTCGTCCGGGTCGCCGACGATGAGGTCGGGCCGGTAGCCCTGCTTCATCAGGGTGTCCGCGCCGCGACCGACGCCGACCATGATCGGCACATACTCCTTGATGAACGGCTTGAGCCGCTTGAGGTCCTCGGCGTGATCGGGGCCATCGGCCACCACGACCACGTGCCGGTGCTTCATCGACAGTTCCAGCTCCGGCACGCCGATGCCGTCGATCAGCAGCGCGCTCTCGGTGCGGATGAACTCGATGGTGTTGCCCGCGAACGCCTCGAGATGGTCGGCCAGCCCGTTGCGGGCCTCGATCATCCGCTCGGCGATATCGGAATCGGTGAGCTCGATGCCCTTGACCAGGACCTCGGGCTCCTTCTTGATCACCTTGTCGGCATAGACGACGCCCTCGTCGATGCGGACCTTGACGCCGTCCTTGATCTTGCTGAACGCGTCCGAGCTCACCGTGTCCAGCAGCAAAATGTTGTTCGCCACCAGCACTTCCGGGCCCAGATTGGGATAGCGGCCGGAGATCGACGGCGAGGTGTTGATCACCGCGGCCACGCCCGCCTCGACCAGCCGGTCGGCGGTGAGCCGATCCAGGTCCATCTCGTCGAGCACGACGACATCGCCTGGTCCGACCCGTTTCAGCAGGCGCCGGGTGTTGCGATCCACCCGGGCTATCCCGGAGAGGCCGGGCAGCGTTTCGGTGTTCCTCGACAACAACGCCAGCATCTTCATGGCCCCGATGCTGCCCGCAAACCCTCAACCGTTGGTGGAGGCGCGCCGTCGGCCTACCACATACATCACTGTGACAACAGTGACACGACACGCGACACGCGGAAGAACTCGATGCGGCGCGTCAAACGTGGCGGGCGTCACATAATGACCGCTACCGCGCGCGTCCGGCGAGCAGGACCGCTACCGTTTCGTTACCGTCGACCAGCCCCGACGACAGTTCGACGAGACGTGACAAAGGACGACTGCGTGATGTGCCTCGAAATAGCCAGGGAGACCGGGCTTTTGCGCCGAAGACCAGACATTTCTCCGATTTCGCCAGGTTCTGGACATTGCCGACAAATGCGGTCGATTCGATGAGCAGGCACCGGACTCTCGACGCCGATCGGCGATTTGCGGCCGATCTGCGTGATTCGGACAGCAGTCAGCAAAGTTATGGCTACTCAGCGGGCCGGGCCGATTCGTGGCCGCCGCTGGACGACGCATGGTCGTCGGCGGAGCAGTGGGCAGCCGAGGATCAGTGGGCGGCGGATGATCAGTGGGCGCGGCCCGCGGACCAGTGGCCGTCGATGGATGATCAGCGGGCTCGGTCGAGCGATCGGCGGCCGTCAGCGGATCAGCGGACGCGGCAAGGCAATTCGTGGCCGTCGACGAATCGACGGACTCGGCCGGGCAATTCCTGGCCGTCCACCGATCAGCGGACGCGGCCCCGCGATTCCTGGCCGCCCGCCGATCAACCGCCGCTGCCGGACAATTCGTGGCAGGCCGAGGAACAGTGGGCACAGTCGAATGACGACTGGACGCGATCGGCCGACCCGCGCCCGATGGCAGATCCGCAGCCAACCCCGGTCGCCGATCTTCCGGTTCGGCCCAAGCGCCGCGGCGGCAAGCATCGGATGCCCGCACCGCCCGCCGCACTGAAGGGCCGCGCCGCCATCATCGCGGTTGCCGCCGGTGCGCTCGTCGCCGCCGGCCAGAACTTGTCGACCAGCAACGACAAGCCGCCCGTGGAAACCGTGGCCCCGATGGCGCTCGGCCAACCGCAGGCACAAACCATCGAACCGGCCGCCGCCGAGCCGGGACTGCTCGACGAAGGACCCGCCGACCTCGGCCAATTCAGCGACATCCTCGACAACGGCAGCAAAGTCGCCGACGAAATATCCGCCGCGGCCGCCGCGAAACTGCGTCCGCTGTTCATGAAGTTCACCTCCGGCACCTTCACCTCCGGCTACGGAATGCGCTGGGGCGCACTGCACCCCGGCGTGGACGTCGCCGCCCCCATCGGCACCCCGATCGTCGCGGTGGAGGACGGCACCGTCATCAGCTCGGGACCGGCCGAGGGCTTCGGCATGTGGGTGCGACTGCTCGGCGACGACGGCACCATCACGGTGTACGGCCACATCAACACCTCACTGGTCAACGTCGGCCAGCGCGTCATGGCGGGCGACCAGATCGCCACCGTCGGCAACCGCGGCGAGGCCACCGGCCCGCACTGCCACTTCGAGGTCTGGCTCAACGGCACCAACCGCATCGACCCCCTCCCCTGGCTCGCCACCCGCGGCATCAGCCTCGGCCAAGAGCGCGACTGACTTTCGTTCATCGGGGCAGCTGTCTGTGACACCGGTTACATCGGCTCATGGGTCTCCAAGGTGATACCTATATGCTGCCCGTCACAGGTAACTCGAAGAGGAGACCCCATGGCCAGCACGACTGTCGACGCCGTCATCGCCGCCCCGCGCGATGTGGTGTACCGGCTCTTCGCCGACCGCGAGAGCATCAGCCCGTACCTTCCGATCCAGGTCAAGTTGACCAAGCCCGGGCTCACCGAGCGCGAAGGGGTCGGCGCGCAGCATCTGCTCGGGGTCGGTCCGGTCGGCGTCACCGAGGAGATCACCAAGCTGGTGCCCGGTGAGCGGATGGAATACAAGATCGTCAAGGGTGCCCCGGTGAAGCGGCACGTCGGCGTCGTGACCTTCACCGACGCCGACAACGGCACGCTCGTCTCCTACACGATGGAGTCCGAGCCCAGCCTCCCCGTCCCCGCCAAGGTCCTCGAGTTCGGCCTGAAGAACCTGATCACCCAGTTCATCAAGGCCGCCCAGAAGGCCGTGCGCTAGTTCGGCTGGCCCCCACCCGCCGCCGCACGACTTCTGATGTCCCGCACGCAGACTCGCCGCCCTGACACGCGTGCGTATGTCAGAAGGCGTGCGGCTGCGGTGTCAGACCGTGAACTCGGTCGCGCGTGGGCGGTAGGAGTTGATCGCAGGCCGCCGGACGAAGCTGTAGGGCTGGACACCAACAGCGGCCTGCCGCACCACTTCTGATTCCCCGCACCCAGACACGCCGCCCTGACACGCGTGCGTATGTCAGAAGGCGTGCGGGTGTGGGACGTGTTAGACGGTCGCGCCGGATTTCTCGGTGCGGGCGAGGTCGAGGAGTTCCTCGGCGTGGGCTCGGCCGGTTTCGGTGTCGTCGAGACCGGCCAGCATGCGGGCCAATTCGATGACGCGCTCGTCCTTGGTGAGGGCGTGCACGCCGCTGTTGACCTTGCCCTTGCCGTCGTCGGACTTGTCGACCACCAGGTGGGTGTCGGCGAAGGCGGCGACCTGCGGCAGGTGGGTGACCACGATGACCTGGTGGGTGCGGGCGAGGCGGGCCAGCCTGCGGCCGATCTCGACCGCCGCGCGACCACCGACACCCGCGTCGACCTCGTCGAACACCATGGTCGCGCCGTGATCGGAACTGGCGAGCACGACCTCGAGGGCGAGCATCACCCGGGAGAGTTCACCGCCGGACGCGCTCTTGCTCAACGGAAGTGACTGCGCACCCGAGTGCGCGGACAACCGGAACTCCACCTCGTCGATGCCGGAAGACCCGGCGTGCACATCTTTTCCGTCGATGGTCAGCGGCGCGGAGTCCTGCGGTCCCGCGGGCATCGGCCGCACCTCGACCTCGAGCCTGGCCTTACCCATCGCCAGACCGCCCAATTCGGCGCTCACCGCCGACCCGAGCTTGCCCGCGGCCTTCTTGCGCGCGGCACTCAGCTTGCGCGCCGCCTCCCGGACCCGCTCGGCCGCGATATCGACCTCGGCGGCCAACGCGGCCAGGGTTTCCTCGGACACATCGAGCGAGCCGAGCTTGGTGCGGGCATCCTCGGCCCAGGCGATCACGCCGTCGATGTCGGGCGCGTACTTGCGCGTCAGCGACTTGAGCTCGGCCTGGCGGGTGAGCAGCGAGTCGAGAGCACCGGGATCGGACGGCAGATCCGAAAGGTAGCCGCTGAGTTCGGTGGTCAGGTCCACCACCACCGCGATGGCCTCGCCGAGCCGGGGACCGAGCGCCTTCAGCGCCGGATCGTCGGCCGAGTCGATCCGAGCCAGCGCGGCACCGAGCAATTCCAGTGCGCCCGAACCCTCTTCGGGCGAATCGACGGGTCCGGCGAGCGCATCGTGCGCGGTCGTCGCGCCCTCGCGCAGCGAATCGAGATCGCTGAGCCTGCGCACCTCGTCGACGATGCGCACGTCCTCGCCGGGTTCCGGTGCGATGGCGTCGATTTCGGACAGCGAATGCTGCAGCCGGTCCGCCTCCTGCGCCAATTCCCTACTGCGCGCGGTCCGTTCGAGCAGTTCGGTGCGGGCATCGAGCCAGGAGCGGCGCTGCACAGTGTATTTGCGCAGCAACGGTCCGACGGTCTCGACGGCGAACTGGTCCAGCGCGGACAACTGCTGATCGGGGCGCTGCAAGCGCAACTGGTCGTTCTGGCCGTGCACCGTGAGCAGCGACGCGGTGAAATCGGCGAGCACCGACGCCGGTACACCACGCCCACCCAGATGCGCGCGGGAGCGACCGTCACTGCCGACCGTGCGGATCGCGATGATGCTGCCGTCGTCATCCTGTACGGCCGCAGCGGATTCCAGCACCTGTGCTACCTCCGCGCGGGCGGCGTCGTTCACGTCGTCGACGGTGAACCGGCCCTCCACCACCGCACGATCGGCACCGAGCCGAACCCGGCCCGCGTCGGCCCTGGCACCGCTCAGCAGATGCAGGCTGGTGACCACCATGGTCTTGCCCGCACCGGTCTCGCCGGTGAGAACTGTGAGACCTTCGTGGAATTGCGCAGTGGCCGTTGAGATAACGCCAAGGCCATCAATCCTGATCTCGGTCAGCATTTGAGCTCTCCGTCCGCCGTCGGCCACGCCAGCCTGTCACGGGCAATTGGAACTTGCGCACCATCCGATCCGCGAACGGCGCGGAATCGATCCGCACCCAGCGCACCGGCTGAGCACCGCGGAACGCTTCCAACCGGCTGCCGCGCGGCAGTTCGACGGTGCGCCTGCCATCCAGGAAAACTATCGCATCGTGGCCGGTCGCCGCGCATTCCACCGCGATCCTCGACTCCGGGCTCGTCACCAGCGGCCGCGCGAACAACGCGTGCGCGTTACTCGGAACCACCAGCAGCGCTTCCAGTTCCGGCCACACCACAGGACCGCCCGCCGAAAACGCGTACGCGGTCGAACCGGTGGGGGTGGAGATCAAGATGCCGTCACAGCCGAACGCCGACACCGGCCGTCCGTCCACCTCGAGCACCAACTCCAATACGCCTATCCGCGAGGCGTTTTCGATGCTTGCCTCGTTCAACGCCCAGCCGGTCTGCACCACCTCGTCGTCCACCCGGACGGTCACGTCGATGGTCATCCGGTCCTCGATGCGGTAGTCGCCCCGAACCACGTGTGCCAGCGCGTCATCCAGGTTCTCGGCCTCGGCCTCGGTCAGAAAACCGATGCGGCCCAGGTTGATTCCCAGCACCGGCACGCCCGCCGGGCGGGCCAGTTCCGCGGCCCGCAGGAAGGTGCCGTCGCCGCCGAGCACCAGCGCCAGCTCGCAGCCGACGGCGGCGTCCGGACCGTGCTCGACCACCCGCACCGGATAGCCGCCCGCCGCGGCCTCGAACCGAGTATCGACGGCCTCGTCGGCCAGCACCCGCAGGCAAATACCCGCATCGGCGAAGATCTTCGCCACCCGATGGGCCGTCTCGATGATCTCCGCCCGGCCCGGATGCGCCACCAGCAGGATCTCCCGGCCACCGGACCTGGTCGCGTTCACTGTGGACCCTCCTCAACCGCACGCTCGACGAGAGCAGCGACTCGCTCACCGTCGTCCTCCGGCTGCCCGTCCTTGCGCAGCCATACGAAGTATTCGACATTGCCCGACGGGCCCGGCAACGGGCTCGCCACAACGGCCTCGGTTCGCAGGCCGAGCGCCGCCGCCGCGGCCGCGACCTCGCGGACCGCCTCGGCGCGCAACGCCGGGTCACGCACCACGCCACCGGTACCGACGCGGTCCTTGCCGACCTCGAACTGGGGTTTCACCATCGGCAGCAGGTCACCGCCGGGCGCGGTGCACGCGGCCAGCGCGGGCAGCACCAGGCCCAGCGAAATGAAGGAGAGGTCGCCGACGACCAGTTCGACTGTGCCGCCGATGGTTTCGGTGGTGATGTTGCGCACGTTGGTGCGGTCGACCACCCGCACCCGATCGTCGTTCTGCAGCCGCCAGATCAGCTGGCCGTAGCCGACGTCCACCGCGATCACCTCGCGGGCGTCGCGCGACAGCAGCACATCGGTGAAGCCACCGGTCGACGCGCCCGCGTCGAGGCAGCGCTTACCCGCGATGGTCAGTCCGGCGGGCTCGAACGCCTCCAGCGCGCCGAGCAGCTTGTGTGCGCCACGAGAGGCCCAGGACACCTCGTCGGGCTGCTCACGGACCAGCAGCGGTGTGCCCGCCTCGACGGCGGTCGCCGGTTTCACGGCGACCGTTCCAGCTATCAGGACGCGACCGGCCCCGATCAGCTCGACCGCGTGCTCCCGCGATCTCGCCAATCCGCGGCGAACCAGTTCGGCGTCCACGCGCGCGCGTCTGGCCACCTCAGATCTTGTCCACCGTGGCCAGTGCCTGCACGAGCACGTCGTGCGCCTGCTCCAGGATGCGGGCGCGGCGAGTGATATCCGTGCCGGATTCGGCACCCTCGGCCGCGGTGGGTGAGCCGGGCCAGCTGGTGCGCGTCGCGAGTTCGGTGAGCAGGGCGTCGATCTCGCTGCGGATGCGCTCCGGGTCGGCCGGCTCCGGGCGCCCTGGTCCGCCAGGCAGATGCTGGCCGGGCAGCGGGGCGCCCGGGCGGGGGCCGTTCGCGCCGGGCATACCGGGGCCGGTGGGGCGGGGCATAGGAGTAGTCATCGTGGCGTCAACGCTATCGGATTTCCGAACCAGACGCGCGTACCGTCACGGCTCGTCCCGGGTTGCGCCGCAACCGGTCGGCCAGGTCCGCGGCGAGGTCACTCGGATCGATGTCCGTTTCGGCGGGTATCGGCGGATAGTTCAGCGCGTCCAACGACTCGGCGACGTAGGTGGGAATGGACTCGGCGGACGCGTCTTTCAGCTCGTCGAGGGTGCTGACGCCGGTCAGGACCAGCAGCGATTCGAGGCCGACGGTATTCGCGCCCTCGATGTCGGTGTCGAGGCGATCGCCGACGACCAAGGCACTGCGGGTGCCGGCGCGCACGAGAGCGTCTTCGAGCAGCGGTGCGTAGGGTTTTCCGGCGACGATCGGTTCGCGATCGGAGGCGGTGCGCAGGGCCGCGACCATCGATCCGTTACCCGGCGCGAGTCCGCGCTCGTTCGGCAGGGTTTTGTCGGTATTGGCCGCGACCCACAGTGCGTCCGCGCGCAGGGCGTAGGCCGCCTCGGCGAGGTCGGCCCAGCAGGTCTGCGGCGAATGTCCTTGTACGACAGCGGCAGGCGGGGTGTCGTCGAAACGGCGGATGGGGTGCAAACCCACCGCGGTCACCTCGGCGGCCAGGTCATCGGTGCCGATGATCAACACGCTCGACCCCGGCTCCAGTCGTTCGGCAAGCAGCCGCGCGGCGGCCTGCGCGCTCGTCACCACTTCATCGGTGGTCGCGCGAAACCCGAGTTCGGTGAGGTGCGCGGCGACCGTGCCCGGTCCCCTGCTCGCGTTGTTGGTGACATACATGAGCCGCTGCGCGGCCCCGTCGTCAACCAACGCCTCCGGCGCACCCTCGATTACCGCGTCACCGCGATACAGGGTGCCGTCCAGATCCAGCAGCAAGGCTTCGTACCGATCCCGTAGCCGCTCGCTCCGCGCCGACTTATCCAAAGTCTCCAACTCCGGCACCCCGCATGTTCCTCATGTCTTCCATATCGTTGCCCTGTACAGCGCCGAACTTTGCCTCCGCCGAACGCCTGCCACCGCACCGAGGCAGTGGCCTTCGGCCGTGCCGAGACATCCGAACACTACGCCAGCAGTCCGACAGGAAACGCATGGCACCGACCCACCAGCGCTGGCTCACATATGCCGCAGCGGACAACATCTGGCTCTTCACGACAGCCCAAGGTGCCCAACAACGACGAACGGGACATGACGGCGGCTCCTCTCGCGATTCGCCGCCCTCATGTCCCGCTGGGCATGTCTCGGGTATTAGCCAGTGACGCAGTTGCCCTGGCCGTCGGCCTTGCCCGCCTTCGGCGACATGATGCCGGGGAGCGAGCAGTCCGTGTCCTTCGGCATCGGGACGAACTGGACTACGTCTTCACCGGGCTTGTGGCAGGTCGCCTTGGCGGAGACGCCGCCGGGCAGGTTGATGCTTTCGGTGTATTCGAAGCCCGCGTCGGCGCAGGCCTTCTTGGCCTGCTCGCCGTAGTTCGACGGCTCCGCGTTGGCCGAAACGGCACCCATCGCGGTCAACGCCGCGGCGGCCAAGCCGACGAAAACAGCGGCCCGAACACTACTCATCATGCATCTCCTTGAAATCAGACAGTCTCGTAATGTATCCCCGACCCATACCGCGCGTCACCGACCCGAAGTCAGCACACCCGTAGCGATTTCGCGCCACGAACACTACGCGGTCCGCCCAACCATAGTTGGGCATTCGGTCGAAGAGATCAACGGGCACAACGAATCCCGGTGCGCGACCAGGTAGGCCAACAGACTGGTCAGCACGCTTTGGTCAGGATCTCGCTTGCGGCGACGCGCTCGAAAATCAGTGGAACAGTCCCGCCGCGTGCCATTACCGTGCTGACGAACCAAGCCGTCTAGCCAAGGACATTCCGCTGTACACCCTGTGAGACCTCCCCAGCACTGAAGCGCCGCACCTGTGCGCCGCGCTGCTTTGTGCTGCCCACTTCTCACTGAAACCGGTGTACTTCTATGCTCGAAAACTGGGTGGTCGTACCCACCCGTCTGCCACTTGTTCGCCGCCGCTGTCACGCGTGCTCGTCCGAGCGTTTCCGGGCCAGCGGCAAATTTCGCGTCAACGCCAACCACAAGCTCATCGACGCCTGGCTCCTCGCGCTCTGTACCGGGTGCGGGGAAACGGTGAAGCTCACGATCCTGGACCGAACGCATGTCCGTTCGATACGACTTGAGCTGCTGGACCGACTGCACGACAACAACCCCGACCTGACAGCTGAGCTGCTCCAGGATCCAATCATGCAGCGCCGCAACCACATCGCCCTCGACTGGAACAACGCCTGGCGCCTCGACACCAGCGGATCAGATCACCCGGCGGACGAGGCCGTCGACGTCGCGGTCGGCTTCGCAGCGCGGATCCCGGTCCGGCCGGTGCGACTGATCGCCGAAGGTTTCGGCCTTTCGCGAGCCGAGGTCGAGCGACTGCTCGCCGAGGGCAACCTCGTTTCCGCAGTCCGCCTGAGCGGCAAGCTCGCGGGCGATTTCACCTTCACGCTCAAGCGCTGAGCCAGCCTCAGGACTACGGCCTGCCCGCATCTTTCCGGACAGGCCGTAGTCACCGGGTAAAGCTCGAGGTCGTCAGTGGGGTGGGGCCCACGGCGAGTTCTTCGGCGTCGTTTCGACGTCGAGGCCAGGCAGGACTACGGCCTGCCCGGAGAGATTCGCCGGACGGGCCGTAGTCACTGGCTACAGCTCGAGGTCGTCGGCGGGGTGGGTGCCGCCGGTGAGTTCTTCGGCGCGTTCTTCTGCGTCGGTTTCGCCGTCGAGGTCGGCGGAGGCCGCGTTGAGGAACCAGGTCAGGCCCTCGTCGGTGCGGCCTGCGGCGACGAGAGCGTCTGCGTAGGCGTAGAAGAGGCGCGCGGCGGCGGAGCCGGTGCGGGACGGGTCCAGTTCGGACGTCTGCAGGGTGACGACGGCCTGGTCGTATTCGCCGAGGTCCATGCGGGCGCCGGCGACCACGATGCGCAGTTCGGTGGCCTCGTCGCCGGTGAGGGCGCGAGCCTCGTCGCTGCGGCCGAGTTCGATGGCGCGTTCGGGGCGGCCGAGGCCGCGTTCACAGTCGGCCATCACCGCGAGCAGGCCGGACCCTCCGGACATGCGGCGGGCGGTACGCAGCTCGGAGAGCGCTTCGGCCCATTCGCCCGCATGGTAGGCGGTGACGCCCGCGGTCTCGCGGACCACGGCAATGCGGCCCGCGCGTTGCCGAGCGGCACGGGCGTGTGCGAGGGCCAGGCGTGGATCGTCATCGATCAGTTTGGCGGCCATCACCAGATGGCGGGCAACCGCTTCCGCGTTCGACTTGTCCAGACTCAGCAGGTCGCGGCGGACAGCGGGCTCCAAGTCGGCCGGCTGCACGTCATCGGGAAGATCGGGCTCCTCGGGACGCGGCGGACGCCGATCCTGCGACCGATCACCACCCACACCACTGCGAGCACCTTCGCCCCCACGACGCCGATCATCCGGCCCATTACCCCGCGAATCGCCGCTGCGATCAAACCCACGACCAGAATCGCCGCCACGCTTGAACCCACCACGATCACCCGAGTCGGAACGGCCACCCGAGTCGCCACCACGGTTGAATCCACCACGGTCACTGGAACCACCGCTGCGGTTGAACCCGCCACGGTCGCCCGAGTCACTGCCACGATTGAATCCACCACGGTCGCCGGAACCGCTGCGATTGAAACCACCACGATCCCCGGAGGCACTGTCGCGGTTAGAGCTGCCGCGCTCATTGGAGCCGCCACTGCGGTTGAACCCGCCACGGCCGCCGGAATCGCCGCCACGGTTGAAACCACCACGGTCGCCCGAGTCGCTGCCACGGTTGAAACCACCGCGATCGCCCGAACCACCGCTGCGATTGAAACCACCACGGTCGCTGGAACTTCCACGGCCGGAATCGCTGCGTCCGGTCGAATCGCCACCGCGTTTGAAACCGCCGCGGTCCCCCGCAGCGTTGTCGCGGTTAGCGCCGCTGCGATCGCTGGAGTCGCTGCGGTTGAACCCGCCACGACTGCCTGAGTCACCACCACGATTGAAACCACCACGATCACTGGAACCACCGCCGCGGTTGAATCCGCCACGGTCGCCCGAGTCGCTGCCACGATTGAAACCACCACGGTCACCTGAGCCACCGCCGCGGTTGAATCCGCCGCGCTCGCCCGAGTCACTGCCGCGATTGAAACCGCCACTCTCGCTGGAACTTCCACGGCTGGAATCGCCGCGTCCGGCCGAGTCAGCGCTACGTTTGAAGCCGCCGCGGTCGCTGGAGGAACTGTCACGGTTAGAGCCGCCACTGCGGTTGAAGCCGCCGCGGTCATTGGAGTCACTGCCGCGATTGAATCCACCGCTGCGGTTGTCCGAGTCAGCACCGCGGTGGGAGCTGCCGGAATCGCTACGGTTGTTGAAGCCGCCGCGGTCGCCTGCGTTACCGCGCGAGCTCGAATCGCCGCTGCGGTTGAAGCCGCCCCGTTCGCCCGAGCTGGGACGGTCGCTGGAACTGCCGCGCTGGGCCGAGTCGCCGCGCTGGCCGAATTCGCTGCGTCCGCCGGCGTCGCCGCGGCGGTCCGCTCCGCCGGAGCCGGAGTCGTTGTTTCGTTTGAAGCCGCCGCGCTGGCCGCTTTCGCGGTCGGGGCGGTTCTTGGCGGAGTCGTTGCCGGCACCACCGCTGCCCTGAGCTGGGCGATCGGATCCCTCGCCGCGCGGGGAGGACTTCCGGTCGTCGTTCTGTTCCGACACGGTGATCCCTTTCTGAGGTCCGCAAGAGTGGTCGGGGGCCCCACAAATTCAATCACGTGTCTTGGTGGGGGCCTGACACGGCTGACCGTGCGAGCGACCTGCAAGAAGTCGCAAGCGATGTGGTTTCGGCACGATTAGGTGCTGAAACGACGATAGGGGACCCAGAATCTGGGTCCCCTATCGCGAAGGATGTTCCGGCGGTGTCCTACTCTCCCACACCCTGTCGAGTGCAGTACCATCGGCGCTGGCAGGC
>NZ_JBHXAU010000048.1:0-34772 GCF_042727395.1 Nocardia sp. NPDC060255 | reverse complement strand
TTGCTCCGCCCACCACCGTTATATCCCCTTTTTTGTGGGGCGCCAGTTTCTGTTGTTTATACGCGCCTGGGGGCCCGCCGCCCTGACCACCCCACACCCGACGGGGGGGTGCCCCCCCCGCGCGGCCCCACCCCTCGTTTGCTTATTACCTCAGCGGCGCAAGACTTTTCG
The DNA here is from genome assembly GCF_042727395.1 of Nocardia sp. NPDC060255. Classification (NCBI taxonomy): domain Bacteria; kingdom Bacillati; phylum Actinomycetota; class Actinomycetes; order Mycobacteriales; family Nocardiaceae; genus Nocardia; species Nocardia sp. NPDC060255. The sequence continues at coordinate 34,601 of NZ_JBHXAU010000048.1, read as the reverse complement.
AGCTATCCAGTTGCCGAGGAACTGGATGACCTGCACGCCGGCGATGATGATCAGCGTGGCCACCAGGGTAACCTGCCAGTTGAATCGCTGATAACCCTGGACGAGCGCGAAATCGCCGAGCCCACCGCCGCCGACGGTGCCCGCCATGGCGGAGATGTCGACGATGCCGATCACCGCGAAGGTGTAGCCGAGCACCAGCGGGCCCAGCGCCTCCGGGATCAACAGCGTCAAGATGATGCGCAGCGGCCCGGCGCCGACCGCCCTGGCGGCCTCGATCACCCCGGGGTCGACCGTCACCAGGTTCTGCTCCACGATCCGGGCGATGAACACCGACGCCGCCACGATCATGACGAACGCCGCGGCATCCCCGCCGATGGTGGTGCCGACCACCTTCAACGTCACCGGGCCCAGCGCCGCGAGCAGAATGATGAACGGGATGGGCCGGACCACGTTGACGATCACGTTGAGCAGCAGGTTGATCGGCGCGTTCGCCAGCAGCCCGCCCTTGCGGGTGACGTAGAGCACGGTGCCGAGAAACAGGCCGATCAGGCCGGAGGCCACGAAGGTGAGCAGCACCAGATAGATGGTCTGGCCGATCGCCTCGTACAGCAGCGGCCGGAGAGTGTCCCAATTCGCATGCATAGGTACTCCTTTCAGCCCGTCCGGCGGTGAAGTTCGTCGATGACCTGGTCGATGGCTTCGTCGGGGCCGTGCAACGCCAGGGTGACGCTGCCGAATGTCTTGTCCTGCAACGTACTCACCCCGCCGTAGACCACCTCGAAGCGGACGTCCGCGTGCACCGCGGTGGCCAGTGCCGCGCCGATGCCGCGCCGATCGTCCACGTCCACCGTGATCAGCCTGCCGCCGTGTAGCTCACCGAGCCTGCGCAATTCGTCCTCGGACGGCCGGTTGTGCAGCACCGTGCCCACGAACGACTGCGTCGGCGCCGCCTTCGGGGCCGCGAAAACCTCGAAGGTGCTGGCGAGTTCGACGATGCGGCCCTCCGCGAGCACCGCGACCCGGTCGGCCACCGCGCGGATCACATCCATCTCATGGGTGATCACCACGATGGTGACGCCGAGTTCGCGATTGATCTTCTTCAGCAGGCGCAGCACCTCGCCGGTGGTTTCCGGGTCCAGCGCCGAGGTCGACTCGTCCGCGAGCAGCAGCGACGGTGAGGTCGCCAGCGCGCGGGCGATGCCGACCCGCTGCTTCTGCCCGCCGGACAGCTGATCGGGATAGCTGCGGGCCTTGTCGGACAGCCCGACGAACTCCAGTAACTCCGCGACCCGGGCCTTGCGCTCGGCCCGCTGCCACCCAGCGACCTTGAGCGGATACTCGATATTGCCTGCGGCAGTGCGTGATCGGAACAGGTTGAACTGCTGGAACACCATCCCGATATCGCGGCGCAGTCGCCGCACCTGCGCCTCGCGCACCCCGGTGATCGGGGTGCCCGCGACCTCGACGGTGCCGCTGGTCGGCTTCTCCAGCGCGTTGATCAGCCGGACCAGCGTGCTCTTGCCCGCGCCGGAATAGCCGATCACGCCGAAGATTTCACCCTGCTCGATGCGCAGGTCGATATCGTCCAGCGCGACTTGGGCGTCCGCGCCTTTACCGAAAACCTTCGTGACCGAACGGAACTCGACTGCGGGCGGGTTATCGGTCACTTGCCGTCGCGGATGGACTGCTGCACCCGCTGCAGAATCTGTTCCAGCTCAGGGCCACTGCGCTTCACCTCGACGGCGGTGCCTTTGGTCACCTCGCTGTGCGCCTTCTGCACTTCGGGGTCGTGCCAGAGTTCGACGAGCTGCAGCAGCTTCGGATTGTTCTTGTCTTCGGCCCTGGTCACCAGCGCGTTGATGTACGGCTCGGCCGCCGGGTTCTTCGGATCGTCCTTGTACAGCGCCGAAGTGGGGTCGATGCCGGATCGCTCGAGGAAGGTGTTGTTGATCACCGAGCCGTCCACCGAGGCCAGCGAGAGCGCGGTCTGCGCGGCGTCGACGGTGGTCACCTTGACCTTGGACGCGCCACGGTCGATGTCGGCGGGGGACGGCGAGTTGGTGGTCGAGGACAGCTTCAGCAGCCCGGCCGCCTGCAGTACGAACAGTGCCCGCGCCTGGTTGGTCGGGTCGTTCGGGATCGCGATCTCCCCGCCCTGTGGGATGTCAGCGAGGGTCTTGTGCTTCTTGGAGTACAGGCCCAACGGCACGATATAGGTGGACCCGATCGGCGTCAGGGTGTCGTTGTTCGCGACGTTGTACGCGCCGAGGAACTGCAGGTGCTGGAACAGATTCACGTCGATCTGCTTCTGCGCCAGCGCGAGGTTCGGCTGCTTGTAATCGGAGAAGTTGGTGATCTTCAGCGTGATGCCCTTGTCCTTGGCCCGCTGCTCGAAGACGTCCCAGGCTTTGTCCTTGTCGGTGGTGCCGATGCGCACTACCGTGTCGGAGGAGGCCTTGTCGTCAGAACCGCACGCCGTAAGGGTGAGGGCCGCGGTGGCTACCAGGACCGGGATCGCCAGTACCCGATGGAATTTCACTCGTGCTCCCGAAATGCTTGTCGCTATATGAACCCGGTAATCCAAGCGACCCGGCAACCGGGTAGGCAACGGTTGAGATTGTGGTGAGCAAAACCCTTCCGAAAACTTGGACGACCGTCTAGTTTGGCCGCAATGCGCTTCATGCATCGACTACTGCTGATCCCTCTCCTGTCCGTCCTGGCCATCGCTTCTGTTTCGTGTGGCGCGGAACACCGCGGCGACGTGATTCGCATCGGCGTGAATGACCTCTCATTGCCGCACTGGGACGTGTACAAGAAGAAAGCCGCAGATCAGGGCATCGCGATCGAGTTCGTCAACTTCACCGACTACAACCAGCCCAATCCCGCACTCGCGCAACGCCAGATCGATCTCAACAAGTTCCAGCACGTGCGATACCTGGCCAACTACAACGCCCGCAACAACGACACCCTGGTGCCGATCGGTGCGACCGAGATCTTCCCGCTCACGCTGTACTCGCGTAAGCACAAGTCGGTGGCCGACATCCCGCAGGGCGGCCAGATCACGTTGAGCAACAACTCGGCGAACCAGGTGCGGCCGCTGCTCAGCCTGGCCGCGGCCGGGCTGATCGTGCTGAAGGGCGGTGCCAGTTGGGATTCCAAGATCGAGGACGTGGACACCGCCGCGTCCAAGGTGAAGCTGACGCCCATCGATCCGACCCTGACCGCGCAGTCGCTCAGCAGTGTCGATGCCGCGTTCGTCGACGACACCTTCGCTCGCCCAGCGGGTTTGACGAAGAACGACACGATCTACACCGATGACCCGGAACTGCCGGCGCTCAAGCAGTACATCAACATCTTCGCCGCCCGCGCCGCGGACAAGGACAACCCGACGCTGCTGAAACTCGCTCGGCTGTACCACGATCCGGAGGTCGAAGCCGCGGTGCGCGCCGAGACCGGGTACGAGGGCATCTTCAAGACCAACGAACCGGCCGATTTGCAGGCGACAGCGACCGAGCTGGAAGCCAAGTTCCGCAAGTAGTTTCGGCTACGGGCGCGCCGAGAGAGCCCGCGCGGCTTCTCTCGGCGCGTTCGTATTCGGTTGCAGGCCACGGGAACCGGCGAGCTTCGCCTGCACGTGCTCGGAGACCGTGATCGGTGCGTACTTGCTGCCGGCGCCTATGCAGGAGGGCAAAGTCTCGATCAGTGCGTCGAAATTGCCATCGTGGAAAAACGCTGCGCTGCGGCGTCGTTCGACGGTGCCGTCGACGATCGGCGGCATCACCCGGTGCAGGGTGGAGAGCCAGCGTTCGTTCGTCCAGCGGGCCATCAGGTCGCCGAGATTGATCAGCAGCGCGTCGTCGGCGGGTTGCACGTCGTGCCAATGGCCGTCCGCGCCGAGCACCTGCAGGCCGGGCACCTGGTCGGCCCACAGGACGGTGACGATGCCGTAATCGGTGTGCTCGCCCATGCCTTTCAGTTCGCCGTCGAGGTCGACGCTGCCCGGCGGCAGCGCATAGTTGTTCATGCGCAACACATTCAGCGAGTGGTCGGTGAAGCGGTCGAAGTATCCGGTGGGCAGGTCGAGGGCGTCGGCGAAAATCGTGGTGAGGGTGCCCGCGACCCGTGCGGCCTCGACGTAGTACGTCAGCACTCGCTGCTGGAACGTGGGAAGCTGTGCGGGCCAGACATTTTCGGCGTAGCCCGCCGCCGCGGGCAAATCCAGCCCTGGATAGTCGGCGGTGGTAGTGCCGATATTGAACGCCTCGAAGAAATCGTTCATCCGCGTCGCCGACGCCACCCCGAGGCTCAAACTCAAGCTCTCGCTCTTGGGCGGCGAATAGCCCCGATTGAACTCGACCGCCGTCCGGTAGGCCGCCTTCGTCGCCTGATCGAGGGCGAAGAAATCATCGAGCGCGGCCGCGAACTCATCGAGCACCGATTGCGCGATCCCATGCCCGCGAATCTGCATGAACCCGACCTGCTGGGCCGCCGCATCGATCTGCTGCGCCACCACCGCTCGCTCCGCAGGGCTCGCACCGCTGACGTATGCGGAAATATCGATAACGGGAACCTGAAACTCCACGACGAACCGTCCTTCCAGTAACCGATAACCGCTCCAAGCATGGAACGCACCGGCGTCCCCACCCGCACGTTCGAGTTACATTCCGGTAACGCAATTTCCGCCGCCGCCGGGTGGCGTGTCGAGCATTTCAAGATCAAGAGAGTCTTATGGCTGCTGCCCAAGGTCGTATAGCGACCATACGACTCTTCTCGACGGTATATCCCCAGGGGGTGAGTTGTGCACAGAGATGTTGTATGGGCTGGTGGGGCGGGGGCGGGGAGGCTGGGCCGGAGGGATGCTGAGTTGCATGCGGGCACAGTTGGCGGGGTTGCGGGACAAGCAGTTCGGTGTTTTTACCGCGGCTCAGGTGCGGGGCGAGTACACGCGGGCGGAGTTGCGGGCTCGGGTCTGGCGGGGTGAGTGGGTACGGGTGTTTCATGGCGTGTATCGAGAGGCGGGGACTCCGGAACTGGTGGAATTGCGGGTCGAAGCGGCGCGGCTGTCGATGAGGTTGCCGGTGGTCGTTGCCTCCCACGCCACGGCCGCTGAGTTGCATGGCTTTTCCGTGATCGAGAGTGCGGCGACACATGTGATCGGGAAGCAGCGGTCCCGGTCGAAGCAGCTGGTGGTCCATCAGGATCGGGTCGACTCCGCGAATCTGGCGGTGGTCAAAGGGACGTTGACGACGAATCCGGTGCGCACCGCGGTGGATCTGGCGCGCACACTCAATCGGCTGGATGCGTTGGCCACAGTGGATGCCGCGCTGCGGCTGGGACTTTCGCAGTCGGCACTGGAGGAAGAAGTCGCGCGGCACCGCGGGCGACGCGGGTTTCGGCAGGCGGCCGAGTTGGTAGGAGTCGCGGACGGGCGGTCCGAATCCCCGATGGAGTCACGCACCCGGTTGCGGTGCATCGACGCCGGATTACCGCATCCGGAACCACAGGTGGAAGTAGCGACACGTGATGGCCCCCGACGCTTGGACCTAGGTTGGCGGCAATCCCGAATCGGCCTGGAATACGACAGTGCCGCTTGGCATTCCGGGCCGCACGCGGCCGCACGAGACACCGCCCGCCACAACACCCTCTCACCACCCAAGGCTGGACAATCTTCTACGCCACCGCCCGCGAAGTCCTCCACCACCCACACCTCTTCACCGACCCCATCAGGCACGCCCTCATCGAACAGAGTCAAATGGTCGCAAGTCGATCAAGAATGACGACCATTTGACTCTGCTCGATACAACCGTGGCCCCCTCCCCGCGCAGGCACCCGATTGGGGTGGTCGGTGCCGGACTTCCCGACTCTGAGCCGCTGGAGGTCCAGACCCCGGACGGCCCCCGCCGACTCGCCTCTCGGGGGGCCACAACACCGCATCGGACTCGAATATGACAGCGTCGCTTCGCATTCGGGAACAAACGCCGCCGCAGTAACAACTCCCGCCACAACCATCACGCTACCCAGGACTGAACAATCTTCTACGCCACCGGCCCGGGACGACCTCCACCCCTCTTGCCTGCACCGAGTCCATCAGGTCCGCCCTCCAACGGGCAGCGCGCGCTCGTCGAGCAGAGTCAAATGGTCGCAAGTCGATCAAGGATGACGACCATTTGACTCTGCTCGATACAATCTTGGCCCCCTCCCCGCGCAGGCACCCGATTGGGGTGGTTGGGTGCCGGACTTCCCTACTCTGAGCCGCAACCGGAGGTCCAGACCCCGGCCGGCCCTCGCCGACTCGCCTCTCGGGGGGCCACAACACCGCATCGGACTCGAATATGACAGCGTCGCTTCGCATTCGGGGATGCACGCCGCCGCAAGTGAACAACACCTGCCACAACCATCACGCTACGCAAGGCGGGACAATCTTCTACGTCACCGGGCCGCGAAGTCCTCCACCACCCACACCTCTTCACCGACCCCATCAGGTCCGCCCTCCACCGGGCAGCGCGCTCATCGAGCAGAGTCAAATGGTCGCCAGTCGATCATGGATGACGACCATTTGACTCTGCTCGATACAACCTTGGCCCCTCTCCCCGCGCAGGCACCCGATTGGGGTGGTTCGGTGCCGGACTTCCCCACTCTGAGCCGCAACCGGAGGTCCAGACCCGGCCGGCCCCCGCCGACTCGACCCCAGGCGGCCCCCGCCGACTCGACCTCGGGCCGCAGCACCGCATTCGGGGGATGCACGCGAACAACACCCGCCAATCTCGCTGCCCAAGGCTGGACAATCTTCTACGCCGCCGGGCTGGGACATTGTCCACCACCCTCATGCCTTCACCGCGCGGCACAACCGGATCATTGAGGTGGGACATAGGATCGCTAAAAGATCTTCGACAGCAACCATTTGACTCGACTCGATGATCCGGCGTCTCTGACCACTGACAGTGGGCGCGTTGGAACGCAGACGTTGCCTATCCCTAGTTGCGGCAGGGAAAAGCTGGGGGTGGCACTCGATGTGCTCTGCGCTATTCAGTTGTTCCCACGTACGACAACAGCCGCTGTGGTGATGCCCTGTGACGAGGGCATTCCGTTCAGCGGCTGTTGGTAAGAGGTGGGCTCAGACGGTGAAGCCGAGGGCGCGGAGTTGTTCGCGGCCGTCTTCGGTGATCTTGTCGGGGCCCCAGGGGGGCATCCAGACCCAGTTGATTTTGAGGTCGTCTACCAGGCCGCTGCGGACGAGGGCGTTGCGGGATTGGTCCTCGATGACGTCGGTGAGGGGGCAGGCGGCGGAGGTGAGGGTCATGTCGAGGATGGCTACCTCGTCCTGGACGGACAGGCCGTAGACGAGGCCGAGGTCGACGACGTTGATGCCGAGTTCGGGGTCGACGACGTCGCGCATGGCCTCCTCGAGGTCCTCGAGGCGCTTGATGTCCTCGGCGGACAGCTCGACCTGCTCAGCTGTCTCGGTTGCCGGTGTGTCGGTCATGCCTTGTCCCCGTTTCCCATCGAACGTTGCGCCTCTTCTGCCGAGGTTATCCGGACGACCGCGTCTTTGAACGCCATCCAGCCGAGCAGCGCGCATTTGACGCGTGCCGGGTACTTGGCGACGCCGACGAAGGCGATGCCGTCACCGATCATGTCCTCGTCGCCTTCGACGGCGCCGCGGCTGGAGATCATCTCGTGGTACGAGTCGACCACCTTCAGCGCCTGCTGCACCGGCAGGCCGATCACCTGGTCGGTGAGCACCGAGGTGGAGGCCTGGCTGATCGAGCAGCCCTGACCGTCGTAGGAGACGTCGGCGACATCGCCGTTGTCGTCGAGCTGCACGCGCAAAGTGACCTCGTCACCGCAGGTCGGGTTCACGTGGTGCACTTCGGCACCGAACGGCTCCCGCAACCCGCGGTGGTGCGGGTGCTTGTAGTGGTCCAGGATCACTTCCTGGTACATCTGCTCCATGCGCATGTTCTATACAACTCCGAAGAAGCTCTGAGCCTTCCGCACGGCCGCGACCAGTGCGTCCACCTCATCGAGGGTGTTGTAGGCGGCGAACGAGGCGCGCGCGGTGGCAGGCACGCCGAGCCTGCGCATCAGCGGCCACGCGCAGTGGTGACCGACCCGCACCGCGACACCTTCGTCATCGAGAATCTGCCCGACGTCGTGCGCGTGGATCCCGTCGACCACGAACGACACCGCGCCACCGCGATCCACGTTCTCGACCGGACCGATGATCCGCACCCCGTCGATCGCACTCAGGCCTTCGATCGCGGCACCGACCAGCGAATGTTCATGCTCCGCAACGGCATCCATGCCGAGCGCTTCGAGATACCGTACGGCAGCGCCCAATCCGACGACCTGCGAGGTCATCGGCACGCCCGCCTCGAACCGCTGCGGCGGCGCCGCGAAGGTGGTCGCCTCCATCGTGACGGTCTCGATCATCGAGCCACCGGTGATGAACGGCGGCGTCTCCGCGAGCAGCGCGCGCCGCCCGTACAGCACGCCGACACCGGACGGACCGAACATCTTGTGCCCGGAGAACGCGGCGAAGTCGACGCCGAGCTCACGGAAGTCCACCGGCATATGCGGCACCGACTGGCAGGCATCGAGCACCGTCAGTGCGCCGACAGCCTTTGCGCGGCGGACCAATTCGGCGACATCGGTGATCGCACCGGTCACGTTGGACTGATGCGTGAACGCGACAACCTTGGTGGCAGGCGACAATTCGAGCGAATCGAGATCGATCCGGCCGTCGTCGGTCACGCCGTACCACTTCAGCGTCGCACCGGTCCGACGCGCAAGCTCTTGCCACGGAACGAGATTCGCGTGATGTTCCAGCTCGGTGATGACGATCTCGTCACCGGGCCCGACGTGGTACGGGAACCGATCGTCGGCGAACGAGTACGTCACCAGGTTCAGCGATTCGGTCGCGTTCTTGGTGAACACGATCTCGTCGGCCTCGACCCCGACGAACCGGGCGATATCCGCGCGAGCGTTCTCGTAGGCGTCGGTCGCCTCCTCGGCCAGCTGATGCGCACCGCGGTGCACGGCCGAATTGTGCGTCACCAGGAACTCACGTTCCGCGTCGAGCACCGCCAGGGGCCGCTGCGAGGTGGCGCCGGAGTCCAGGTACACCAACGGTTTCCCGTCCCGAACCGTGCGGCTCAGGATCGGGAAGTCGGCCCGGATGCGGGCCACGTCGAGGGTGCGGACCGTGGCGGTCATATCAAGCTCCTGCAGGGGCAGACACGGGGACGGCAGTCGGCGAAGCCGACGGGGTGGGTGAGCTCTGAGTGAAACGGACGTAGCCGTTGGCGTCGAGTTCGTCGGCCAGTTCCGAGCCGCCCTCGGCGACGATGCGGCCGCCGACGAAGACGTGCACGAATTCCGGCTCGATGTAGCGCAGGATCCGGGTGTAGTGCGTGATCAGCAGCACGCCGCCGTTCTCGCGCTCCTTGTAGCGGTTGACGCCCTCGGAGACGATGCGCAGCGCGTCGACGTCCAGGCCGGAGTCGGTCTCGTCCAGGATGGCGATCTTCGGCTTGAGCAGGCCCAGCTGCAGGATCTCGTGACGCTTCTTCTCGCCGCCGGAGAAGCCCTCGTTCACGTTGCGCTCGGCGAAGGCCGGGTCGATCTCCAGCTCGGCCATCGACTCCTTGACTTCCTTCACCCAGTGCCGCAGCTTGGGCGCCTCGCCGCGCACGGCGGTGGCGGCGGTACGCAGGAAGTTCGAGGTGGACACACCGGGGACCTCGACCGGGTACTGCATGGCCAGGAACAGGCCCGCGCGCGCCCGCTCGTCGACGGTCATCGCGAGGACGTCCTCGCCGTCGAGGGTGATCGAGCCGGAGGTCACCGTGTACTTCGGGTGGCCGGCGATCGCGTACGAGAGGGTCGACTTGCCGGAGCCGTTGGGGCCCATGATGGCGTGCGTCTCACCGGACTTGATGGTGAGGTCGACGCCCTTCAGGATCTTGATGGGCTCGCCGGAGGCGTCCGGGTTGGCGACCTCGACGTGCAGGTCCTTGATTTCCAGGGTGGTCATCGAATTCGAGTTCCTTTGTGGGAGTGAGTGGCTGTGTTGTTGTGCGCGACCTGCAAGCAGTCGCGCATCAGACGCCGACAGCGGCGAGCTCGGCCTCGATGGCCGACTCCAGCCGCTCCCGGATCTCGGGGACCGCGATCTTCTGGATGATCTCCTGGAAGAAGCCGCGCACGACCAGCCGCCGCGCCACGTCTTCCGGGATGCCGCGGGCGCGCAGGTAGAACAGCTGCTCGTCGTCGAAGCGGCCGGTGGCGCTGGCGTGACCGGCGCCGGCGATCTCGCCGGTCTCGATCTCCAGGTTCGGCACCGAGTCGGCGCGCGCGCCGTCGGTGAGCACCAGGTTGCGGTTCACCTCGAAGGTGTCGGTGCCTTCGGCGGCGGCGCGGATCAGCACATCGCCGACCCACACGGTCCGCGCGTCACCCTTGGGTGAATCCGGATCGCCTTGCAGCGCACCCTTGTACAGCACGTTCGACTTGCAGTTCGGCTGCGAGTGGTCGATGAGCAGGCGCTGCTCGAAGTGCTGTCCCGCGTCGGCGAAGTAGAGGCCGAGCAGTTCGGCGTCGCCGCCGGGACCCGCGTAGCGGACGGTTCCGGTGAGGCGAACCAGCTCGCCGCCGAGCGTGACCGCGATGTGCCGCAGCGTGGCGTCGCGGCCGAGCAGCGCGTGGTGCGCGGTCGCGTTGACGGTGTCGTCGGCCCAGTCCTGCACCGCGACGACGGTCAGCTTGGCGCTGTCGCCGAGCACGAATTCGACGTTCTCCGCGTAGGTTCCGCTGCCACGCTGGTCGATGACCACGGTGGCGGTGGCGAAGTTGCCGAGCCGGATCTGCAGGTGGCCGTAGGCGGTCCGGCCCTCGCCGGGGCCGGTGACCGTGACGACGACCGGTTCGGCGACCTCGGTCTCCGCGCCGACCGACACCACGGTGGCCGACTCGAAGCCCGAGAACGCCTGGGCGGCAACACGATCCGCGGGCGTGCCGGCGGCGCCGAGGCGCGCGTCGTCGCGCCCGACGGTCTCCACCTGGACGCCGTCGACCGAGCTGACCTCGACCGTGGCCTGACCGTCGCGGACAGCGGAGCCGTCGTGCAGCCCGCGCAGTCGGCGCAGCGGGGTGAACCGCCACTCCTCGTCGCGACCCGAGGGCACCTCGAAGGCGTTGACGTCGAACGAGGTGAAGACCTCGCCCTTGTTGGTCGCGGCCCCAGCGCCCGGGTTCTGAATCGGCTTCGCAGGGTTCTCGCCCTCGACCGCTCCAATGACACCTGTCGCCATCAGCCGACGGCTCCTTCCATCTGCAGCTCGATGAGCCGGTTCAATTCCAACGCGTATTCCATCGGCAGTTCCTTGGCGATGGGCTCGACGAAGCCGCGCACCACCATGGCCATTGCCTCGTCCTCGGTCATGCCGCGGCTCATCAGGTAGAACAGCTGGTCCTCGGAGACCTTCGAGACCGTGGCCTCGTGGCCCATCGTCACGTCGTCCTCGCGGATGTCGACGTACGGGTAGGTGTCCGAGCGGCTGATCGTATCGACAAGCAGCGCATCGCATTTCACGGTCGACCTGGACCCGTACGCGCCCTTGTTCACCTGCACGAGGCCGCGGTAGGAGGCCCGGCCGCCGCCGCGCGCCACCGACTTGCTGATGATGTTCGAGGAGGTGTGCGGCGCCAGGTGCAGCATCTTCGCGCCGGTGTCCTGGTGCTGGCCCTCGCCGGCGAACGCCACCGAGAGCACCTCGCCGCGGGCGTACTCGCCGGTCATCCAGACCGCCGGGTACTTCATGGTGACCTTGGAGCCGATGTTGCCGTCGACCCACTCCATGGTCGCGCCCGCCTCCGCCTTGGCCCGCTTGGTGACCAGGTTGTAGACGTTGTTCGACCAGTTCTGGATGGTGGTGTAGCGGCAGCGGCCGCCCTTCTTCACGATGATCTCGACCACCGCGGAGTGCAGCGAGTCCGACTTGTAGATCGGCGCGGTGCAGCCCTCGACGTAGTGCACGTAGGCGCCCTCGTCGACGATGATCAGGGTCCGCTCGAACTGGCCCATGTTCTCGGTGTTGATCCGGAAGTAGGCCTGCAGCGGGATGTCGACGTGCACGCCCGGCGGCACGTAGATGAACGAACCACCCGACCACACCGCGGTATTCAGCGCGGAGAACTTGTTGTCGCCCGCCGGGATCACCGAGCCGAAGTACTGCTTGAAGATTTCCGGGTGCTCCTTCAACGCCGTGTCGGTGTCGAGGAAGATGACGCCCTGCTTCTCCAGGTCCTCACGGATGGAGTGGTAGACGACCTCGGACTCGTACTGCGCCGCGACACCGGAGACCAGACGCTGCTTCTCCGCCTCCGGGATGCCGAGCTTGTCGTAGGTGTTCTTGATGTCCTCGGGCAGGTCGTCCCAGGTGGCGGCCTGCTTCTCGCTGGAGCGGACGAAGTACTTGATGTTGTCGAAGTCGATGCCGTCGAGGTTGGAGCCCCAGTTCGGCATGGGCTTGCGGTCGAAGATGCGCAGCGCCTTGAGCCGGATGTCGAGCATCCAGTCCTGCTCGCTCTTCTTCTCCGAGATGTCGCGAACAACCGCCTCGGACAGGCCTCGTTGCGCGCTGGCTCCGGCCACATCCGAATCGGCCCAGCCGTAGCCGTATTTGCCCAGGGAAGCGATGGTCTCTTCCTGAGTGAGCGGCTGCACCTGGTCGGTGGTTGTCGTCATTCGGCACTCCTTCCGGAGTCGTTCGTTCGTACCACTGCGGGCTGTGCAGCGATTTCTGGTGAAGTTTTGGTGGTAATCGGTAGTACGAGCAGCGGCACGTGCGTCGTGCACGCGCAGTCGCCGTTGGCGATCGTGGCCAGCCGCTGCACGTGCGTGCCGAGCAGGTCACGGAACGCCTCGAGTTCCGCCTCGCACAACTGCGGGAATTCCTCCGCGACGTGCGCGACCGGGCAGTGATGCTGGCAGATCTGCACGCCGTTGCCCACCTTGCGGGTGGAGGCGGCGAAACCGGCCTCGGTGAACGCGTCCGCGATCTCCTCGGCCTTGGCCTCGGTCTGCTGCGGGGTGTGCTCGTCGACCGGTGCGATCCCGGCCACGATAGTCCTGGCGCGTTTCCTGGCGAACTCGGCAATGGCTTGGTCGCCACCGATCTCGCCGAGCTGGCGGATCGCCGCGCCGGCCAGGTCGTCGTAGGCGTGACCCAACTGGCCACGGCCCGCGGCGGTGAGTTGATACTGCTTGGCGGGACGGCCGCGACCCTTCTGCTGCCACGGCGCGGACCTGCTGGCCCGTGCCTGACCGGAGTCGATCAGTGCGTCGAGGTGGCGCCGCACGCCGGCCGGCGCCAGTCCCAGGGTGGTGCCGATGGCGGTCGCGGTGATCGGGCCCTCTTCCAGCAGCAGCTGGACGATGGCCGCGCGGGTGTGCCCCTCGCCCGCGGTCGTGGGCGCAGCAGACGTTCCGGTACCGGCCTTACGACCAGCCCTTTCGTCCTCGCTCCGCAAACCCACGGTTTTCACAACATCAGTGTGGCGGAATTCGTTCCCGAAATCTAATAAGGGTGCCCTGAGTTCTCGGGGCTCGTGACCTGCATAGACCGCTGTTGCCGGGTCGCCGGGAGTGTGATCGATGCTGCGGCGGAGTTGCCGATCATGGTCGGATCGGCCCGTTATTTAAGCCGAACCTTAAAACGGCCGCAAATATGCGCCCTGAGCTGCGGTTTCAACGAGCACACCCAGAACGCTCGGGCGTGCGAGCTGTTCGCGGTCGAAGCGTCGGCCACTTCGGCGACCGACGCTTCGACGATCAATCTCGCGTTCATCGTGTCCAGTGCGTTACATCACATATGGTCGGCTGACCACTTCGCCGAGACCGTTCAGCGGACAGCGACGAGCTTCATCGGCGTCTCCAAAAGCGCGTCGACAGACTCGTCCCAGTTTGCTGTCCGGGTAGTAACCAGCGACGGATCGAACCGGCCCGCGGCCACCAATTCCAGCACCTCGGGGATGGCCGGACGGGCGTGCGCGCGGCCCGTGTGGAACGTGCAGCAGCGCGAATACATCTGAAAGATCGGCAGTGGCACGTCGGTGGGCTGGACGCTGACGCTGGTCGACCAGCCGTCGTAGGCGGTGGCGTCGATCGCGGCGCGCAGCGCCTTGGCGCCGCCCGCGGCTTCGACGGTGATCGGGAACCGGCCGACACGAGCGTCGCGCGGACCTTCGATTGCCTCCGCGCCCAACGACTTCGCGATTTCCAAGCGTTCGATGGAGTCGTCCAGGTAGACGACGCGGGCCGCGTCGAGCGCGACCGCAAGGCCTGCGGCGTAGAGACCTATTGACGGAGCCGCCGGTCCGCCGATCACCAGAACCTCGGCGCCGGGGTTGTCGGCGAGCTGCGGGCCGACGGCGCGATAACCGTCCGGGATGTTGTCGCTCGCGCTGGCCACGGCCACCGGGTCGATGCCGGTCGGCAGCGGCACGAGCATGGCGTCGGCGTGCGGGATGAGGGCGAGGTCGGCCCAGAGCCCGCCCCAGTCCAAGCCGCCGAGCGGGCCGAGGCCGTAGGACGACAACGGCGGGTGACTGGTGCAGTTGCCGGTGCGGCCGCGCAGGCAGGCATGGCATGTGCCGCAAGAGATTTGGAACGGCACCACCACCCGGTCACCGACCGTGACGGCGCGCACGTCGTCCCCGATCGCGACCACTTCGGCCACGCCCTCGTGCCCGAATGGGTAGGGGCCGGGCAGCGGAAAGGCGCCGCGCAGGACGGCCGGATCGATATCGCAGGTGGCCAGGGCGATCGGGCGCACCAGCGCCTGGTCCGGCCCGGTGAGCTCGGGTTCGGGGTGCTCTTCCCACCGCAGCTCGCCGGGGCCGGTCAACATCAGACGCTTCATGCGTCGAGTTTCGCTAGAACGTTCTTTCTAGTCAATACCCAACTGGGAATTCCACTGCTCAGCAACAATTTCCGGAACATTTCCGGACTCCGCGGCGGCCGCCTCCACCCTCGCCTCGACCGACGGCGCCACGTCCGCCGCAGGCATCCCCATGTCGATATCCGACGACCCGGTACCCGACGGACCCGTATCCGCCACGGCCGCTTCGGCACTCGGCAACCCCGCCTCGGTGAACGTCACCCGGATCAGCCGTTCCATCGCCGCGGCCACCGTGTGCAGCGGTGCCTCCGAGCGCCGCACCCTGGCCAGCATGGTCGCGCCCTCGTACGCGGCGACCACCGTGGTGGCCAACTCCCCCGCGTCCTGCGCGGACAACCCCAACTCGGCGAGCATGCCGGCGAACGCCTGCTCCATCGCCTCGAACGCCGACACGCACGCGGCGCGGATCGCCTCGACATCGCTGCCGCCGTCCAGCGCGGGCGTGCCGATCGGGCAGCCGTCGTCCCAGTCCGAGGCGGCCAGCTTGCCGACCATGAAATCGAAGATGGTGGTCGTCGTCGCGAACACATCCGTCGGCGCCTGCCGGATCATCTTCCCCGTCAACGTCCCCGTCCCGGTGATGGCGGCGACCGCGATCTCCTCCTTGCCGCCCGGAAAGTGGTGGTAGATCGACCCATACGGCAATCCGGCCGCCTCACTCAACGCCTTCAGACCGAACCCGTGATAGCCATGCCGCGCGAGCAGCCCGCACGCGGCGACTTCGATCCGCCGCCTGGACTCCGAAACCATATGTCTGATTGTGCCCCGGCCGGCGACGCTACCGAACGGAACGAGCACTGCCGGTCAGCGGGCCTCGCACGGTCAGTGGCCGGACTCCGCCCGACCGCGCCCCTTATGCTTCGTCTCGTGGCGGTACTGGAGGGCGCGCGGCGCAGGACACTGGCATTCGGGCGCCGAGCACTCGGATTGGACGTGCCGACCGCCGATCACACGATCGCGGTCCTGCACCAGGACGAGACCGAAGTCCCCGGCCTCGACCCGAAGGAACGCGTCCAACTCGACCGCATCCGCCTGATGGGCGCCACCGGAACCGTCCTGATGGCGATCAGCGCCCTCGGGATCGGCGCCCAACCGGTACACCAGAACCCCACCTCGGGCGTGCGCGTCCTCGGCATCTTCGCCCGAGCGCACACCGGCTCCCTCGCCATGTGCATGACCGGCACGGTCGTGGTCGTGCTCGCCTGGCTGCTGCTCGGCCGCTTCGCCGTCGGCGGCATCGGCGGCGCCCCACGCCACCGCCTCAGCCGCTCCCAACTCGACCGCACACTGCTGCTCTGGATCATCCCGTTGAGCGTCGCACCACCGCTGTTCAGCAACGACGTGTATTCGTATCTGGCACAAAGCGAAATCGCGGCACGCGGCATCGATCCCTATCAGGAGGGACCGGTCGCGGGGCTCGGCATCGATAACGTGCTGACCAACAATGTGCCGACCATCTGGCAGAAGACACCGGCGCCCTACGGTCCGCTGTTCCTCTGGATAGGCCGTGGCATCGCCGAACTCACCGGCGACAACATAATCCTCGGCGTGTGGGTGCACCGGGCGCTTGCGATCGCCGGTGTGGCGCTGATCGTCTGGGCGTTGCCTCGGCTGTCCCAGCGCTGCGGCGTCGCGCCCGTCAGCGCGCTGTGGCTCGGCGCGGCCAACCCGCTGGTGCTGTTCCATCTGATCGGTGGCGTGCACAACGACGCGCTGATGCTCGGCTTGATGCTGGCCGGTCTGGAGCTCTGCCTGCACGCCATCGAGGACATCCATCCGTTCGACGGACGTGCTTATACGTGGTTGATAGGCGGGGCCATTGTCATCGCCATGTCGTCCTCGATCAAGCTCACCTCGATCATCGCGCTCGGCTTCGTCGGGATGGCGTTGGCCCGGCGCTGGGGGTTCACGCTGCGCACCGTTGCCGTCGCAGCCGCTCTGCTCGGCGCGATCGCCATCAGCACAACAGTTTTCATCGGTGCGGCGAGCGGGCTCGGATTCGGCTGGATCCACACCCTCAATGTCGCCAACGCGGTACGCAGCTGGATGTCGGTGCCGACAGTGCTCGGCATCATCACCGGGTTCGGCGGGGTGCTGCTCGGACTCGGCGACCACACCACCGCGTTACTCAGCATCACCCGTCCGATCGCCGCGGTGATCGCCGGGTTCCTCGCGGTCCGCATGCTGATCGCGACCGGCATCGGCCGCCTGCACGCGGTCGGCGCGCTCGGTGTCGCACTCGGCGCCATCGTGTTGCTGTTCCCCGTGGTCCAGCCCTGGTACCTGCTGTGGGCGATCGTGCCGCTGGCCGCCTGGGCCACTCGCCCCATCTTCCGTGTTCCCGCCGTAGCCTTCTCGGCCATCGTCAGCGTCATCCTGATGCCCCGCGGCGCCGACCTCGAAGTCTTTCAAATAGTCGGCGCCGCGATCGCCACCGTCATAGTCACAGTGCTGTTCTTCGTGATCACCCGCAACAAACTGCCGTGGCGCGGCCAGCGGGGGGTGTCGGCTCCGTCACAAGTGCCCACCTCTTACGGTGTGACATCGTGACCCGAGCCTCCGGACCTGCCGTTCGCGTCGACGGTGTCGTCAAACGTTATGGCGAGACCACCGCGGTCGACGGTTTGAGCTTCGAGGTCGAACGCGCGCAGGTGCTCGCGCTGCTCGGTCCGAACGGGGCGGGCAAAACCACTACCGTTGAAATGTGCGAAGGGTTCGTGACGCCGGATGCGGGGTCCGTGCGCGTGCTCGGGCTCGATCCGATCGCCGATTCTGATCGGCTGCGGCCTCGCATCGGGGTGATGTTGCAGGGCGGGGGTGCCTATCCGGGGGCGAAGGCGGGCGAGATGCTCGATCTGGTCGCCGCGTATTCCGCCGATCCGCTGGATCCGGAATGGTTGTTGCGCACGCTCGGATTGCAGGACAATCGCGGCACGCCTTATCGGCGGCTGTCGGGCGGACAGCAGCAGCGGCTCGCGTTGGCTTGTGCGCTGGTGGGGAAGCCGGAGATCGTGTTCTTGGATGAGCCGACGGCGGGGCTGGATGCGCAGGCGCGGCTGATCGTGTGGGAGCTGATCGATGCGTTGCGGCGGGACGGGGTGACGGTCGTGCTCACCACGCATCTGATGGATGAGGCGGAACAGCTCGCCGATCAGCTGGTGATCATCGATCACGGGCGGATCGTGGCGTCGGGGACGCCCGCCGAGGTGACCGCGCACGGCGCGGCCGGTCAGTTGCGCTTCTCCGCCCCACCGAAACTCGATCTGGAGCTGTTGAAATCTGCGCTGCCCGAGGGGTTCTCGCCACGAGAGACGACGCCGGGCACGTATTTGGTGGAGGGCGAGATCAATCCGCAGGTGCTCGCGACCGTGACCGCGTGGTGTGCGCGAGTGAACGTGCTGGCCACCGACATTCGGATCGATCAGCGCAGGCTCGAAGACGTCTTCCTGGAACTCACCGGACGGGACCTACGCGGATGACTCAGCCCGACCTGACCACCAACCGTTTCGCGCCGGGCACCTTCGCGCCCGATCCACGGCCGAACTCGCGCGCCGCGATGATGCTCGCGCAGACGCGACTCGAGCTGATCCTGTTGCTGCGCAACGGCGAACAGCTGCTGCTCACCATGTTCATTCCGATCACGCTGCTGGTCGGGCTGAGCCTGCTGCCGTTCGGCGACCTGGGCGACGACCGGGTGGACAAGATCGTGCCCGCGGTGATGATGGTGGCGGTCATGTCGACCGCGTTCACCGGACAGGCCATCGCCGTCGGCTTCGACCGCCGCTACGGCGCGCTGAAGCGGCTGGGCGCCACCGCGCTGCCGCGCTGGGGCATCATCGCGGGCAAGAGTGCGGCGGTGCTGATCGTCGTTGTGCTGCAAGCGATTCTGCTCGGCGCCATCGGCTTCGCGCTCGGCTGGCGGCCCGAGCCCGCCGGACTCGCGCTCGGCGCGCTCGTGATCGCGCTCGGCACCGCGACTTTCGCGGCGATGGGCCTGCTGCTCGGCGGCACGTTGAAGGCGGAGATCGTGCTGGCGCTGGCGAACATCCTGTGGTTCGTCATGCTCGGCATCGCCAGCGTGGTGTTCGCCTCCGACGACCTGCCGACCGCGGTGAATGTGCTGGCCCGCCTGATCCCTTCCGGTGCACTGGCGGTCACGCTCGAGGACGCGATGCGCAGCAGCATCGACTGGTTCGGCGTCGCCGTGCTCGCCGGCTGGGGCGCGGTCTCCGGCGTGCTCGCCGCCCGCTACTTCCGCTTCGAATAGCCCACCGCAAGGGCCGCGTTCGGTACCAACGACAGCGTGTAGTTGACCGTGCTCTACCATCGTGACGTGCTGTATCGCGCCTTCCTGCGACTCGTCGACAAGCTGCCACTGCCCTCGCTGCGGGTGCAGCGGCTGATCGCGATCGCGGTCATCCTCTCGCAGGCGGGCATCGCCGTCACCGGCGCCGTGGTCCGGGTCACCGCCTCCGGCCTCGGCTGCCCTACTTGGCCGGAGTGCTTCCCCGGCAGCTTCACCCCGATCGGCGTCTCCGAGGTGCCGGTGCTGCATCAGACCGTCGAGTTCAGCAACCGGCTGCTCACCTTCGCCGTCTCGCTGTGCGCCGCGCTGATCGTGCTCGCGGTCACCCGCGCCCGGCGCCGCCGCGACGTGCTCACCTACGCCTGGCTGATGCCCGGCGGCACCCTGCTGCAGGGCATCATCGGCGGCATCACCGTGCGCACCGGCCTGCTCTGGTGGACCGTTTCGGTGCATCTGCTGGCATCGATGCTGATGGTCTGGCTGTCGGTGGTGCTCTACGCGAAGATCAACCAACCCGACGACGGCATCGAGACCGTGCAGGCGCCCGCGCCGCTGCGCTGGCTCACCGCGCTCAGCGCAGTCGCCATGAGTGGCGTGCTGATCGCAGGCACCCTGGTCACCGGTGCCGGACCGCACGCGGGCGACAAGAGCATCGAGCGGCCGGTCGAGCGCCTGCAGGTCGAGATCGTCACCCTGGTGCACCTGCATTCTCAACTGCTTGTCGGCTACCTCGCGCTGCTGATCGGACTGGCCTTCGGCCTGTTCGCGGTCGGCATCACCCCGGCGGTCCGCAAACGCCTGTTCGTGCTGCTCGCCCTGGTCTGCTCGCAATCCCTGGTCGGCATCGTGCAGTACTTCACCCACGTCCCGGCAGCTCTCGTCGTGATCCACGTCGGTGGCGCCGCCGCCTGCGTCGCGGCCACCGCCGCCCTCTGGGCGTCCTTGCGTACCCGCGAAACCGTCGACGCCCCCGCCCCGGCGAAGCAGTCCGCGTAATCCACACGGCTCCAAGCGCCACGACTAGCCGCGTGGAGGATCTGTGAATCCGGTTGACTACGCTCGGGGACGGCCGTGGTCGAGAGGTGGGAGTCGCCAGTGGGTACGGAAAACGTAGTGGCACAGCCGTTTCCTGATATCGAGCCGTATGCGCATGGACTGTTGGACGTCGGGGACGGTAACCAGATCTACTGGGAGACCAGTGGTGATCCGGACGGCAAACCCGCCCTGGTGGTGCACGGCGGACCGGGCAGCGGAGGTAAGCGGGGTGCGCGCAAGAGCTTCGATCCCGCGATCTATCGCATCGTCCAGTTCGACCAGCGTGGGTGCGGCGAGAGCCTGCCGCACGCCTCGGACCCGAATGTCGATCTGACACACAACACCACTCAGTACCTGATCGCCGACATGGAGCGGCTGCGGGTTCACCTCGGCATCGAAAAGTGGCTGCTGTACGGCGGTTCCTGGGGATCGACCCTGATACTCGCCTACGCCGAACAGTATCCCGAGCGGGTCTCGCAGATCATCCTGATCGGCGTCACCATGACCCGTCCGGAAGAGACCGACTGGCTCTATCACGGTGTCGCCCGCTTCCTGCCGGGACCGTGGGAGGCATTCCGTGACGCACTGCCGGAATCCGAGCGGAACGGGAATCTCGTTGCCGCATATAGCCGTTTGGTCAACCATCCCGATCCGGCGGTGGTCGCGAAGGCGGCGCGCGATTGGTGCGCGTGGGAGGACGCCGTCATCTCGCACGAATCCCTCGGCAATCCAGGCCAATACAGCAGCAAACCCGACGCCGCCATGCTCGCCTTCGTCCGGATCTGCACGCACTATTTCGCCAACAACGCCTGGCTCCCCGACGGACAGCTGCTCCGTGACGCGCACAAACTCGCCGGAATCCCGGCGGTGCTGATCCACGGACGACTGGATCTCAGCTCGCCCTTGCAGACGGCCTGGCAATTGGTGCAGGCCTGGCCCGACGCTGAACTGCACGTCATCGACGACTCCGGCCACACCGGCAGCCCGACCATGCGCAAGACGATCCTCGAGGCCACCGCCCGCTTCGGCCGCCGCTAGGGTTCGAGTGCCGCCCGGACGAACCCGATGAGGTCGGTTCGGACGCGTTCCTGATCGAGCCCGTCCTCTCCGGCACGGATCGCGGACAGCAAGGCGGACAACAGAATCGAGAGCAGGATCTCACCGGACAGTCTCGGGTCGAGCGCGGAATCCATATACCCGAGGGCAATCCCGTTCTTGATCCACGCGGTGGCCTCGTCGCCGTAGGTCGTCAGATTTCGGAGCGATTGCTCGGCCACCCGGTCATCGATCGAGGTCGCCTCGATGAGGATGAAGGTCATCAAACCCGGTTCTTCGGTGACCAATTCGTAGCAGTGATCGATGATGCGCCCGAACAGCGCACAGAACTCGTCGAGGGTCTGCGGCGGCGGGCCGGTCACCGCCCGAGCGAACACGCGGTCCCGGATCAACGCGAAATAGTGATCGATGACCGCGTCGAGGACGTCACGCTTGTTGGTGAAGTAGTTGTAGAACGTGCCGTGGCTGACTCCTGCGCGGGCAACGATATCGGCGACGACAACCGCACGATATCCCTTGTCCACGAACAGTTCATAAGCGGAGAAAACAAGCTCAGCCCGGCGTTTGGCGGCATTCATCGAGTATGTCCGGCAGCGACGGGATCGCGTGGCCGCAAGGCCTTTTCGAGCAACGTGAGGACACCGGCGGTGGCCCGTTCTCGCGCCTGCGGCGTGTTGTCGCCGCGCATCTCCTGCAGCAACCCGGGCACCACCAGGGTCAGCGTGGTGTGCGCGGTCACCTCGGGATCGATGTCGGCGCGGATCCAACCCGCCGCGACACCGCGCCGAAGTTCTTGCGCCACAAAGGCACTCACGAGCAACTCGACGCCGAGCAGCCGATCACTCAGCTCCTTGTCGATAGCGTTCGCCTCTACGAGCACCAGCCGAACGAAGTCCGGATCATGCTCCAGCATCGCGTACAACCGCGCGATGGCCGCCTGCACTACGGCCAGCAGTTCCTCGGACGACGTCGGACGGCTCAGCAGCGACTGCGGCTCCAACGCGTCGATCAGCTTCCCGAAGCCGAAATCGACCACCTGGTCCAGGATTTCCCGCTTGCTCCCGAAGTACCGGTACACCGTGCCCTGCCCGATACCGGCGTGCGCGGCCACATCGGAGATCGCGGTCGCCTCGTACCCGCGCTCGACGAACACGGCGTACGCCGATTCGATGATCTGCTGCCTGCGTCGTTCCGGCAGGCCGGCCAGCGGTGGCCGACCACGGCGGGGCTGCTCCGGCACAGCACTCCCTCTCGACAGAACCAGGACAAATAGCTCGTCAGCTTATCAACGCGCCGCTGACTCGCCCTTCGGGCCGTAGTCGACGACCTGCCAGTTGCCGCCGTTCTTCGCCACGGTGACCACCAGCAGGTTCGGCACCGTCGCCGGGGTCGGCTGCTGGATGTTCTGCGTCTTCTGCGTAGCTAACACCGTCACCGAGTATTGATCGTTGCCCTGCGCGTCCACCGTGGTGCCGAGCACCTGTCCGGTGGCCACGACCTGCGCCTCGGTCATGATCTTGGCCAGGGTTTCGTGCACCTCGTCGTAACGCTTGCGCAGCGCGTCGGAGGTTCCGCGCTGCACGCCGTCGAAGAACGCGGGCAGGCTCTTGTAGTCGTAGGTGAGCGAGCGGAGCGTGTAGTCCTTCGCGATCTCGGCGGCCTTGTCCCGGTCGGTGTTCTGTTGCCGCAGTGTGCTGAGATCATCTGAGGTGGACTGCCAGGACAGGCCGAGCGCGATGCTGAGCACCGTGAGCAGAACGGTGAGGCCGCCGAGGACGTAACCGATCCCGTTCCGCCACAAGCCGTTCGACGCTGCGAAAGGCGCGGCAATACCTGGGCCCGTTGGGACGGCGAAGGACTCTTGCGTCGAGGCGACGACGGTCTCCGGAGTCGGGGCAGAAACGGCCTCAGCCGCCGACGCGACGGCCGTCTCCGGAGTCGAAGCAGCAACGGCCCCAGGCGTCGAGACAGCAATCGTCTCGGGTGCCGCAATGGCAACCCCCTCGGATCCTGCGGCGGGAACCGTCTCGGGCGCCGAGGCAACGACAGCCTCAGGCGCTGGCTCGGTACCGGTTTCGGCTGCGTCTACGGGCTCGTTCGTCATGGTGGCCTCAACTCTCTATTTCGGAACGTCGAGCGTGATTCGGGCTGTCCCGTCTTCCGGGAAGGTCGCTGAGAGCAGGTCGATGATCGAACCCGCGTCCACCCGAACGGGTTTCAGCACGCTGGTGGACGGCTTCAGTGCGGTGGCGATGTGTGAGAGGTCGGGGCCGAGCACCGCGAGGTACTGGTCGATCTTCTGCACCAGTGGGCCGAGCGGCTCGTCCCAGATATGTTCGCCCGCATAGGAGTAACCCTGGAAGCTTTGGATCAGGTGCACCACGTCGGGCAGCACCTGGGTGAAATCTTCGGCCCAGCCGCCGATCACCGGCCCGTATCCGTTGAAGTTCTCCGCGAGGTCCTGACCGTTCAGGTAGAGGCGGGTGATCTCGTCGCGCTTGTCGTGCAGCAGCTGCGCCGTCATGGTCAGCGTCCTGGTCAGGTTGGCGATCTCTTTTTCCCGCCCCGCGTACCCCTGCGACAGAATCGCGGCGAGCTGTTCGATCTTCGCCGGGTCGATCTGCGAGTTGAGCACGTCCAGCTTGGCCAGCGCCTCGCTGACCGTCGTCGCGATCCGAACCTGGTGCGCGGGAATGACACTGCCGTCGGCGAGATACGGGCCGGTGGTTCCGGTCGGCCGGAAGTCCATGAACTGCTCGCCCGCCGCCGACAGGTTGCTGACGTGCACCTCGCTGCCGATCGGCACCTGATACTTCGCGTCCAGCTCGATCCGCACCGCCAGCCCGGTGCCGGTGGCGGTGATGGCGCGCACCTTGCCGATTCGCATGCCGCGCAGGTCGACCTGCGAGGTCTGCATCAGCCCGCCGGACGAATCCATCAGCACCGTCACAGTATTCGTCGTCCGACGCGGATCGATGTCGAGCACCCCGACGGCCATGTACGCGGCGCACACCACCGTCATCACCAGCAGCAGCACCAGCGAGACCGGACCGGACAGCTTCATCGGACCATTCCTATCGACCGCAGCACCTGGATCATCTCGTCGGAACGAGCCGACGCGTCGGCGGCGACGGCTTCCGCGCCGAGCCGCTGCACCCGAATGTTCGGTGGCGCACTGAAGAACGGGATCAGCTTGTCGCGTAACAGCCGGTTCATCGCGTCGACGTTCATCGGAACCGTGGTGTCGGCACTCGCGATGGTGAGCGCCGCGGGCGCAAGAACGCTGATGATGTCGTGCAGGTCGCCACGCAGCGGCAGCGCGAGATCGCCTACATACCTGGCCAATTCGCCGCCGTCGATGATCAGCTGGACCAAACCGAACAGCACGTCGGACAGCCCGGCGGCGCGGCTCGGCCCGAGGGTGAGGGTGCGGTCGACGTTGTCCTTGTTCGCCTCGAGGGTGGTCGTCACGCTGGCCGCGGCGGCCAGGATCCGGTCGATGTCGTCGTTGTGTGTGACGAGGTCGTGCAGCGCGTTCTTGCCGCCGGTCAGGATGCGCTGCAGATCCGCCGGGTCGGTCGGGAAGGAGGCGTTGACGCTGGCGACGAGTTGCTGCATTTCGCCGAAGCGGCCGCCGGTGACGATGTTCGACAGCGCCCGCAGGATGTCCTCCACGTTGGCGGCGGGCACCGTGCGCGAGCGCGGGATGACGTCGCCGTTCACCAGGAACGGCGGACCGGCGTTCGGCGGCGCCTGCAGCGCGATATGGATATCGCCGAGGATCGTGCTCTGCCGCAGTTCCGCAGTGGTCGACTTCGGCAGCTGTACATCGGATTTCAGGTCGACCGTGGCGACCGCGGTATCGCCGATCAGCTCGATCCGGTCGAGCATGCCGACCTCGACGCCCTCGGCGATGACCTTGGCCCGGTCCGGCAGGTTGAGCACCGAACCGAATTCGATCCGGATCGAGAAGGTGTCCCCCGCCAGATAGGTCCCGGGGATCGGCACGTCGGTCGCGCGCAAACCACAGCCGGTCAACAGCAACACCATCGCGGCGAGCACGGGTATCAAACGCTTCACGGTGCCCCCAACGATCCGAGGATCACCCGGGCCAGGCCCGGCTGACTACCGTCCGCCGACTCGTAGTGCGGCGGACGGTAATTCACCCGCACGGCGCCCGTCGCCGGGTCGAACACCTGCACCAGCCGATTGTTCAACGGCGGCAACTGCACCAGCAGATCCACGATGCTGCCCGCCAGCACCGCGAACCGATGCACCTCCGGCACGATCCGATCCAGGAACTCGTAGGACTGCTGGTCGTACTTGCCGACATTGCGGGCGATCACGGGCAGGAACTGCAGCGCGAGATCGACCGCCCTGGACAGTTCCGCGGAGAAACCGTCGACCAGTTGGACGCCGTTCTTCAAATTGTCCAGCAGCGCCTGCATATCCGGCCAGTTGGTGATGAACATCGTGGTGAGCTGGTCGAGATTGTCGACGAGCCTGCGGATCACCACATCCCGGTCGGCCGGATTCCCGATAACCTGAGACAGCCGCTGTAACAAGGCATTCCACTGCGGCCCGGTGCCATCCAGCGAGCGGACCGCGCCGGTGATCGTCTGATCGAGCAGCGTGTCCGACGGCGCGCCCGGCGTCGGTGACTGCTGCCCGCCGAGCAGGTCGCCGGACAGTCGGCCGAGCGCGTCGAGCGCGTCGCTGATGCCGACCGGAGTCTTGGTGTGCTCCAGCGGAATACAATGCGCGGTATCGAATTTCGGTCCGCCGGTGTAGGTCTTGGTCAGCTCGACGTGCCGGTCGGTGACGATCGAGCTGGACATGGTCACCGCCCGGATATCGGCGGGCAGCGCGAGCTTGCCGTCGATCGACATCGTCACCTGCATACGATCGCCGCGCGCCTCGATACCCGAGACGGTGCCCACCTCCACACCGAGCATGGTGACGCTGTTGCCCTCGTAAAGCCCGACGGTGTCGGTGAATTCGGCACACATGGTCTGTTTGGCGGGTTGAACGCGGTCTATCCAGGTCGCGCCGCTCACCCCGAACACCACCGCGACCGTGACCACGACCGCCGCGATCACCAAACCTGTTCTGCCCCAGGCCCGCATCAGCACGCCCTCCCCTCGAACGGAATGCACAGTGCCGGACCACGAACCACGCTGGCGGACTGATCGATGGTCACCCCGTCCGCGCCGAGCATCGTCGAAATCTTCCCGATGAAGTCCTTGATCCCCGCGATGACCGTGTCGAGCCGGCCGGGATCCTGCACGAGTTTGTTGAACAGGTCCTCGAATTCGGCCACGGACGGCTCGATCGAATCGCCATAGGCCATCACCGGCCGATGCAGCACCGCGAAGAACCGCCGCAACAGCTCGAAGACCTGGACGACCTCCCCCTTGCGCTGCCCGAGCACCACCGCGACAACGCCGAGTTCGTGCACGAAATCGGCGAGCACCGCCCGGTCGGTCGCGATCGCGCCGATGTATTCGTCGGACACCTGCACCGCCGAATCCAGCTGCTTCGACCGGTCGGCCAGCACACCGGTCAGGTCGTTGAAGTTGCCGATGATCGAGCGCACCGCGTCGGGCTGACCCGCCAGCGCGGCATTCACCTCGGCGATGGTGCTGCGCAGCGTGCTGCCGTCCACCTGGCCGAGCACCGGGGTGGCCACGTCGATGATGTCGGTCAGCTCGAACGGTGTGCTGGTCCGCTCCGGCGGAATGTGCTTGCCGCCCAGCGCTGGCTCCCCCTGCGAAGCCAGCGACAGGTAGTGCCCGCCGATCGGTGTCAGCATCTTCACCGCCACCGACGAGGCGTCGCCGACGTGCACGTCGCGGTCGACGCCGAAGCGCACCTCCACGTGGTCGCCGACCAGGTCCACCGAACGGACCTGGCCCACTTTGATGCCCGCGATCCGCACCTCGTCACCGGTGCGGGCGCCGCCTGAGGAGCGGAAGTCCGCCGTATAGGACTGCTCTCCGAAAGGCACCACGTACAGCACCGCTGCGGCGAGCAGGGCGAGCACGCTCAGCAGCACACCCGCTATGCCCCAACGCAATTGGGACCACGATTCCGACTTCGCGGCACGCAGCTGTTTCAGCTCGCCGAACAGCCGTAACGGCAAACCCGCCAGTTGCTTTGTCGCACTGCTCATTTGCACACCACCAGCTTCTGATTGCCGAGCACGACATTGCCGATGCCCGGTAGCCCGAGCTCACCGCCTGCACACGAGTAGGTCTTCGCCGTGCCGCTGGCAGGGATGTTCTGGTTGAGCCCGGCGAGCAACGACGGCACCAGGGAAAGGATTTCGACCAGCTGATCGGTTTGCGGCAGCAGCCTGCGCAACAGCCCGTCCAGCGGCAGGTAGCTCTGGTCGTAGGCCCCTTGCAGTTCCTCGAGCAGCGGGATGAGCGGCACCAGGGTGCGGTTGGCCTGCTCGATGGCGGTAATGATCGTCGCCGTCCGGCTGCCGAACGCGCTCAGTACGCCGTTCAGCTGTTTGACCAAATCGCCGACCGCAGCGGACTTTCCGCCGATCGAGCGGGAGATCTCGCCCAGGTTGTGGATCAGCAGCACCACCACCGCCTCGCTGCTCTTGGCATGCTTGGTCAGCTGGTCGAGATCGGCTAGCGCGGGACCGATGCCGCTGCCATCGCCCTGCAGCACCCGCAGGATATTGGTGCCGAACTGGTTGAGCTGGGCCGTATCCAAGGTGTCGAACAGCGGTTTGAAGCCGTTGAACAGCTTGGACACATCGAAACTCGGAATCGTGCGCTCCACCGAGATGGTGGCACCCGCCGCGAGCCGCACCCCGACGGCTTTCCCGGTCATCAACTCGATGTAGCGCTGCCCGATCAAATCCTGGTATCGCACAGCGGCTTCGGTGTTGTCGTAGATCGGGCGCTGCCGGTCCACGGTGAACCGGACCCGCGCGTGCGGGCCGTCCAACGCGACGCTGTCGACCTTCCCGACCGCCACCCCCGACATCCGCACCACGTCCCCGGCGTAGAGGCCCGAAATATCGGTGAAGACAGCGTCATACGAGACCTTGTCCTCCGGCACCGGCGTATTCAGCGCGGCCACAATGAAGGCCGAGCACACCGCGACGATCGCGACGAAGATGCCGAGCTTGACGGCCGCGCCGGTGACACTGTTCATCGCGGCACCCCGATGATCGAATCAGCCAGGTAGGGCATGTTTTTCACGATCAGCTCGAGTTGCAGCTGCACCCGGCCGCCGACCACCGGGAACGCGCTGTCGATGCGGGCGAGCAGGGCGGGCAGCCGGTTGTACGCGGGCGCGACGGTGCCGATGGACGCGCTGATCGGCACCACCAGATCCAGCACGCCGCCGATGATGGTGGCCAGATCGGGGTTGTCCCTGCGCAAGAGGTCGGTGACCGGCAGCAGCAGCGCGGTGTCCAGCGTGGACAGCGAATGCTTCGTCCGCTCCCGGTTCGCCGCGGAGCCGAAATACTCGCTGTTGTCGAGCACGCCGAGGATCACATCGACCACCGGCGGCGTCACCTGCGCCGCGCCTGTCCCGATATCCGCGCCGATATCCAGGTAATGGCCAAGCGGCGCACGCTGATTCATGGCGAGCACCCTGGCGGTGGCGAAGAACGACTGCACCGCCGGGCCGAGCGAGGCGGTGTTGTCCAGCAGCAGATCGAACAGCGCGCGCACGGTGTCGGAGTCGAGCAC
Source organism: Nocardia sp. NPDC060255 (assembly GCF_042727395.1). Lineage (NCBI taxonomy): Bacteria > Bacillati > Actinomycetota > Actinomycetes > Mycobacteriales > Nocardiaceae > Nocardia > Nocardia sp. NPDC060255. The sequence continues at coordinate 5,520 of NZ_JBHXAU010000048.1, read as the reverse complement.
CTGGGTCAGCCGCGCCGCCCGGCGGAACACACTCGACACGGTCGCGTTGGTCGCGTTGGCGCCGATGAACAGCGTGGTGTTCTCCGGCAGCCGCCCGCCCTTGCCGGTGTTCACCAATTCGATTGCGCTGGAGCCGAAGATGTTCGACGAGGTGAATCGCGCCGACACGTCGTCGGTCAGCGCGGCGGCCTGGGTGCGGTCCAGCGACAACTCGATGCGCTGGTGGCCGTAGTCGACTGTCTCGACCTTGCGCACGGTACCGATCCCGAAGCCGCGGAACTTCACCTCCGCGCCCGGCGCCAGCCCCTCGCCGAGGGTGGCCGCGTCGATGGTGAGGGCGAACCGGCCGGCGAACTTGCCCTGCGCGTATTGCGTGGTGAACACGGCCACCACCAGGATGATCGCGGCGACGACCAGCCCGCGCAGCCGCAGCGTCCACCGCCCGGCGGTGCGCCCTGAATGATCAACGAATATCGGCACGCGTCACCCCGAAATCTTGATTCCGACATCGACACCCCAGAAGACGATCGTCATGATCATGTCCGCGATCACCACCAGCACCAGGCTCGCGCGGATCGCCCGGCCCGACGCGCGCCCGACGCCCTCCGGCCCGCCGGTCGCGTAAAACCCTTGGTAGCCGTGGATCAGGATGATCATCACCACGAACACCGTCGCCTTGATCAGCGACGCGATCACGTCGCCGGGTTGCAGGAAGGCGTCGAAGTAGTGGTAGTAAGTGCCCGAGGACTGACCGTGCAGCACATTGACGACCACCGCGCAGGACAGGTAGCTGAGGATCAGCGTCAGCAGGTACAGCGGGACGATGGTGATCATCCCCGCGATCACCCTGGTGGTCACCACGAACGGAATGGGCCGGATACCAATGGCTTCCAGCGCGTCGATCTCCTCGGAGATGCGCATCGCGCCGATCTCGGCGGTCATCCGGCAGCCCGCCTGCGCCGCGAAGCCGATCGCCGCGACCATCGGCGCCATCTCCCGGGTATTCGCGTAGGCGGAGACGAATCCGGTCAGCGGACCCATGCCGACCATGTTCAGCGCGGTGAACCCCTCCACGCCGATCGAGCCGCCGACCGCGACGCCGAGGAAGATCAGCACCGCCACCGTGCCGCCGCCGACGATGATATTGCCGCTGCCCCAGGTGATGTCGGTGAGGATCAGCATGGTCTGCCGGCGGTAGGCGCGCAGCGTGTGCGGCACCGCGGCGAGCACCTGGCTCACGAAAGTCAGTTGGTGGCCGAGCGATTCGAACAGCGTCAGCGGTCCGCGCGCGCCGCGCTCGACGAGGCGACCGGCCCGGCCGAACGGGCGATACTGGGCGGGAACTTCCGTCATCAGCCCACCTTTTGCGGCAGGAACATCGAAACCAGCTGGGTGATCACGAGATTCACGCCGAACGCGGCGATCACCCCGATCACCACGGCGGCGTTCACCGCGTTCGCCACGCCCTTGGGTCCGTGCGTCGCCTCCAGCCCGCGCTGGCAGGCGACGATCAGCACGATCACCCCGAAGATGACCGATTTCGCGATCGCCACGAAGAGATCGGCCATGGTCGCGAAGGCCGCGAACGAGGACAGGTAACTGCCCGGCGTCACCCCCTGGAACCCGACCGCCACCACGTACCCGGTGAACACCCCCATGAAGATGACCAGCAGGCACAGCAGCGGCGTCAGCACGATCATCGCCGCCAGCCGCGGCGCGACCAGCCGCCGCACCGGGTCGATGCCCATGGTGCGCAACGCATCCACCTCCTCACGGATGGTGCGCGCGCCGAGATCCGAGGCGATCGCCGACCCGGCCGCGCCGCCGAGCAGCAGCGCGGTCACCATGGGCGCGCCCTGCCGGATGACGCCGAGTCCGCCCGCCGCTCCGGCCACCGAGGTGGCGCCGACCTGCTGAGTCAGGCTGCCTACCTGAACGGAAACGATCACGCCGAACGGAATTGCCACCAGCACAGCGGGAATCGCGGTCACGCTGACGATGAACCAGCCCTGCTGCAGCGTGTCCCGCCAGGGATGGCGCAGCCTGATGATGTCGCCGATGAGGTAGCTGAACGCGGCGGCCGCGAGTTGGAGCGTCCGTCCGAAGGTCCGCAAACTCTTGATGACTAGATCGAATCCCCACCGCACCAGTGGCTCGGACACCCGAGCGACCCTGTCGACAACCACCGTTACCTCGATTCCACCGGCTCCCCCCGGCGAGGCATAATTTAACCGACTGATATGTCACTCTGCGGCCGTTTCGGCTCAATTCTCTCACTGACTGAGACAGTTACGGACAAAACCGTTTCCACGGGCTGACCGGCCGGAAAAAGTCCGGACGCAACCCGGCGCGCGCCTCGCCGTGACCGCTAACCTGGCCAGCATGGCGGTCATAGTTCTCGTGCCGGACGACTACGGAGTCGCGGCGCTGTCCGGAATCGACGGGGTACAACCACTGCGGTACAACGCGGGCGAGGCGCTGCCGGACGGCGCCGAGCACGCGGAGGTGCTCGTCCCGAAGTTTCTCTCGCGGGCCGATTCGGTCGATCTGACTCGGCTGCCCAAGCTGCGACTGGTGCAAATGATGACCGCGGGCGCCGACGGCTGGGTCAGCCAGTTACCCGACGGCGTACGACTTTCCACCGGACGTGGCGCACACGGCGGCAGTTCTGCCGAATGGGTGGTGGCCGCGCTGTTGCACATCTACCGCGAACTCGGCGGCTTCGTCGATGCTCAGCGCGCGCAGCAGTGGACCTTCCATCAGACCCAGACGCTGATCGGCAAGCGGATTCTGATCATCGGCGCGGGTGACCTCGCCACCGAACTGGTCCGTCGACTGACCGGCTTCGACACGGTGGTGACCCTGGTCGGCTCGCAGGCCCGCGCGGGCGTGCACGGCGTCGACGAACTGCCAGGTCTGCTCCCCGGGCAGGACGTTGTCGTGCTGACTGTCCCGGTCACGTCCCGCACCATCGGTATGGTCGACGCCGAATTCCTTGCCGCGATGGACGACAACGCCATCCTGGTCAACATCGCCCGCGGCCCGATCGTCGAGACCGACGCACTGGTGGCCGAACTGCGGTCGGGCCGGTTGCGCGCCGCGCTCGACGTCACCGACCCCGAGCCGCTGCCACCGGGCCACCCGCTGTGGACCGTCCCGAACCTGCTGCTCACCCCGCACGTCGGCGGCAGCAGCACCGGCAGTTTCGAGCGCGGCTATGCCGTGGTGCGCGCGGAGATCATCCGCTTCGCGGCGGGCGAAGAACCGAAAAACCTGGTGCGCGGCGAATATTGAGCGTCGCGCACCAGGTTATGACGCCGCGGTCAGCGGAAAGTCGCTGAGCTACTTCGGCAGGTCGGCGCCGACCTGGCCGTTCTCTGCGGGCTTGACGCCGGAAGTCATTGCCGGAGCCAGTGATTCGCGCGCCATCGAGGTGAGCGCGCCCGCCTGCTGAATGATCTCGGCCAGCGCCGAGGTCACGCCCTGGGCCCCGTTGAGCACGGTGAAACTGTCGATGTGCTCGAACGGTGCCGCGGCCGCCGCGACGATCTGCGGCAGCTTCTCGGCGATCTGCTGGGCGATCACCGCCTCCTGGTTCTGACTCATCGCCTCGGACCGCAGCTGGATGCCCGCCGCCTCGGCCGCCATGTGCGCGCGCACCGCGTCGGCCTCGGCCAAGCCGCGCGCCTTGATCGCGTCGGCCTCGGCCTGACCGGCCAGCCGGGTCGCGTCGGCCTGCGCCGCCGCGCGCAGCTTGATCGACTCGGCCTCGGCGAGAGCCTGCATCTTCGTCTGTGCCGCAGCGGCTTCCGCGCGCAACCGGGTCTCCTGCGCGTCGGCCTCGGCCTGGCTGATCCGGGCGTCGCGGCTGGCGGTCGCCAGGGTGGTCTGCCGGTAGGCCTCGGCGTCGGCGGGCTTGCGCACCTCCACCTGCAGCTGCTGTTCCATCTGCTGCGCCTCCAGCTGCGACACCTTCGTCGCGACCTCGACCACCGCCTGCCGCGCGGTGGCCTGCGCGAGCGGCCCCTGCTGCGCGGCTTCCTGGCTGGCGCTGTCGATCTCGGCCTGGTACTCCGCCTTCTTGATCTGGGTGTCGCGCATCGCGAGCGCGATCTGCCGCTGCGCCGCCTGCTCCTGCTCGATGGCCTCCCGGTCGGCGTTGGCCCGCGCGATCCTGGCCTTCTGCTCCACCGCCGCCTGATGCGGAATCGCCAGGTTGGCAATGTAATTCGAGCCGCTGGCGATCGATTGGATCTGGAAGCTGTCGATCACCAAGCCGAACGACTCCATCTCCTGTGAGCACCGGTCGCGCACCTGCTCGGAGAACTTGTCCTGATCACTGATCATGTCCTCGACGGTCATCGAGCCAGCGATGGCCCGCAGATGCCCGACGAAGACGTTCTGCACCTTGGTCTCCAGCTCCTGGGCGGGACGATCCAGGAAGCGGCGCGCCGCGTTGGCGATGGACCGGTAGTCGTCGCCGATCTTGTACACCACCACCCCGCCCAGCTCCAGGTTGATCTTCTGCTGGCTCACGCACGGCACCAGGATCTGGCTCTCGTGCGCCTCCAGCGAGATGAAGCGCACCTTGGTCAGGCCGGGCATGATGAAACTGCCGCGGCCGGTGACGATGCGGAACCCCATGCTCTCGCCGACCCCCGACGGTCCTTCACCGGCTCGGAAGCCCGAAATGATCAGTGCCTCATCGGGTTCGGCGACCCGCCAGGACAGGCGGAACAGCACAGCCAACACGATGAGAGCGACGACGATCCCGATGACGACCAAGATTTGGACGTCCATGATGCACCTTCATTTCAAGGGAGTGACTTCGACCGTGCGCCCACCCAGGCTCCCGATCACGAGAACCTGGGTGTGCTTCGGAATGGTTGTCTCCCCGTCGGCGGCCCGCGCCAGGAATCGTTCGGTCCCCGCCCGCACCTCGATCACCACCTCACCGAGATGGTCCGGCCGGATTGCCGCGGTCACGCGCGCAATCTTGCCGATTACGTCTGTCGCCACCACTCCTCCGACCCCGCCGCAGTTCGACCCCTCACGGTGACCCCACCGATTCCCTTGCCGCAAGCATCTTTACGTATTCGATACAGGCAATATCACCCCCCGGCGAGATCCGCACTCCCCCCAAGATCCACACCCACCGTGGTCGCCCAGAAGCAACCGCGAATCCCGAGAAAGATTGCGGCTGTTGCCAACAACGGCCCCGACGATCATGCCCACCCACTCAGTGCCAGGCGCTCACCGTTTCTGTCACCCGAACACCCGGTACAACGGGTGTGCAGGTTAAAGAAAGGGTGTTCGGCCACCACAAAGGGCGCGCATCGGAGCCCCAGCGGCCCCAAACCGCCACACGACATCCTCACTCCCGTCCAAAGCGCTCGAGAACAGCACCACAGCCAGTCCTCCCGCACCCAACCGCACCTTTATTACCCAGGCCGCGGTAGAGCAGGTCGGGTACCCCACCTGACGCGCCCAGCACTACTCCGGTCATCCGATGAACCAGTC
>NZ_JBHXAU010000047.1:0-38436 GCF_042727395.1 Nocardia sp. NPDC060255 | reverse complement strand
GATTGGAAGCCGCTCACCCTCTGCATAACCTGTACACCCGGTATAGCGGGTGTACAGGTTAAACAAGGGGTGAGCGGTTCAGCGCCGGCCGTGCCGTACCCAGTTTCACCACAGAATCCGCACCCTCACTTGGGATCAGCACTCGGAATAGGGCCCCAAAGTCGGTGCCGATCCCGAGTGAGAGTGCGGATTCCGCTGCCCGCGTCGCGCGTTGGAGATCGCGCGCCCTTTGTGTAGCCCGCCTCGCATACCGGGTGTTCGGGTTACACAAAGAGTGAGCGACCGGGTCCTAGTTCGATGATCGGACTGTCATTGCCGGGAGACGCACTCTCACTCGGGATCAGCACTCGGAAAAGGGCCCTAAAGTCGGTGCCGATCCCGAGTGAGAGTGCGGATTCTGCTGCCCGCGTGGCGCGTTGGAGATCGCTCGCCCTTTGTGTAGCCCGCTTCGTAGACCGGGTGTTCGGGTTACACAAAGGGTGCGCGGCCGGGTTCTAGTTCGGTGATCGGGCTGTCATTGCCGGGAGACGCACTCTCACTCGGGATCTGCGCTCGGAATAGGGCCCTGGAGTCGGTGCGGATCCTGAGTTGGGGTGCGGATTCTGCTGTCGGGGTGGGCTATACGAAACTGTCCGCCGTCATGGTTTGACGGCGGACAGTTACGGTTGCTCAGCTGTTCCTGGGGTCAGCGCTGCGCGGGTGGTTGATGCGGCTGTTGTGGGTACTGCTGATGCGGTTGCTGTGGTGTGTGCGATTACTGTTGCGGTATGTGCGGCTGGCCCGGGTAGGGCTGCTGGCCGGGATGCTGCTGGGGCGAATACAGCTGCTGCGATGCGAGATTCGACTGCTGGCCGGGATACTGCTGCGGCGAATACAGCTGCTGCGATGCGGAATACGGTTGCTGGCCAGGATATTGCTCCGGTGAATACGGCTGCTGCGGTGCGCGATTCGACTGCTGGCCGGGATACTGCTGCGGTGAATACGGCTGCTGCGGTGCGGGATTCGACTGCTGGCCGGGATACTGCTGGGGCGAATACGGCTGCTGTGGTGCGGAATACGGCTGCTGGCCGGGATATTGTTGCTGGTCCGGGGGCTGCTGGCCGGGATATGGCTGCTGTGGGTATGGCGGTGGTGGGTTGTGTTGCTGTGGGAATTGGGTTTGCTGGTGTTGGTTTGCGTTCTTCTTGCGCGAGATCACGATGAGGACCACGATGCCGAGCAGGACTAGGCCCAAGCACACGAATCCGGCTATCCAGGAACCGCCGCTGCTCCCCCATGGCTACCGCGGCGCCGGGCTTCGCTGGTTTCCAGCCCGGCCGCCCAGATGCTCTGGTCGGACCAGACTTGCGGATCGAGCAGCCCGGTGGTCAACATTTCGGAATAGATCATCGATACTTCATCTTTCGCCCCGCTTCGGCTTCCTCCGAAGGCGGAACCGATGCTATCGCAGCCTGATTCGCGTTAATTCCCGGCGGTAACCGGTCGCTTCGGCGGTGCACAGCAACCCACGGCGCAGGGGGTGCCGTTGAGTGTGCAGCCGTAGCCGGGGACCTCGCCGAGATGGCGGGAGGCGGTGTCGTTCAGCTGCTCATCGATCAATTCGACGACCAGTTGGGCGAAGCGTGGGTCGGTGCCGGGGGTGGCGGCGCGGGCGAAGGCCATGCCGAGTTCGGCGGCTTTCTCTTTCGCCTCGTTGTCGAGGTCCCAGATCACCTCTAGGTGGTCGGAGACGAAACCGACGGGGCAGACGATTACGGCGTCGACATTCTTCGCCGAGAGGTTGTCGAGGTGATCGACGATGTCGGGGTCGAGCCACGGCACCTGCGGCGGGCCGGAGCGCGACTGCCAGACAACGTCATAATCGGTGAAACCCGTTGCGGCAGCAGATAATCGGGCGGCCTCGGCGACCTGGCGGCTGTACAGGTGACCGCCGTCGGCAGGCGGCCCGGCGGCCGTGTCGGCACTGACCGGAATGGAGTGCGCGGTGAAGACGAGCCGCGCACCAGCACGCCGATCGGCCGGAAGTTCTTCCCGCGCCGCACGAATGGCGTCGGCGAAGGCCTCGATCAGCAACGGATGGTCGAAGTACTGCCGCAACTTCACCAGATCCGGCGCGTCGTCGCCGAAAGCGGTTCGGGCCCTGGTGATGTCCTCGTGATACTGCAGGCAACCCGAGTAACCACCCCACGCGGACGTGGGGAACACCAGAGCGGAGCGAACACCGTCGGCGGCCATCCGCGCGACGGTGTCCTCCACCATCGGCGACCAGTTCCGATTACCGAAGTACACCGGGAGATCGATACCGGCCGTGGCCAATTCGGCCTCGACCGCAGCGATGATGTCCCGGTTCAACGCGTTGATCGGCGAGATGCCGCCGAAGTGCAGGTAGTGCTGCGCGACCTCTTCGAGGCGTTCGCGCGGCACCCCCCGGCCCCGAGTGACGTTCTCCAGGAACGGCATCACGTCCTCGGGGCGTTCCGGGCCGCCGAAGGACAGCAGCAGAAGTGCGTCGGCAGCCCGAACCACAATGCCCTCCTTGGAAGATCAGTTGATCGACATGCCTTCGGGGAACCAGGTGTTGTGGCTGGCTCCGCCGTCGACGTAGATGATCGACGCGGTGGTGCCGGGCAGCCAGTCCGACAGCAGCGCGACGATCGACTTGGCGACCACCGTCGGGTCGTCGACGTCCCAGCCGATCGGCGACGCGCCGTCCCAGTACTCGTTGAGCTGGTTGAGCTTGGCGGCGTCGTCGGTCGCGGTGCCCGCGATGGCCTTGGCGGCGAGGGTCTTGATCGGGCCGGCAGCGATGAGATTCGAGCGAATCTTCTTGGCGGCGCCCACCTCTCGCGCCACGTACCGGTTGACCGACTCGAGCGCGGCCTTCGCCACACCCATCCAGTTGTAGTACGGCATCGCGGTGCGCGGATCGAAGTCCATGCCGACGATCGAGCCGCGCTCGTTCATCACCGGCAGCACCGCGCGGGCCAGCGACGCGTAGCTCCACGCGGAGATCTCGAACGCCTTGGCCGCATCCGGGCCGGGCCCCTCCAGGAACGGACGCGCCTCCGGACCCATCAGGGTGCGCGGCGCGAACGCGATGGAGTGCAGCACGCCGTCGACGCCCTCGGGCGCCAGCTCGCGCACCTTGTCCGCCAGCTCACCGAGGTTTTCCTCGTTGGTGACGTCGAGCGGGATGGCCGGGGGGACCTCTTGCGGCAGCCGCTTGGCGATCCGGTCGATCAGCCGCAGCCGCTCCGGAATGCCGGTGATGATCACCTTCGCGCCCTGCTCCTGCGCGACGGCGGCCGCGTGGAACGCGATCGACGAGTCGGTGATGATGCCGGTGACCAGAATGGTCTTACCTTCGAGCAGTCCGCCCATAAGTTTTCGGTTCTCCTGGAGTCGAGTGTGGAATTGCTTGCGGCCGTCGAGGTTTCGGGGCCACAGGGGTCCGTCGGGTCAGTGGCCCATGCCCATGCCGCCGTCGACCGGGATGATCGCGCCGGACACGTAGCGGGAATCCTCAGAAGCCAGGAAGCTGACCACGGCCGCAACATCTTCCGGCGTGCCGAGGCGCTGCAGCGGAATGAACTTCTTGGCGGTGTCGCGCAGATCCTGCGGCAGGTCCGCGGTCATATCGGTTTCGATGAAGCCGGGCGCGACGACGTTCGCGGTGATCGAGCGCGAGCCGAGCTCACGGGTGATCGAGCGCGCCAGACCGATGACACCGGCCTTGGACGAGGCGTAGTTGATCTGGCCGGGGCCACCGCCGAGGCCGACCACCGAGCCGAGGAAGATCATCCGGCCCCAGCGCGCCCGCAGCATCGCCCGATTGGCCCGCTTGGCACAGCGAAAAGCACCGGTCAGATTCGCATCGATGACCTTGGTGAACTGCTCCTCGGTCATCCGCATCAGCAGCGTGTCATCGGTGATGCCCGCATTCGCGACAAGCACCTCGACCGGCCCCTGCTTCTCTTCGACCTCGGTGAACGCGGCATCGACCGAAGCGCTATCGGTCACATCGCATTTCACGCCGAGCATGCCGTCCGGCGCACCCGACCCACGATGCGTGACGGCCACCTTGTGACCGTCGGCGAGCAGCCGCTGCGCGACCGCGAGGCCGATGCCGCGATTACCGCCGGTGACGAGGACAGACCGGGATGTGTTGTTCGACATGACGGACAACCTATCTGGTGAGGTTCGGACGCCGCGCCTTGGCTCCACCCGTTGGTGGCTGCCACAGTCGCATGGCGTTTACGGCAGGCGTTGACGATAAAGCAATCCGGTGACGACGCCGGCGGCGACCAGCAGCATGCCGAGCAACAGCCAGGGCCTGCTCGCATCACCCCTGGTCATCTCGTACCCGATCTGCTGCTCAAGAGTGTCGTAGACGGCGGTCAGTTCCGCCAGGCTCGACGCCGTATAGAAATCACCGCCGGACAGCTTGGCGATCTCGCGCAACGAGTCGTTGTCGACGGGCACCTTGACCCGCTGCGAACCCTGTCCGTCCTGGTCAGGGATCTCCACCGACCCCCATTCGGTACCGAACGAGATCGTCGAGACCGGCACGCCCTTGTTCTTCGCGAGCCGTGCCGCGGTGAATCCGTGCCGCGGATTGTCGACGTCCTTGTCGTCCGGCACGGTCTGCTTACCGTCGGACATCAGCACGATGCGCGCGGGCGGCGGCGTCTCCGCACCGCCGAGCACGGAGGCGAGCGTGTCGATGGAATTGAGCGCGGTGAAGATGCCCTCACCGGTCGCAGTGCGCTCGGCCAGCTTGATGTTGTCGATAGCGGCCTTGACGGCTTCCCGGTTCGTGGTCGGCGAGACCATCACCGAGGCGGTGCCCGCGAAGGTCACGAAGCCGAGGTTGATGCCGGGGGTGAGCCCGTCGACGAACTCCTTGCCCGCCTTCTGCGCCACCTGCAGCCGGGTCGGCGGCACGTCGGTGGCCTCCATGGACAGCGAAACGTCCATCACCAGAATGACGGTCGCGCGGTTGCGCGGCACCTTCTTGACCGCGGTCGGCCCGGCGGCCGCGACGGTGAGGAAGACCAGGCCGACCAGCATCAGCGCGACGGGCACGTGCCGGAACTGGCTCGGCCGCGACGGCGCCACCTTCTCCAGCAGCTCCATGTTGCTGAACTGCAGCATGTGCTTGTGCCTGCTGCGCTGGACCAGGATGTAGCCGAGCGCGATCAGCGCGACGACGGCCAGGAAGCCGAGCCAGATCTGCGCGGTGAAATGCGAAATACTCACTGGCGAGGCACCCGCCCGCTAGGGGCGCCCAAGCTGTGGCGCCGGGTGGACACGAACCGGACCACGTCGGAGATCCAGTCCCGATCGGTCTGCAGGGTGAGCACCGGCGCGCCACAACTGCGCAACGCCTCTTCGACCTGATCCCGGTGCCGCTGCGCGGCGGCCGCGAAATCGGCGCGCAGCGTTGGCGTGACGCTGAATTCGCGGGTGCGCCCGGTCTCCGGGTCGTGCAGCACGACGTCGCCGACGTCGGGCAGCGACAGGTCGCGCGGGTCGAGCACCTCTACCGCGAGCAGGTCGTGCCGCGCGGAGATGGCGCGCAGCGAACGCTGCCAGTCGATGTCGCCGAGGAAGTCGCTGATGATCACCGCGAGGCCGCGCTTGCGTTGCGGGCGGCGCAGCGATTCGATGCCGCCGCGCAGATCGCCGCGCACGCCGTCGCGGGCGTGCGGGGTGGTCGCGATGCTACGCAGCAGCGACTGGGCGTGCACCCGACCGCTGCGCGCGGGCACCCGGACCAGTTCCTCGCCGGTCGCGACGACCGCGCCGATCCGGTTACCGCCACCGCTGGTGAGATGGGTGATGGCGGCCGCGGCGGCGATCGCCAGATCCCGCTTCTGGCACAGCGCGGTGCCGAAGTCGAGGCTCGCCGACAGGTCGACGACCATCCAGGCTTCCAGCTCGCGATCGGCGACGGTCTGCCGCACGTGCGGATGGGTGGTGCGGGCGGTGACCGACCAATCCATCTGCCGCACATCGTCGCCCGGCTGATAGGTGCGCGCCTCACCTGGCTCGGAACCCGGCCCCGGGATCAGGCCGAGGTGGTCGCCGTGCAGCACGCCGTCGAGCCTGCGGCGCACGGTGAGCTCGAGTGTTTTCAGCGCCGCGGCCAGCCGCGGGTCGGTCAGCTCGCCCGCGTGGAACGAGGGCGGTGCGTGTGACGACTTGCCCGCTGGGGGATGGTAGGGAGGCGGAGCCGACCGGGGGTGGGTAGACACGGGCGGAAGCGGTTCGCGCGCTGCGGTCACTTGTTCTGAACGTTGCCGGCGGGCTGGGACTGCTGCCCGTTCGGCTGCTGCGGCACCGGCTGCGGGACGCCCTGCTGCGGCTGCTGCGCGGGCTGCGGCACCGCACCCTGCGGTCCGTTCTGCTGCGAAATCTGCTGCGGCGCACCGGAATTGACGGGCGGCGCACCCGGCGCGACGGCCTGCGGCGCGACCTGCGGCATGCCGATGGTCTGCAGCACCCGCTTGATCACTTCCTCCGGGCTGATCTCGTCGGCCAGCGCGTCGTAGGACAGCACCAGGCGGTGCCGCAGCACGTCCGGGATCACCTCGACCACGTCCTGCGGCACCACGTAGTCGCGGCCGCGGATGAGCGCGACGGCGCGGGCCGCGGCGATGATGCCGAGGCTGGCGCGCGGCGAGGCACCGTAGGCGATCCAGCTGGCGACGTCCTGCATGCCGAAGTCGGCGGGCTTGCGGGTCGCCGCGATCACCCGGACCACGTAGTCGACCAGCGCGTGGTGCACGAAGACCGAGGCCGCGACCTGCTGCAGCCGGACCACGTCCTCGGGAGTCAGGATGCGTGTCGCTTCTGGCGGGGTGACACCCATCCGGTAGATGATCTCGCGCTCCTCCTCGACCGACGGGTAGTCGACGACGACCTTGAACAGGAAGCGGTCGCGCTGCGCCTCGGGCAGCGGGTACACGCCCTCGCTCTCGATCGGGTTCTGCGTCGCCATCACCAGGAACGGGTTCGGCATCGGGTAGGTCTTGCCGCCGATCGACACGTGCCGCTCGGCCATCACCTCGAGCAACGCCGACTGCACCTTCGCGGGCGCGCGGTTGATCTCGTCGGCGAGCACGAAGTTCGCGACGACCGGGCCGAGCTCGGTGTCGAATTCCTCGCGGCCCTGCCGGTAGATACGGGTACCGATGAGGTCGGTGGGCACCAGGTCCGGGGTGAACTGCACCCGGGAGAACGAGCCGCCGATCACCTTGGCGAAGGTCTCCACGGCCAGCGTCTTCGCGATGCCGGGCACGCCTTCGAGCAGGACGTGACCACGCGCGAGCACGCCGACGAGCAGCCGTTCGACCAGTCGATCCTGGCCGACGATTACCCGCTTGACCTCGTAGATCGCCTTCTCCAGGGTCTGGACGTCACGCTCCAGGGTGCTGGGCGTGGACGCTGGCGCATCTTTCGCCAAATTCGCCCCGCTCACACCGTCTGTCGAAGTCACCAACATCCCCGCTTTCGCCTTGGTCCTGTGCGTGCTGCCACAACTATTCCAGGTAATGGCCGTATGTGCCGCAACCGGACCCGACATGAAGGGAATTCAAAGCTTTCAGTGTCCGGTTCGGGCAATCCGCGGCTCTTGCTATCAGTACTCGCAATCGCCGTATGTCGCGAACTCTGACACGACGAAGAACCGTCAGCTGACGATCCGCACCGCGTACGGCATGATGCCACCCTCGCGCACCGACGTCACCCGGACCACTTCACCCGACTCCGGCGCCTCGATCATCTGCCCGTTGCCCAGGTACAACGCGACGTGCTCGCTGGCGTTCGAACCCCAGAACAGCATGTCGCCGCGGGCGCGCTGGTCCACCGGCACGCGAGTACCGGCGTTGTACTGGTATCCGCTGTAGTGCGGCAGCGAAACCCCGATCCCGGCAAAGGCATAGATCATCAGGCCGGAGCAGTCGAAGCCGATCTTGTTGAAATCGCCGTAGCTGTCGGCGACGCCGCCGTCCCGGATGCCATACGTCGGACCGTCCTCGTCGCCGCCACCCCAGGCGTAGATGACACCCAATTGGGACATGGCGCGATCGACCACCGTCTCGACCGCCGCGGAGCCGCCGATGGACGGCAGGCTCGGACGCGGCGTGCTGCGGCGCGGTGGCGAGTTCTCCAATTGCGTGTGCGGGCGCTTGCCTTGGCCGAGTTGTCCGGCCCGGCTCTGCGCGTTCTGATCGGCGTTGGCGCGGGCCGCGGCGGCCGCGGCGGCGGCACGCACGGCGGCCTCTTCGGCCTTGCGCTGCTGTTCCCAGTTCAGATAGACGTCGCGCTGGCCTTGCAGTCCGGCCACGTTCTGTCGCGCGAAGTCCAAGCGGCCCTGCGCATCCTGGCGTTGGCGTTGCAGGTTGTCGCGCTGCACCGTCTGCTGGTCCAGCGCGGCCTTGGCGGCGGTGACCGCATGCTCGGCGTCGACCTTCGCCTGTTCGGCGGCCGCGGCGGCCGCGTCGGCGTCCGACTTCGCTTGGCGCGCACTGGAATTCTTGTTGCCCTGGTCGATCTGGGCGCGACGTAGGCTGTCCAGGACCTGCTGCTGGTTCTTCGAGACCAGCGATAGGAGCTGGGCCTGGTCGAGGGCGGCGGCCGGGGTGGCCGCGGCCAGGTAGACGACCATCGACTCGGCGGCGGGCCGGGTGTAGGCCTGGGCGGCGAACTGGTCGAAGTTGCGTCGCGCGGCGCCGACTTTGGTTCCGGCGTCGGCCAATTCGCGCTGGGTGTCGGCCACCACGGCGGCGGCCGCGTCGGCGGCGTCGCGCGCGTTCTGCAGGTCGACCAGGGCCTTGTTCACTTCTTCGCGCTTGCGGGCGACCTCGCTGTCGAGCTGCTGCAACTGCTGGTCGACCGCCGCGACCTGATTGATCAGCCCGCCCACCTCGGTCACACTGGCGTCGACTTGCGCTCCGGCGTCGGCGATCTGGCCGTCACTCGGGTTCGGCGGGGCGGGCGGCACGGCGGCGGCGGGTCCGGCCAGCACGACGACGACCGTCACCAGCAACCCCAGAGCGATCCCCAGCGGACGCCGATAGGCGGCCTCGCCGTTGTTGCGCATCGCACCTCCCAAGGACCCGACTCCAGCAACGCCCCATGAGCACCAACCGCACCTCGACGCTCAATGGTGGGCAGATAACCCCTGACAACACTTCTTCCCCATCGGTAACTACACGACCGTACGACACTTCAGTCACCAAAGGAACTCCAGCAACAGAATGACAGGCGCGTAATTTTGCCGTTGCCTGAGATTAGCCGTATGCGGCAAAGGTTTCCGAGCGGTATTACATACCGGTCGTCAGGGAAAGTAGCTGTCTAGAAACCAGCTATGCGGTAGAGGCCCGATCGTCCTCGGTGCCGGAAACGGCGACCGGCGTGGCGGGTTCGGCACGCCGACGCGACTTCACGAAGTAGAGCCCGACCACGACGGCAGCGGTGCCCGCGAGCAACACACTGGCGATCGCGGTCCACGAGACAGCCTCCGGCTGCTCCAGCTTGTCCACGAAATGCTGTGCCGCCTCGGCGGAGTGCCCGCCGTTGAACTTCGCCTTGTCCTCGGCCCACTCGAGCCGGACCCGGGAGATGGTGTCGCTGTAGGTGCCCGCCCAGTCGTCGCTCAGCACCAGGACGGTGCCCTGCGCGTCCTTGCCGATCGTGGTGGCCAGGTCACGCAGGCTTTCGTGGCCCGGTGCGCCTGGCACGACCACGATGTTGAGCGGGATGCCGTGCGCTCTCGCGTCCGCGGCGACCGCCGCCAACTCCGTCTGATCCTTGCCGTCCAGCGTGGCGACGTGATTGTCGGCCAGGTCGGCGTTGATGGTGGTGACGGTGTCCTCGGTGACGTTCGGCGGCAGTTCGGCGGCCATGGGCGTGAAAACCGAGGTGTGCGAGACGGTCATCTTCCATCCGGTCTGTCGAGCCGCATCGGCATCCGAAGCGACGTGCATCCAACACTGCGGGGTGAGCTCATTGCCACCCGGCTGGCTCCGAAAGCACAGTACGCGACGGAGAGTCGAGGCACGCGCAGACGGCACGCGACGCGCCCCTGTGCGGCCACACACCAGCCCTGGCGCCGATTAGCCGAACGGGGGTCGATGCGCTCACAGGACAAGCGTACTGTTAGGCTCGTAGCGCGAGGAACCGGCGCAACTAGAGCCGGAGCAACCTGCAAAGACTCGGTCGCCGGCACAGCCCCGCCGACGGCCAACCCTCACAGACGAGTGGAGCTGACGTGACGACAAGTATCGATACTTTCGGCGCCAAGGGCACCCTCGAGGTCGGAAGCAACTCCTACGAGATCTTCCGCCTCTCCGCCGTGCCCGGCACCAAGAAACTCCCCTACGCACTCAAGGTCCTCGCGGAGAACCTGCTCCGCACCGAGGACGGCGCGAACATCACCGCCGATCACATTCGCGCCATTGCGGATTGGGATCCCTCGGCCGAGCCGAGCATCGAGATCCAGTTCACCCCGGCCCGCGTGATCATGCAGGACTTCACCGGCGTGCCCTGCATCGTCGACCTCGCCACCATGCGTGAGGCCGTCAAGACCCTCGGCGGCGACCCGGACAAGGTCAACCCGCTGGCACCCGCCGAGATGGTCATCGACCACTCGGTGATCATCGACGTGTTCGGCCGCGCCGACGCGCTGGAGCGCAACGTCGACATCGAGTATTCCCGCAACCGTGAGCGCTACCAGTTCCTGCGCTGGGGCCAGGGCGCGTTCGACGACTTCAAGGTCGTCCCCCCGGGCACCGGCATCGTGCACCAGGTCAACATCGAGCACCTGGCCCGCACCGTCATGGTCCGCAACGGCCAGGCCTACCCGGACACCTGCGTCGGCACCGACTCGCACACCACGATGGTCAACGGCCTCGGTGTATTGGGTTGGGGCGTCGGCGGTATCGAGGCCGAGGCGGCCATGCTGGGCCAGCCCGTCTCGATGCTGATCCCGCGCGTCGTCGGCTTCAAGCTGACCGGTGAGATCAAGCCGGGCGTCACCGCCACCGACGTGGTGCTCACCGTCACCGACATGCTGCGCAAGCACGGCGTGGTCGGCAAGTTCGTCGAGTTCTACGGCAAGGGCGTCGCCGAGGTGCCGCTCGCGAACCGCGCGACCCTGGGCAACATGAGCCCCGAATTCGGTTCCACCGCAGCGATCTTCCCGATCGACGACGTCACCATCGACTACCTGCGCCTGACCGGCCGCGACGACGACCAGCTCGCGCTGGTCGAGGCGTACGCCAAGGAACAGGGCATGTGGCACGACGCCGAGCACGAGCCGGTGTACTCGGAGTACATGGAGCTCGACCTCGGCGACGTGGTGCCGTCCATCGCGGGCCCGAAGCGCCCGCAGGACCGAATCCTGTTGTCGGAGTCCAAGACCGCGTTCCGCAAGGACATCCACAACTACACCAACGACGCGGAGAGCGGCCCGGCCGCCGTCACCCCGCACACGCACCTGGACGAGGCCATCGAGGAGTCCTTCCCGGCCAGCGATCCGGCCGTGCTGTCCTTCGCCGATGACGACGCGGTGCTGATCCCGTCCGCCGCGAACGGTGCCGTCGGCCGCCCGAGCAAGCCGGTCAAGGTCTCCTCGGAGGAGTACGGCGACTTCGTGCTCGACCACGGCGCCGTGGTGGTCGCGTCGATCACCTCGTGCACCAACACCTCCAACCCGTCGGTCATGCTCGGCGCCGCGCTGCTCGCGCGCAACGCCGTGGAGAAGGGCCTGACCTCCAAGCCGTGGGTCAAGACCTCGATGGCGCCGGGTTCGCAGGTCGTCAACGACTACTACAACAAGTCGGGCCTGTGGCCCTACCTGGAGAAGCTCGGCTTCTTCCTGGTCGGCTACGGCTGCGCCACCTGCATCGGCAACACCGGCCCGCTGCCGGACGCGGTGTCCAAGGCGATCAACGACAACGACCTCTCGGTCACCGCGGTGCTCTCCGGCAACCGCAACTTCGAAGGCCGCATCTCCCCCGACGTGAAGATGAACTACCTGGCCTCGCCGCCGCTGGTCATCGCCTACGCGCTCGCCGGAACGATGGACTTCGACTTCGAGACCGACGCGCTCGGCCAGGACGCCGACGGCAACGACGTCTTCCTGAAGGACATCTGGCCGTCCTCGAAGGAGATCGAGGCGACCATCGGCTCCGCGATCAGCCAGGACATGTTCATCAAGTCCTACGCCGACGTGTTCAAGGGTGACGAGCGCTGGCGCGGGCTGGCGACCCCCGAAGGCAAGATCTTCGACTGGGACGCCGACTCCACCTATGTGCGCAAGCCTCCGTACTTCGACGGCATGCCGCAGGATCCGGAACCGGTCACCGACATCTCCGGCGCGCGTGTGCTCGCCCTGCTCGGCGATTCGGTCACCACCGACCACATCTCCCCCGCGGGCAACATCAAGGCCGGTACGCCGGCCGCGCAGTACCTCGAGGGGCACGGCGTCGAGCGCAAGGACTACAACTCCTACGGTTCGCGACGCGGTAACCACGAGGTGATGATCCGCGGCACCTTCGCCAACATCCGGCTGCGCAACCAGCTGCTCGACGACGTCTCGGGCGGTTACACCCGCGACTTCACCCAGGACGGCGGCCCGCAGGCCTTCATCTACGACGCCTCGCAGAACTACCAGGCCGCGGGCATCCCGCTGGTCGTGCTGGGCGGCAAGGAGTACGGCTCGGGTTCCTCGCGTGACTGGGCCGCCAAGGGCACCTCGCTGCTGGGCGTGAAGGCCGTCATCACCGAGTCGTTCGAGCGCATCCACCGCTCGAATCTCATTGGTATGGGCGTCATTCCGCTGCAGTTCCCGGCCGGCGAGTCGGCCGCGTCGCTGAAGCTGGACGGCACCGAGACCTTCGACATCGAGGGCATCACCAAGCTGAACGAGGGCACGACGCCGAAGACCCTGAAGGTCACCGCCACCAAGGAGAACGGTGACAAGGTCACCTTCGACGCCGTGGTCCGGATCGACACCCCCGGTGAGGCCGATTACTACCGCAACGGCGGCATCCTGCAGTACGTGCTGCGCAACATGATTCGCGGCTGATCACACACACGCCGTTGGTCGAGGGTCCGCGCACCGCGGTTTCGCGGTGCGCGGACTGCTCACACCTCTTGGAGGAGCACGCCCGCTATGCCCAAAGTCAGTGAAGATCACCTCGCCGCCCGGCGCAGCCAGATTCTCGACGGGGCGCGGCGCTGCTTTGCCGAATACGGGTACGAGGGCGCCACGGTGCGCCGCCTAGAGGAGGAGATCGGGCTGTCGCGCGGTGCGATCTTCCACCACTTCCGGGACAAGGACGCGCTGTTCCTCGCGCTCGCGCAGGAGGATGCCGAGCGGATGGCCGATGTCGCGGCCAACCAGGGCATCGTCGGGGTGATGCGGGACATGCTCGCGCATCCCGAGCAGTTCAATTGGCTGGGCACGCGGTTGGAGATCGCGCGGCGGTTGCGCACCGATCCTGAGTTCCGTGCGGGGTGGACTCAGCGGTCGGCGGAGTTGACTGCCGCGACGTTGGCCCGGTTGGAGCGGCGCAAGGCGGCGGGGGCGTTGCGTGACGACGTGCCTACCGATGTGTTGCTCGGGTATCTCGACCTGGTGCTCGACGGGCTCATCGCGCGCATCGCGTCGGGGCATACGAATGAAAACCTCACCGCGGTACTGGATCTCGTGGAGGCCTCGGTGCGCCGCCGCGACTGAGCTCGTCGGCGGACACCTCTCCTCGCGCCTACCCGGATCACGCAGCCGCACCACTTCTGATCTCCCGCACCGAGAATCGCATGCGATTTTCGGTGCGGGAGATCAAGAGGCGTGCGGGGATTCAGCAGGGGCGGGTGTACGGCACCGACGGGAGCAGGCTGCGCCACTCTTGTTCGTCGAGCATGGCGGACGAGGAGGAGCACAGCTTCGCGGCGACCGCGGCCGGGTCGGTGTACCAGAGGGTGGAGAGTTGGTCGCCGACGCCGAGCAGGCGTGACTCGTCGGTGGGGTCGAAACGCAGAAACCAGGTCCAGCCGATTTTGGCCTCGATCGGGTCGCCGTGCGCGCCGAGGTGGGACGGGTCGGCGACGTCCCACAACCGAGCCGTTTCGTCCGCACCGCCGGAAGCGAGGTGATGGCCGGACTCGTCCAGCGCGAGCGTTCGGATGGCGGCCGTGTGCGCGCGCACCGCGTCCAGTTCGCGGACCTTCGCCGGATCGGTGACGTCCCATGAACGGAGCATGCCGCTGTCGTCGCCGCTGAACAGCGTGGTGCCATCCCGGGCGAAGAGCAGGGCGCGGGCTTTCGCGCCGTGCAGGTCGAGGGACACCGGCGCCGATTTGGCCGGATCGGTGATGTCCCACAGGTAGATTCGCGCGTCGTCATCGGCGGCCGCGACCACTGGACGGCCGGGAGCGAAGGCGGCCAGTTCGAGTTCTCGGTCGTTTCCGGTCGGCAGTGGACCGCCCAGCGGGCGCGGGGTAGCCGGGTCGGCCACGTCCCACAGTTGCAACGACCGATGACCTACTCCGGTGACCAGCCGATCGCCCTTGGGGGCGAAGGCAAGCGGCCCGGTGCCGGGTGCCGCGCCGAGCGGCACCGGCCTGGCCCGGTCGGTGAGATCCCACAGCCGGACTTCCTCGGCGCCGGTAGTGGCCAGCAGGGTGCCGTCGGGGCGCAGAGCCACCTCGGTACCGTGCCGGTCGGGCGGGCCGGCCCGCACCTCGCTGACCATCGCGCTGATGAGTGGGACGGAGATGTTCCACACGGTGACCTGTCCGTCGCGGAATCCGCCGACCAGGGTTTTTCCCAGCTGGTCGAAGCCGAGCGAGGTCAGCGAGCTGGCGAACACGATGGGCAGTCGTGCGCCCGCCTGACTCCAGGTGCGGAGCTTTCCGTCGGCGCCCGCGCTGATCGCCGTGGTGTTGGTGACGATCACCAGCGACTGCATCGAATCGGCGTTGACCAGTTCGAGAACCACCGGTGTCACGCGGTCGAGGCGGCTGGTGTTCCATTCGCGGGCGGTGCCACCCGCGTCGGTGACCACAAGCGCGCGGCCGTTGAGCCAATATTGCAGGCCCGAAATCGGTACGGGGCGTGTCTGTTTCCGGTCGACCAGCTGCGGCCGATCTCGATCGCGGGCGTCCCAGAACAGCAGTTGGCCGTCGGCGGTGCCCGCGGTGAGGCGGCCGAGCGCGCCGAAGGCGAGAGCCTGGACGGCGCCGCCGCTGTCGAGCGGAACACCGACCGGGCGCGGCTGCTGGCTGTCGTCGACGGACCACAGGCGCACGGTGTGATCGTCGCCCGCGGTGGCGAGCACCGGCGCATCCGGGGCGAGGGCCATCGTCTTGATGGCGGTGGGGTGCGCGCCGAGGACTGCGCCGAGTCGCCGAATGGCTTGCGGCGCGGCGATATCGAGGAAGGTGAGGGTGCCGTCGACGCCGCCGACCGCCAGTGTCCTGGCATCGGGGAGAAACGCGACGGTGGTGAGCGCGGTGCCGTTGTCGAAGGTGCCCGCCAGGGTCGAGCGACCCGGATCGCGGATGTCCCACAGTCGCAGCGTGCCACCGGAATCGAGGCTGGCCAGCGTGGTGCCGTCCTGGTTGAACTCGACCGATTCGACGGCACCGCGATGCCCACCCAGGGGTGGTCCGACCTGCGTCAGCGCGCTGGGATTCGAGACGTCCCACAGCTTTACCAGACCATCGTCGCCCGCGCTGGCCACCAGCCGATGGCTCGGGCTGAACGCCAGTCGGCGAATCGGGCCATCGTGGGCCGCCGCGGTGACGAGTTGTATCGGCTGCACCTGGGCGGCCAGCACGCGGGCCCTGGCGGCGGGATCGGCCGGGTTCAACCGGTAGGCCGCCAGCGCGAGTTGCGTGGACAGCACCGGGTCCGCGTTCTCTACCCGTTCGGATTGATCGACGAGTTGGCTGAGCACCGTGTCCTTGTGTTCCTGGGCGACGGTCGCGCGCTGGCCCACCACCACGACCGAAAGCACCAGTGCCGCAACGGTGAGCACGGCGACCGCGGACAGGAAGACCCGCCATCGGATGGTGCGCGTCCGGTGCCGATCCTGCGACGCGGAGACGAATTCCCGGGCAAGCCGGTTCGACGACTCCGTGCGCCGCATCCAACCGGTTGCGTTCTCCAGCCGAGTCTTGGTGTACAGCAGCGATATCGGCCGTTCCATCCGAGCCCACTCGCGGGCGTCGGCCTCGATGCGCTGCCGATCGGCGGCGAATTCCCGTTCCTCGGACAACCATTCGGCCAGGCGGGGCCAGCCGGTGAGCAGCAGCTCATGGACCAGTTCGATATCGTCGTTGTGCTGCACCAAGATTCGCCCATAGGTGAGCTTCGCGATCGCGGCGCGGGCGACCGCGGGATCCGCCGACTCCTCGATCAGCAGTTCGACGGACATCCGGTTGCGCACCACGGTGGTCGGCTCGGTGATCGTCAACGCGACGAGTACCTGCCGCGCGGTCACCCGCTCACGATCGGTGAGCTGGGACCACACCGACTCGCAGCCGATCGCGCAGGCACCACTCAGGCCACCCGCTGCGCGATAGCCCTCGACGGTCAGCGCGCGGCCGTGCCGATTCGCCCAGGTCATGGCCAGCGCCAGCGACAACAGCGGGAGCCGGACCTCGCTGTTCGCCTGAATGGCGCCCAGATCCTGCAGCACCACCTCGACCAGGCTGTCCTCCACCCGCAGGCCGGTGGCCTCGGCGGGCCGGACGATCACCTCGCGCAGCTCCGGCAGGGTCATCGGGTCGAGCAGCATCGAGTGCTGCCGCAGCGGTTCCTCCGTCCACGAGTACCGCAGGAACGCGTGCAGCAGTTCGTGCAGATAGGCGATGTCGAACGCGGCGACGACGGTGGTCGGCGGCTCGGCGGCAGGATCGGCGAGGGCGGTCAGCTGACGCAGGAACTGTTGCCGCAGTGCGTCATCCGTGCACAGCGTGAACAGCTCCTCGCCCTGATCGATCAGCAGCAGCCGGTGGCCCGACGGCTGGTCCGCGAGCGCGGCGTCCAACGCGGCCACCGGGTCGTGGCCGGGGGTCATGCCGATCGGCGTGCGCGGTCCCGGCGCGGCCTGCAACCCGGCGGCGAGCAGCGACGACTTGCCGATGCCGGACGGACCGAGCAGCAGTGCCGCGGCCGGCCGCTCGCTCGACTCGACCACCGAAATCAGTTCGAGCAGACGATGTTTCGCGTCACTGCGGCCGAAGTACAGATCGCTGTCCTCGACCCGGTACGGCTGGAGACCGCGGTACGGTGCGCGATCGGCATCGATGACCGGCAGCTCGACCTTGGCCGCCTCCCAGTCCTGGTGCCAGCGCTCCAGATCGAGCAGGGTGGGGTCGATCCGCGGGTTTTCCGGGGTCCGCCGGCGCGCGTCCGCGATCAGCACCTCCAGCACCGGCCGGACCGAGTCGAACGCCGCCGGCGTGCGCTGGCCACGCCGCCAGTCGCTGATCCGCTGGAAGGTGATCTTACTGGTGCCCGGCGCGAGACGGGCATTGGCGGCTCGGACCACGGACTTCAACGGCGGCCCGCCTGCCGCGGCGAAGAGGTCGCTGAGCCGGTCGGCGAACAGGCGGCGGCCTTCGGCCCGACTCGGGGTGGCGACGTTTTTCGGCGCTACCACGTTCGCGACGGCGAGGACTCGGGACATACCAGCGAGCAGAACAATCGCATGTTCACCACCAACGTGTCGGGTGTCCAGGAATTGTGGCGCTGAGCTGACGAAATGCGTTCCTGCGATCATCCATCGGGTGATCGGTATTCGGCACCGACGCTGGGCAGGAAATGCGGTTCCAGCGGCGAGCTGAGCATACCAGTCGGTATGTTAAAGGCCGACCCGCATCGTGTCGGGTGACGCGCACCGTGCGGCACGGTGCGCGTCACCACGCTCGGCTACGACTGCACCAGGAGAACGGCGTACTGCACCGCCGGGATGAGGCCCAGTGCCATCGCCAGCGTCATCCCGACGCCGATCGCGACCCGCCGGTGCCGCGACCACCAGCCGACTCGGGACACGTCCCGGGAATCGGCTTCGGTGTCATCGGCGTTCTGCGCGTAGTAGCCGAAACCGATTGGCGCGGAACTGATATCGAGCAGCTGCTCGGCTCCGGCATCCAGGATGGGCTTCATCGCGGACTCCTATGTTTCGTCGTAATCCATTGCGAGCGAATGGCTCCGGTCTGCTGACAGCTCAGACAGTCACCAGTTCGCGGTGATCCGCGCCCAGTTCCTCCATCACGCCGTTATCGATCTGCGGCACAGTGGAACTCGTGTACGCCGTGCCATAGGCCCGCGGTCCGCCCTGCGGGACAGGCTCGAGGTACTGCCGAGGAGCAGGTTCGGCATACTGCTGCGGCGCGGGCTCAACGAGATACGGCTGGGGTGCCGGCTCGAGATACGGCTGCGGCGCGGGCTGCGCGTACGGCTGCGGCGCAGGCTCAACCAAATAGGGCTGCGGCGCAGGTTGGGCATAAGGCTGCGGCGCGGGCTGGGCATAAGGCTGCGGCGCAGGCTCAACGAGATACGGCTGCGGCGCGGGCTGCGCATACGGCTGCGGCGCAGGCTCAACCAGATACGGCTGCGGCGCGGGCTGCGCATACGGCTGCGGCGCAGGCTCAACGAGATACGGCTGCGGCGCGGGCTGGGCATACGGCTGCGGCGCAGGCTCAACCAGATACGGCTGCGGCGCGGGCGCCGAATACGGCCGGGGCTCCACCCGAGGCTCAACGTACGGCCTCGGCTGAACCTGCGGAGCGGGCTCACTGTACGGACCGGGCTGCGTACGCGGACCGGTCTCACCATTGGGCGCAGGAGCGGTGCGCGGGCCGGTCTCGCCATTGGGCGCGGGTGCCGTACGCGGGCCCGTCTCACCATTAGGCGAAGGAGCCGTGCGCGGGCCGGTCTCGCCATTGGGCGAAGGTGCCGTGCGCGGGCCAACCTCACCATTAGGCGCAGGTGCGGTACGCGGGCCAGCCTCACTGTTGGGCGAAGGAGCCGTGCGCGGACCAGTCTCAGCGAACGGCGAAGGCGCTGTGCGCGGCGAAGATTCGCCGAACGGCGTCTGCGACGGAGACGGAACCGGACCTGTCTCGCTGTACGGCGAAGGCGACGGCGCACCGAACGGCGACGGCGCGGTGCGCGGGGCACCCTCACCGAACGGCGACGGGCTCGGCGCGTTCTGACCGAACGGCGAAGGCGCGGTACGCGGGGCCTCACCGAACGGCGACGGCACCGGACCCGCCTCGCCGAAGGGCGACGGCGCGGGGGCACCGAACGGCGACGGCACGCTGCGCGGGACCTCGGGTGCGAGTCCGCCCAGCAACGACCCGATCAGCTCCTCGAAGAGCGCGGCGCCTTCCATCTCCTCCAGCAACGGAATCGTCAGGAACAGCATCGACAACATCCCGAGCGTCAGCAGCACCACGAACGCGGCAGGCACGCCGAATTCGAGCAGCGGAACGCCGATCACCGTCACCAGCACCATGCCGGCGGCGGCCGTCGCGGCCGCGGCCGCACCCGCCATCAGCGTCCCGATCAGCACCGTGCCGATCGCACCGGCGATCATGCCGCCGACGACGAGTAGTGCGGCACCGCCGCCTGCCACCAGTCCGGCCAGCGCGCCGAGCGCGAAGACGCCGAAGCCGAGCACCTCCGGCAGCGCGAACAGTGCGCCACCGAACAGCACCGCCGCACCCAGCGCAAGTACCCCGAGCACCTCCGGCGCCACGAGCAACGCGCCACCGAAAAGCACAGCGGCACCAAGCCCGAGCACACCGAGCACCTCCGGCGCCGCGAGCAACGCACCACCGAAAAGCACAGCGGCACCAAGCCCGAGCACACCGAGCACTTCCGGCGCGGCCAACAGCGCGCCACCGACCAGTACGGCCGCACCCAGCGCGAGCGCGCCGAGCACCGGTACCCCGATGGCGATCTCGAACGGCAATGCCAGCACTTCCAAGCCGGCGAGCACGGCGCCGATCCCGAGGACCGCGGGAATCGCGATCGGCGCGAGCAGGACTGCGCCGATCGCCAGCGCGCCGACGATCTCCGGCGCCGCCAGCACTGCGAGCGCCGCGGCGGCGCCGAGCGCCAAGGTGCCGAGGAGCAGCCCTCCGCCGACCACGCCGGCGATCATCGGCAGTTCGAGGGTCGCGTTGTGGATGCCGAGCAGACCGCCGTCGTTGCGCATGCCGCGGGCATCGGTCAGCATCGGCGCCAGGCCGGCACCGAGCGCCGCGGCCGGATCGGCGATGAGCTGCCGCAGGCCGGTGGCCAAGCCCTGCAACGGGTCCCCGCCGCCCGTGGCCTGGCCGAGCATCGGATTCAGCAAGTCACGCAAGCCCTCGGCGGGGTCGGGTCCACTGTTCGGGAAACCGAAGAACGTGCGTGCCTGGTCGGCCACGTTCTCCAGCGGAGCGCCGAGCAGATCGCGGCGGATGCCCGCCTGCTCGATCGCCTCGTTGGCGAATACGAGCAGATCCCGGACCGGCTGCCCGAGCGGTCCGGTCGGCACCGCCGCACCGACCAACCCGGTGAGTTGCGGCAGATCGATGGTGCCGACGACCTGTTCGGCGGCCGACGCCAGATCGGGCATCGGCGCGGAACCGGCCGGGCCCGAGGCCGCCGCGTCGTCGACGGTCAGACTTCCCGGCAGTGACGAGTGCGCGGGCTCCGGCGTGGTCGAGGTGTGGATCATCTCGCCCGTGCCGTCGGCCTGCGGAACCACCGGCTCGGTACCGAGCGCGGTCAGCGCCTGGCCGAGCACGTTCTGCACGACCGGGCTCCAGGTCGCCACGAGGTCATCGAGTTCGGGCACTCCGGTCGGGGGTGGCACCGAAGCACCGAACTCGGTCACGACCCGGCGGATTTCCGGCAGCGCGACGGCGAAGGCCGAGTTCACGCCCGCGGCGATCTGGCTCGGGTCGGCGGGTGGTTGCGGCGGCGCGGGTGCTTCGGCGGCCGCTTGACCGGTGGACAACAGGACGGTGGCCAGCGAGGCGACCGCGGCCGCCGCGTACCGGCCCTTGCGATCGGCTACCTTGCGGTGCCGCGCGCCGGGCGTGGTTACCCGGCGACGTTTGTGTGTTGCAAACATACGAGGACCTTTCGATCGAGGTGGTGCAGCGAGTACGCGGCCGGATCGGACCGGGTCGGCAGTGCTCGCGCCGAGCTCTGCGCATAGGGACGAATTCGTCGCTCGGACCGGTCCGGGGCATCGGTCGCGCATACCGTCCGTGACCACACACCGCGGATTCCGGCGGTGGTGGCGATGCGGACGCGGATTGCGCCGCTGGCGTCGCGAGAGCACAGATACACGCGTTGTTCGACATCTGCGCCCCGCGGGAACGGTGCGCGCGACCCGGGCGGACAGGCCGCGGAACACCCGCTCGGCGGCGGGTCGTGCACCGGTCGCACGGCGGACGGCGAGCGCATGACGACCGACGCACGTGCGGTAGCTAATTTTCCGCATCTCTCGTAACTGGTCATGCTTCCAGGTTTGAGATGCGACATGCGCCCGTCAATGGACAAAAAGGTCTCACTGGACATCCGACCAGCTAGACAGGTAGATCGCACCTTTCCGCCGCGGAACGCGTTTACGGGATACTGACGGCCGCCGCTCTTGACATACAACTTTCAACCACGTCGAAAAGTCGAAAGATGCGCAACAGCGACCTTCTAGCTATCTTTCCGTTGCCGCCTGATCGACAGGACGGAGCGGCCCGGAGCGTGCTCGGTTCGCCGTTCGGTGGCTTCGGAACCCGACTCAGAATGTGTCGTTGATGTACTCGGCCGCGTCGGTCGTCCACAGATGATCGGTGCCGGGCATGTTGTGACCGGAGTACAAGACGTGCTGCCCGTCCGGCCATGGGGTGAGGTAGCCGACGATCCCGCGGACGGCCGCGGCATATCGATCGAGATTCGCGATCGGGTCGTGCATCAGCCACTCGAGCAACTCGGCGAAGATCAGCGGACCGAGGTTGCCGATCCGGGCGCCCTCCAGGAACGAGAACGGCGAGATGCCGACATCGATGAACCGGAGCGGCGAATCGGCGGGCGCGGCGGTGATGATGTCGCCGGGATTGGCGTACTCACGAACGGCGACCGCGGCCGGCCAGGCCCCGCGCTGACCGTGCAGGCCGAAGGTCGACGGCGGGCACAGATTCCCTACCGACTCCCCCGCCTTGCGCAACGGGTTGGCGATGTTCACCGCGAACGCGATCTCCAGCGGCGTCCCGTCGGTGTTCTTGTACTTGCCCGAGCGCACGCCCTCCAGGATGTGGCTCGCGCAGATGCCGCCGAGCGAAAAGGTCAGCAGCCCACAGACATTCGGTGAGTCCTGGATCGCCTTGACGCCGGCTGCGGTACCGAGCCGCACCGAGGTGTCCAGCGACGCGCCCCAGACATCCGGGTCCGGCCCGACCGAGGCGGGCCAATCCGGCTCGAAGAACGAGAATCGTTCGGTATCGAGCAGTTTCGTGACGTCGTGCAGCATTCCCGCCGGCGTCCCGTTCGAGTTCCGCGGCTCGCCGGTTCCGCGGAGGGTGATGATGTCGATCATCGTTGATCTCCTAGCGCACCACACCGAGGTTTTCGGTGCAGAACCCCACGGTAAGCCCGCCGACCGGCCGATGCGCGCGTAACGAGCTACTCGATTCGGTCACCGGACCGACCACCCCGAACGGACCCGCCGCGACCCCGAACGGAGTCGCGGCGGACCGAACTCGCTACGTCCAGGAGAGATAGCGAGGGCCTATGCGCCCGGCCGTTTGCCGTGATTGGCCTTGTTCTTGCGGCGGGCGCGTTTCTTGTTCGCGCGCTTGGACACTGACATGCCTACTTTCGTTGTTCGGTCAGGGACTACTCGGCGTGCACGGGCCGGCGACTCCACCCCGCCAACCGCGCGCGAGCACGCGAATTGCGCACCAGCGCAGCCGGTTTCGCCTGCTCGATGCCGTCGTAGTAGCCGCCGTTGACCACCGGCGTCGACGAAGCACTCAGCAACGCGAGCAGGTCAGCGGCGCCGTCTACCGGTGCGGCCGCGTGACTGCGCAGCTGCGGCATGTCGAGCTCGAAATCGGCCGGGCACACGCTGATCGCGGTCAGCCCGGCCGGACCGGTCTCGGCGAGCGTGCGGGTGAACATCGTCAGCGCCAGTTTGGACTGGGCGTACACCGACATCGGGGTATAGATGCCGCGGTTGCGGTCCAGGTCGGAGTAGTCGATGTTGCCGCCGACGTGCAGTCGCGAGGTCGCAGTGACGACCCGGCCGTGGGCCGCCGCGAGCGCGGGCGCCAGGGCGAGGGTCAGTCGTCGCGGCGCGAGATAGTTGAATTGCATGGTCAGCTCGTTGCCGTCCTCGGTGTGCGAACGCCGCGGCAAGCCCGGCATCGCCGCGGCATTGATCAGCGCGTCGAGCGCGGGCACCGTCGCGGCCAGCATCCCGGCCAGTTCGTCCACCTCGGCCAGCTTGGTGAAATCGGCGTGCACCATGCGCAGCCGCTGTGCCTGCGCGCCGTCGGCGAGCAATCGTTCCAGTGCGTCGTCGGCGAGTTCCTTGTCCTGCGCGTGCAGGACGACGGTGGCACCGTCGATGACCAACCGCTTCGCCGTCGCATACCCGAGGCGTTCATCGACGCCGGTCACCAGCACAATCCGGCCGTCGGACGAGAATTCGGACATAGCTCTCCCATCGAGGAGCGCGCGCCTCGGCCTCAACGGTCCCGAAAGACGCACGCGGAGAATGGATCCACGATCACACGTCGCGGATAATGAACGCGCACACCGGCACACCGGTCAGGTGCGCGAAAAGAAAGCCGCACAAGGCCATTCGGCCCCGCGGTAATTGGGTCAGACCGAACCGGGACTAGGCGGTTCGTCCTCACTCCCGAAGCCGACCAGCTCCAGGGCGGACGGAAGGTCCTGCCCGAGCCACACGCCACCCCCGGGCAACCCGCGCAGCGCGCGACGAAGGCCGAAAGTTGCGGTCATACCGCGATACAACCGTGCCCGCCGATCCCAGGCAAGGATTCCACGCCCGCTTTGACGAATCCCTGACGCACCCCCTCCACCCACCGATCTCACAGAGCGTCCACACCCCTCACAGCAGCTATAACCCATGTGAGGGGTATCGACGCTCTGTGCAACTGCTCGCCGCCGTTCGGCCTGCAGCCGCACCACTCCCTGATTTGCCGCACCGGAATTCGCGTGCGATTCCAGGCGATTCCAGGTGCCGGAGTGCGGCTGACATGTCGCCGGAGTGCGGCTGACATGTTGCCGGACGGGTCGCAGCGGGACGGCGTCGGATGAGGCCGCTGTTGGTGACAGACGCACTCACACTCGGGATCTGCACCGTCTTTAGTGGCCCGTACTCGGTGCGGATCCCAAGAGCGAGTGCGGATCTCGGCGTAGCGGGGTTGGGGGGGCGTTGTCTACGGAGGCGGGGTGGCTATTCCCCCGACTCCAGGCTGCCCAGCAGTACGCGGGCGATGCGGTCGAGTTCGCTGCGGTCTGTCGCGGAAAGCACTGCGAGCATGCGGGTTTCGTTGTTGGCGTGGGCGGTGACGACTCGGTCGATGAGCTTGCGGCCGTCCTCGGTCAGTGCGACGCGCACGGCGCGGCGGTCGCCCGGGTCGGCGATTCGCCGGACCAGCCCGGCCGACTCCAGGCGATCGAGCCTGCCGGTCATGCCCGCGCGCGACAGCATCAGCGTGTCGGCGAGCACGGACGGGTTGAGTTCGTACGGTTCGCCCGAACGGCGCAGGGCCGCAAGCACATCGAACTCACCGCGCTGCAGTCCGTGCGCCGTGAAGACCTCCTCGACGACCCGCTGGCCGATGATGAGCAGGCGGGCGAGGCGGCCGAGGATCGACATGGCCTCCAGTTCGAGATCGGGTCGTTCGCGCCGCCACTGACCGATGATCACGTCGACGGGATCGTCGCCCGCCGCGCCGCCGGTCGACGGTCGCGGCGTCGTGGGGGTGCCCGGCGAGTCACCCATGTGCTTGCGAAATCAGTCGCGTCTCGGCCATAGACAGGATTCTATTCGCTGATATATAGTTCGGTAGCAAATTATCAACCAACGAACTACCTGGAGCGCAACATGAGCACCACCACTCCCCGCATGGACGTCGCGATCCGCCGGACGCAGGATGCCGAAACCCTGGGCACCGACACAGTCACCATGCGGCTACTCCTCGATGCCGCGGACACCGACGGCGCGCTGAGCACGCTCGAGGTCACCATGCAGCAGGGGGCCGACGGTGCCGCGCCGCACTACCACACCAGCTCGGACGAGCTGTTCTACGTCGCCGACGGCGAATTGCAGCTGCTGGCCGGCGACAGGATCGTCACCGTCGGCACCGGCGGCACGATCGTGGTGCCGAAATTCATGCCGCACGCGTTCGGCGCCACGCCCGACAGCTCCGCGCGCATCATGATCGCGCTGATGCCCGGCGTGCAGCGCTTCGAGTACTTCCGGCTGCTCGACCGCATCGCCAAGGGCGAATCGCAACTGTCCGAACTGGCCGCCGCGCAGGAAGAGTTCGACAACCACTTCGTCGACGCACCGAACTGGTGGGCCGAGCGCAACGCCAACCGTCGCTGAGGCGGGTGCACAATTCACCTGTGACCAACCCGTCGTTGCAGGTCGGAACAACTCCGACCGCGAAGGAGGTTCGCAGGATATGACCTTTTCCGTACCGATCGTGGTCCGCGGCTACGAGCTCGACACGCAGGGCCATCTGAACCAGGCGGTCTATCTGCAATACGCCGAACACGCCCGATGGGAATTGCTCCGTGCGGCAGGCGCGCCGCAGGACAAGCTCATCGCCGACGGCATCGGACCGGTGGTGCTGGAGAACACCATCAAGTACCTGCGGGAGCTGCGCGGTGGCGACGAGGTCACCGTTTCGGTCGACTTCGAATGGTCGACCGGCAAGACCTTCGGATTCCGGCACGAGATCCGCAAACTCGACGGCACCGTCGCCGCCGAGATAACGACCACCGGTGGCCTGCTCGATCTCGCTGCCCGCAGGCTCGTCGCCGCGCCGGGCGAACGCCTCGCGGCGCTGGCCGAGCGCCCGGACCTGCTCGGTCTGTGAAGCGGCAAGTGCGGATGCACAGCCGTCAACCCGTGGCAATACCTCGCCAGAATTTACCGTTCGGAAATAGCTAAACGGTTGCGCAGGAACTATTTCTGGTGTACCGAAAATCTTTCGGCGCTAGCGCATCCTGCATCGAAATCCGGTTTGCCACCGGCCGTGAAATCTCCCGATCCGAACCGATCCGACCCTGCTGCGCGATATGATCCAGTTCACGCTCGGGGGTCGTGGCAAATCGCGAGCAGATCGGAGAAACAGTGATGACCGACGCACTCCGCCTCCCTGGCACCGCGCCGAAGAGTGACCGCGTTCCCCCGCTCCAGGGTTTGCTGGTAGCGGAGTCGGAACGCGATATCACCGTGCGAGTCGCCGAGGGAACGTGGACTTTCCGTCGGTCCGACGTGCTGCGCGTGCTCGATTCGCCGCTGCCCGACGGGGTCTCGTGCGTGCCCGACGGCATCGCCACCGTGCCCGACGGATTCGCGACCGATACCACCGAGCACGACGGTCGCCCGGTGCTGGTGGACATCCGCGCGGGCGCGACCGCCGATTTCACCCGCCGCCTGCGCATCGACCTGGTCGACCGGCCGATGACGCTCACCGAGACCCCGTCCGCAGCGCTCGGCGACGAGCAGTTACAGCAGCTCACCGACACCTGGGCCGACCGCTTGCAACTGACCGACCTCACCGGCGCGCACGGCGCCACCTTTACCTACTGCCAGACCAAGTCGCTCGCGACCAGCGACGACGGCATCAACTGCGACAGTCTCGACTGAGCGGTGCACGCATGACGGCACGCCGGGCGAGCTCGGTCCTCATAGTGTCGGAATCCGACGATCTACACGCCACCGCCATGGCCGCGACACTACGAGAACATCACGCGCTCAACGCCATTCACCTCGACCTGCGCGACTTCCCCCGGGAGTCGGGCAGTTTCCGGCTGGACCGGCTCGGCACCGCGCGCTCGCTCTCGCACCTGATCGGACTCGACGACGTGCGCTCGGTCTGGTGGCGCAGGCCGCATCCCGCCCAGGTGCCCGGCGGCGTGCGCGCCGCCGACGACGACTTCCGCCAAGCCGAATGCGACAGCTTCATCCAGGGCATGCTCTGGTCCATTCCGGCCAACTGGATCAACGACCCCGGCGCCGACCGCACCGCGACCCGCAAGATCGTGCAGCTGGAGACCGCGTTGCGCGCCGGGTTCGCGGTACCGGAGACGCTGATCACCAACGATCCGGACGAGGCCCGCAGCTTCGCCGAATCCCGGCCGGGCCCAGTCGTTTACAAGCGCACCGGGACCAGTCGCGCCGAGTTCGCGGAGACCAGGATCATCACCGAGGCCGACTACGGCAGGCTGGCCGGCATCCGATCGGCGCCGACCACCTTCCAGGATTACGTCGACGCCGAATGCGATCTGCGGGTGGTTTGGGTGGACGGCGTCGAATGGACGGTGCGCATCGACTCGCAGGCCGGGGTCGGCCGGGTCGACTCGCGGCTGGACACCTCGGTCGATTTCGTGCCCGAGCATCTGCCCGCCTCGGTGAGCAAGTCGCTCGCGACGCTGATGGGCGCGCTCGGATTGTCCTTCGGGGTCTTGGACATTCGGCTCGGCCTCGACGGCGAGTACTACTTCCTCGAGGTCAACCCGCAGGGACAGTTCGCGTACCTGGAGATCAAGACGGGTCTGCCGATTTTCCGGAGCCTGGCCAATCTGCTCGTCGACGGAGACGGGTCGGTCAGCGGCTACTGACGTAGCGCCACACTCGATTCGGTGCGGATGCACATCGAACAGCCGGGAACATCAGCGGCCGAACCCGATCCGGCGCGCACGACCGGATCAGGTTGTGCCGACACAACAATCGTCGACAACGCGTTGACCAGCGGATCCAGCGCACAGCACCGGCGGTGGCCGGACTCGATACCGCATCCGACCGGCCGAACTCACCGGTATCGGCGAAAAACATACCGCCGAAACCGGTTTCGAGTTTCCGGACGCTACTGGCTCTTGCGACGGTTGGCGCCGCCGCGGCTGCGGAGTTGCACATGCGACTCCACCAGTACGTTGTGGATGAAGCCGTAGGAGCGACCGGTTGCTCGCGCCAGCGAGCGAATGCTCGCCCCTGCCTCGTACTGCTTCTTCAACTGGGTCTGTAGGCGGTCCCGGGACTTCCCCGTGACGCGTGTTCCCTTACCCAGGGTGGCTTTGACTTGCGTGGGCCTGTCGCTCATGGCTTCCTCCGAGTCGCCGAGCAGCTCTTTCCAGGCTAAGCACTCGAGGGTCCGTGATCAACGGATTCTTGTGATGAAAGTCACGCGAGCTGAATAAGTTCCAAATATTCGGCGGACCAATGGTCTTCCGTACCGTCCGGTAGCAAGATCACTCGCTCCGGCGACAGCGCCTCCGCGGCACCCGGATCGTGCGTGACCAGCACGACGGCGCCCGCGTAAGTGCGCAGCGCATCGAGCACCTGCTCGCGCGACACCGGATCGAGGTTGTTGGTCGGCTCGTCGAGCAGCAGCACGTTGGCGGCCGAGGACACCAGGCCGGCCAGCGCCAGGCGAGTCTTCTCACCACCGGACAGCGTGCCCGCGGGCTGATCCAACTGGGGACCGGTGAACATGAACGCGCCGAGCAGGCTACGCAGGCTCTGCTCCCCCGCGTCCGGCGCGGCATGCCGGATGTTCTCCCACACGCTGGCCTGATCGTCGAGGGTGTCGTGCTCCTGCGCGAAATACCCGACCTTCAGGCCGTGTCCCGGCACCAGGTTGCCCGCGGTGGGTTGTTCGACCCCGGCGAGCATCCGCAGCAGGGTGGTCTTGCCCGCGCCGTTGAGGCCGAGCACCACGACCCGGCTGCCCCGGTCGATGGCGAGGTCGACGCCGGTGAAGATCTCCAGCGAGCCGTAGACCTTGGTCAGGTTCTCCGCCATCAGCGGCGTCTTGCCGCACGGGGCGGGCTCGGGGAACTTGATCCTGGCCACCTTGTCGGCGACGCGCACGTCGTCCAGCTCGGCGATCAACCGGTCGGCGCGCTTGGCCATGTTCTGTGCCGCAGTGGCTTTGGTGGCCTTGGCGCCGAGCTTGGCGGCCTGCACGCGCAGCGCGCCCGCCTTCTTCTCGGCGTTGGCGCGTTCGCGACGGCGGCGCTGTTCGTCGGTGGCGCGGGCGTCGAGGTACTTCTGCCAGCCCATGTTGTAGACGTCGGCCTCGCCGCGCACCGCGTCCAGGAACCACACCTTGTTCACCACGTCGCCGAGCAGTTCCACGTCGTGGCTGATCACGATCAGGCCGCCGTCGTGGTTCTGCAGGAAGCCGCGCAGCCAGGTGATCGAGTCGGCGTCGAGGTGGTTGGTCGGCTCGTCGAGCAGCAGGATGGTGTCGGAGCGGCCGCCGCTGCCGTCGGAGGCGGCGAACAGGATGCGCGCCAACTCGATTCGACGACGCTGACCGCCGGACAGGGTGCGCAGCGCCTGGGCGAGCACCCGGTCGGGCAGGCCGAGGCTGTTGCAGATGCGGGCCGCGTCGCTCTCGGCGACATAGCCGCCGAGCGCCGAGAACTGATCCTCCAGGCGGCCGTACTTGCGGACCGCCTTGTCGCGTTCGGCCTCGTCGGCCACCTCGGCCATCAGCGCCTGCTGCTTCTCCATGTCGCGGATCAGCGTGTCCAGGCCGCGCGCCGAGAGCACCCGGTCGCGGGCCAGGATGTCGAGGTTGCCCTCGCGCGGATCCTGCGGCAGATAGCCGATATCGCTGGAGCGCAAAATCTTTCCGGCGTACGGCTCGCCCTCGCCCGCCAGGATGCGCAGCGTGGTGGTCTTGCCAGCACCGTTGCGTCCGACCAGTCCGATCCGGTCGCCGGACTGCACCCGCAGGGCCGGTCCGGGGGCCGACAGCAGGGTGCGGACTCCGGCCCGGACCTCCAGGTCGGTCGCGGTGATCACAGATTTCTCCTCGCGGATCAGTGGTGCTGGGCGGTAGCTACTCGATTGTGCGACGCGATATGCACAAGAACCACTGATTTTACCTGGGTCCGGCGACCGCTTTTACCCACGGCGACGCACATGTGACGGCGCTAACTGCAGCGGCGAGTAGCCTGCCGATGCATGACGACCGATCTACTTGGCAAGAGTGCGCTTGTCTCCGGGGCCAGCCGGGGCATTGGTAAAGCAGTCGCGGCGGAGCTGTTGAGCCGTGGCGCGAACGTGCTGATCACCGCGCGGAAGAAGGACCCGCTGGAGGAGACTGCCACTGAACTGCGGGCCCTCGGGCATCAGGGCGAGGTCGTGGCGTTGGCGGGCAACTCCGGCCACGACGAAGATCGCGCCGCGGCCATCGATCGGCTCATGGCCGAATTCGGTTCGGTCGACATCCTGATCAACAACACCGGCATCAACCCGGTGTTCGGCTCACTGATGGACGCGGATCTCGACGCGGTGCGCAAGATCTTCGACGTGAACGTGGTCGCGGCGCTCGGCTACATCCAGCAGGCGTTCAAAGCGTGGATGGGTGAGCACGGCGGCGCGGTGGTCAATGTCGCCAGCGTCGCGGGCATCCGCTCGTCCGGCGTAATCGCCGCATACGGCGCGTCGAAGGCCGCACTCATCCGGCTCACCGACGAACTGGCTTGGCAGCTCGGACCGAAGATCCGGGTGAACGCGGTCGCGCCCGGCGTGATCAAGACCAAGTTCGCCGGCGCGCTGTACTCCGACGACGAGGAGCGCGCGGCCAGCATTTACCCGATGAAGCGACTCGGCACCCCCGAAGACGTCGCCCGGCTGATCGGGTTCTTGGTCTCCGACGAGGCCGCATGGATCACCGGCGAGACCGTGCGAGTGGACGGTGGCCTGCTGTCCACCGGCGGCCTCTGACCATCACGAAAATGCCGGTGGCCGTTAGTCACTCGCCGATGACAGCCGTCAACCACGCGCGGCCAGCGGGCACCCTTCACACGCGGCCTGCGGGCACCTGTCGTACGCGGCTCACCGCCACACCTCACGCGCTGCCCGCAGCCACCCGCCACACGCTGCCCGCGGCCACACATCGCGCGCGGCCCACCACCATCCGCCACACGCGGCCCACCACCACACGTCACGCGCTGCCCGCGGCCACCCGCTACACGCGGCCCACTACTACACGTCACGCGCTGCCCGTGACGACCCACCACACGCGGCCCACCACCATCCACCACACGCGGCTCACCACCATCCACCACACGCGGCCCACCACCATCCACCACACGCGGCCCACCACCACACGTCACGCGCTGCCCGTGACTACCCGTCACACGCGGCCCGCTGCCACCTGTCACGCAGAGCTCATGACCATCTGCCGGATGGGGATCGAAGATCACCCACCGCGCGGGACCTCCGACCGTTTGTTGCGCGAGGCGTACGGTCGACCTCCCGGGACCGACGATCGCCGAGCGCGCAGGACCCACTACCCCCTGTCGCGCGCGGCCCACGGCCGACTGTCACATAGGACCGGTGATCGCCCAAGTCACAGGGCCGATGACCTCCTGCCGCACGCAGCCCACGGCCGACCGTCCGGCAGGGCCGATGATCACCCGGCGTGCAAGGCAGGTGATCGTCCCGAGTGGCGGCGGGCTCTCGTCGATTGTTCGATGATCGTCCGATCAGCCACGTCGATGGGCCGCCTCATATCGACGCATTGGCAGCGGCCGGAGGCGACTGCGTGATGATGGACGTCATCGTCTGTGGACTCGGGCCTGCGGGGCGGGCGCTGGCGCATCGTTGTCTCGCCCGTGGGTTGTCGGTCACTGTTGTCGATCCGGCACCAGATCGGCCGTGGTCCGCGACTTACGCGGCATGGGCGGACGAGCTGCCCGGGTGGCTCGATCCGTCGGTCATCGCGGCCAGGGTCGCCGAGCCGATGGCGTGGGGAACTCGTGTGCATCGGATCGATCGGCCGTATGTGGTGCTCGATTCGGGTCGGTTGCAGAAGTCATTGGATCTGACCGGTGCCGAGATCGTCATCGATCGTGCGGTGGAGCTCACTCCAGGCAGGCTGTCGCTGGCCGCTGGACGGCCGCTGACGGGTCGACGGGTCATAGATGCACGTGGGATTGCCCGCTCGCCGCGATTGGCGGAGCAGACGGCGTATGGGCTCGTGCTCGACGAGCGGCGGTGCGCGGGACTCGCACCGTTGTTCATGGATTGGCGGGCGGACAACGGCTCGGCCGCCGACGCGCCTCGCTCGTTCCTCTATGCGGTGCCGCTCGGCGGCGGAACGATGCTGCTCGAAGAGACCTGCCTGGCCGGTCGCCCCGCGCTCGACGGCACCGAGCTGCGCGACCGGCTGCATCACCGATTGCGTTCGCGTGGAATCGAATTCGGCGGCGACGAACGGGTCGAACGAGTTCGTTTCCCGGTCGAGGGCGGTCGACCCGGTCGCCACACGTTCGGCGCGGCAGGCGGATTCGCACATCCGGCCACCGGCTACAGCGTGGCCGCATCACTCACCGCGGCCGATACCGTCGCGGCGGGAGCGCAGGCGTGGCCCGCTTCCGCACACGCCGTCCACCAGCTCCGCGCCGCTGGTCTGCGCGCGCTGCTCGCCCTACCGCCCGCCGACATCCCCGTTTTCTTCGATGCCTTCTTCACCATGCCGCCCGCCGCGCAACACGCCTACCTGTCCGGCCGAACCGATCTGACCGGCACCGTTACCGCCATGCGCACACTTTTCGGCGCACTCCCGCCCCAGCTGCGTCGGCGCGTCGCCGCCGCGACACTCGGGATGCCCATTCGCTCGCGTATTCGAATACCGTCCGCCATCATGGAAGAATGAGTGGGCCTTACCGTCCAGCACTCATCCGTTCCGAGCCGCCGAATCGGTGACCCGAGATACCCGCGTCGAGGGGATGCAGCAGTGAGGTCGATCTGGAAGGGCTCGATCGCATTCGGGCTGGTGAACGTCCCGGTCAAGGTCTATACCGCGACCGAGGACCACGATATCCGCTTCCATCAGGTGCACGCCAAAGATGGAGGCCGGATCAAGTACGACCGGGTCTGCACGGTGTGCGGGAAGTCCGTGCAGTACGCCGATATCGACAAGGCGTACGAGTCCCCCGAGGGCGACAAGGTCATTCTCACCGACGAGGACTTCGCCAAACTGCCCGCCGCCGAGAAGCACGAGATCCCGGTGCTGCAGTTCGTCCCGTCCGACCAGATCGACCCGATCCTGTTCGACAAGAGCTACTACCTCGAACCTGATTCCAGCACACCCAAGGCCTACGTGCTGCTGGCGACGACACTGGAACGCATCGACCGCACCGCGCTCGTGCATTTCACACTGCGCCAGAAGACCAGGCTGGCGGCACTGCGGGTGCGCGACGGCATGCTGGTGCTGCAGACGCTGCTGTGGCCGGACGAGGTGCGCGCGGTCGAATTCGAATCCCTCGACGGGGTCGCCGCGCCGCGCCCGCAGGAAATCAAGATGGCCGAGACGCTGGTCGAGTCCATGTCCGACGATTTCGATCAGGACCAGTACACCGACGAGTATCAGATCGAACTCAAGCGGCTGCTCGACGAGGCCATCGCCAGCGGCACCGGCAAGGTGCCCGAGCAGCCCGAGTCCGCACCCGTCGAGATGGACGCGGAGGTGGTCGACCTGGTCGCCGCGCTGCAACGCAGCCTGGAGGCCAGCGGTCGTCGCGCGGCGGGCGGCGGCGAGGAGAACGGCAAGGCCAAACCGGCGAAGAAGGCGGCGGCCAAGAAGACCGCCGCCAAGAAAACGGCCGAGAAGCCTGCGAAGAAGGCCGCCAAGAAGACGGCGGCCCGGAAGGGCGCGTGACGGCGCCACCGCATCCAGCTGGCAAACTATCGGCATGGATTCTGCCGTTGTGATCGTCCCGATGGGTCTCGGCCACCTGCGCCAGGTCCTCGATCTCGGTCACGAAGTCTTCGACATCACCACCAAGCCGTACACCTCGTGGTCGCTCACCTCGGTCGCCGAGCACCTGGACAGCCCCGACAACGCCTGCTGGGTCGCCCTCGATTCCGACCGGGTCGTCGGTTTCGTGCTCGGGTCGATGGAATTCGAGAACCGGGACGACTGGGCCTACCTCGAGTGGATCGCCGTCGCACCGGACATGCAGGGTCACGGCATCGCCCGGCGCCTGGTCGACGTCTGCTCCGAGGCGCTGTTCGCCCGCGGCGCGCGGCGGATCGTCACCGATGTCGAAGACCGCAACGCGGCCTCCACCGCCCTGATGACACGCAGCGGCTTCCTACCCGCCGCCACGGTAACTCTCTTCGTCCGACCGAATCCCAATGAGCCCGAACCGGATTCACACCTCGACGCCGCCGCCATCACGCCGGGCACCAAACGCGCACTGATCCGCCGCGGCCGCCTGGCCGGCGACAACCACCGCCCCGCCCGCTAGTACGGGCGACGAATCCAGGCTGCACACAACACCAGCCGCACACGGCATTGCTAGCCATTTCGGGCGCCGCCGCACAACTCCCGTGCAGGCTGGGCTTCCTCCCCGTTGCCGACACGGACCTGCACTGAGACTCGGGATCCGCACTGGCTTTAGGGCCCTAGAGTCAGTGCAGATCCCGAGATAGGTGCAGCTGCTGACGACTGGTGCTCGACAGTCTGCGGACAGCGGAGGGGCGCGCGCTGGATCAGCGAATGCGGGCGCCGGGCGCGGCCAGCGGCGGTTGCCGGCTGTCAGGGGCGGGCATCTGCGACTTTTCTCAGGAGCCACGCCGCCTCCGGGCGTCCAGAGCCGGTGCGAATCCCGAGAATGAATGCAGCTTGCCCATTGCGACTACCTGCGACCCGCTCGATCCAGCGCACGAATTACGTGGCCGCGCACGGTATTGCCAGCAATTTCGGTCGCGGCCGCACAACTCGTGCGCGAGATGGGCTTCCTCGCCGTTGCCGGCGCGGACCTGCACTGAGACTCGGGATACGCACTGGCTTTAGGGCCCTAGAGTCAGTGCAGATCCCGAGATAGAGTGCAGCTGCCGGTGACTGATGCTCGACGGTCCGCGGACAGCGGAGGGGCGCGCGCTGGATCAGCGAATGCGGGCGCCGGGCGCGGCCAGCAGCAGTTGCCGGCTGTCAGGGGCGGGCATCTGCGACCTTTCTCAGGAACCACGCCTCTCCGGGCCTCAAGAGCCCGTGCGGATCCTGAGAATCAGCGCAGCTTGCCCATTGCGACTACCTCCGACCCGCTCGATCCAGCGCACGAATTACGTGGCCGCACAAAGTAT
Organism: Nocardia sp. NPDC060255; assembly: GCF_042727395.1. Taxonomy (NCBI): domain Bacteria; kingdom Bacillati; phylum Actinomycetota; class Actinomycetes; order Mycobacteriales; family Nocardiaceae; genus Nocardia; species Nocardia sp. NPDC060255. The sequence goes on along the minus strand of NZ_JBHXAU010000047.1, from coordinate 3,040 downwards.
TGCTAGCAATTTCGGGCGCGGCCGCACAACTCGTGCGCGAGATGGGCTTCCTCACCGTTGGCGGCGTGGATCTGCACTGAGACTCGGGATCTGCACTGGCTTTAGGGCCCTAGAGTCAGTGCAGATCCCGAGATAGGGTGCAGATGCTATCCGGCGCACGCCGCCACGCACTATTACTGAGTTCCTGCACCTAAATTCGCATCCGATTTCTGGTGCGGGACATCAAGAAGCGTGCAGGTGTGGCCTATTCGACCGCGGCGCGCCCTTGCTCGAAAAATTCCAGCAGGGTTGCGAGGGAGTTCACCTCGTCGCGCGGACGGAACGCACCGAAGGAGGCGTTCCAGAACTCGCCGGTGCGCGGGGTCCACGGGCCGACGTAGGCATAGGGGCCTGAGTGGAATGAATCTCCCGGCGAGACACCGTAATTCACTTCGTCGATCGTGATGGACAGATCGAAGTGCTCCGGCCACAGCACCGGCGTCGCATCCGGCGCGAAAGAACGCAAAGCCTTGTCCCCCAGCGCAAACCAGTCGCCGACCAGTCGCGCCGCCGCCGGATCGATATCCAGCACACTGTCGGGATCAACCCCCGTCGTGTCCTGGTACACCCCCTTCGGCGCCTCCGGCTCGAACCCGGCCAGCCGCCCGAGCTCCCGATAGGTCCCCTGCAGCGGCGCTCGCCCATCCGCCCACACCAGTTCCGCGCCGACCACCGAAACAGGCCACTGCACGCCCTCGAACCCGTGCTCCACTGCCCGCAACCGGATCGTCCCGTGCTCCCGATATTGCGGCCCGGCGATCAACAACTCCGCCACCGCATGCAAACCACGCCGCGACCGCTCGTACATCTGTTCGTCCACCCCGGAATCATTACTTGTATAGCAGCCCTCCGCAGCACTTTACGCTCAGAGCGGAGCGTCGCCACAGCAGCTGCGTCAGCCCCCGCACCAACTCCACCCGCGGGAAACGAGCAGAGTCAAATGGTCGTTGTCCAAGATCTTTTGGTGACCATCTGACTCTGCTCGATTGGGCCCACGGGCTGTCAGCTGCGGGGCGTGATGTGCAGGGTGGCGAGGGTGGTGTCGGTGGTGGGTGGGGTGAGCTGGCATTGGGCTTGGTCGCTGGCGGCGTTGTTCTGCGTGCCGTCCGCGTTCTGGGCGACGGATGTGACGATCACTGTGTCGAAGAGGTGCACTGTGGCGGTGCCAGCGGTGTCCATGCTCGGGCCCGTACCGGTGTCGGTCGCGGTGAGGGTGACCGGGCCTGCTGCGGGCAACGGCGCCGTGGGGCCGACCAGGTGGTCAGGGCCTCCGTTCACTTCATCGGAGCCGATCACCGCCGAGGTACCGGTTTCTATTACGGCCAGGGCGGTCGCCGCGCCGGCTTGGCGCGCGACCGCGACAGCCGTCGCGGGAAGCTGAACCGTCGTGGTGAGAGTGATGGCGCCGACCGGCTGGTTCACCGGTACCGAATCGGGCAGGTCCCCCGTCGCATGCACAGACGTCGGGACGTGCTGGCCGTAGAGCGAGCAGTCGAAGTTGATGGTTCGGTCGATGTGGGTGGTTGCGGCGGCGGGCCCGGCACCCAGGACAAGGCCGGTCGCCGAGAGTGCGACGGCGGCAAGAACACTGACTGCCGGATTGATGCGGTTGTGCATCGTGATCACTTCTTTCAGAGAGCGAAGCCGGTCGATCTCCCTTACCGTAGGCTTGTCGAAAACTATTGTCGGGACGGCAGATTCGGTGCCAGCAGCGTTGGTGCCGAGACATCTTGCGGCATGACCCGACACTGGACACGGTGGCGAGGCTCGGCGATGATCAGGTCCGCGTTGTTTCGTATGAACGGGGAGATTCTGGTGTCAGTTCTGGGTAGGGCCGTGTTCGGCGCGGCGCTCACATCCACTGCGGCGCTCGCCTTCGCCGGTGCAGGGCCGGCGGGTGCGGCGGGTAATTATTATGGGACGCTGGCGTTTTCGCCGGGGGCCGGGAAGTTTGTCGAGGCTACCGATCAGCCGAGCTGGGTGGCGGCGGATGCGGCGGCGATCAGGGACTGCGGGGTTTACGATTGCCGGATTCTGGTGCGATTCTCCAATGGTTGCGCGGCTGTCGCACGGGGTGCGGATGGGCAGGTCGCGGCGGACTCGGCGCCGACGCGGCAGGACGCGGAACAGTTGGCGATCGCCAAGCTCGGTGAGAGTGCGCCGCCGTTTCCTGATCTCGGCAGTGCCTCGCCGCGGGCGGCGAGCATCGTGTTGTCCTCGTGCACGAAGAATGCGAGTTGAGCACGGTTTCGAATCGGTTAGGTCGGTGACGGGAACTCCCCGTCACCACGCCCCTTTGTGTGCGCCACAATTCGAGGGTTTCATTCCGAACGGCTCTGCTTCCCAGCGCTTTTCATGTCCAGAATGATTTGGACAAACCGGATGCGGTGCCCCATGATCTGACCCGTAGTTATTTCTTTCTCGGGGAGGATCACAATGTCGTTGTCGCGCAAGGCTGCTCTCGGCCTGGTCGTGTCATCCGCGGCCGTCCTGGTCGCAGCCGGTGCGGGCGCCGCCCAGGCCGAGCCGGACTCGACGGGCCGGTACTACGGGTCGATCGCGTTGAACCCCAAGAACGGGGACACCGCATCGTCGTGGAACTACCCGAGCTGGGAGTCGTCGGACGCCCGCGCACTGGCCGAATGCGGCAGTCGGGACTGTTTCGTGGTGGTGCGCTACGCGGACGGATGCGGTGCGGTCGCGGCGAATTCGGACGGCAAGTGGGCCGTCGGCACCGGCCGGGACCTGGCCGAGGCGGAACGCAACGCCATCGCCGCCCTCGGCCCGCTGGCGCCGCCGTTCCCCAACTTCGGTAGCTCGGCGCCCAAGCGGGCCGCGGTCCTGCACTCGCAGTGCTCGCCGGCCTGAGCACGCCATAACCGAACGAGGGGTGTCCACGCCGAGCGTGGACACACCCCCGGGTTGTTGTTAAACATCTATTTAAAACAAAAAACCAACCCCCACAAACCAAAAAAAAAAGCAAGAAGACAAAGAGGTGAAA
>NZ_JBHXAU010000046.1:0-42517 GCF_042727395.1 Nocardia sp. NPDC060255 | reverse complement strand
CCTTCAAAACGTCACTGTGACGTTTTGAAGGTAGGGCAGTGGACCTTGAAATGTGTTGTGGGTCAGATGTTCCGGGCTAGTTGCCGCCGTTGCCTCCGTAGTAGCCACCCAGGAGGCGGCGGCGGCGCTTGCGGTCCTTCTTGGGGGGCTCGGCGTTCGGGTCGGTGGTGTCGGTGGGTTGTTCGTCGGTCTTGGTGGTGTTCTTGCGGAAGATGCCCATGATGATCCTGCCGTCGTTGTCCGGCTTATGTTGTGTTCCAGTGTGTTCTGGTGTGGTTCGTGCCGCATCGGCCGCAGGTATCGGTCTGGTCGGTCGCAGGTATGGTTCTGGGTACGCTGCGGTGGGTAGGTTTCGTGGCGGTTCCGGTCCACCTTCGGGGCCAGCTGTCAGGCCAGCTGTTATCGACTGGCTCTGTTTTCAGATGCCAGTCGTCGTCATGCTGGGCGGGTGTTGATTCGTCGCCTGGTGGCGTTGTATGTCGGGTTGTGGCTGTACGGGTTCTCGATGGCCGTGATGGTGCGTGCGGGGCTCGGGCTGGATCCGTGGGATGTGTTCCATCAGGGTGTCGCGGGGCATGTGCCGATCAGCTTCGGTGCGGTGACGGCGTTGACCGGGATCGCAGTGCTACTGGCGTGGATTCCGTTGCGGCAGCGGCCCGGTGTGGGGACCGTGAGCAATGTGGTGGTGATCGCGGTGTCGGTGGATGTCGGGCTGTGGTTGTTGCCCGCGTGGGAGATGATTCCGGCGCGGGTGGGTGCGATGGGTGCGGCGGTGGTGCTCAATGCGATCGCTACGGTGCTGTACATCGGTGCCGGGATGGGTCCCGGTCCGCGTGACGGGTTGATGACTGGACTGGTTCGCCGGACCGGGGTGGCGGTGTGGGTGGTGCGGACGTCGATCGAGGTGACGGTGTTGGCGATCGGCTGGGTGCTCGGTGGCAGTGTCGGGATCGGGACGCTGGTCTATGCGTTCGGCATCGGTCCGTTGATTCAGCTGTTGATTCCTCTGGTGAATCGTCACCTGCCCGGCTTCCAGGAGCCGGCGGTCGAACCGGTCGCGGTCGTCGCCGCGTGAGGATCCTGCCGGAAGGTCTACGGGCATGGCTCGCGAGTAGCGTCACCGCTGCGTCCTGTTGATCTTGTGCCCGCGTGCCCTGCGAGGTAGTGCCCGACTCCCCCGCTGGTAGGAATCCGGCCACAAAACGTCACAGTGACGATATACGGACGTGGCAGTTGACCTAGAATTCCGTAGATTCCGTAAGTCGCTCCGGTTCGGCGGCGTGCGTATACCGCCCCCGCAGGCCCACCGCGATCACCAAGGCGATCACGATAGCGCTGTGCAGTGCCCACAGCGCGAGCCACGGCCGCAGGAAGCCCACCTCGGTGTACTGGCCGCGGTCACCGACGCAGTACATCGAGTAGTTGGTGCTTTACCCTTCGGAGTCACTGAAGGTGTCGGAGACGACGATCGGCTCGGTGTAGGGCGCCTCGCAGAACAAGGGCGCGGTCAGTTTCGCTTCACCGGGCCAGATGGCGACGGGCAGCACAGTTCCGAGGATCGCGGTGCTGAACAGGATCACGGCCAGCATCGCCATGATCTTGCGGAACCGTCGCGGCGGGTGGTCCTCGATCCGGTCGCCCCGATACTCCTCGCTCATACCTGGCCCATTCGTAGAAACGTTCCGGCACGGTCGAATTCGGCGACCATCGTGGTGCGCGGTGAGGTGACGTCGACGGTGATGCGCACCTCGTCGTCGATGCGGTTGATGATCACCGCCGAGACGTGGCCGTTCGACACGGCTGTTCGAGCGAGGGCGGTGTCGAGGATTTCCTCGAGCCGGAGCAGGCCGGAAACCTCTCGGACGTCGAACATTTCGGTGTCGGGGTGGTCGGCGGCCGACACGTGGACCGGTGTGGGGCCGTGCAGGGATCGGTTCGCGTAGATGTAGTCGTCTTGTTGTTCTGGGTGAGTGGGCACCTGGATGCGCAGGTGTACCGCCGAGTCCTGCGTGAAGAGGCCGGGGTTCTCGTTGCTGAAGCGGGTGACCTGTGGTGGTTGCGCGAGCATTCCCCAGGTGGCGCTGCGGGATTCGGGTGCGGTGAGCATGATGACGCTGGCCCGGACGTCGGTTACGCCGAGGCGTTGCCGGAGGCTGTCGAGCGCGGCGCTCGGCAGTGCCGAGACGAGTCCGCCGCCGCGGGCTTGGACGTCCTTTTCGAAGTCGGCGCGGTCGACGGCGCCGATGCAGCCGGTGGTGGTGACTGCGATGAGTAGTGCTCCGCACAGGGCCACGAGGCAGGAGCGGCGGTGTGGCATGGGCGCATCGTATAGCGCTGGGGTGACTCGAGTATTGCTGCGCGCGTCTGACGAGTGGATGTTAGGTTCACCAGCACTGGGCGTCCGTCCAGCTGGGTGGTGTGGAGGCATGGGTGAAGACGTCGCGGGCTGTGATCGCGGGTGTGGCAATGGGTGTGCTGCTGGGTGGTGCTCCGGTGGCGTCGGCGGAGCCCGGGTTCGGTGAGTATGTGGCGCTGGGTGATTCGTGGGCCGCGGACGCCTCGGTGATCCAGGCGACCGACGACTTCGTGCCGTTGGGGTGCGCGCAGAGTCAGGGCAGCTATGCCAAGCAGGTGGCCGCCGCGCTGGCGGTCCCGGTGTTCCGGGACGCGACCTGTGGTGGGGCGTCGTCCCCGAATATGACCGCGCCGCAGCACACTCCGCTGGGGGTCAATCCCCCGCAGTTCGATCGGCTGAGCCCGTCCACGGATCTGGTGACCCTCGAGATCGGCGGCAACGACGCGGGATTGGCGGCGACCGTGGAGCAGTGCCTGACCGTCGACGCCGCGGCATCGCCGTGCCTGGACGCCCTAGTGGTCGGCGGCGTGGATCAGATGTCGCGCAACATCCTTGCCGCCGAACCGAAGGTGACCGCATCGATCGAAGGGATTCGCGACCGCGCACCGCACGCACGGATCCTGCTGCTGGACTACTTCGAAGGTGTCACCACCGGCCGCGGCTGCTTCCCGACGGTCCCGATCTCGGACGCCGATGCGGATTGGCTGGGCCGCAAACTGATCGAGTTGAACGCCATGCTCGCCCGGGTGGCACACGCGACCGGCGTAGAGCTCGTCGACACCTACACCGGCAGCGCCGGCCACGACGGCTGCCGGCCGCCCGGCACCCGCTGGGTCGAGGGCCTGATCCCTTGGTCGAGCAACCCGCCCGGCCCGGCGGTGCCGTTCCACCCCAACCAGCTCGGCGCCGACCACCAGGCGCGCAGCGTGTTGGCGGCGTTGGGCGGGTAGGTCAGGTGCTGGTCAGCGCCACTGGATCGCCGGTGACCAGCGCCAGTTGAAGAACTCCAACGAGAATGTCCCCGGTTTGGGTGCGGTCGGGCAGGTGACGGTGAATGTGCCGTTGCGTGGGATGTCGACTGGGGTTTCGCCCAGGAAGTTCGACTTCCAGTTGTGGGTCGCGTCGGTCGCGTTCCAGCAGCGCACCGCCCGGGGGCCGGCGCCCGCGGCGTCGACGACGGTCACAGTCACGGTCTTGGCGCCGGACTGCGAGATCGTTACCGGCTCACGAGCCGGGGGCGGCGGAGCGGGGGCAGGCGAGTTGGTCGGCGGGGGTGGCTGGATGATCTTGGCGGCCTGGGTACCGGCCCAGGTCGCGAAGTCCTTCGAGCCTTCGAAAGGATGCCCGCGATAGAAGCCGTGCATCTCCTGGTTGGCCAACGGCTTGAACTTACCGTCCTGCCCGAACAGGTCTTTGCCGTCGCACACCGGGTCGCCGTATATACAGATCGACACCACCGGATCGGTGGTCTCGAACGCTGCGCGTTGCCCGAGCGAGCCGCCGATCGGCCAATGGTCTTGATCTTGGGTGAGCTTGCCTTGGCTGTAGATCGCCTCGGTTGTTCGCGGCGTCGGCCCGTTGTACGCGGGGTCGGCGATGAGAACTACCGCCGCGATGCGAGTGCGGTCGACCGGCCCGTTGCCGTGGAACACCGACTGCGCGAGATCGCCCATGATGTGACCGCCCTGCGAATAGCCGACCAGCACGAACTTCGCCGAATGGCATTCTGTCGCTTGTTTTTTCAGCTCTTGGTAGGCGCGCGAATAGCCGGTGTCCTTGCTGATTCGGTAGGCGGAGATGTCGTAGGTCAGTTTCGCGCCGACCGCGCCGAACCATTGGACGCCGGTCGCTGGATAGTTGATCGGAGTGACCTGCAGTGGGCCGAGTGTGTCGGCGATCGGCGCGATAGCGGCAGCGACCTCCGCCCCCACCTGGGCTACCAGTTCGTTCTTGCCGACACCGGGCGGCGGTGGGTGGGCCGGCCCCTGATCGGTGCCCGCAACACCGATCACGACGGTCGACAGGCAACTGTCTTCTGCCGACGCGACGCCCGGCCCCACCATGACGACCGCCGACGCGAGCATGGCGGCGACAACCACGCAACGACGTAGGCGCTTGGCTCCGGTCACGCACATTCTCATTGGATACCTCTCAGCGACCGGTCGCGATTCGCCGCATCCGGAATGCCGGATCGGCCATACATTTCCAGCCGATCTGACTGCACATCAACGCTAGCTCCATGGTCAGGGCCGCTCTATCGACCGTTCGGCTGACACGGTGCACCGCGTGCTCGCTGGACCGGCATTGCCGTCGTCCGGCGAGACGTCATATCAGGTGACTCCGTTCAGGATCACGAGGTCGGCGATGATCACGGCGAGAACGGTGGCGAGCGAGAGGTAGCCCAGTATCAAGCCGGCCAACGCCATACCGTCGCCCTGCTCGTGGGTTCGCCGGATCTGCGAACGCGCTACGTGCCCGAACGGGATCGCCAACGGTCCCGCGCACACCCCGAGCACCAGCGCTACGACAGCCAAGGAATTGGTATGTGTTGGGACTAGCGTGCCCGGCGCAGCCTGATTCGCGGTGACCGGTGCACCGGCTGCGGTGTATCCGATCACCGGGTAGATCGGCTCACCGTCCGCGGTGAGCCCGATGGATCTCGGATCGTCTCGGGCGGGTGCGACCGTGGTGAGCCGCCGGTTCAGCAGACGATGCTCGAGCCAGGTGCACGCACTGTTTCCCAGCAGATAGACCAGCATGCCGATCGGCAACACCAGTCCGGCGAGCACAACGAGCACCGGCAGAACCCACCGGTTGACGGCGTTGAGCAGCGGTGCGGGGCGCACCCGCTGCCGGGCGAAATAGCCGAGGGAGGAGGTCGACCCGTTGATGACGGTGAGCGTTGCGGTCGCGACGGTCACCGTCAGCGCGACGAGGGCGATCGCCGCGGTGGAGACGGTTCCTCCGAAGAGGTCGAACGCTCGCAACTCCGCGCGCGGGGTCGTGATCCGAGCGACCAGGGGTGCGCCGAACAGTCGTGAGCTCACCATCGCCCGCACGTCATCGGCGCTGAACACATAGTTGGGTGATGACGCGTTCTGCTCTGGTGTCATTCCCAGCTGCCCGAACCCGTGCCCGGTCCGGTCGAACGATTTCCACACCTGCAGCAGAGCGAGAAAGAGAACTATCTGTCCGGCAAGCCGCGTCGTGAACGACACGAATGGGAATTGCGGCGGATCGGTTGTCGCTGTACCGATTTCATGTTTCGTCAGCGGTCTCGTCTGTAATACCGCCAGCGGAAACAGGCATAACCTGAATACGAACACCGTGACCAGCACTGCGAGTAGCCAACTGAGACCGCTGGCGTTTCCGAATACTGTGCTGAAGAGCAGGTGGCCGGCCAAGAGCACCGCGGAGACCGGATAGTAGACCAGATCCAGCATCGGACATCCTCACAGCTCATCGGCGGATCGAAGCCACTGGTCCGGTACGCCACCAACGCACCGAGTCTCACACTGTGCGCATGCGAAGTCTGTCCACCGAACACCCGACAGGCTGTCGAGGGAGCCGCCGAACATAGTGGTACCTACGGTTTGCTTGGTAGCCTGTGGCAAGCGAACCGGCAGAAGGTGAAAACCGATGAGTGCTACCACTATTGCCCGGCAGTGCACATTGTGTGAGGCGCATTGCGGAATCCTGGTCACCGTCGAGGGCGAGCAGGTGACGCGGATCGAGGGGAATCCGGACGACGTGTTGTCGCAGGGCTACATCTGCCCGAAGGCCACGGCGATGGGTGGGCTGCATCATGATCCGGATCGGTTGCGCACGCCGATGCGGCGGGTGGGTGCGGGTTTCGAGCCGATCGGGTGGGACGCGGCGTTCCGGGAGATCGGGCAACGGTTACGGGCCGTGCGCAGTACGTACGGGCCGAGTGCGATCGGGATGTATCTGGGTAATCCGGCGGCGCACAGTTCGTCGGTGATCTACGGGGCGCTGCTGCGTGCGGTGTTGCTGACCCGGAATTTCTTCTCGGCGTCGTCGATCGATCAGTTTCCGCAGGAGTTCGTGGCGTGGCGGATGTTCGGGTCGAATGTGCTGATGCCGGTCGTCGATATCGATCGCACCGATCGGCTGGTGATCCTCGGCGCGAATCCGGCGGTGTCGAACGGGTCGATCACCACGATGCCCAATGCCAAACAGCGCATCAAGGATGTGCGGGGCCGCGGCGGGCAGGTGGTGGTCATCGACCCGCGGCGGACCGAGACGGCGCGGCTGGCCGATCAGCACGTGGCGGTGAGCCCCGGCGGTGATGTGTATCTGCTGCTGGCGATGCTGCAGGTGCTGGTGGCCGAAAACCTGTGTGACGAAGCGGTGATTCGCGCGCAGTGCACCGGCTGGGAGCGGCTGCGCGAGCTGGTGGCCGAGGCGACGCCGGAGCGGATGGCGCCGCACGCCGGGGTCGACGCCGACATCATTCGGCAGCTTGCCCGCGACCACGCGGCCGCGTCGTCGGCGGTGCTGTACGCGCGGATCGGGGTGTGCCAGCAGGTGACGGGCACGCTCACGCACTGGCTGGTGAACGCGATCAACGCGGTGACCGGAAACCTGGATCGGGCCGGTGGGCAGATGTTCGCGACGCCGCCGATCGACGCGGCCCGGTTCGCGAAGTATCTGCCGATGGGTTACGGGGCGTGGACGGATCGTTCCGGCACCTACAAGTCGTTCCGGACCGAGCTGCCGGTCGCGGTATTGGCCGATGAGATCCTGACCGAGGGCGACGGGCAGATCCGGGCGATGATCACCTACGCGGGCAATCCGGTGCTGTCCACCCCGCAGCGCGGTCGCCTAGGCGCGGCGTTGGATTCGCTGGATTTCTATGTGGCCGTGGACATGTACATCACCGAGACGACCCGGCACGCCGACATCATCCTGCCGCCGATCTCGCCGCTGGAACGCGAGGACGTCAACCTGTTGTTCCCGCTGTTCAGTGTGCGCAACAACCTGCGTTATGACGCGCGCGTGTTCGAGCCGCCCGTCGACGGGCTCGAGGATTGGCAGATCATGGCGCGGCTGGTCACCGAGTTGGTGCCGTTGCCGGTGCGGCGATTCACGGGGCGAGCGCTCAATGGTCTGTTCGAGCAGTTCAGTCCGGTGCGGTTGGCGACGGCCGGGGTGGCCGCCGGTCCATACGGGGTGTTGCGGCGTGGGCGTAAGGGGCTCACGGTCGCGAAGGCGCGTGCGGCGGCCGGCGGGATCGATCTGGGTCCGTTGCAGCCGCGGTTGCGTGCGCTGATCGGGACGAAGGACCACAAGGTGCGGTTGGCGCCCGCGGATTTCCTGACCGCCGCGCGCACCGTGCTCGATGACGCGCATGCGGGTCATGCGATCACCGCACCGGCGGACGGTTATGACCTCAAGCTGATCGGTCGTCGCCACTTGCGCAGCAACAACTCCTGGCTGCACAACGTGCCCGCGATGGTGAAGGGGCGTGACCGCTGCACCGCGCTCATGCATTCCGCCGACGCCGCGGCGCGCGGGCTCACCCACGGCGAACCGGTCGCGGTGACCTCACCGACGGGTTCGATCGTGGTTCCGCTCGAGGTCAGCGACGATATTCGTGCGGGTACTATCGCGATCCCGCACGGGTGGGGGCATCGCGAGCCCGGTGTCGGCTGGTCGGTTGCCGCCGCGCTGCCCGGTGCCAATGTGAATCTGCTGCACGACCCGTCGCTCACGGACACGTTCTCGGGTGCCGCCGCGGTCAACAACACTTGGGTGACCGTCACGCGCGCGCCCGCCGGCCCGGTGGTCGACGCCGCTGCGAAGGAGCACGTGCAGCGCGCGTGAGCGGCCTGCCGGATGGCCGATCCTGACGTCACCGACTCAGCGCTCGACACGGAAACTCAGCTCGCCACGCGCGGTCATGTCTCGTGAGCCAGGCCGCCCGGCACGATCGCTTCTGATCCGGTTCATCCACGAGCTTCGCCCCCTGCCGTGAGGTGGCTGGTGTCGCCGAGCCGGACGACCTGGCGGTTGTGGAAGTAATCGTCTTCGCGCAGTTCGGTGATGCTTCCGGACGCGCCGTGGAAGCGGGCGTAGGCGAGGGCGTCGATCGGCAACTTCGTCCAAGCTCCCACGGCGAAGGTGAGGGTGCCGCCGTGGGTTACGACGATCTGGTGGGCGCAGTCGCTCGCCATGATCGCGTCCATCGCCGCGTAGACACGTTCGCCGAACGCGCCCATGGTCTCCGAGCCGGGGATGCCGTCGTGGTGTCCCATGCGCTCGCCGACGGCCGGTGGGGTGACGAAGCGTTCCCGCAGCCATTCCTGCGGTTTCCCCTCGGCCTCGCCGTAGGACTTCTCACGCAGACGGGGATCGAGGACCGGTGGTACGCGCAGCAGTTCGCCGATGACGTCGGCGGCTTGGGCGGCGCGTTGCAGATCCGATGAGTACAACTCCACCTCGGCGTGTGCGGGGATCTTGGCCCGCAGTGATTCGGCGATCGCGGCCGCGGCGCGTAACCCGGTCGCAGTGAGTGGTGCGTCGTACCAGCCGCCGACCAGTCCGTCGATGTGGTGGGTCGACTCCGGATGGGCGATGACGTACATGGTTCGCACGGCGTCTGTCTCTCTTCCTGTTGTCATGAGACGCACGAATCATTCACCAGCGGTGCGATTTTCACCGAGCGGATTGTCGCCACCGTCCCGCCGCGCACTCCACCGATCTAGGCGGCTCGTCATCCCGTCACGACGGTCACTCGATAGCCGATGCGGATCTCGCGGCCGATGTGTGCGGCTCCGCTGAGGTAGAGCCAGCGGTCGGTGCCCCCGCGCGGGTCGGGCAGGTAGGTGGCTTGGACGTGTTCGACGCCGAAGGGGAAGTTGCCCGAGATCGACGTCGCGATACCCGTCATCAGATAGGCCTCGGCCAGCAGTTGCGGCTCGGCCGCGGCGGCGGGTAGCGGTGTTGCGGTGGGAAGGAAGAACCCGAACTGTTCGGGCGGAGCGCCGGAGCCCTGGACAAGCATGCCGGTCACGAACAGTCGCGCGATTCCGGTGTGCACCAGGCATTCCGGCGTCAACTGCAGCGGTGGAGTCGGCCGCAGCTCGAGTTGGAACGCCATGCGCCGAACTTTACGGTCACCGATCACCGCTGTCCTCACGACAATCCTCGGTCCGGCAGGGGGCTTACGCAAACGTGATGAGACCGTGTGAGGACGCTCGTTCCGGCACTGATTTTGTCCGCCGTTTCCGGCGACGGTTGTTCACGAACTCGACGGCACCTGGCCTGGTGATGGGTGTGACGCTGTGGACGGTCGACTATGCGCTAACCCCGCGCTGCGACCTTATCCGGACTCGGATCCCAGTGAACTGAACTCGGGGCTACGGAGCAGTCGGCGGAGGGACTGGTCGGGGTTTTCACCGGCGGTGTCGAGGACAATGTGGTCTCGGTTCCACGGCTGGTAGTCGTAATCGAGCACTTCCTGCCACCCCGGCAGCGGCAGATCGGCGATGTCGACCGACCGCGAAACAATACGCTCTCGATGCTCAACTGGATCCGAGCAAATCACCTCCACCTCGACCGCGCGAGCACCCGCATCCCGCGCGGCGCCCAACCAGCTGTCGCGAGTGATGGCCAGAGGGTTCACCGACTCGGCAACCACGCAGTGCCCCTGCTGAAGCTGTTCCCGCGCGAGGGCATACCCGACGACATAACCGACGGGTCCGACCGGATGCCGCGTCAAGCCGGACCGGACAACGGCCTGCTCAATGGTGTCGACCCGCAGATGCACGGCACGGATTCGTGCGGCCAGCAACCGCGCCACTGTGGTCTTGCCAGTCCCGGGAAGTCCGCCGACAACGATGAGCATGCGTCCATGCTGTCACTGCCATACGACGGAGGAGCTACGGCACCGAGCGGGACAGCGCGAAGCACCCGAGCAGTGCCGCGTCGAAGGGCTCGCCGAGCTCGCGCGGCCGGAGACGATGATCGCCGAGCCGCCCCTCTGCTGCGATGCTTGGTCGCGAGGACGACACGTAAGTCCTGTCGAATTCGTTGCCCAGGTCGGCGGAGGCCGTCCACGTGGGCCGTGGCTCCGTTCCAGGCACGGACGGGTACGACTGGCGGGCCGCCGAGGCAAGGTCGATCTCGGTGCCGACCATGCGCACCGAGATCGACGGGGTTATCTCCACTCCACATACGAGTTGCTAATGGCATGCGACGCTACATTGCACGCGTCGCCGTTCGTGTTGATCACCGACCCGACTCGGTCGCACCTGTCGGGCAAACCCGCCGTCGACGCCGCATTCGACTATGTCTTGCGGTCGATGCAGACCTGCATCCAATGCCTGAATCTGGCGCGAACCACGTTGACGCACTTCATAATTCATCCGCTGCACCAGCGGTTCCACGTGAATCAGTTCGCCTGCGCAAACCCATTCCGGCACGCGCGGGCGAGGCCGGAAGACGCAGCTCTCCGAGTCCGGCACCGACCGGCGGGCTCGGCATCGCTACCTCAGGTCGCCCAAGCCGCCGACCTGCGCGCAAGAAACGCGAACGGCCAGTGTCAGCGAGTAGCGGTGCGTTCGCCGTTGCGTCGCTGGCGGATCCTGCTTTCGGTAGGTCTCGTCAGAGCAAATTTGGTGCCATCGGTTTCGACGCCGGACCCGCCGCAGGCGAACACCGCCGCGCAGCGGGACAAGGAGTACGGTCGCGCGGATAGATCCGTGCTAGCGGAGACAGCAGTGCGGACCTCAGCTGTCCTTGCGCAGCGACTCCTGATAACTCGTCTCGATCTTCTCGCGCAGGTGCTTTTCGGTGTGCCGGATCGCCGGGCCGATGAAGGCCTGGATCACGCGGTCGAGTGCCCGCCCGGCCAGGCCGCCGGGCACTCGGTAGTCGGCGGTGGCGCTGACCTTCGTGACTTGCTCGCCGAGCGATGCGAAGTCCCAGCGGACCGTGCCTTCGATGCCTTTGATCGCACGCATCGTCACGCGGGCGCCGTCGACCCATTCGGTGGTGTCCGCGCGCAGGTGCAGGGTGGTCGGCCCGAGGTGCAGGGCGGTGTCGAATACCGCGCCGACTCCGGAGGTCTGCTCCCCCACCGGCGTGAAATGCCGGATCCCGAACATCCATTTCGGTACGTTCCGGTAATCGGCGACGTAGGTGAACGCGAAGTCCACCGGCGCCGCACACGTCGCACTGTGCTCGACATGCCCCATGACTGCCCCTCCGGTCGCTGCGATCCTTCCCCGACCCTAGGTGACCCTCGCGATCTTCGCTCACGATGAAGTCTGCTGCCCGCCAGCCATTTACGCCCCTCCAGGCTCCGCGGCGCCGGATTCGGCGAAGTCGGCCGCCGTGGTGGCAACAGCCGCTCGTTCTCTTGATCCGCATCGCATCTGGGCACCGATACCGAGTGTGGAGGGTGTTGATCCTCGTGTCTCCGGCGGGCCGAGCGGTGCGACCAAGATCATGGGGAACTGGTGTAGTTGGCCTCTCGCGCGATGCCGACACTGGTTCCTCATGATCTTGGTCGCGGTAGCCGACGGTCTCGTTGCATACCCAGTCGATGTGCGCTGCGGCGGTGGTGGCGATCTCGGTGCCCATTCGTCGTCTGCCAGAAGACGAAATAGACAGGCGCGCTCTGGAATTACGGACCGAGCGGCGCGTCATGGAGACACACGGCCTGCGTGTGCCACGCTGAACCGTGATCTTGGAGGCGATCCGATCGCATCGCCGAATTCTCGGGGCGCTGAACCGTAGCCGACGTGGTCCCACCAAATCCCCACTCAGAGGGGATCGCGGCCACGATCGACCCGGCCGATAGGGTCGAGCGGTGACGTGGACGGTGGGCTTCGACCTGGATATGACCCTGATCGACTCGCGACCTGGTGTCAGTCGAGCCATCGACCTGCTCGGCGCGGAGTTCGATGTGCCGCTGCGTGGCGCAGATTTCGCCGATCGGCTGGGCCCGCCGCTGGCGACTTTGCTCGTCGAAGCGGGCGCTCCGGAGGAGCTCGTTCCGGCGCTGGTCACCCGGTATCGCGAGCTGTATCCGAGCATCGTGTCGAGCATTCCCGCGATGCCGGGCGCGGAGGCGGCGCTGGCCGCGGTCGGGGAACGGGGTGGGCGGGTGCTCGTCGTCACCGGCAAACACCGCCCGCTCGCCCAGTTGCACATCGACGAACTCGGTTGGCGGATAGACCATCTCGCCGGTGACCTGTGGTCGGCGGGCAAAGCCACCGTTTTGCAGGAGGAGCGGGCGAGCATTTACGTCGGCGATCATGTCGGTGACATGCATGGCGCGCAGACCGCGGGTGTGCTCGCGGTCGGCGTCACCACCGGACCGTGTGGCGCCGAGGAACTGCGGGCCGCGGGCGCGGACGTCATCCTCAACGACCTCACCGAATTCCCGCAGTGGCTCGCCGACGAGCTCGGACCGGTCGCCGACGCGGGCTGAGGTCGTCGGACCGGCCTGGCGCGCAGCAACCCCGGAATCGGCAGGCCATCGATACCTGACGCGATCCCATTTTTGCCCCGAATCTGCCCTCGGTCGAACTACTTTCAGTGACAACGCCGGAAACTTGCACCGCTAGTTTCCCGGTCGCTAGCCTGCAGACGAGTCGGCCGCGCCCGCAGCGCGTTCGGAGAGGAGAACGAATCCATGGACCGTTTCACCGACAAGGTCGCCGTGGTGACGGGTGCGGCGCAGGGCATCGGCGCGGCCACCGCGCTGCGGCTCGCGATCGAGGGGGCCAGCGTCGCCGTGCTCGACCGCAACACTCCCGAGGCCACCCTCGAACAGATCAGCCGGGCGGGCGGCAAGGCCAGCGGCTACGTCTGCGATGTCACCGACCGCGACTCGGTGCAGTCGGTCTTCGACCAGATCGCCACCGACCTCGGTGACCCGCAGATCCTGGTGAACAACGCCGGCATCACCCGCGACGACCTGTTCTTCCGGCTCTCCGAGGACGACTGGAACGCCGTGCTGTCGGTCAACCTGACCGGCGTCTTCCACTGCTCGCAGGCCGCGCAGAAGTACATGGTCGCCCAGCGCTACGGAAAGATCGTCTCGCTGTCGAGCCGCTCGGCCCTCGGCAACCGCGGCCAGGCCAACTACGCCGCCGCCAAGGCAGGCATCCAGGGCTTCACCGCCACCCTCGCCATCGAACTCGGCCAATACAACATCACCGTCAACGCCGTCGCCCCCGGCTACATCGCGACCGCGATGACCGACGCCACCGCCGAACGCGTCGGCCTGGCCCCCGAACAACTGCAACAGTCCGTCGCCGAACGCACCCCGCTGGGCCGCGTCGGCCAACCCGAGGAAGTCGCCGCCGTCATCGCCTTCCTCGCCAGCGACGAATCCTCCTACGTCAGCGGCCAAACCCTCTACGTCAACGGCGGCGCCCGCTGACCCACGGGACACGACGGCGGCCGTTCTCGCACAACGCCGCCCAGCAGGTCCCGTTGATCATGAAACGAACCATGTGATTCGGCGCAACACCCGGAAGGTGCAACGGCTTGTCTCGCATCATGTTTGGGCCATGACGACGAGCCGGGATGAACGACGGTCCGGCAGGCCTGTCGAACGAGCTGGTCGTCGAGACGCTGCCGGCGTCACCCCGTCAGCGGCACGCCTGCCCGGTTGTTGCCCCATCGAGCGCGGACGCGGCGTCGTGCCCCGAGTGGACTGACACTGTTCTGTGCTCAGCTCACCACGGGAGCGGGCCCTGCCGGTCGAAGTAGCCGCCAGTGGGTCCGTCGGGGCCGAGGGTGGCCAGGTGGACGATGGCGTCGGTGCCTTCGGTGAGGGTTTGGTATCCGGCGTGGGAGTTGAAATCGGTTGCGGTGTAACCGGGGTCGGCGGCGTTGACCTGGATGCCCGGCAGTTCGCGTGCGTACTGCGAGGTGATCATGTTCAGGGCCGACTTGGACGAGGTGTAGGGCAGATTCAGCAGGCTGGATTCGAGCCGGTCCGGATCGGAGGTGATGGTCAGTGAGCCCATTCCGCTCGACACCATCACGATGCGCGGCTGGGTCGCGGCGCGCAGCAGCGGCAAGAACGCGTGGGTCACCTGGACCGGTGCGAACACGTTGGTCTCGAACACGGCACGGAAGTCCGCGGCCTGCGTTTCTTTCGGCGGGATGAACGCGCCGGGGATACCCGCGTTGTTGATCAGCACATCCAATGCCGTGATCCGCGCGCTCACCGTCTCGACGGCCGCCGCGATCGACTCGGTCGAGGTGACATCGAGGTGCACGAATTCGACGTTCACTCCCTGTTCGGCCAGTTCGACCGCCGCCCGCTTGCCACGCTCGGCGTCGCGGGCGCCGAGGAAGATCTGCCAGCCGAGCTCGCCGAGCCTGCGGACCGTCTCGTAGCCCAGTCCCTTGTTGGCTCCGGTCACCAGAGCCGTTGTCGTTGTCGTCATGATGTCAGCTTCGGCGCGCACGCCGCCCCTGGGCAGGACTGCCTTGTCCTGGGATCGGCGGTACCACCCCGGACCGGTCCGGGTGCGGGATGATCGAAGGATGGACCGTTCCGAACTCGCGGCGCTGCTGCGTCAGGCGCGCACACGAATACAGCCGCGCGACGTCGGACTGCCCGCGGGCCCGCGCCGTCAGGTGCCCGGGCTGCGGCGCGAGGAAGTCGCTCAGCTGGCCGGTCTCAGCGTCGACTATGTGGTGCGGCTGGAACAGGGGCGTGGTCCGCGGCCCTCGACGTCCGTGCTCGCCGCACTGTCGCGGGCGCTGCGGTTGAACGACGACGACCGCGACCTGCTGTTCCAACTCGCCGGATCCGCACCCCCACAGGCCGGACGGATCGCGCAGGTCGTGCGCCCCAGCGTGTTGCGGCTGCTGGACCGGATGGTGGACCTGCCGACACTGGTGATGTCCGCGAAAGGTGATGTGCTGGCCTGGAATCCGATGGCCGCCGCGCTACTCGGCGACTTCTCCGCCGTGCCACCGCACCAGCGCAACATGATCCGCCAATGCTTCCTCGGTGCCGAAGCCCGGGTCCGGTTCACTCCCGAGGAGTTCCGGATGGTCGCCTCCTACGGTGTCGGCACGCTGCGCAGCGCCAAAGCCCGCTACCCCACCGACCCCGACCTGGATCGACTCATCGCCGAACTCCGTTCGCACAGCACCGATTTCGAACAACTCTGGCACGAACGCCCCTCCGCCCAATGGCGCAGCGCCACCAAAACCATCACCCATCCCGAACTCGGCACCCTCGTCCTGGAATGCGACACCCTGCTCGTCCCCGACGCCGACCAAACCGTCGTCTTCTACTCCGCCGCCCCCGACACCCCCGCGGCCTCGGCCCTGGACCTGCTGCGCGTCACCGGCACCCAGCAATTCACCGACCAGACCTGAGTTGCGGACGGGCGGGTCGCTGAAGGACAGGCAGGCATCGCCGATCGTCGGCAAGTGGTCTGCCGCGTCGGTGCCCTGACTGCTCTGATCGGATGACGCTGCTGCGGATCACGCCGCTCCAGCGCGTGGCTGGGTCATCCGAAGGCCCATCGTCGCCAAAACCGGCGCCGCGGACGCTTCCACAGGTCCGATCGAGAGCCATTGCAACCGCTACATCGTCGGCGAGACATCGGTGACCAGCAACCCGTCCAGTTCCGCGGACGCTGACCTACTGGTCGGGCTCGACGGCACTTTTCCACAGGCTTGCGATCAGTACGGCGAAGTTGTCGTACCGCTCGGGATCGTCTCCGTCGCCTGGCCACCACTCGTAGGCGGTCCATTCTCCGTCGGCCGCGACGTCGGCGGCGTGCAACAGCAGATACTGACCGCTGCCGCCGTCGTCGTTCGACACCAGCAGGCACCGCTCGAGCAGGGGGAAGAGCTTGTCGAAGCTCGTCCCGGACCACGCCGCCATCAGTTCGGGTTCCAGGGCGGGAAACCAGCCGATCTCGTCCGCGGTGAGCAGGTCGACGGCGTAGGAGATCGTATTCCAGCCGTTACTGGTCAGCAGGAAGTTCCGGTAGGTCGGCGGGAGTCGTACGCCGAGCCGCTGCTCGGCGGCCAGGATCTCGTCCTCACTCGCCGGTTCGTAGCCGAGCCACCCGGCGCTGCGCTGGGCCGCACTGAGGAATTGGTCCGCGCGGCCATCCTCGGTCATGTCGCGCATGAACGCTGAGTCCGGAAACTCGGAGCTGTAGCTCCGCAGGAATCCGTGCCACTCCGTGGCGGTCGACGGCGGGACAATATTCATGCCTGAATTCCTCCTGCGATGCGTGGCACAACGTGTTGACCCTAACGCGTGCGGCCGCTCGCTCCACAACGAAACAGGCTCGGCCCCAACGGGACCGAGCCTGCTCGACAGTGCTACTTCTTGTCTCCCACCAACCCGTACTCCTCGAGCATGACACCGATCTCGGTCGACTCCAGCTTGCTCATCAACTTGTTGCGCACCAGATTCGGCCCTGGAATACGCACCTCGTCGCCGTCGCGTAGTCGGCTCGTCGCCGCCAGCAGCTTGCGCACGTCATAGGTCGAATTGAAGACCTCCGGGACGCCGCGTTCGATGCCGAGCAGCTGATAGGTCGCCTCCATCGCGGTGCGGACCGAGTATTCGGTGGTGAAGATGCAGTCGCGGGTGCTTTCGGCGAACTGTCCGATGAACGCGAAGTTCACCGACCCGGCCGGCACCACATCCGGACGGTCACCGGCTTGGCGTGGCATGAAGAACGCCGTCACGTACGGCATCATCACCGGCACACATTTGGCCGAATTCGCGGCCAGCTCAGCGATTTCGTCCTCCGGCACACCCATGTGGTACAGCCATTCCTGGGTGATCTCCTCGCCGGTGCAGGCACTCATCGGCTTCTTGACATAGTCGCCGGGCACATCCACGAACAGCGAATACACCCACACCACGATCTGATCCTCGGGCTGCTGCTTGAAATGCGGCTGCCGATTCACCGTCCAGCTCATCAACCAGCTCGAGTCCCGCACGGTGACGATGCCGCCGGTCACCACCTTGCCGCTGAACGGATCACGCTTACAGATCTTCTGGATATAGCCCGGGATCCGCTCGTCCAGCGTGGTGACCGTCGCCGACTCCCATTTGGTCTGCTCGATATGCCCACCGAACACGTCCGGATGCCCGAACGACGGGTCCTTCGCCGCGATCCGCCGCCACAGGTCCCACGCCGGCGCCGGACCGTCGAGCAACTTCGCCGGCGTGTGGTGATCGCCGTCGTCGGAATTCTCGGTGAGCGAGCCGATCGTGGTGAAAACCAGATCATGCGCACCCAGATCGACACTGCCCTCGCTGCCATCGGCCACCCAGTGCAGCTTCGTGGCCTGCTTACGGTCGCCGATCAGGTCGAAGTCGATATCGGTGATCTCGGTATCGAACCGGAAACTCACGCCCTGATCGAGCAGCCACCGATACAACGGCAGCACCAGCGACTCGTACTGGTTGTACTTGGTGAACTTCAACGCCGAGAAATCCGGCAGCCCGCCGATGTGATGAATGAAGCGGTGCAGATACAACTTCATCTCCAGCGCACTGTGCCACTCCTCGAACGCGAACATCGTCCGCCAGTACATCCAGAAGTTGCTCTGCAAGAAGTCCTCGCCGAAGACCTCGTCGATCCGCTTGTTCTCCATCTCCTCCGGTGTCGCGAGGAAGACCTTGATCATGTCCTTCTGCGCCTTGTTGCTCAGCGTGAACAAACCGTCGGTGTGCGCGTCCTGACCGCGTTTCTCGGTCGCGCGCTGCAACGAGGAGTTCGGGTCGTCCTTGTTCAGCCAATAGAACTCGTCCAGCACACTGGCCCCGTCGATCTCCATCGAAGGCACCGACCGGAACAGATCCCACAGGCATTCGAAATGGTTCTCCATCTCGCGCCCGCCCCGGATCACGAAACCCTTCTTCGGTTCCTTGATGCCGTCGAGCGCGCCACCGGGCAGCTTCAACCGCTCGAACACGGTGATCTTGTCCCCGGACATCTGACCGTCGCGGATCAGGAACGCCGCACCCGAGAGCGAGGCCAGACCCGCCCCGACGAACCACGCCGTCTTGTCCTCGACACCGTCGGGCTTGCGTGGCCGGGCGAACGCCTCATAGTTGCCGCTGCTGTAATACATGTGACTCCTCTCCTGGTACTGGTTCGGAATGCCTTGCCGCACCGGCGATTACGAGTACTTGTAGAAACCTTCACCGCTGGACACGCCGAGCTTGCCCTGGTCGATGTAGTTGTCCTTGAGCCACGCGGCGAGCTTCTTACCGTTCTCGTCGCTGTTGACCAGGATGTTGTAGGGGGTGTTGAGGCCGATGACGTCGATCATCTGGAACGGGCCGAACGGGGCGCCGGTCGCGGTCCGCCAGGTCTTGTCGACCGCCTCCGGATCGGCATAACCGCCGGCACTGAGCCCCATCGCTGCGTTCAGCAGCGGCACCAGCAGCGAGTTGACCACGTAACCGGCCTTCTCCTTGTGCAATTCGATCGGGACCATGCCGATCGCGGCGGCGAATTCGGCGACCGCGTGGAACACCTCGGGGTCGGTGTCCTTGGTGCCCATCACCTCGGCGGTGTTGTAGCGCCACACGTCGTTGGCGAAATGCAGTGCGAGGAAACGGTCCGGGCGGCCGGTGGAATCCTTGAGATCGCTGGGCAGCAGGGTGGAGGAATTGGTGGCGAAGATCGTGCGCTGCGGGGCCAGTTCGCTCAGCTTCTGATAGGTGTCCTGCTTGATCTTCAAGACCTCGGGCACCGCCTCGATGACGAGGTCGGCGTCCTTGACCGCTTCAGCGAGATCGGTGGTCAATGCGATGGTGTCGGCGGCCTTTTCGGCTTTGCCGTCACCCGCGCCGTCGACCTCGTCCTGGTAGATCGAGACCAGTTTGGTGAATCGATCGTGTGCCGCTTTCAGTGCGTCGTCGTTGATGTCGTAGGCCGTGACCTCGAAGCCGCTGAACGCAGTCTGGAATGCGATCTGCGAACCGAGGACCCCGGTGCCGAGGACGGTCACCTTACGGATGCTCATGATGTTCTCCTTCCTGCCGGAGGCGAGGTTCGCCCCTCGACGGTCCACTCACTCGATCGAGGCGAAAAACCCCGCCACGATCTGGGCTATCTGGTCGCGCAGATCGCCGGTCGCGTCGCGACCCGGATGCGCGCCGGTCGATGGCCGGGCCAGGATCAGATGCAGCACAGCGAACACACTGCGGCCCGCCAGCAATGCCCGGGCGAACAGCTCTTTGCCGCTGCCGGGCACCGCCGCGGTGAGCCGCTCGGCGATCATCGTCTCCAGGCGCGCGACCTCGGCGAGCCCTTCGGCGCGGTACTGCTCGGTGGGTGCACCGAACAACAACTCCCGCTGATACGCCACCGTGTTCTCCACGCGCCGGTCGGCGGCTTCGAGAATCGGGCGCGTCATCGCCAGGACCGCTCGCGCCGGATCGGTTTCGGATCGCGCCGCCCGCTCGCCCTGTTCGAGGGCCGCCCGGAACTCCGCGTTGTACACCATCAACAGCAGCTCACCCTTGGACGCCGCATACCGGAACAACGTCCCGGCCGCCACATCCGCACGCTCGGAAATCTCCTGCGTGGTCACGCTGCCGAACCCACGCTCGGCGAACAACGCCGCCGCGGCCTCGAAGATGCGCGACAGCTTGTCCTGCTTGTTACGCATCCGCCGCCCACCCTGCACCGCATCTGCTGTGGTCATCCTCGCGGCACCTCCAATTAATGAGTGGACTCATTTCTGAGCGTACTCCAAGTTACCCAAGAGGCAACCCCTAGCCTCCAGCCGAAGTACCCACTCCCCACCCGATCACCGCCCACCGACACAGCAGAATCCGCACTCTCTCTCGGGAGGCGCACTCGAATAGGGCCCTAGAGCCAGTGCCGATCCCGAGAGACAGTGCGGATTCTGGCGAGGACGGCTGGATCGGCGCGCGAGGGCTCCGCGGGGCAGCTCGCGTGACGCGCATGCGCACTTGTTGTCTGGCCGCGCACGAATTCGCTGGCGATTTCGTGCGCGGCGGGAGAATGCGTGCGCGCGAGCCGGTGGTGCGGTCGCTCCAGTGCGCGGGGCTCGCCGACAGGGCCCACACGACGCGGCGGACACCCGAATTTGGCTGCGGGCAGCCGGATATGACAAGCGTTCCGCCACGCCCACTACAGAATCCGCACTCTCTCTCGGGACACGCACTTGAAATAGGGCCCTAGAGTCAGTGCGGATCCCGAGAGAGAGTGCGGAATCGATCAGCGCGGCAACGGGTGGCCTTGTACCGCAACGGTTGTGGTGTTGCGGCCGTAGCGCACGCGGACGGTCGCTGTGGTCACTCCGTGTTCCAGGTCGGTGAGCAGCGTGGTCAGACCGGCTGGGTTCAGATCGGTTGCCCGGGTGAAGCGCACAGCGCCTGTGGAGCTGATATCGACCTTGCCGAGGCGGTCGGCGTAACCCAGAGCAAAGGGCCTGCCGTTGTGCTCGGCCGAGATATACAGGCTCAGATAGTTCTTCTGGAGTGCGAGGCCGGCGATCGGCCACGTCACGGTGGCGGGTGAGCGTTGTACTGCGTATTCGAAGCTGCCATAACCGATCAGGGTCATTGCCATTCCGGGCTTTCCGGCCTCGGTGCCGGCGACGAACCATCGTGACAAGGTCGGGGCCGCCGCGCGGATCGACTCGTCGATTCGGCGTAGATCCGCTTCGCGGGCAGGGTCGAATTCGAAGTACTCGTCTATCGAGGCGGCGGCCACTCGAAACATCGTGCTACGCCGCCTTGTACTTACGCAGGTACTCGCCCGTCAGTGAGATCGGGTCTGTGAGCAGGGCGGCGGGGGTGCCGGTGAAGACGATTTCGCCGCCTGCTTTGCCGCCGTCGGGGCCCAGGTCGATGACCCAGTCGGAGTGGGCGACCACGTCGAGGTTGTGTTCGATGACGATGACGGTGTTGCCGCGTTCGACCAGGCCGTCGAGCAGGGCGAGCAGGGTGTCGACGTCGGACATGTGCAGGCCGGTGGTCGGTTCGTCGAGGACGTAGACCGAGCCGGTGTTGCCGAGTTGGGTGGCTAGTTTGATGCGTTGACGTTCACCGCCGGACAGGGTGCTCATGGCTTGGCCGAGGCTCAGGTAGTTCAGGCCGACCTCGTTCATGGTGCGCAACTTGGCATTCAGTGCTTTCTCCGGGAAGAACACCAGCGCCTCCTCGGCGGTCAGCTCCAGCACGTCGGCGATCGACTTGTCGCGCAAGGTGAGTGCGAGCACGTCGTCGGAGAAGCGGCGGCCGTCGCAGGCGTCGCAGTGCGTGGTGACCGGGTCCATGTAGGCGATCTCGGTGATGATCACCCCGCGCCCCTCGCACTGCTTGCACGCACCGGCGGAGTTGAAGCTGAACAGACCCGGCGACTCGCCAGTGGCTTTGGCGAACAGTTTGCGGATCGGATCCATCAGACCGAGATAGGTCGCCGGAGTGGACCGCGAGGAGGCGGCGATGGCGGACTGGTCGACGAAGATCGCCTCGGGATGTTCGACCACGAACACATCCCGGATCAGGCTGCTCTTGCCCGACCCGGCGACCCCGGTGATCGAGGTGAGGACGCCGGTGGGAATCGCGACGGTCACGTCCTTGAGGTTGTGCACGCCGGCATGCTCGATCAGCAACTCGCCCGTGCCCGCGCGGAAGGTGTCTTTCACCGTGAACGGACGACGCAGCCCGGCGCCGGTCGGGGTGTCGGCGGCCCGCAGCTCGGCGAAGCTGCCCTCGAACACCACCTGCCCGCCGTGCAGTCCGGCGCGCGGGCCGACATCGACGATGTGGTCGGCGATCTGGATGACATCGGGATCGTGCTCGACCACCAGCACCGTATTCCCCTTGTCCCGCAACGCCTTCAGCAGATCGTTCAACCGGCCCACATCGCGCGGATGCAACCCGACGCTCGGTTCGTCGAAAATGTAGGTCATCCCGATCAACGTGCTCGACAAATGCTTGATCATCTTCAACCGCTGTCCCTCACCACCGGACAGCGTCGATGTGGGACGATCCAGGCTCAAATATCCCAGCCCGATATCGGCCACCCGCTGCAGCGAGGTGCGGATCGCGCCCGCCAATCCCGTCGCGGCCGGATCGGTGATCTCCTCGAGCACCACCATCAGATCGGTGATCTGCAACCCGGCCCAGTCGGCGATCGTGCGGTCGTTGATCTTCGTGGCCAGCGCCGCCGCATTGAGCCGGGCGCCATGACAGGTCGGGCAGATCCCCTCGGTCAGGAACTGACGCATCTGCTCGCGGGTCTTCTCGCTCAACGTGGAGGTGTCGCGCTGCAGCCGGGTGCGGGTGAACTTGGCGGCGATGCCCTCGTAGCTGGCCTTCCAGGTGCCCTTGGCGAAGGTCAACTCCACCTTGCCGCCGGTGCCGTACAGCAGATCCGCGAACTCCTCGGCCGTGTACTCGCTCAGCTTCTTGTCCGGATCGAAGCGCCCCGAATTGCCGTACATCTGCCATTCGCCGCCGCCGACACCGTAGCCGGGCAACAGGATCGCGCCCTCGTTGAGCGACTTGGTCCGATCGAGCAGCCGGTCCGGATCGGCGCGCACCGTGATGCCGAGCCCGTCGCAGTCCGGGCACATGCCCTGGGGCACATTGAACGAGTAGTTGTAGACGAAACCGGCCGAGGGCGCACCGAATCGGGCGAACATCGCCCGCACCATCGAGAAGATGTCGGTCATCGTGCCGACCGTCGAGCGCGGCCCGCCACCCACCGGCTGCTGATCGATGATCACCGGCGCGGTCAGATTCTCCATCGCCTCGGCATGCGGACGCTCGTAGCGCGGCAGGAAGTTCAGGATGAACGCCGGAAACGTCGCATACAGCTGACGCTGCGACTCCACCGCGATCGTGTCGAACACGATCGAGGACTTACCCGAACCGGACACCCCGGTGAACACCGTGATCTTGTTCTTGGGAATCTCCAGCGAGACGTCGCGCAGGTTGTGCTCACTGGCACCGAGGACTCGGATGACGTCGGCGGAAACGGTGGATTCGGCGAAAGGCATACCGACACCATGCCATCGACCACCGACATTTTGTGCGGTGAAATGTGATGCGGATCACAGATATTCGTCGGTCTTCGAGCTCTGGTTCCGCACCCGTCCGTACTCTCGTGGCGTGCGCGACGATCCCTACTGGAACCACAACACCCAGTACCACCCCTGGCTGCTCGCTCAGATCCCCGGCACTGCCCGCACCGTCCTCGACATCGGTTGCGGCGACGGCCTTCTCGCCACCAAGTTCGGTCGACGAGGCTTGACCGTGCGCGGCGTCGACCTCGACCCCGCCATCCTCGACACGGCAACGCCCACACCGAATGTCACCTTCGAACACGGCGACTTCCTCGACCTCCCAGGAACTTTCGACCTCGTCACCAGCGTCGCGACCCTGCACCACGTCCCGCTGCGCGACGGCCTCACCGCGCTACGCCGACTCGTCGCGCCCGGCGGCACCCTCGCCGTCGTCGGCCTGTGGAAGTTCGACCCCCGCACCGACTACCCGTACCTGGCGCTGCTCCCGGCGATCATCGCGATCGACACCCTGCACCGGCCCAAGCTCGGCGGCCCCGACATGCGATTGCGCGATCCCGAGACCACCTTCCCCGAGATCCGCACCGCTGCCGCGGAGATCCTGCCCGGCGCGCACCTACGCCGCCGCCCACTCCTGCGCTACACCCTGCTCTGGCACAAGCCCGCCGAGTGACCCCCTCGCAAGCGAAACCCCGCCGCGATACAGTCGTGGGTATGCCGTCGTCTCGGGAGCAGAAAACACGGAAAGTCACCGTCACGCTGCCCGAAGAACTTCTGGCCATGCTCGAGACCTGGCGCGCGGGCGGCCACATCGAATCGGTGTCGGCGTTCGTCTCCGAGGCCGTGCAGGCGCGGATCAACCGCGCGCAGTCACTGGCCAAACTCGAGCAAGTCCTCGGCGGCCGCCCACCGCTGGACCTGATCAACCGGGCGCGCGCCGTGCAGGGCCTACCGCCGTTATCAGAGGAAGAGGCAGGCGGCCCACACGCCGGCGCCGCGTGATCACCGCGGCACTGGGCGGTGTCGTGTTCGACACCGCCGCCGTCATCGGGTTCGCCAACCAGGCCAACTACGCCCAAGCCGTGGTCTGGGCCACCGTCAACGCGGGCAACACCATCGTCGTGCCCGCCACCGTCCTCGGCGTCGCCCGCGCCCACATCGCCACCGACCGCCTCGACATTCTCGCCGCACTATTGGAGTTGCCCCACACCATCGTCCCGCCCTTCGACCGCGCCGCCGCCGACCGCCTCGGCCTCGCCCTCGCAGGCACCGCCAACGCCGAAGCCCTACTCCCCGCCGGCCACGCCACCCACGAAGCCATCGCCCGCGACTGGCCCTGCCTGACCGCCCGCCCCAAAAAACTCCGCCAACTCGACCCCCGCGTGATCATCGACCCACTGCCCTGACGATTCCCGAGGGTCCGGCGAGCACAGCACACCCATATGCGTGAGTTATGTTGCGGCGAAACGGTTTACATCGAGCTCGGCAGATTACCGCGCCGACACCACCGAACACGCTCGACCTCCCGCAGACGACATCGAACGCGATCGCTCTGCGAGAACCACCTACGAACGGAGGCCTGGTAGTCCCGATGAGTCGGCCAATAGAGAGTGTCGTTCTCAGAGCAGCGGGCCCACCCGACGCGACGGCGCTCGCCCGAATTCAGCGTGACGCAGAGCTGGCCGCCTTTTCCCACATCTTCCCGCCGGACCGGTATCCGTATCCGTTCGAGGCAGTGGTCGCCGAGTGGGACCAGGCCCGCACCGACGCGCGAATCATCACCGCTGAGAGCGCCGGACGGATCATCGGTGTCGTGGCGGCAAATCCAGGACACCTCCGGTCGCTGTATGTCAGCCCGCCACACTGGGGCACCGGCATCGCACAGTTGCTGCACGACAACGCGATCGACGCCGAGACGAACACGGACCAGTGGCAGTTGTGGGTCCTGAAGGACAACAACCGCGCCCGCCGATTCTACGAACGACAGGGTTGGCACGCGGACGGCCGCACCAAACCCCTCGACTATCCACCCCACCCCACCCTGCTCGGCTACCAGCTCACCGTCAGCACCTGAAACCATCACCGAAACCGCTCGCTTGCACACCTATTCAACCTCGGGCGCTACCCCTTCGACCTCGGGTGTGTGATCCGAGTTGGGTAATCGACCGTCGCAGCGGACGCCGCCGGATTCTCACCTGGCACGAAAGACACGCCGCGGCGAGACACGCGCATCCGTAAACGGCGGGCGCGAACCATGATCCAGCCGACCACGACCGCTGCGCACGCGGATACGACGCCGCAGGTCAGCAGCCCGATTCGCGGGCCCCACTCTTCGGTGACCCAGCCGATGATCGGTGCGCCGATCGGAGTTCCGCCGATGAAGACGATCATGTGCAGCGACATCACCCGTCCCCGCATCGTCGGTTCGGTAGCCAACTGAATCGTGGCATTGCTCGACGTGAGGAAGGTGAGCCCGAGCAGACCCACCACTGTCAGCATCGCCGCGAACAGCCAGTACTGCGGCGCGAACGCCGTCACGGCCTCGAGCACACCGAAGCCGAAGGCGGTACCGACCAGCAGACGCATCCGCACTCGCGGCCGCCGCGAGGCCAGCAACGCCCCCACCAACGCCCCCACCGCCAGCGCCGTATTGAGTAGCCCGTAGCGCCCGGCGCCGATATGGAAGACCTGATATGCGAAACCCGACAGCACGGTCGGGAAGTTGTATCCGAAGGTGCAGACGAACCCCACCAGCACGAGCGGCCCGATCAGCTCCGGACGAGCGGCGACATAGCGCAAACCCTCGCGCAACTGTCCCTTGTCGCGCGACAACCGCGGCACCGGCCGCAGCTGTGCGGGCCGCATCAACAGCAACCCGCCGACCACCGCCGCGAAAGAGGCGGCGTTGATCGCGAACGCCCACCCAGTACCGACCGCCGCGATGACCGCACCGGCCACCGCCGGACCGGTCATCGACGCGGTCTCGAAGTTCACCGCGTTGAGGCTGACCGCATTGCGCAACTGTTCTTGGCCCACCATCTCCGCGACGAACGTCTGCCGAGTGGGACTGTCCACCACCGTGACCAGCCCGAGCAGCATAGCCAGCAGGTAGACATGCCAAACCTGCACCGACCCGGTGAGTGTCAGGATCGCAAGCGCGGCGGCAAGGGCACCCATCGAGCTCTGGGTGAGCATTAGTAACCGTCGCTTACTCAAACGGTCCGCGATCACCCCGCCGTAGAGGCCGAACAGCAGGACCGGCAAGAACTGCACGGCGATGGTGACCCCGACGGCGAAGGAACTGCCGGTGAGGCTGAGTACCAACCAATCCTGAGCGATGCGCTGCATCCAGGTCCCGGTATTGGAGACCACTTGTCCAGCGAAGTAGTAGCGATAGTTGCGGACGGCGAGTGAGGCGAACATGCCGTTCGCGCGGCGGAATAGTCGCATTCCGGCGGCTTCGGGTCCGCAGAACTCCTCGGTGTTCGGCCTGGAATGGCGGTTACCGGCCCAAAAGCGTACGCAGGCAAGGTGACGCCGTCTCCCCGCCCTTGTATTGCGCACCACCCACCCCCGAGTTGGCTGAGAAGATCGGTAGAGCTCAGCGCAGCAGTTCGATCACCGGCGCGAATTGCTCCATGCTGTGCTCCAGGACGGTGATGTAGCTGAAACCGTAGCGGTCGCGGTGGGCGCGCACTCGGTCGGCGATCTCCTCGGGTGTGCCGATCAGCAGGGTCGGCAGGTCCTCTGGGGTGTCGGCTACATCGTCGGGCAGTGCGGGGCCGAATAATTCGAGTACCGCGGTGCGTTCTTCCGGTGGTACCACCCGCTGGATGAGGATGTTGAACTCGACGCGGTCGGCGCGGCTGCCCAGGAGGTCGCGGACATAGGCGACCTTTTCGCTGGTTTCGCCGAGCCCGGCCAGATGCAGCGGGCCACCGTTCTCGGTCGCCGACGCGCCGGGGAACGCGATGATGTCGGCGTGTTCGGCGGCCAAGCGCAACGAGCGGTTACCCCAGCCCGCGATCAACAGCGGCGGCCCCGACGGCTGGA
Organism: Nocardia sp. NPDC060255; assembly: GCF_042727395.1. Classification (NCBI taxonomy): domain Bacteria; kingdom Bacillati; phylum Actinomycetota; class Actinomycetes; order Mycobacteriales; family Nocardiaceae; genus Nocardia; species Nocardia sp. NPDC060255. The sequence goes on along the minus strand of NZ_JBHXAU010000046.1, from coordinate 15,051 downwards.
CCGGGCGCGGCTGATACTCCGGATCGGAGAACAGGGTACGCAACGTGGAGACCGTGTGTTCCAGATGCGCGACCCGCTTCGCGCCACTCTCGAAAGGGATTCCCGCGGCCTCGAATTCGGCCTGCACGTAGCCCGAACCCAGACCGATCTCCACCCGCCCGTCGGTGAGCTGATCGGCACCGGCGATATCGCGGGCCAGCAGCACCGGATTGTAGAACGGCGCGTTGAGCACGAAGGTGGTCAACCGCACCCGTTCGGTCGCCGCCGCGGCCAGGATCATCGATGGAAACGGTGCCGGGCAGCCCAGGTGATCGGCCACTCCGATCACGTCGAAACCCAGTTCCTCAGCCCTGCGGCACTTTTGGGTCCAGTCGCTCCTGGAGTCCGGAGTCACCATGTTGACACCGAACCGGAATGCACGCTGCGCGGTCACGAGTCCCTGTTTACCAGCAGGCGGCGCGCGGCAACAGCACAGCCATCCCGGCGCGGGCCCGCGTTCTGCCCTACAGTGGACGCCAGAGATTTGCTGAACTACTGCTGATGCTCCGCCACCTGATCCGAGAGAGGTAACCAGATGACTGAGCTAGATCCCGTGGTGCAGGAATTCGTCGACGCCCTCAACGCCAACGACCAGGACCGGCTCTTCGCCGCGCTCACCGACGACGCGACCATGTCCGACGACGGCGTGGAACGCAATGTCGCCCAGTGGACCGACTCGGAGGTCTTCGGCAGCAACGGGCACATGAACGTCGAGACCATCGACGACGGCGGCACCGAACTCGTCGCCGACTACACCAATTCCCGCTGGGGTTCGATGCGCACCAGCTGGCGGTTCACCGTGCGCGACGGCAAAGTCGCCCGCTTCGAGACCGGCCAGGCCTGAACCGGGGCCTCAGTGCCGGCCGAACGAGGCACGCCATAGTCAGGCCCCGTCGACCTGCGCGCGTGCGGAGCTCACGGTCGTCCGCCAGTCGAGATCCTTCGTGACGCTGTCCGGGATGGGTGGGCAGGTCGAAGAGTTCGATCGGTGCGCCCGTCGACTCATGGCATCGTGGAGTTGGACATGCTTCCCCTGCGGAGGTCATGGCCCCTGCGTCGCCGGGTGGTCGATCGTCCGGGCGAGGGGTCCAGCCGCGTCGCTGCCACCCGGTCGAGCTTATGAGGTTGCCTGTGTCGCACCGATCTTGAGAGTCTGAGCCTCGTGTTCGACGCGCCCCGCTACGGTACGGGTTCCCTGGCTGAGGTATTTCCCTCCGTGCTCGCCGGATTCGGTGTGCCCGGCGAGACCGATCGGCTCGGACTCGGGATTACCGCTGACCGGGTCTGTGTGCTGCTCGTCGACGGACTCGGCGCGCACGCACTGGCCGCGAATCCCGGTGCGGCACCGTTCCTATCAGGCCTGACCTCGGCGACGCTGACCGCCGGATTTCCCAGCACCACCGCCACCAGCCTCAGCTCCCTCGGCGTCGGCGTCCCGCCCGGTGAGCACGGCATCGTCGGTTATTTGCTGCGGGTCCCCGGACAGGACCGCCTCATCAACACCCTGCGCTGGAGCGCGCACGGCGAAGGGCGCTCCGTCGATCTGCGTAACGAGGTGGTTCCCGAGCAATTCCAGCCCACCGCAACGGTATTCGAGCGCGCCGCGGCCCACGGCATCACCGTCACCCAGGTCGCGCCGAGCTACCAGAACGGTTCCGGGCTCACCCGCGCGTCGCTGCGCGGCTGCGACTTCCGCGACAGCTTCTCCGTCGGCGACCTCATCGACGGCATCGGCCGCGCCCTGCGCACCGGCAACCGCTCGCTGGTCTACGCCTACCACGCCGACCTCGACACCACCGGACACGCACGCGGACCGTCCTCGGACGCCTGGCTCCTGGAGCTGGCCCACGTCGACCGCCTCGCCGCCGAGATCGCCGAACGGTTGCCGCCCGGTGCCGTGCTGCTCGTCACTGCCGACCACGGCATGGTCGAACTCGACGAACGGATCGACTTCGACCACCACCCGCAGCTGCGCGAGGGCGTCGGCCAACTCGGCGGGGAACCCCGTGCGCGCCATGTCTATACCGAACCCGGCGCCACCGACGACGTCACCGCGGCCTGGCGCGAAATCCTCGGCGCCGACTTCGCGGTGCTGCCTCGCGCCGAGGTGATCGCCCGCGGCTGGTTCGGCCCCACCGTCGCCCCGCACATCGCCGACCGCATCGGCGACCTCGTCGTCGCCGCCCGCAACGCCCACGGCATCATCCGCAGCGCCGCCGAACCCGTCCAATCGATGATGATCGGCCACCACGGCTCCCTCACCCCCGCCGAACTCGACATCCCCCTGTGCACCTTCCGTTCCTGAGAACTGGACGCACGATCACCGGGAATTGGTGCTGGCATCGCGCGAGGCCAACAGCACCAGTTCCCCTTGATCATGGTCGGCCGCCCTCGATCGCGGCGCGCCCACGATCACCGAGGCACGCGCATGTACACCACGACGCATCCCCGCTCAGGAGGATCGGCACTCTCTCTCGGGATCCGCACTCGGTACGGGCGCCTAGAGTCGGTGCAGATCCCGATAAAAGGTGCGGCTGTTGGCGACGAGCGGGTGGAGGGCGACCCGCCGGACACGGGCCGAGCGCCAGGGGCGCGGGGGGCTCTAGGCTGGACGGCGATCGACGCGGATCGCCGCGCGACGAAGCATTCAGGAGGAGCACATGAACGCCACGCTGTCACGGACCGGACGGACCGGCCTCGGGATCGCGGCGGTCGCCCTGATGCTCGCCGGGTGCACCGACGTCCAGCGCGCCCTCAACCGCGGCGGTGACACCCCCTGCAGCGAGTACGTCAAGCAGAACCAGGACGACAAGCGCATGACGATCACCAAGTTCGTCAAGCAGCAGACCAACGACGACCACGAACCCGCAGGCACCGTCGTCGACGCCACCATGGTGTCGGTCGACGTGCTGTGCGGCGGCCAGCGCAACGCCGAGACCCCGATCAAGAACGCCGACGTCGCAGGCATTTTCATCAACAAGTGACCCCGACTGGCAGTCGATGCAACATTGCGTCGACTGCCAGCAATTCGTTCCGCCGAACGCGTGAACCGTCCGACATACCCGCGACGTGTCACCGCATACGCGTGTGGGTCGTCCGCAGACGTGCGACGCGCATCCGCGACGTGTCACCGCACCATCATTCGACCGACTGCGCGCCAATCTGATTCGCAAGTCGCCGACGGCAGGTGCGCGACCGTCCCCCATCGCCGCAGCAACCGCACATCTCACTCGGCAGGTGCGCTGCAACCCCGTCGGTTGCCGCAGCGAACCTGGCCACCCGCGCATCCCGAACCGCCTCGGACCAACTCGCCCAGCGCGGGCCCGCCCCACATTGCCGCGGCGACCGCGCATCTCGCATGGAGGACGCCCGGCACCGAGCACGCCGTCCGTTTCCGCAGCGGACCCGGCCGGCCACGCGTCCACCACATCTGCCGCATGTCAGTCACTCGGCCGACTGCGCCGCCAACCAGTCGGCGGCCCGCTTGCGGGAGGCACGGGACAACCACGCGTCCTGCACTACCTCGGACAACTCCGCGAGGGTGAGTTCCCCGATCCGGCTGCCCCGCACCAACACCGACGGATGACCGTCGAAATGCTCGGTCGTGAAGAACGGCGAATCCGGATCCTGCACCAACGCCTGCTTATCCGACTCCGACGGCACCCACAACACGATCACATCGCTGTAGCGCTCACCGGTGTCGGCGTCGAACGCATCCGGCCGCGCATTCCTAAAGAATACGAACGACTTCCCGCCCACCTGATACACCGGATTACCGGCAGGCCCGTCGACCCGCGTCACATGCGGCATCCCCAACGCCAATGCATGCACATCGCCGACCCGAGCCCGCCGCGAACCGGTAGCCATCCCAGCAGCATAACGGCGGCACAGGCCGCGGAGGGTAGGCCGCCGCCGTGAGTGGCCGATACGTCTCGCGCTAGCCCATAACGAGGCGCGATGAACAGTCTGCACACCGTCGAACCAGCAACCAGGGCCGCAGTGGCGAGATCGCGTCCATCGATCTTGGTTGCCAGTGGACAGGCAGATGCGAGAACGCAGCGACTGCAAGGGCGCACGTGGCAGCAGGGCTGTGTTCGACCGCGCCACACTGCTATACACCGGCGGGAACCGTTGACCTTCGCCGCCAACGATACGAACGCGGCTGGTCGATAGTTGATCGCGCGGCAGTTTGCGAGCCTTCGCGCCGCCGTGGTGGAACCTGCGAAACAGGGACGGGCCGCTCGCCAATGACGCGCCAAAGATGCGGCACCACGGAAAGCGCACTCGGCGGTGCCGCACCCCGGGGCAGCAATATGCGCGCACTACGCTGTGCCGCACTCGGGTCCACAACGGACCGCGCGGATCCATACCGAACACGCACCCCGCCACGCCGAGCCGACACGGATCTATCACATGGGGACCGTTCGGTTTGCTGCCAAACTCTCGCGCGCCTGTCGTGCGTACGCCAGAATGAGAGAGCGAATGTGAGCTCACACGACGATGGGGTTCCCCGAAGTGGCACAGTTCCGCACCCTGACCCAGCAGCGAGCCGAGCTGGCGAAGGAATGGGAGCGCTGGGCTACAGCTCCGAATACCGCGACACCACCGGCCCGAACGACGTTGCTGCGCACCGACGTCGCGCAATCCTGGCAGCGGTCGCTGCACACCGTCGACCCGGCCGTCACCGAAGCACCCGGCCTCGACGACATCAGCGACACCTGGTCGCAATCGCCGCTGCGCACCCCGATCACCGAACTGTCCACCGACCTGCGCGGCATCACCGAGGACGCAGGCTACCTCGCCGTGGTCACCGACGACGCGGGCACCATCCTGTGGTCGTGCGGCGACCGCACCCTGCGTAGGCAAGCCGAGAACGTGAACTTCGCCCCGGGCGGCTGCTGGGACGAAACCCACATGGGCACCAACGGATTATCGCTGGCCCTGCACGACGACCGCCCCTGCTCGGTGTTCTCCGCCGAACACCTGGTCGCCGCCCTGCACGGCTGGGTCTGCTACTCCGCACCGATCCACGCCCCCGACGGCAGGCAGGTCGGTGTGCTCGACCTGTCCAGCTCCTGGGACCGCTCTCACCCCGCCGTCATGACCTCCGTGCGCGCACTCGTCACCGCGGTCGAGACCATGCTGCGCGCCGCCGCCCCCGCACCGACCCCGGGCGTGCGACTCGAATGTCTGGGCACCGCACGGCTGTTGCGTGACGGCCGCCCGGTCCCGCTGCCGCCACGTCAACTCGAGATCCTCGCCCTGCTGGCCCTGGAACCCGACGGCTTCACCCCTGAACAACTCCACGCCGCCGTCTACGGTGACCGTGCCGTGTCCACCAGCACCCTCAAAGCCGATGTCTCGCACCTGCGTCGCGCTACCGGCGGTGAGATCACCAACCGCCGCTACCTGCTGACCGGCCCGGTCTCCTGCGATGCGGTGGACCTGCTGGCCGCCGTCGCGGCGGGTGACACCACCTCGGCGGTCTGGCTCTACCGCGGCCCGCTGCTGCCCGGCTCGGACACCCCCGGCGTGGTGCAGTGGCGCTCGTATCTCGATGTCGGCGTACGCAATGCGGTGCTGGCCAGTGACCGAGCCGAACACGCCGTCGCCTTCGGTGAACGCGCACCCGGCGACATCGAGGTCCACGAACACGCCCTGCGCCTGCTGCCCCTCGACGATGTCCGCCGCGCCGTGGTCGCCGCCCGTTTGCACACCGCTCTGCGCGCATAGGATCCGCAGGTCCGAAGGTTGAACCGCACGACCGCTCCTCGCCAGCGCTCGGCTCCGTCGTGCGGTGCCCGCGCGGTGTCCTCGGTTCACCAACCTCACACCAACCTTCACCGTCCATAGTGGCCCTCTCAGAGTAAATCTGTGAGGAGCGAAGCCATGATCTACGCCAGACCGGGGTCCGACTCCGGCATAGTCAGCTACGCCACCCGGTACGACAACTTCATCGACGGCGACTGGGCCGCACCCATCGAAGGCCGCTACTTCGACAACGCCTCCCCGGTGGACGGCGAAACCTTCTGCACGGTAGCCCGTTCCAGCGCCGCCGACATCGACCTGGCCCTGGAGGCCGCGCACGCCGCCGCCGAACGCTGGGCCGCCACCTCCCCCGCCCAGCGCGCCGCGATCCTCAACCAGATCGCCGACCGCATCGAGGCCAACCTCGAACCCTTGGCCGTCGCCGAAACCTGGGACAACGGCAAACCGATCCGCGAAACCCTCGCCGCCGACCTGCCTTTGGCCGTGGACCACTTCCGTTATTTCGCCGCCGCCATCCGCGCCCAGGAGGGCAGTGTCGCCGAAATCGACGGCGACACTGTCGCTTACCACTTCCACGAACCGCTCGGCGTGGTCGGCCAGATCGTCCCGTGGAACTTCCCGATCCTCATGGCGGCGTGGAAGATCGCGCCCGCGCTGGCCGCCGGCAACTGCATCGTGCTCAAACCCGCTGAGCAGACACCGGTCTCGATCCTGCTGGTCGTCGAGTTGATCGCGGACCTGCTGCCGCCCGGAGTGCTCAACGTGGTCAACGGATTCGGTGGCGAGGCCGGAAAACCCTTGGCGTGCAGTCCACGGGTGGCGAAGCTGGCGTTCACCGGGGAGACCACCACCGGACGGCTGATCATGCAGTACGCCAGCGAGAACATCGTCCCGATCAGCCTCGGGCTCGGCGGCAAGAGCCCCAACGTCTTCCTGCCCGATGTCATGGCCGCCGATGACGCGTTCCTGGACAAGGCGATCGAGGGTTTCGTGCTGTTCGCGCTCAACCAGGGCGAGGTCTACACCTGCCCGTCCCGCGCGCTGATCCACTCCTCGATCTACGACGAGTTCCTGGCCCGCTGTGTGGCCCGCACCGAGGCCATCATCGGCGGCGACCCGCTCGACGAGACCACCATGATCGGCGCTCAATCCAGCAACGACCAATACGAGAAGATCCTGTCCTACTTCGATATCGGCAGACAGGAGGGTGCCCGGGTCCTGACCGGCGGGGAGGCCCGCAAGGTCGACGGACTACCCGGCGGCTACTACATCCAGCCCACCATCTTCGAGGGCAGCAACACCATGCGGGTGTTCCAGGAGGAGATCTTCGGACCGGTGGTCTCGGTGACCCGGTTCGACACCGTCGAGGAAGCGGTGCGCATCGCCAACGACACCCTCTACGGTCTCGGCGCCGGCGTATGGACCAGGGACGGCAGCACCGCCTACCGGTTGGGTCGCCGCATCAAAGCGGGCCGGGTGTGGACCAACTGCTATCACACCTATCCCGCGCACGCCGCGTTCGGCGGCTACAAGAAATCCGGCATCGGCCGGGAGAGCCACAAGATGATGCTGGATCACTATCAGCAGACCAAGAACCTGCTGGTCAGTTATTCACCGACGAAACAGGGGTTGTTCTGATGCAGCAATCTCGAACCCACCGGGTCGCCATCACCGAGCGGGCCCGGACGGTGTTGCGGCAGTTGATCGAATGCCACGGCGCGGTGCTGTTCCATCAGTCCGGCGGGGTCTGCGAGGGCAGTTCCCCGATGTGTTTCCCGGTGCGCGAGTTCCGGGTCGGTGGCGCCGATGTGCTGCTCGGTTACCTGCCGTGGCACACCGAATTCTGGATGAGCGCCGAGCAATACGAGGTCTGGAAGCACACCCACATCACCGTGGATGTCGTGAACGGGCGAGGCAGCAGCTTTTCCCTGGAGGCGTCCGACGATGTGCGCTTCCTCATCCGATCGCGGCTGCTCACCGACGAGGAGGTGGCCACCCTCCCACCGCCCCGCACCGGTGCCGATCGGATGACCTAGACCTTCGGAATCTCCGAGCCCGCGCCGTCGAACCGGACGATCGCGCGGCACGGGCGTCGCTTCGTATCCGCCGCGGCCATGTGCGGATCGGAGGACCCCGGCGCTCGTCGGGGAAACCGGCGGCGGTGTCCGTCAGGTGGTGCACGACCGCCTGACGGACACCGGTATCACCTACCGGGCAGGAAACGCAGCGTGCGGGTGACCGTCATCAGGAACCGCTGCCACTTGTCCTGCGAAACCATCGGCGGCGCATCCAGATTCAGGAACCGGGTGACCACCACGGTCTGCGGTTCGGTGAACTTCAGCAACCCGTCCGGACCGTGCCGGCGCCCGACCCCGGAAATGCCCATGCCGCCCATCGGCGCGGCCGTGCTACCCCACGCGGGAGCGTAACCCTCATCGACACACACCGTGCCCGCGTGCAGTTGCGCGGCGATGCGCTCGCCCTCGGACTTGCTCGCGGCCCACACGCTGGCGTTGAGCCCGTACTCGGTGTCGTTGGCCAACCGGATCGCCTCGTCGACGGTGTCGACCGGGTAGATCGAGACCAGCGGGCCGAAGGTTTCGTTGCGCCCGCATTCCATCTCGTCGGTCACGTCGGCGAGCACCGTCGGCTCGAAGAACAGCGGACCCAGATCCGGGCGCGCCTTGCCACCGGCGAGGACCTTGGCGCCCTTGGAGGTGGCGTCGGCGACATGCTTGGTCACCGTTTCGAGCTGCGCCTCGGAGATCAGCGAACCGATATCGGCCGAATAGTCGTAGGTGGCACCGAGTTTCGCGGCCTTGACGGCGGCGACGAACTTGCTGGTGAACTCCTCGGCGATCGACCGCTCGACATAGAGCCGTTCGATCGAGATGCACAGCTGCCCGGCATTGGAGAAGCAGGCGCGCACCGCGGCCTTGGCGACCTTGTCCAGATTCGCGCCCTTGGCCACGATCATCGGATTCTTGCCGCCGAGTTCGGCGGAGAACCCGATCAGCCGCCGCCCGCACTGTTCGGCCAGGGTGCGCCCGGTCGCGGAGGAACCGGTGAACATCAGGTAGTCGCACTGGTCGACGATCGCGGTGCCGACGACGGTGCCCGGGCCCGGCACGACCGCGAGGAGATCGCGCGGCAGCCCTGCGCGGTAGAGCAATTCGGCGTTGGCCAGCGAGGAGAACGGCGTCTGACTGTCCGGCTTGACCACCACGGCATTACCGGCGATCAACGCCGGAATCGAGTCACCGATCGAGAGCAGCATCGGATAGTTCCACGGCGCGACCACCCCGACGACACCCTTGGGCTGGGTGCGCACCGAGGTCCGGTTGAGCACCGGGAACGCGCCCGGAACACTGTGCGGGGCAAGCAGATTCGGGCCGTGCTTGGCGAAATAGCGGGCCGCGAAGATCAGCCCCATGATCTCTTCCTGGGCCGCCCAGCGTGCCTTGCCGGTCTCGGCCTGCACCACATCCATCAGGAACTCGCGGTTCTCCACGATCAACGCCCGATACCGTTCCAGCACCGCGGCCCGATCGGCGGCCGGGCGCGCGGCCCAGCGAGCCTGCGCGGCGCGGGCCTTCTCGAACGCCGCCGCCACATCCTCGACGGTGCCCACGGGCACACTGCCCAGCGCGGTGCCGGTGAACGTCTCTGCGATCGTCTTGCGCGGGCGATCCTCGGGGCGGTCGATCGCGGCCAGCGCGCTCAGACGGTCGAAGACTGCGGCTTCGGGCGCGGGCATCGTTGCCTCCTACGTGTGTGTCGATCGTGTGTGTCGATGCGATCTCATGTAACCGCGAGATACACACAATCTACGCCGGACCGGGCCTTGCCAGAAGCCGCCACCCGTCTCCTCGGCCGCGTTTGTCGCATATTCGGCCGGAATTGTCGCCCCTCCGAACGGCCTCAGCGCCGTCACGGCGGCAAAGTCAATTCCAGTCCCACTCACCGGGACACAACGGCCGAGCGGTCCGTTTTGTGGTTTAGGTTGTGCCGATGTTCAGAGCGAGGCTCGGGGTTCGTACGCGGATTCTGGCAATCGCGCTCATTCCGAGCTTGACTCTGCTTGTAGTCGGCGTGGGCGCAGCGGGGTATCTGGTAGCCGAGGGGACCACGGCCAAGGAATGGGCGGTCCAGAACCAGAACGCCATCCCGCACACCAGAGAACTGATGGAGGCGGTCCAGCAGGAACGCCGCCTGACCCTGGCCCAGCTCGCCGGTGACGAGACCGTGCCCCCGGCGCTGGCCGCCGCGCGCATCCGCCTCGACGGCGCCATGCGCGGACTCATCGAGGCCTCCACCGGCCTGCGCAAGGTCGACGACTCCAAAATCGGTGACGACGTCGCGGGCTTCAACACCCTGCTCAGTCAGATGACCCAGGTGCGGATGGCCACCGACGCCGCCCAGCTGCAACCGTCCGATGCGTACATGTTCTACAACCGGATCCTCGACGTCATCTCCGTCGGCACCGACATCGCCGAACAGTCCGCCCCCGACACCGAGATCGGCGTCGCCATCGCCGACGGCATGCGTTTCCTCAATGCCGCCGAAGCGATGTCGCGCAGCAACGCCCTGGGCGTCATGCTCGCCACCACCAACGGGCCCACGCCGATCCCGATCGAGGAGTTCCTGCGCCAGGTCGGCTTCTACCACAACGAGATCGGCAACCTGTCCGCCGAATTCCCTTCCGGCGCACAGCACGACCGGCTCCAGCAGATCACCGGCAGCAACGCCTGGCAGCAGCTCTCGCAGATGGAAACCGCGCTCGCCCAACGCTATTTCGCCCAGCAGGCCACCGCCGGCACCAGCTCGTCGAACTCCGCGAGCAGTAGTTCGTCGTCGAAGCAGTCGCAACCGGTGCTGCCGCTCTCGACCACCGACTGGCAGAACGCGGCCGCCGAGGTCAACCGCTCGCTGATCGATGTGTGGATCTCGCAGAACCGCCACTCGCAGGAACTGGCCGAGGACAAGGCCAACACCTCCGCCGCCAACTCCCTCTACGCCGGCGGCGGCGTGCTGCTGGTCTCCATCGCCGCGTTCCTGATCGCCCTCGTACTCGCCAACCGAATCATCCGGCGGCTCAAGCGACTACGCAAACAGACCTTCGCCCTGGCCGACGAACGACTACCCGAGACCATGCGCAGGCTCAACGAGGGCGAAACCATCGACCCGGCCGCCGAAGCCCCGGTCCTGGACTTCGGTCACGACGAAATCGGCCAGGTGGCCAAGGCTTTCCAGCACGCGCACGCCGCGGCCATCGGTGCCGCAGTCGCCGAGGCCCGCACCCGCGAAGGCGTGAAGGCCGTGTTCCTCAATATCGCGCACCGCAGCCAGATCGTGGTGCACCGCCAGCTCGAGATCCTCGACGAAGCCGAACAGCGCCAAGAAGATCCGGTCCTCCTGGACACCCTGTTCCGGCTCGATCACCTGGCCACCCGCGAACGCCGCAACGCCGAGAATCTCACCATCCTCGGCGGCGGCCAGCCGGGACGTCAGTGGCGCAACCCCGTTCCGTTGATGGATCTGGTGCGCAGCTCGGTCGGCGAAACCCTGGACTATGCGAGGGTGCGGGTGTCGCGACTGCCGCAGGTGCACGTCGTCGGCACCGTCGTCGCCGACCTCATCCACCTGCTCGCCGAACTCGTCGACAACGCCACCGCGTTCTCCCCGCCGCAATCGCGAGTCGAGGTCAGCGGCAACGTGGTCGGCAAGGGCGTGGTCGCCGAGATCAGCGACCAGGGCATGGGCATGTCCGACTCGGAACTCGCCCGTTTGAACGAGATGTTGCGCACCCCACCGGATTTCGGTGTCGCCGCCCTCTCCGCCGACTCGCGGCTCGGGTTGTTCGTGGTCGCCCAGCTCGCCGTGCGCCACGGGGTCACGGTGCGGCTCTCCGAATCCGACTACGGCGGCATCAAAGCGATCGTGCTCATCCCCTCGGCCCTGATCGTCGCCGAATCCATACCCGCGCCAACACCTTCGGAACTCACCGACCCCGGCCGGCGCAGGCGCCTGGCGGCATCGATGACCAGCGAACCCGCCGAATCCGCGCAACCGGTCACCGGCGCGGTCGCCACCCTGGCCCTCGAATCCCCCGCGCCCTACAGCCCGCGACCCCACATCCCGCCCGCGCCACAACCCGACGGTGACGGCCGCCCCGCCCTGCCGCGCCGCAGCAGGCAAACCAACCTGGCACCACAACTGGCCGAACCCGCACCCGAGCAGTCCGCACCCGCGGCGCCCGCCCGCTCGGCCGAACAAGCACGCGATCTGATGTCCGCCATCGAGAACGGGACCAGGCAGGGCCGACGCTCCGCCGGCATCCCGGACGAACAGGAAGGTTAGGGGTGTCCTCTTCTCCCACAGGTGATCTCAATTGGCTACTCGACGATCTCGTCGACCGGCTGGCCGGGGTGCGCCACGCGGTGGTGCTGTCCACCGACGGACTCTTACTCGGCCGCTCCAGCGCGATGACCCGTGAAGACGCCGAACACTTCGGCGCGATGTCCTCGGCGCTCTACGGACTCGCCCGCAGCGCGGGCAACCGATTCGACGGCGGCGGCGTCCGCCAAGCCGTCATCGAACTCGATCGGGCAGTGCTGTTCGTCACCTCCGCGGGCGACAACGCTTGCCTCGCACTGCAAGCCATCGAGTCCGCGAACCTGGGCATGGTGGCCTACGAGATGAACCTCACCGTCCAACGCGTCGGCAACTACCTGTCCACCACGCCACGGCGCGACCTCGTGGGACAGGGTGAATCGAACCTGCCATGACCCACCCGCGTGAGCCCTGGTTCGACGAAGCGGCAGGCCCGCTGGTCCGCCCGTACGCGGTGACGCGCGGGCGCACCGCGGGCGGCGGTCCCGAACTGGACATGCTCACCTCGGTGGTCGCCGACGAATCGGCGGGCACCTCGCGCCGGATGGAACCCGAATACGCCGATATCCTTCGGCTGTGCCGTGTTTCGCAATCGGTGGCCGAAGTGTCGGCACAGTTGCGTTTACCGCTCGCGGTGACGAAGATCCTCGTCGGCGACCTAATCGGCGACGGGCAACTCATATTTCGTGCTCCCGTCCCGACGGAAGCCGGGCCCGAAGACCTCAACATATTGCGAGCGGTACTGGATGGAATCCGAAAACTTTGACCCCAGCGGCACGCCGCACCTGGCCGCCTCGGTCAAGATCCTCGTCGCCGGCGGGTTCGGTGTCGGCAAAACGACCATGGTGTCGGCGATCAGCGAGGTCGCGCCCCTGCGCACCGAGGAACTGATCACCGAGGTCAGCACCGGCGTCGACGATCTGTCCGGCGTGGAGCAGAAGACAACGACCACGGTCGCCTTGGACTTCGGCAGGCTCACCATCGACAAGGACCTGGTGCTGTACCTGTTCGGTACACCCGGGCAGGACCGCTTCTGGTTCCTCTGGGACGAACTGGCGCGCGGCGCCCTCGGCGCGGTCGTGCTGGCCGACACCCGACGACTCGGCAATTCCTTTGCCGCCGTCGACTTCTTCGAACGGCGGCGACTGCCGTTCATCGTCGGAGTCAACTGCTTCGACGGCGCACCGGTCTACACGATCGACGAGGTGCGCGACGCGCTCGACCTCGATCCCAACACACCGGTGCTGCTGTGTGACGCCCGCGACCGCAACTCGTGTAAGACGGTGCTGACGACACTGGTGGAACACCTCATCGAACGCGTGCAGCGTCCGGCCGTCACCACCTGAACAACCGACAGCCCCGCCACCTCGGGGCTGTCGGTTGTTTCACCGTTCGAAGGGAGTCGGGTTATGCGTATCGAGCGAACCCTTGCCGCCGTGCTCGTTTCGAGTGCGCTGGCGTTATCGGTTGCCGCACCCGCGGTCGCCGAACCCGAGGCCACCCCGGTGGCCTCGACCGTGGACTCCGGAGCCGCCACCTACGCCCGCGAATTCGTGTACTTCCTCGTGTGTTTCCTGAAGGGACAGTTGGTGGGCTCGACATTCCCGCTCTGCTGAACTCACACCTGATCGAGCCAGGCGGGGAACAACAGCGCACCCGCCGCGGACACCAGCATCGTCGCCGCAACGAGCCAGCGCGGTGCCGCGCGCCTGAGCACGGCGCGGGCGAGTCGTACCTGTAGCGCGTCCAGTCCGGCGTGCAACAGCTTCCGCACTGCTGAACTCACGCTTGATCGAGCCAGGCGAGGAACAACGACACTCCCGCCGCGCACGCCAGTACGGTCACCGGAACCGGCCAGCGTGGTGCTGCGCGGCCGAGCACGGCGCGGGTGAGTCGTACCTGTAGCGTGCCCAGTCCGGCGAGCAGCAGCAGCCACACCGGCACCAGGGCGGCACCGATCAGCAGGTGCACCGACCAGGCACCGGCCAAACTGGGGCCACCCCAGGCGTTCTCGTACCCGCTCGTGAGCAGCGGATACAGCGCGCCACGCACCGCACCGAGCACCGCCAGGAACGCGAAGAACCAGGTCACCACCGCGAGCGCGCCACTGAGCAGCGAATGCCACACCGCACGCACTGCCGAATATTTACGCGGAGTGACGGATTCGCCGAGCAACCGCCGAGGCACCCGCAGACGCGGCGGGACCGGGCCGACCGCCAGCGGCAGCGCCCACAGGGCATAGGCCGCCGAACGCAGCCACCCCTGGACCAAACTCATACCGCCGACCGTAGCGCGTTGTGCCTGCGGCTCAACGCAATCGGCCCGCATCCACCAGATCGTCGAACAACAGCTGATCCACCGGCGGCACCAGCGCCCGATCGGCGTAGCTGAACCACGCCATCTCCTCGATCTCGCTGCTCGCGGCTAGCGTGCCGCGATAGTCGGCGGTATAGCAGCTCATCCGCACCACCAGCTCAGGTGTGTGCACCGCCTCGTAGGTACCGACGTGAGCGACCGTCTCGGGCAGCAACGCGACCGTGAGCTCCTCCTCGATCTCCCGGACCAAGGTCTGCAGATCGGTCTCCACACCCTCACGCTTCCCGCCAGGAATGTAGAACACCTCCTTGCCCCGCGGCCGCGCACACAGAATCCGCCCACTCTCGATCCGCACCCAAGCCACCGTATCGATCAGCTGCCCATCCACCCCCGCACCCTAACCACCCGTCGCAGCGGCCGGCCAACTCGACACCAGCGAGGGAGTGTCCGGGAAACGGTGGATTTGATCTTGGTCTGACACGCCGAGCGTTGCTTGGCGGGAAGGATCGATGATGAGCGAAACACTGGATCCTA
>NZ_JBHXAU010000045.1:0-46013 GCF_042727395.1 Nocardia sp. NPDC060255 | reverse complement strand
CGACCGCGACGACCGCGACGACCGCGACGACCGCGACGACCGCGACGACCGCGACCACCGTGACCACCGTGACCACCGCGACCACCGCGACGACCGCGACCACCGCGACGATCGCGACGAGCGCGATGATCCCGCCGGTCGACGTCGAGCCGACCAGCGGGATCAGATCGAGCACCGCGACGAGGAGTGCCGATGAAACCAGAACTATGCATACATCGCAATCTATGCATATTATGTGGGTATGACTACTGACGGACGAGGCGAGCACGGGCATGGGGGCGCGTTGCTGGGCGAGCGGTCGGAGCTGATCTTCGCGATCACCTCCGGCGTCACCTACGCGGGCGGCATGACGGCGAAGTACCTGGTGTCCGCGCCGGAGTGGGTGGCGATCGCGTTGTTCGCGGCGACCTACTTCTTCGGCGGCTATTTCACCATCCGCACCGCGATCGCCACCGTGCGCCGGGGTCGATTCGAGGTCGACTTCCTGATGCTGGTCGCGGCGGTGGGCGCGGCGATGGTCGGTAAGTGGGCCGAGGGGTCGGTGCTGTTGTTCCTGTTCAGTCTTGGGCATGCGCTCGAGGAGTATGCGATGGGGCGGGCGCAGCGGTCGATCGAGGCGTTGGCCGAGCTGGCGCCGGAGACCGCGTTGGTGCGTGGACCCGACGGTGCGGTGCGCGAGGTGGCGGTCGGCGCGCTCGCGATCGGGGATGTGGTTGTCGTGCTGCCGAATTCCCGGCTTGCCGCGGATGGGATGGTGGTCGACGGTGTGAGTAGCGTCGACGAGTCGTCGGTGACGGGTGAGAGTATTCCGGTGGAGAAGGCGCCGATCGCCGACGCGGCCGCCGCGTTGGCGAGTAGTACAGCCGTGCCTGAATCGCATCGGGTGTTCGCAGGCACGATGAACGGCTCCGGTGCGATGGATGTGCTGGTGACCAGTCGGGCTGCGGACAGCATGCTGGCGCGGGTCATCACGATGGTGCGCGAGGCAGATACCCAGAAGTCGCCCACCCAGCGATTCATCGACCGCTTTCAACTGTTCTATGTGCCGGTCGTGCTCGCTGGAGTGCTCGGCGTTCTTGCGTTCGGCATGTTCGCCGCGTCGGAACCGTTCGCCGACAGCTTCTATCGCGCCATGGTGGTGCTGGTGGCCGCGAGCCCGTGTGCGCTGGCGATCGCCACGCCGAGCGCGGTACTGGCCGGGATCGCGCGGGCCGCGCAGGCCGGGGTTCTCGCCAAGGGCGGTGGACCGCTGGAGACGCTCGGCCGCGTGCGGTCGATGGCATTCGACAAGACCGGCACGCTTACCTGGGGACAGCCGAAGGTCACCGATATCGTCGCGGCCCGGCCGGAACTGCGCGACGAACTGATCGCCACCCTGTTCGCCGTCGAGTCCTACAGTGACCATCCGCTGGCCGGTGCGATCACTCGTGACCTCGCGCAACTGGTGCCCACGGGCGCCGAACGGACTGCGACATCCGTGAACTCGGTGACCGGTCGTGGCGTGACCGCCCTGGTCGACGGTCGCACCACCGAGGTCGGCAACCGCACTATGTTCTACGAACTCGATCCCGAGGGGGTCCCCACCGACATCATCCGGATCGTCGACGAGCTACATGAGCGCGGCCGCACCACGATGATCGTCCGGCACGCGGGCGTCTACCTGGGCGTCGTCGGCGTGATGGACATCCCGCGTGCCGAGGCGGCACCGGTCGTCGCCCGGCTGCGCGCACTGGGCATCGACGACATCGTCCTCATCTCCGGCGACAACCAGCGCGTCGCCGACGCCGTCGCCGCCGATATGGGCCTGAACGCCGCGCACGGCGGCCTGCTGCCCGAGGACAAGGTCACCATGATCGGCAAACTCGGCGGCCGCACCGGCACCGCCATGGTCGGCGACGGCGTCAACGACGCGCCCGCCATGGTCAACGCCTCGGTCGGCATCGCCATGGGCGCAAGCGGTTCCGCCGTCGCCCTGGAAACCGCCGACATCGCGCTCATGGTCGACGACATCGGCCGCCTCCCGTTCGCGGTGGACCTGAGCCGCCGCACCGCCCGCATCATCCGCCAGAACCTGACCTTCTCCCTGCTGATCGTCGCGGCCCTGGTCCCGGCCACCCTGATCGGGCTCCCGATCGGTCCCGCCGTCTTCATCCACGAGGGCTCCACCCTCCTGGTCGTCGCAAACGCCCTGCGTCTGTTGCGATTCCGTCGCGGAGCCGAGCACGAAGGTATCGAGCACGAGCCCCGCCCCGCTATCTGAGCGCGTTGCCCACTGGACCCGGCTTGCGTGGAGTGCGGGTAAGCATTCGATGCCGTTTTGCTTCGGGTGCCCACCGAGCAGGGCGTCGATCCCACCCCGCGACTGACTGGGCTGATGGTCAGACGATCACTGGGAGTTGGTGCTGGCATCGGTCGACTTGGGTTCAAGGGGGCGATGCAACGTCGATGAGAACCGAGTTGTTGTAAAGCTAAGCCTCCCGGAAAGGTGCACCTATCCGTGCAAGTGCCACTTAGGACTCCAAGCGACGAGCTGTTCATTGAGCTGAAGACCGATCCCAGGTTTTCTTGTGAGTAGTGCTGGGCGCGTCGTGTGCCGTACCCGACTTTAGGTGTGCGTCAGGTGCGCGATGTCGCGTTCTGGAGGTGGTCATCTGGCTGTGGTGGCGTTTCGAGAGCTCGATAATCGGCGAATCTCGGGTTCCGGAGTGGTGAAGCTACCGTCGCGCTCCCGCTGTGTCAGCCCCTCACCCAGTTGCGGCCGGAGAGCTTCGCCGTGGTGAACCTGTTGGTGTGGAGCGGGTTTCACAGAGGGTGCATACCCCTCACAGGGTGTCTAGTCGTTGTGAAGGGTATGCACGTTCTGTAGGTCGGCGTGGGCGGGGCCACGGAGGCGACGATCGGCGCCGCCGGTGGCGGGTTTGCTCGGGATCTGCACCCTTCCTCGGGGTCTGCACCCTGTGTCGGGATCTGCGCTCGGAATTGGGCCCGAGAGTCGGTGTGGGTTCCGAGTGAGTGCTCGGATTCTGCCGTCAGCTCGGCGAATTGGCGGCAGCACACCGGTTGTGTGAGGTGCACACCCTCCGCCCGCTGTCAGGATGGTCGTGAGACGCATGGTGTGCGGTGGGGTGCGGGGAGTGCAGCGGATGCAAAGGGGGTAGGTGTTCCGGCGTGGCGGATCGTCACAGGGGCCAGGGTGATTTCGATGGCGACCGCGCCCTTCGTCATATCCGAGCGGGGGCGTCGACTTCAGTTACGTGCGCTACACCGACCGCGAGCGCAGAGCATCGCTGCTGATCGCGGAGTGGCCGTCGATCAGCGCCAGCGGTCGCGGGTCCCAGGCTGTAGCGCCAAATCTGCACTCTGTCTCGGGATCTGCACTCGGAATAGGGCCCTATAGTCAGTGCAGGTCCCGAGAAGGGGTGCAAATTCTGCTCGGTGTCTCTGTTGGACAGCCGGTCAGGAGGAACTGGTACTGGCATCGGTCGAGAGGCCAGCGACCTCAGTTCCCCGTGATCGCTTGTCCAACAGGGTATTTCGATCGCCATAAGCTAGCCGCATGTCTCATTGGGGCACCGCGCAATGCTTTCGGGTGCGGGCGCGCGATCGGTGGATGCTGTCGGGCACGAGCGCGGGTTCGCTCGCGATCTACCGTGATCCCGATTATCGGTGTGGGGAGGAGGCATCCGCCCTCGAGAACTTCGGCGCGGTTCGAGCTGCCGACCGGTGAGTCTCGGGTGCTGGTGCGGAGTCGGCGCGATCGGGCGACAGGGCGGGGTCGGGGCCCCTCGACACGGAATCTCCACATTTGGTGCCGGACCTCTCCACAGGGGGTGGCTAGGGTTCCGGGCATGGAACAGAGCGGAGCGGCTGGGGGACAGCTGGCGCGGCGGATTCTGGTGGTCGATGACGAAGTGACCATTGCGGAGTCGGTGGCGGCGCGGTTGCGGGCCGAAGGGTTCGCCGTGGATCTGGCGCACGACGGTCCGAGCGCGGTGGCCGCGGCGTCGGCGCTCACGCCTGATCTGGTGGTCCTGGACGTGATGTTGCCAGGTTTCGATGGGCTCGAGGTTTGTCGGCGGATCCAAGCTGAACGTTCGGTGCCGGTCCTGATGCTCACCGCGCGCACCGACGAGACCGACCAACTCGTCGGACTCGGCGTAGGCGCCGACGACTACCTGACCAAACCGTTTTCCCTGCGCGTCCTCACCGCCCGCGTGCACGCCCTGCTACGTCGCATGGACCGCGCCGCCGACCGCGACGGCGACACCATCATCGTCGGCGACCTCCGCATCGACGTCGACCAACGCCGCGTCTGGCGCGCCGACGTCGAAGCCCAACTGACCCCCCTCGAATTCGACCTACTCGCCCGCCTCGCCCGCCGCCCTCGCGTCGTCCTCGCCCGCGAACGCCTCCTCGAAGAAGTCTGGGACTGGGCCGACGCCGCAGGCACCCGAGCCGTCGACAGCCACGTCAAAGCACTGCGCCGCAAACTGGGCGCCGACCTGATCCGCACCGTGCATGGTGTCGGCTACGCACTGGAGGCGCGATGAGCGCCGACCGTGCGGTGCCGGATGAGAACGTCGTGCCGGATGAGAGCGTCGTGCCGGATGAGAGCGTCGTGCCGGATGAGAGCGTGGTGTCGGGCGAGAGCGCGGTGTCGGGCGAGAACGTCGTGTCGGATGAGAGCGCGGTGTCGGATGAGAGCGCGGTGTCGGGCGAGAGCGCGGTGTCGGGCGAGAACGTCGTGCTGGGCGAGAACGTCGTGCTGGGCGAGAACGTCGTGCCGGATGAGAGCGCGGTGTCGGGCGACAACGCGGTGTCGGGCGAGAACGCGGTGTCGGGCGAGAGCGTCGTGCTGGGCGAGAATGTCGTGCTGGGCGAGAACGTGGTGTCGGGCGAGAGTGTCGTGCCGGATGAGAGCGTCGTGTCGGATGGGAACGCCGTGCCGGGCGAGGGTGCCGTGTCCGGCGAGCCGGATACGCCTGGCGGTAGGGCCGCACGGAACGGGAGTGCCACCCAGGGCGAGAAGGCCGTGTCGAATGAGAGTGTCGCGCGCGGCGAGTCGGCCGAGCCGCGCGAGAGAATCGTGCCCAGTGGGAGTATCGCGAGGGGCGAGAGAGTTGTCCCGGGCAAGGTGGCCACCTCGAATGAGAGTGTCGCACCTAGCGAACGGGCCGGGAGGGCCGCGGCAGGCGAGCAGGCCCTGGCGAGTGAGAGTGCTGCGCGCGGCGAGTTGACGGAGCCGCGCGAGAGAATCGTGCTCAGTGGGAGTGCCGCGCGGAGTGAGAGCGCTGTTTCGAACAGGGCGGTCACCTCGCGTGCGAGTGCCGCGTCCGGCGAACGGGCCGGCCTGCCTGGCAGGGTCGCCGCCCGAGGCGAGCAGGCGACTAGCAAGAGCGTCGCGAGCAGTGCGACCGCTGCACTGGAAGTAACGGCTGTACAGGACAACGGCGTTGTTGTGGCGTCGGTGTCAGGCTCAACTGGTGATCGCCGGGCTGCAGTTCACGAGCGATCGACCGCAGTTCACGAGCGATCGACCGCCGAGCGTTCGACCGCCGAGCGTTCGACCGCCGAGCGTTCGACCGCCGAGCGTTCGACCGCTGATGGCGTGGTCAACCAGGCTCGTGACAAGGGCCCCACTGGGTTTCCTGCGATCCTCGAGCGGTTGCGGGCGCTGTCGGACAAGGTGGCGGAGATTCTGCCTCGTCCGTTGGATCCGGTGCGGTCGATCAAGGTGAAGCTGGCGATTCTGATGTTGTGTGCCGGGGGGATTGCGTTCGGGTTCTTTCGGATCAAGATCGGGTGGTTGCCGCCGAAGACCACGTTGACTGCGGTGGGGATCGCCTTGGTGACCTCGCAGTTCTTGGCGCACGGGATTACCAGGCCGCTGCGTGAGATGACGGCGGCGGCCAAGCGGATGGCGCACGGGGACTACACGCGGCGGGTGCGGGCGACTTCGCGGGACGAGGTCGGGCAGTTGGCCGAGGCGTTCAATCAGATGGCCGCGGATCTCGCGGCGGCCGACCAGCAGCGGCGTGACCTGATCGCGAATGTGTCGCACGAGCTGCGCACGCCTATCACCGCATTGAACGCGGTGCTGGAGAACCTCGTTGACGGGGTGTCCGAGCCGGATCCGAAGACGTTGCGTACCGCGCTCGCCCAGACCGAGCGGTTGAGCCTGCTCGTCTCCGAACTGCTCGACCTGTCCAGCATCGAGGCGGGTGCCTTCCCGCTCGACCGTGAAAGCCTCGATGTCGCACCGTTGTTGGCCGAAGTGGTCGCCGAGGCGGATGTCGCCGCAGCGGCACTGGGCCGGGGTGTGCGATTCACCACTGACGTACAACCAAGCAACCTAAGCGTTTTCGCCGACCGTGCACGTTTGCATCAAGTGCTGCTCAACCTGCTCGACAACGCGGCACGCCACGGCCCGGCCGGCGGCGAGGTCCGGGTCGCCGTGCGCAGACACACAGGCAAGCTGGTGATCGAGGTGTCCGACGACGGGCCAGGCATCCCACCGGCCGAACGCGCCCGCGTCTTCGACCGATTCACCCGCGGCGGCCGCACCGCAGGCGGCGGCACCGGCCTCGGCCTCGCCATCTCCCGCTGGATCGTCGATCTGCACGGCGGCACCATCGCCGTCGCCGACCCCGGCTCCCGCATCCGCGTGGTGCTACCCGGCCACTGACCCAAGCCATACCCATTCCACCTGGACCGCACGAGGTCCCGGGGCGATCCCGCACACCCTCAGGAGGGGAATCAATGCCCGAAACGCCAACATCTCCGGAACCTGATCGGCTCGAAGTGCCGGTGCCCACCGAACCGGCATCGGGACGCGCCGTCCCCGAGGGGGCGCTGTTGTCGGTCGCACCACGGACTGCCGTTCAACCAGACGACGAGACGTTGCCCAGTTGGGCGTCGATGCAGTCGTATCCCGGCCCGCCATACCAGCCGATGCCGAGGTGGGCTCGCGTCGTCTGCCCACCCGGCGTACTACCCGCGGCCTGCCTCGCCGGATTCACCGGCGCAGCGCTGATCCCGGTGGACCGCCCCGGAATCGGCTGGCTGCTCACCGGATCGGTGGCCGTCGGCGCCCTCTATCTGGTCGACCGCAACGCCCGTAAATCGGCGCAGCACAACAACGAAGTACCGGACGTCATCGATTGGTCTGCGCCCAGCGAGACCACGGCGCCCGATCCGGCGCATGGTGCTTCGCCGACACCACCCGCAGCGACGTCGAATCCCGGAGGGGAGGATTCGACGTCCAGCACAAAGGCAGTCCACGACACCGACTTCCGAGAAAAAGAATCGGCTGTTGCGAATACACAGCACGGCAAGTTCGGAAACGCCCAGGATTCAACCGCAGCGAGCCAGCGAGATGAGGAGAATCCGAAACCCGCGGCCGGTGCAAAGCCTCAGCCGAAAGGTACCGGGGCGAAACCGGATTCCATCTCGGACGGGTCGTCTGCCGGAGGGCTGACCCAGTCAGGAGACCACTCGGCTGCCACGGACGAGGAACCCTCCCGCGACCGGACTGTCGCGGCAGTGGTCCCGGCGGACAGTGTCACTCGGGCCGCGACCGGTGCGAAATCCGAGGCGGGAGCCGTCGACGCCACAGCAACGTCGGCAGAGGTCGGTAGGGCGTCCTCGGCGACAGGGCGGGATCAGTCGCCGGATTCGTTCGCTGAATCTCCTGCTGGCGACGAAACCCTCGAACAGTCGACAGACCGAGGCGTGCTCGGGGCGACGTCCGCGCGGATCTGGTGGGCTGGAATGTTTCTCGCCCTGCTGGCGGTCGGCACCTTCCGTGCGGCGGGTTGGTTGTTCACGCTGTGCGTGTTGGCAGCGTGTGTCGCCGGATCGCTGGCTGTCGTGGGACGACGGTCGACGCACGGCGTGCTCTACGACGTGATCGCTTGGCCGCTCGCCGCTTTGGTTGCGCTGCCGTGGGTGTACACGTCGGCCGAGCGGTTGCGCGGGATCCGGTCGCAGCGCGAGTGGGGAATCGCGCTGTCTGTCGTGGTCACCATCGCGTTGCTCGCGGTGTTCGTTCCGCTGCTCGGTGGCGCGGATGCGACGTTCGCGAACCTGTTGGAGTCGGTGACACCGGAGGTCGACAGCGCCCTGACGGTTCAGTGGATCCTGCTGTTCGTCGTGGTCGGTCTCGCCGCACTCGGCGCGTTGTATGTGCTTGCCGCTCCGCCGTTGCCCGCATCGGAATTCGTTGAGGAAGAGCACGGGCGGACGCTGCGTCGCTTGGAGTGGGCACTGCCGGTCGGCGCGCTCACCGTGCTGTTCGCGGTGTTCGTCGGCGCACAGTTCGTGGCCCTGTTCGGCGGTGACGATTATGTGCAGCGCACGGCCGGACTCACCTACGCCGAATACGCGCGCAGCGGATTCTGGCAACTGTCGGCGGTCACCATCCTGACTCTCGCGGTGATCCTGGTCGTCTTGCGCTGGGCCGCGACGGACTCGGCGGCCGACCGCCTCTGGCTGCGCGTGCTGCTGTGCGCGGTGAGCGTGCTCTCGCTGATCATCGTCGCCTCCGCCCTCGCCCGCATGTGGACCTACCAGCAGGCTTACGGCTTCACCGTGCTCCGGCTACTGGTCGAGGTCTGCGAACTCTGGCTCGGCCTGGTCTACCTGCTGGTGCTCGCATCGGTACTGAGCCTGCGCCGGATGTGGTTGTCCCGCGCGATGATCGGCACCGCCATGACCACCCTGCTCGCACTGGCGATCCTGAACCCGGAACGCTTGGTCGCCGACAAGAACATCGACCGCTGGCAGCACGGCGAGGCGTTCGACGCCGAATACCTGGCAACCCTCTCGACCGACATCCTCCCCGCGACCGACCGGCTCTCCGAACCACTGCGCACGGAAGTCCGCACCCGGATCCGCGACCACCTCGACCCGGACACCTGGCACAGCTGGAACCTGTCCCGCGCGAACGCCGCCAATTGACCAGCGAGTTGTCGTTGCCACGATGGCGGTTTCGGTTGTCGTTCGGCGCAGATGAGCCCGAATGTCGACGCTCTTCGAACTGCCGCTGGGCCGCTCTGCTGGTGCCCACCCGATGGCGTCCATCTGCAGGTCAAAAGGTTTGCGCGACAACAGGCAGCACCGAGCACACCGTCGAGCAAGCACGTCCGTTGCCAGCGAAACCTGCACTCTCTCTCGGGATCTGCACTTGGAATAGTGCCCTAGAGTCGGTGCGTATCCCGAGAGAGAGTGCAGATTCTGAGGCGCTCAGACGTAGGCGTGCGGCCGTGGGTGGCAAGGCCGCTGTGAGGTCTGCGGGCGGATGGCGGTCGCGCGCTCTACGGGTGGCCACCCGATCGCATTCATGTCCAGGTCGAAAGGTTTGCGCGACAACGGCCAGCACCGGGCAAGTGCCCGTTGCGAGTGAAATCTGCACTCTTTCTCGGGATCTGCACTTGGAATAGGGCCCTAGTGTCGGTGCGTATCCCGAGAGAGGGTGCAGATTCTGAAGCGGTCAGGTTTTAGGTGTGCGGCTATGGGTGGCAAGGCCTGTGAGGTTTGCGGGTGGATGGTGGTCGCGCGCTCTGCGGGTGTCCACCTGATCGCATTCATGTTCTGGTCGATAGGTTTGCGCGACAACGGCCAGCACCGGGCAAGTGCCCGTTGCCAGTGAAATCTGCACTCTTTCTCGGGATCTGCACTTGGAATAGGGCCCTAGAGTCGGTGCGTATCCCGAAAGAGAGTGCAGATTCTGACGGGCTGCAGGCTTAGGCGTGCGGCCATGGGTGGCAAGGCCTGTGAGGTCTGCGGGGTGGATGGCGGTCGCGCTCTGCGGGTGGCCACCTGATGGCGTTCATGTCCAGGTCGAAAGGTTTGCGGGACAACGGCCAGCACCGAGCAAGTGCCCGTTGTCAGTGAAATCTGCACTCTTTCTCGGGATCTGCACTCGGAATAGTGCCTTAGAGTCGGTGCGCTTCCCGAGAGAGGGTGCAGATTCTGAAGCGGTCAGGCTTAGGCGTGCGGCTATGGGTGGCAAGGCCGCTGTGAGGTTTGCGGGTGGACGGCGGTCAGCGCGCTCTGCGGTCGCCCGAAACCTTTACGACCTGTCCATCCAGCGGTGAGCGGTCACTGTGGTCGCGGCGACACTGGCGTGGTCGAGTCGGCGGACCGCCCTCATCGCGGTTCGTCGAGCTGTGATGGTTCGTCGAGTCGTGATGGTTCGCCGAGTCGTGATGGTTCGTCGAGTCGTGAAGGTCCGTCGAGTCGTGATGGTTCGTCGAGTCGTGAAGGTCCGTCGAGTCGTGATAGTTCGTCGAGTCGTGAAGGTCCGTCGAGCTGTGAAGGTTCGTCGAGTCGTGAAGGTCCGTCGAGTCGTGACGGTCCACCGAGCCGCGTCCGGTCCCAAACCAGCGGGAACTGGTTGCGCCGGAACACAACCGGGTCCCGCACAACCAAATCCAGCGCGCTCAGTCCAGGCAGAACTCATTTCCCTCGGGATCGGTCATCACTATGTTGCCCGCACCCATCGGCGGCTGCGGGTCGTAACGTTGCACCCGCTTCGCGCCCAGCGCGACGAGCCGATCGCATTCGGCCTCCAATGCCGCCATCCGTTCGGCCCCTTGTAATCCGGGAGCCGCCCGAACGTCGAGGTGGACGCGGTTCTTGGCGACTTTGTCCTCCGGTACCTGCTGGAAGAACAGGCGTGGTCCCTCCCCGTCGGGGTCCTCGATGGCCGACCTGGTGTTGCGCTGTTCCGGCGGCACGCCGATTCGAGCGAGAAATCCGTCCCAGGCGGCCAGTGGGTCGGTGCCTGCGGGGACGTCGACACCGGGCGGGCCGGGGTGGACGTAGCCGAGCACTTCGCGCCAGAAGGTCGACAGTGCTGCCGGGTCGTGGGCGTCGAAGGTGACCTGGATGTGGCGGCTCATCGGGTTGCTCCATTCGTGGCGGTTTGTGTGTGCGGGTAGAGGTCTCGTAGTAGGCAGACCTCGGACAGATGATGGATCAGTTCGCGGTGGATGTGCAGTATCAGGTCGGCCATCGACGCTTCGGGATAGGGCTCTTTCGGGCCGACCGGGATCCGCAGCTCGGCTTCGCTTAGTGTGCGTACCCCGGCCAGCCAGGTGTCGAGCTGGGTTTCGAACTGGTCGAGGGCGGTGGCCGCGCTGCCGGCGTATTCCCACGTGTCGTAGGAAGCCGCAGGCCCGCCGAAGTGTGCCGCGTTGCGTGCGGCGAGCACGCCGACGATGACATGACCCAGTCGCCAAGCGATCGAGGTGAACGGCGCGGGAACCGGCGTCGGAAACGCATAGTCGATGGCGAAATCGCCGCCGCCGATCTGCAGTGGTGCGGTCGAGCTGCCGCGCGGCCGCACACTCCATCCGTCCGGCACCGGTAACCAGAAGTACTCGTCGTCGGTGAGCCCGTCGAGCCGGGCGCGCACCTGGTGGTCCCAATGGAACTCCCACTGCTCGCGCAGCGTCTGGTTCCAATCGAAGTCGTCTGCTTCCATGCGGCTACCCTGACATGCCTAGCGGACAGATCCGGTCCGCTATTTCTGGCAGTGTCGGTGAGGTGGACGTGGCGGGCGGGGACGATCGGGGGACGACCGAGCGGGTGCTCACCCTGCTCGGGTTGCTGCAGCAGCGTCAGGTGTGGACCGGCCCCGATCTTGCCGAGCGGCTCGGTGTCACGCCGCGCACGGTTCGACGTGACGTCGAACGGTTGCGCACGTTGGGTTATCGGGTGCATGCCAGTCAGGGTGTCGGCGGCGGCTACCAGCTCGGGCCCGGACAGGACTTGCCGCCGCTGCTGCTCGACGACGAGGAAGCGATCGTCACCGCGGTCTCGCTGCTGATCGGTGCGGGCGGCGCGGTCGCCGGCGCGGGTGACGCCGCACTCCGCGCGCTGACCAAACTCAACCAGGTGCTGCCCGCCCGATTGCGACACGAAGTCCGCGCACTGTCCGGCTCGGTGGAATCCTTCGACGGCGGTCGCACCCCGGTCGACCCCGATGTCCTGATGACACTGGCCAGGGCCTGCCGTGACGAGGTCGAGACCAGGTTCGGCTACCCGTCCGGAAAAGTGGTGCGCACGCGGCGCGTCGAGCCCTATCGCCTGGTCACCTCGGACCGACGCTGGTATCTGCTCGCCTACGACCTCGATCGCGACGACTGGCGCACCTTCCGCGTCGACCGGATGACCGACGCGGCGGCCCGAACTTGGCACTTCCGCCCACGCCCCGCGCCGGACGCGGCACCGTATGTGCAAGAGGGCGTGGCGAGTCGCGTCTATTCACACCAGGCCCGCTTTCTCATACACGCGCCGGCCGACGTTGTCCGCGCACAGATCCCACCGTCGGCGGCCGTCATCCGACCGCGCGACCACGACCACTGCGAATTGATCAGCGGCGCCGCCAATCTCGACGCCGTCCTCACCCGCGTACTCTTCCTCGGACACACCTTCGAGGTCCTCGACCCACCCGAGCTGGCAACCCGCTGCCACGAGTTAGCACAGCAACTGCGGACAGCCGGTGCGACGATCGCGCCTACGCCGGACGCGGCGGACTCGTGAGAAGCCGACGCCACCGACGACATCGCACACGAACTCCGTCGCGTTGCCCCAAGGCGCGCCGGCGCGGGCGAGTTCGTCTGCGGCAGACATGGGCCGCACTAGCCGAGGTCGACAGGCTCTCGTCGAGCAGTCCTGGCCTGCGGCTGGTTCCGTGGTCTATGCCTGGAGTTGGCCGAACCTAGGGGGACGCGGCCCAGGTGTCGTCCCTGAGTGCGGGTGGGCGCATCGGGCTTACGGCGTGCGCTGCTGAAATACGCGCAGTGGCGGGATGATTCGGACTCGCTACTACGACTTGCGCGGGGGGTTAGTCCAGTTGCGTGGCGAATTCGCCAGCGTCGGTTCTGAGCGCAGGCCGCTGAAATGTGCGCGGCGTCTGGTGCGAGTGGGTGCATCGGGCTTGCTGTGCGTGCCGCTGAGGTATGCGCGGGGAAGGTGCGAGTCCGGGCTCACCGCGGCGACCTGCGCGGGCTCAGGTGAGTAGCTGGTCCAGCTGCGTGGCGAACTCGTCGGCGTCGGTGACGTATCCGATGTGGTTGCCGACGAATTCGACGACCTCACGACCGAGTTCCTCGGCGAGCGCGAGATTGGGGAGGGCGGGGAAGGTTCCCGTCGAATCGTGCCCGATGCCGAGCACGAGCTTGTCCGCCGACTTTCGCAATGCTGGGAGATCGGGTGCGTAGCGAACGTATTGGCGCAGCTCGTTTTCCATCCAGAATTCGAGGTTCTGCTGGATTCGGGCGATCATCGGCGCGCTCTCGGGCGGCGGTTCCTGAGGCTGCTGCCCCGGTCGCCGAAGGCCCATCCCCTCAGCGAACGCACCCATCGCCACCATGCTGCCCTCGGTTCGGCTGGTGCGGTAGATGTTGTCGAAGAACTCCAGCCAGGTTGCCGAATCGGGCAGCAGGGTCGCCATCGGTGGCTCATGCGCGACGACCATGCGCACCGAATCGGGGTATCTGCTGAGCAATTCGAGCGCCACGATCGCACCCGAACTGCTGCCGAATACATAGGCGGGCTGGTCGCCGAGGTGGGTGAGCAAGGCCGCGGCATCGGCTCCATCGTTGACCACCCGATCCTCCGGTGGTCCGGCGAGCGGGCTGCGGGCGAAACCGCGCCGATCGTAGGCGACGACGGTGTATCGGTCGGCGAGACGTTCCGCAAGCGCATCGAACACGGCTGCGTCACCATTGCCGCCGGTGATCAACAGCAGCAGCGGTCCGCCACCGCGGATCTCGTAATAGAGGCTGGCGCCGGGAACAGCGAGGGTGTGCTGAGTCGGGACATCCATGGGAAACACTCCTGGAAGAAAGGAAAGCTGCCGCAACGCCTCTCGGATTACCGGCAGCACGGGAATCGGCGGGTCGGCATCCACCCACCGATCGATGGCGACCTGCAACGCCGCCGCGACAGCGCCCGCCATGATCTGCGGGAACATGTCGGCACCGAGGTCGTGGCCGGTGCGTCCGGCGATGGCTTCGGCGAGCGCCGCCTCCATCACCGCCTGCGCTTTGCGATATTCACCTTGCAGCGCAGGGGCGTTGGTGATCAGCCGCACGCCCGTTGTCCAGGTGGGATCGGGTGTTTCGGCGTCACGGAACTCATCGAGTGCAGCGTGAATGACCGCGGGCCACAGCGCTTCGGTCTCCGGCCGCTCCCGCAGGTTGTCCGCGATCCGGCGAGCCCGATCGACCGCCACCGAGCAGACCGCCTCGTACTTGCTGGCGAAGTAGTTGTTGAACGTCCGCGGCGAAACCCCGGCCGCGGCGGCGATGTCCTCGACCAGTACCTCGTCCACGCCACGCTCGACCGCCAACCGCAATGCCGCGAATCCCAGTGCTTCTCGGGTCGCCAGCTTCTTGCGCTCACGCAGTCCGAGTACGAATGCCACGAGCTCCACGGTAGTGAAACTTGCGTGGCACGCAAGATTGCGTGATCGGAAAGTTTGAGCGACAACGTGATCGGAGGAGTTGGCATCCGAACTCCGCCGAGATGGACGGGATTCGCGCTCTGCGAGCAACTACTGCGCGAACATCATCGTGTCCAGCGGGGTTTACGTGTACCGAGCAGACGGATCTGTCCGATCGAAAGTGGTTTGCACTGGGTGCGATTCAGCACAGTTGGCAATCGCTGGACTGTGTGAGTCCCTGTTCAGGCTGTGAGGTTTCGAATTGCTGCGGGTTACGACGTTGTCGACGCGCGCGCGAGCTGATGTGCGGATCGTTGGGTGGCGATGATGACTGCGCTGGCGGCGAGCGGGGGCAGTGCCCAGAGTGCCGCGGTGATGTAGCCGGCCCGGGTGGGAAGCACGGTGCCATTCGGCGTGCTGGTGGCGAGCAGGAACCCGGCGAGCGCACTGCCGATGCTC
Organism: Nocardia sp. NPDC060255; assembly: GCF_042727395.1. Classification (NCBI taxonomy): domain Bacteria; kingdom Bacillati; phylum Actinomycetota; class Actinomycetes; order Mycobacteriales; family Nocardiaceae; genus Nocardia; species Nocardia sp. NPDC060255. The sequence continues at coordinate 31,099 of NZ_JBHXAU010000045.1, read as the reverse complement.
ATGCCGATACTGCGAGCGATCTGGTTGATCGAGAGCACACTGGCTGTTTCACCGTGCGGCACTACGGCGACGATGAGCTTGGGCGTGACCGCGAAGACACCGCCGACGGCGAAGCCCAGCAGAGCGATCGCGGCGAGGACGGCCAGGAGCGACTGGTTGCAGGCGGCGAACAGCAATGTGCTGGCGATACCGATCACGGCCGCGAGTGTGTACGTCCACCTTTCGGTGATCCGCGCGATGAGATGCGGCACCGATCTTCCGGCCACGAACCCGAGCAGCGAGAACGGGATCAGTGCCGCGCCGGCCGCGACACCGGGGAGCATGAATCCATAGGACGCGCCTTCGGGAGTCTGCACGTAGCGGGTGAACAGGCTGAACAGCAGGTACAACCCTGCTCCGGCGACAAGTATCGCCAGGTTCGCGCGCAGGATGGGCTCTTGGCCGAGTAGTCGCAGGTTCACCAGCGGCGCTGTGGTGTGTAGTTCGATGAATGCCCAGATGACAAGGACTGCAAGGGATCCGGCGATGAGGCCACCGGCCGACCATGCCGTTGCCCACAACGCGGGTTTCGCGATGACCAAGAGCAGCCCGAGGGTGCCCAGAGCTAGGAGCAGCGCGCCGGTGATATCGATCCGGGGCCGCTCCCCGGGCGCCTCGGCAGGCAATGTCCGCCAGGCGATGGCCAGCGCGACGGCGGACAGCAGGAACCCGAGTCCGTAGGCGACGCGGAGCCCTGCGAGTTGGTCGAGCAGGCTGATCACCGGGTAGCCGACCCCGATACCTACGGTCGACGCGACCGACAACGCGGCGACCGTCGACGTCGCGCGTTCCGGTGGCAGGTGCGTGCGGGCGACACTCATCAACAGCGCGCTGACCGCGACCGCGAGTCCTTGCAATCCGCGTCCGATCAGCAATGCCGCGAACGGGAGTGGAAGCACCGTCAGCAGTCCACCGAACGTCACCAGTGCCAGGGTGGCCAGGATCGTGGTGCGACGGTACGGGCCGCTGCCGAGTCGGCCCAGTACCGGACCCGCGATCGCACCGACGAACAGCGTCACCGTCAAAGTCCATTGCGCGGCACCGAGAGACACGTGCATGCCCGTGGCGACCGCGGTGATGAGCGGCGCTCCGACACTGCCGATCACCGCACCCGCCAATGCCGTGCCCACCAGCGCGGCGCCGAGCCGTCCGTCTCGGTGGACGGAGCTCATCGGTTTGCCTCGGTCGTGATGTGCGCGAACAGCCCCGACTGGATTCGGGTGCGGACACCCTCGGCCCACGCGGCGTCGACCTGCTCGATGTCCATTGCCGCGCCCGCGTTGAGCAGCATCCCGAAGGCGAGGAACGCTTTCACGGTCACCGGTTCCAGTCCGGTGCCGTCCGCGGTTGTGTCCCACAACTGTGCGAAACACGACCGCACCGTGTCTCGCACTTCAGCGTCGCCACATGCGGCGAAGCCCTGCAGCTGCAACAGCAACCCGGTCCGATCGGCGAGCAGGTCGAAGTACTGAGCGCCCATCGCGGAAAGCGCATCCAGGTCGCCCTTCTCCGCGGCCACCTCTCGCATCCCACCGCTGACCCGCTCGAACGCCGCCTGAACGAGCTCAAGGAACAGGGCTTTCTTCGTCCCGAACATCCGGAAGATGTACGCCTGTGTGATCCCCGCGTCTCTGGCGATGGCCTCTGTAGATGCCCCGTGCAACCCGTGCTCGGCGAACTCCTTCGCCGCGATGGCAAGCACCTGGGCACGTCGTTCTGTTCCGCTCATTCGTCCAGCCATGCTCGACAAGTTAGCAGTTAGTAACTACTAACAAAATGTGACATCGGTCCCTTGCCGCGCTCACTCGCCTGCACCGAATGAGAAGGCGGCGACGGCAATTGGCAGGCAGCTAGGCGTTGTCCTGAAGGGCACGGGTGACTGCGTCGGCCGGGTCTGTCGCGGAAATGGTTGCTGGCAATGGGGTTCCGTCGGTGGCGAGAATTTGCCACGTGCCTAGTGAGATCACCGGGATGTCGCGGCTGCGGGCCAGGGCGAGTTCGGATAGCGTGCCCCAGGATCCGCCGATCATGATTACCGTGTCCGCCGACGCCACGAGAATTGCGTTGCGCGCCTCGCCCATTCCGGTGAACAGCACCGCCGACAATCCCGCGCACACCGCGTCACGATCGGTGTCCGGCCGCACGCCGATCACGAGTCCGCCTGCGCTGGATGCTCCCTCGGCGACGGCGGCCATCACGCCGGTGCCGCCGCCGCACAACACGGTCGCTCCGGCCTCGGCCAACAGCCGCCCAACCTGTCGCGCTTGGTCGGCTTCGACGTCGCTACAGTCCCTCGGCCCACACACCGCGACTTGCATTGCCACCTCCTCGAATCCGAGCGGGATATCCCCGAGTGATTATTTCGAGTGTTGCCGCCGTTTTGTCTGACTCGCCAGCACGATCCGGCTACCGGCCTGACGTATGCGATGCGCCCACCGCTCGCGATGATCGACGACGCCTGGACTGATGCCCGAAGTGCGGGGCGCGGCCCCAGACGTCGTCGAATGGCTACTCGACTATTGCAGCCGCTTCGTCCCACTTGCCCAGGGCGAGCCGCCGGCCGAACTGACGTAGGCGATGCGGCCCACCGATCGCAATGATCGACGACGGCTGGACTGGTCCGTCTGCACTCCCTTGGGCCACACACTGCGGCCTGCATCGTCACCTGCTCGATCTGAACGGGACATCCCCGGATGGGTTACTCGACTGTTGCCGCCGCCTTGTCTCACTCGCCAGGACGAGCGGGCGGCCGAACCGGCGTTATGCGATGCGCGTCCCACCGATCGCAGCCTGGCTGGGTTCGCCGCACTGGTGTGCCGGCGCGGCGCCGCACCGTCGTCTGGCCCGCGACACCGACTTGACGCACGAAGCATGCTCTTGACGCAGGTTGCAGCGTGTGTCAAGAGCATGCTTCGTGCGTCAAGTGCCGCCACGCATGCGTGGTAACGCGGTAGACGGCAGGTTTTAGGGGCGGCCTTGCGTAGTCGGTGGTGGGCAGGCAAGAGAGGCGCTTGCGTGTCCGGTAGTCGTGGTAGCTGGAGGACGCTTGCCTTGTGATTGTCGCCTGTCGAGGGCGATAACCGAAGGGGCTCTTGGAAACCGGCAGTCCGGTCTGTGATTGATTTGACCGGCATACCGGACAAAGGTGTGCAATGTTGTTACTGCGCAACGGCATTGAGGGTGTTCCGGGGCGCTGAGTAGGCACCGGTAAAGGGGGTGCGGCGGAACTATGTCGTCGTCGAACGTTTCCGGGGGGAGTTCCGCCGCGCACCGCGGGCGGCACAAGGCGGTTCCGTTGTGGCCGGGGATGATTCCGGCGGCGGGATCGCAGCGCTGGGCTGCGCAGCGCAAGAATCGGCCGTGGTTGGTCGGGTCGGCCGCGGTGGTCGGTTCGATGGCCGCGGTGGCGGTGGTGATGGTGTACACGGCGTCGGCGAGCGAGCCGCGGCAGTCGGCCTCGTATGCGGATCCCGTGCTCGGCGGGGGACCGGGCTGCGAGCCGACGAGAAACGCCCAGTTGGTGCGCGGCAACGGAACCGGATCGACCACCTCGGGACCGGACGTCATCCTGGCCTTCCAATACGCCTACTACGTGGCCCGATCCGGGGCCGACGCCCGCGCGGTCACCACGACGGACGCGTCCGTGCCGTCGGCCGAGGTGATCGGCGCCGGCATCAAATCCGTCCCGGCGGGCACCCAGCACTGCGTGATGATCACACCCATGGCCGACGGCCGCTTCGACGTGGTCATCACCGAGATCCGCCCCGACGCCGCCGTCCGCACCTACCGCCAATTCGTCACCGTCACCACAGGTCCGGGCGTGGTCTCCATCGCAAAGATCGCACCACCGACCTGACACGGCCGCAACGGCGTGGCATACCAAGGGGCGTGAGCGTGCCTCGGTGTGCCACGCCGACTGCCTGACGCGTGTGCCACGCCGACTGCCTGACGCGTGTGCCACGCTGAGTCCGCCGCGTCCATGCGGGTCGGCGGCGGAGACTTCACCATGCTTCATCGATGTGGCCACCCGGGCGTCTCCGCCGTGGACATCGACGGAGCTCCGGTGTGCAGGGTGTGCGGGCGGCACACGGATCGACCATGCCGGGCGCAGGGGCGAGCGCTGAGGGACATCAATTACCGGACCTGCGGCCCCAACTCGAACAAGTCTGCTGCGGGCGCAATCGCCACGCACGCGGGAGTCAGCGCGATCGTGCATCCCGAAACCTGCCCCGCAGGCCCGCAAGATGCGGATGCTTGCCGTAGACGGTCGATGTGAGACCTTCGACGCGGAAGCGGACGGGTTCCTGCTCGCCCCAGCGAGCTCGCACTTGCCAGGGCGGGCGGCAATTCGCTACACCCTACGTCGAGACGATCGCCAACTGCCGTGACTGGGCGACCAAAGTGCCTGTGCTGTCCCAGATGTCGAAGTCTTCCTCATGGAATCCGTCGATCAGGTAGTTGGTGGTGACGCGGCAGGCCAGCCAACCGGGGGCGGGGCGTTTGCGGATGTGGACGGTCAGTTCGATGGTGGCGGAACCGGGTATGCCGAGATCGAAGACGATCGGTGCTGCGGAGTCGACCAGGAACGCCAGCGCGATCGGATCGGCCTCGCGGCCGTCGGCCAGCCGCACCCAGAACTCGGTGGACGTGCTCCCACCCGGTTCGCCGCGCCAGAAACCGGGGACCTCCGCCATCCGCGCCTCGGTTCGCTGTGAAATCGGCGGCCGCTGGTTGCGGAAGGCGGCGAAGGCGTCGACGCATTGGTCTGGCGGCGGTAATGCCGGCGGTTTGCCATTGACCATGGTCGGCCCGTCGGCAGCGGCCAGATCGGTGAAAGTCGCGAGGACCCGCAGGATTTCCTTACCGTCGCGCAGCAAGGTCGCCTGTCCCGTCGCGGTTCGCCGCCCGACCCGGGCGACGTCGGTGGTGATCCGCGCGGGCCCCGGACTACCCGGCCGCAGGAAATGTGCGGATGCGGACAGCAAATCCGGATGCGGCACGTCGTGGCGCAACGCCTGTAAACAGCTGGCCAGCAGATACCCTCCATTCGTGGTGCCGATGAAGGTGGTCCACCGGTCCGACAGCGTCAGCCCGAACTCGTGCTCCCCGACTCGTTCACTGGCCGTATCGCTGTCGAACACGAAATCCGCCGTAGTAGTCATCCCCCGATCCTGCCCGCCGAATGTGACATGAGCGAGCGCGCACCCGGCGTTCGCCGCGACCGTGTCGCGCTCGGCAAAGACTAGCCAGTCCGTTGCTGGTTGCTGTGCGAAGTACTAGTGCGGCTATGGAATGTGCGCTCGCCGAGCGCCCCGGCGAAAGGGACAGACAGATGCAGACGTTTGCGATGAATGCCGATATCGCTGATTGCCGGGTCGATCCCGGTCCGATGTCGGCGGCGCGGGCACACCGCGCGATGCAGATCCACCTGGACTGTTCGGTGGATACCTGCCGGGTGCGCCGTCGTGCCCGGGGCATCCTGGTTCAGTCGGGGGCGATGATCCTCGACCCGCGTGCGGACCGCTGAAACTGGTTCGGCTTCCGACCCATCCGGGTCGGCGACCCAGGCGAATTCCGTTCCGTCCAATGCCAAACACGGCTTCTAGCCGTATCGACGGAAGCGAAAACAACAATGACTGTAATGCGACGTTCGGTCGTGGCGGCGATGATGCTGAGCGCCGTGGTGGGTGCCTCGGCCTGTTCGAGTGACAAGTCCACAGACACCGCCGCCCCCTCGTCGTCGGCGGCGATGACCACCAGCTCGACCATGGCGTCGGGCGATCTGGTCGGCTCGGGCTGCAAGGCCTATGCCCAGCAGGTGCCGACCGGCGCGGGTTCGGTCAGTGGGATGGCACAGGATCCGGTCGCCACCGCGGCGTCCAACAATCCGCTGCTGACCACGCTGGTCGCCGCGGTGTCCGGAAAACTCAACCCGCAGGTGAATCTGGTCGACACCCTCAACGGCGCCCAGTTCACGGTGTTCGCACCGGTCGACGCGGCGTTCGCGAAGATCGATCCGGCCACCGTCGACGGGCTGAAGACGGACTCGGCCACGCTGACCAAGATCCTCACCTATCACGTGGTGCCGGGCCAGATCGCGCCGAACAAGATCGCGGGCATGCACAAGACCGTCGAGGGCGCGGACGTGACGGTCACCGGCAGCGGCGACAATCTCAAAGTGGGTAACGCTTCGGTGATTTGCGGCGGAGTGAAGACGGCAAATGCGACCGTGTACCTGATCGATACCGTGCTGATGCCGCCCGCGGCGTAACCTCGCCACACCTCGTAGTTCGGAATGGTCCTTCCCCTCAGGAGTCGTGCTCGCCGTGTTGCTGCCGCAGATCCATTCCCGATCCGTCCTCGTCAGCGATCGTCGTGGAGGTGAGCATGCCGAATGAGCCGAGGCTCGCCGCGATCCGCCTGCGCCGCAACACCGGCGGAGGCGGACCGCCGGTGCCGCCGTCGTGCTCGACCGGCGCTGATCCGGAGGAGGCCGCGCGGTCGCGACGGCTGGTCGAGCTGCTCGACTCGATCGCGGGTGGGGATCGCGACGCCTTCACCGAGTTCTATCGGGCGACCAGCCATCGGGTGTTCGGTTTGGCGCTGCGCATCCTGCGCGGTCACGCGGCGGCCGAGGAGATCACCCAGGAGGTGTATCTGCAGGCTTGGTCGCTCGCGTCGGGGTATGACCGGAAGTTGTCGAGTCCGATGGGTTGGCTGATGATGCTGACCCACCGGCGGGCGGTCGACCGGGTGCGCCGCGAGCAGTCCGCCGCCAGCCGCGACATCGCCTACGGCCAAGCCAATCTGGGCCGCGACCACGATGTCGTCGCCGAGGAGGTCGGGCAGCTGCTCGACGAGCAGTCGGTGCTGGACTGCCTGGAAACCTTGACCGCCATCCAACGCGAAGCCGTCGCGCTGGCCTACTACAGCGGCCGGACCTACAGCGAGGTCGCCGATCACCTCGAGGTGCCGCTGCCCACCGTCAAGACCCGCATCCGGGACGGACTGAAGCGGCTCGAGAACTGCCTGACAGGAAGTGATACCGCATGAGTGAGCGCGGGGAGCCCATCCCGGCACAGCGCGCGTCGCGGATGCCGGAACCGAATGCTAGTGAGGTACGAACCCCGATGGGTGAGCGAACAATAGGTGCAGCCGAGCACTCGCGCGTGCCTGGGCCGAGTGTCAGTGTGGTGCCGGCATGAGTGAGCGAACAGTAGGCGCAACCGAGCTGTCGGTCGTGTCGAAGCCGAGCGTCCGCGAGGTGCAGGCATGAGCGAGAACGGGCGGGCCGCAACAGATCTGCTCGACCTGGCCTACCCGTACGCGATGGACGCGGTGGCCGAGCTCGAGCGCCGTAGCATCGAACACCGGGTGCGCGAGGCCGACGAGGCCACCGCGGATGCGTTCGCCGCCATCGTTTCCGGCGTCCGCGAGACATTGGCCGCGCTCACCGTGCTCGACGCGACCGCGCCGCCGCCCGGCCTGGAGACCACGTTGCTGCGGGCCCTCGACGCGGCAACCGGCGCACCGGGCAAGTCCCACAAGCGATTCGAGCGGCTGCGCTGGCTCGCGGCAGCGGTCGCGGCGGTCGTGGCCATCGGTGCGGGCGTGGGTGTGCTGGTGCATCGCAGCATCGATCCGGGCCCGCCCGCACTCACCGCGCAAATGGTGCTCGAACAACCCGATGTGCTGGTCAAATCGGTGCCGGTCACCAGTGGCGGCACGCTCACCGTTCGCACCTCGGCTCGAATCGCCGCCGCCACAGTATCTTTCGAGTCCGTCTCGGCACCGCCGCCGGGCCGTGCCTATCAAGTCTGGCTGGTCCCGCTCGGTGGTACGCCCCGCTCCGCCCGGGTGATGACCGAACTGCCGGCCACCGGTCCCGCCATGGTGACTCGCTTCGACACTGTCGACACCTTGGCCGTCACCGTCGAACCCGCCACCGGTTCACCGGCGCCGACGACCAAGGCGATCGCCAGCGTGAACCTCACCTGACCCGAGCTGCCGTCCGCCTACCGCGGGTGTCGCAGCTTCCGATCCCGACAAGCAGGGAGACTGCGATGAAACAGCATGTGGCACAAGCGCGTCCACACCCGGCACGCGGTATACCCGCTGCGGCCCTGGCTGGAGTGCTGGCCGCTCTGACGGTACTCGGTGTCGGCCACCTTGTCGCCGCATTCATCGATCCCGCCGCCTCACCGTTCTACGCGATGGGTTCCGCAGTAGTCGACCATACGCCACATGCGTTGAAGGACGCGGCGATTCGCCGCTTCGGCAGCAACGACAAGCTCGCGTTGTTCGCGTCGATGGCCGCGGTGATGCTCGTCTTCGCCGCAATCCTCGGCATGGTGGAGCGGCGCCGCCCACTGGGCAGTGTCCTGCTCTTCCTGCTCGGCGGAGTAGTACTCGGCGCCGCACTCCAACGCCCCACGGCCACACCATGGTTCGCGCTGCCAACAGTCATCGGCGTCGCGGCGGGCGTGCTGGCCCTCCGCGTGCTCATCGGCCGGGGTGCAGACGGCGGTCGCGGGCTCAGTGCCGAGTCGGCAGCGAATGTTGAACCGATATCACCGGAAGACACTGCGGCGGGCGCGGGTGGCAAGCATCCGTCGGATGCTGGCGAGGGGCACGAGCCGGGGGTGCCTGCTCCGGGCGGACCTGCGCTGCGAGGCGGTGCTTCGCGACGTCGATTTCTTACCCTCGCAGCTGGAGTGGGAGCCGTGGCTGTGGGCGCGGCCGTTGCCGGGCAGTGGATCGGGGCGCGGCTGCGGGATGTGGTGGCCGATCGGGCTGGGTTCGTTGTGCCGCGTCCGGTTGCGGCGGCGGCGCCTGTCGAACCTGGTGTGCGGCCATCGGTTCCGGGGTTGACCGAGTTCGTCACTCCCAACGATCGGTTCTACCGTGTCGACACCGCGTTGCAGCTCCCGGCGCTGACGAGTGGCAACTGGCGACTTCGAATCCATGGAATGGTCGATCGCCCAATGGAATTGGACTTCGACGAGCTTCGTCGGCGAGTAGCGGTCGAGCGCGTGATCACCATGACGTGCGTATCCAACGAGGTCGGTGGTGATTTGGCAGGCACCGCCGTCTGGACGGGATATCCACTGGCCGGCCTGCTCGCCGAGGTGGGTGTGCGACCCGAGTCCGACATGCTGTTATCTCGCAGCATCGACGGATTCACTGCGGGCACACCGGTTTCCGCGGTGACCGACGGTCGTGACGCGCTACTGGCGGTGGGAATGAACGGCGAACCACTGCCGATCGCCCACGGTTATCCCGCGCGACTGATCGTCCCCGGACTCTACGGCTATGTATCCGCCACCAAATGGGTCATCGATCTCGAACTCACCCGCTTCGACCGCGCCAAGGCTTACTGGACCGAACGCGGTTGGGGCGCACAGGCACTCATCAAAACCGCGTCCCGCATCGATGTCCCCGCCGCATTCGCCACCGTCCCCGCGGGCAACCTCACCGTCGCCGGCGTCGCCTGGGCCCAACACCGAGGCATAGACTCCGTCGAAGTCCAAGTCGACGACCAACCCTGGCAACCAGCCACCCTCGCCGACGAATACTCCACCGACACCTGGCGCCAATGGACCTGGCCCTGGACCGCCACCCCCGGCCCCCACACCCTCCGCGTCCGCGCCACCGACCGCTCCGGCACCACCCAAACCGACCGCCGCGTCCCACCTTTCCCCGACGGCTCCACCGGCTGGCACAGCCGCGTGATCACCGTGCGCTGAGAGACAAGGCGTCGCAGGACCGATCCGCACCGACGGCCCGCCACCGGCACCCTCCGCGTCCCACCTTTCCCCGACGGGTCCACCGGTTGGCACAGTCGCGTGATCACCGTGCGCTGAGGGACAAGGCGTCGTAAAACCGATCCGCCCCGAGGCTCCGCCACCCGCACCGACGGCCAGCCACCCGCATCGTCGATCGGCGACCGCGGGCGATCGGCGACCACCATGGCGAGCACGTCCAGGATCGTCACCGAGCCGCCGAGTTTGCGGCTCGCAGGTCGTGCGTTCGGCCTCATATCGCCAAGGGGACGGAGACCACGGTGGTACACGATCGTCTCGCGCTAGTCGTGCTGACCACGATATCGGCGATGATCGGCTACGCCCGGTACTGTCAGGCCCGCGTCCGTGGCGCGGGCGTGCTGGATCTCGCCATCAGATCGCCAGATCGACGTGACGTGACGTGACGATCGGGGGCGGCGCGATCAACGGAGCGGTCGGGTCGGTGGCACTGAAGCTGGCTGACGATCCTCACCGTGGAACGCCCGCGCCCGCAACGTGAATGATGAGTGTGCTGCGGCGACTACGGCGCAGAGCACAGGGTGGTGCTCCACCGCGATCACTCTGGTGCGTCCTCCGCACAACACAGTGGCCCCCTTGGTCGCGAGGCCGTCTGCCTCGTCCCCGGGCGGCGTAAGAGAAGGTCGCGCCCTGCTGGTACGCCGCACGAAGCAGCAGCACGCAGCGACCTCGGCCTTGCTCGGCCGGATAGCGGCCGAGCGCGGCACACGTGCCATCGGCGAGCAGCCCGGTCCATTACCTGTGAGGTAATCGTCGTGGCGTCGGGTTGTTCGTAGGATCGGGGAGTGGGTACGCAAACAGCTGGTGATCTGCTGCGGCATTGGCGGCTCGAGCGCAGGCTCAGTCAGCTGGAGTTGGCGGGGCGCGCCGAGACGTCGGCTCGGCATTTGAGTTTCATCGAGACCGGTCGTTCGACGCCGAGCCGGACGATGCTGGTGCATTTGAGCGAGCATCTGGAAATTCCACTGCGCGAACGCAATCGGCTGTTGCTCGCTGCGGGCTACGCGCCCGCTTACGCCGAACCCTCGCTCGATACTCCCGCGATGGACGCGGTCCGCAGCGCGATGCGGCAGATCCTCGTCGGCCATCAGCCTTATCCGGCGTTGGCCATCGATCAGAGCTGGACCATGATCGATGCGAACTCCGGCGTCGCGCTACTTGCCGGCAGTGTCGACCCCGCGCTACTGACTCCACCCGTGAATGCGCTGCGGTTGAGCCTGCATCCCGATGGCATGGCGGGCCAGATCGTCAATCTCGCGGAATGGCGCGGTCATGTGTTCGCGCGCCTGACCCGCCAGATCGAGGTCACCGGTTCGCCCGACCTGGTCGAACTGCGTGACGAGTTACTCGCCTATCCCGGTGGTGAGATCGACCCGGCGCTGCCAGAACCCGACCAATCCGTCGTCTCGCTACGTGTGCTCCGCGACGGCCACGAACTGTCGTTCCTCAGCGTCACCACCGTTTTCGGTACTCCGATGAACGTCACCGTCGCCGAACTCGCCATCGAATCGTTCTTCCCCGCCGACGAGGAAACCATGAAACGCCTCACCGCCCAGACCTCATGACCGTCGCCGACCAGCTCGGCGCACTCCTCGGCACCTCCGTCCGCGCCGTCACCGACCTCGGGTCGAGTCACACCTGGACCTTGCACCGCGCGACACTGGCCGACGGCCGCGACGTCTTCGTCAAAGCCTCCGCCGAGCCGACTACGGTCTTCACCGCCGAAGCCGCAGGCCTGCGCTGGCTCGCCACCGGGCCAGGGGCAGTCGCTGACCGGCAGGTCGCACTGGACCACACTTCCGGCCAGGTCGGAACGGCTGGCGTGTTAAACCATGCGCCGGGCAGGGGCAGACCGGGTGAGATGTTGGACGACACGCTGGGCCGGGTCGAATCAGGTCACGTGCTGAACCACACTCCCGGCCAGGCTGGATCTGGTGAGGTACTGGGAGACGCGCCGGGCCAGGCTGGATCTCGTGACGTGCTGAACGACGCACCGGGCCGGGGCGTACCGGGTGACGCGCTGGACGATGTGCCGGGCCGGGTCGGATCGGGTGACGTGCTGAACGGCGCGCCGGGCCAGGTCGGATCAGGTCGCGTGCTGGACGATGTGCCGGGCAGGATCGTTCGGGGTGACGTGCCAAGCGACGCTCCCGGCCGAACGGGATCGGGTGATGTGCTGAACCGCGCGCCAGGCCAGGTCGCATCGGGTGCGGGCCGGAAGCTCCTTCCCGAAGTGCTTGCCGCCGGTGACCACATGATCGTGCTGCCCTGGCTCGACGACATCGGACCCACTCCCGCGACAGCCGAGCGGTTCGGTCGGGAACTCGCTGCGCTGCACGCGAATTCACCCGAGGCATTCGGTGCACCATGGCAAGGCTGGATTGCCGAACTGCCTCTGGACAACACACTGTCCACCGGTCCCTGGTCTCAGTGGTATGCCGAGCGCCGACTCGCGCCCTATTTACCTCGAGCCGCCCCGCACCTCGGCGAAGACGGAACCCGCTTGCTGGAGAAGGTAATCGACCGCATCGACTCCCTCTCCGGCCCACCGGAACCACCTGCCCGAATCCACGGCGACCTCTGGTCCGGCAACATCCTCTGGACCTCCGACCGCGCCGTCCTCATCGACCCTGCCGCTCACGCGGGCCACCGCGAAACCGACCTGGCCATGCTCGCTCTCTTCGGCGCGCCGCACCTCGACCGAATCCGCGCCGCCTACAACGAAACCCACCCCCTCGCCGAGAACTGGCGCACCCGCGTCCCGTTACACCAACTCCACCACTTACTCGTCCACGTCGTCCTATACGGCGCAAGCTACCGCTCCCAAACCCTCTCCGCCGCCAGTGCGGCTCTAGCGGTTTAGCGCTCGTTGAAGTAGGCGTCGATCGCGAACACCGTCCTGACCGCCGCCCGCAACGAAACCGCTTGAAGCGCAATCGAAAGCTGCGTCATGTTCTCGAAGCGGGACCGAAGACGCTCACGGGTCGTCGATGAGGACATACAGACTCGTGATCTTGCCGTCGCGCACGATGAGCACGTCACGTCCGGAAGCGATCGCCGGTTGGCCGTCCACGCCCAGCGTCCAGCTGTAGGTGACGAGGTCCTGCGCCGTTTGGGTCGATCCTGTGCGGGTGATCGTCGTGCCCGGAGCTTGCGCCTGGAGCCCGGAGATCGCCTCGGTCATTCCGTGGTGTCCGCGATGGGCGTTATCCGGCTCAACGATGAATACGTCGGGCGCGTACACCTCCGACACCGCCTTGTCCCGATCCGGGCCGGCCGGTGCGTTCCAGGCGTTCAGGTGTGCCGTGATGAGGTTCTCGATCGAATCCGTCATGCCATTCCTCCTGATTGCTTCAGCCATCGGGGGTTGGATCGTGCACGGGTGAGGCGGTCGAACCGGGCGGGTCCGTAAGGATTTCGCGATTCTACTGGATCTGCAAGCGCGGAACTCGGTCAGCGGAAGCACGTAGCTACGGAAGCCGGAGCGGCGTCCGTAGCTACGCCGTCGATGTAGCGCTCAGTTCCCGCTGCGCGCGATCACCTTCTCGGCGAACCGGGACAGGTTCGCGATCTTGGTATCGAGTGGTTCGGTGTCCTGTTCGAGGGTGTAGGGGAGGCGGAAGCCGACGATGACGTCGGTGACACCTTTGTCCTCGAGCCGTTTGATGCCGTCGACGGTGAATCCGTCGAGCGAGATCACGTGCACCTCGAAGTCCTTCCGCGTCCCGTATTCGGCCCGCAGCGCGTCCAATTCGATCAGCAGCCGATCGAGTTCGGCTCCGTCGCCGCCCGCGTGCATCCATCCGTCACCGCGTTGGGCCGCGCGACGCAGCGCGGGCTTGCTGTGCCCGCCGATGAGGATCGGCACGGGTTCGGTCGGCACCGGACTGATCTTGATCGGCGGAATGTCGTAGAACTCCCCGTGGAACTCGAAGTACCCGCCGGCGGTGAGTCCGCGCACGATGTCGATGCACTCGTCCATCCGCGCGCCGCGCTTCTCGAACGGCACGTCCATGATCTCGAAATCGTCGGGCCACGGACTGATCCCGACGCCGAGCCCGAACCGATTGCCGCTCAACGCGGCCACCGACGCGGTCTGCTTGGCGACCAGCACCGGCGGCCGGATCGGCAATTTCAGCACGAACGGCGTGAACCGCAACGTCGTGGTGGCGGCGGCCATCGCCGCGCTGAGCACGAACGCCTCGATGAACGGCTTGTCCTCCAGGAACTCCCGGTTCCCGTCGGGTGTGTACGGGTATTTGGCGTCGGAGTCGCGCGGGTAGGCGATGCTGTCCGCGACCGCCATCGACGTGTACCCGGCCGCCTCCGCGGCCTGGGCCAACGGCACGTAGTACGCCGGGTCTGTCATCGTCTCGGCATAGGTGAAGCGCATATCAGACGCCTTCCTGGCGCCGCAGCGCCGCGTGTGTCCCGGCGCGGCGCCCGAAGAACGAGCCCGCACCGAGACAGGTTCCACTCGAATAGCCGCCGGTGTCCTGTGCGATGTTCGACGCGCAGGCTCCGGCGGCGTACAGCCCCTCGATGGTCGACCCGTCGGCTCGGAGCACCGCGCCATCGACGGTGGTGCTGAGTCCGCCGAGGGTGAACCCGACGTAGGTGGCGATGCCGGGCGTCAAATCGAAAGCGGCCCAAGGTCCTTGGATCAACGGTGTGATCCAGTCCGGATGCTTGCCGAGCTCGGGGTCGTGCCCGTCGGCCGCCGCCACGTTGTAGTTGGCCAGGGTCTCCTGCAGTGCGCCGTCCGCGGTGTCGTCCCACTGCGGCGGGCTCGACACCAGTTGCGGCACTTCGGTTCCTATCGCCATGGATTCGCGAACCCGTCCGGGATCAGCGCGTCGAACATCGCCTTCATCTCGTCCGACAGTCGCATCAACTCGAAGCACGACCCGATCGCCCCGCCGTCGAGATACGCGAACTCCATCCCGACACCTGCGAACTCGCCCTGCGCCACCACCTCGATCCCCGTCGCCCGCGCCTCATTCAGCGCACCGTCATAGTCGGCCGGCACCCACGCCGCATGATGCAGGCCCGGCCCGATCCGATCGAGGTGCTCGCTGTACAAACTGACCCCACCCCGCGGCTCGATCAACTCGAGCTGCTGCCCGCCCGCATATCCGAGTCCCACCGTGATCGTGTAATCGGCTGGCGCGCCACGCAATTCGCACAGCTCCGGCCCGAAATGCACCTCCGGAATGGTGAACCACTTCGCCACCCCGTAGCGCTGAGTGAACTCCCGCTGCGCCGCCGCCATATCCCGAACAACCCAGCACAGCTGAAAGATCGGCCCCTCGGCGATCATCGGACATCCGCGTTCGTACGGATCGCGCGTCTCGTGCCGATCCCCGCCGTCGCCCGCTCGCTGCCCACTTCTTCAACTAAACACGCATGCTTAACCCAGTCAAGCCTTGGGTTTAGTACAGTCCACCTATGCTCATCGCCGATTCGCGCGCGTCCCTACTCGACGCGGGGGAGCGACTCATCGCCGAACGCGGAGTAGAGGTCCCGCTGCGCGAGATCGCCGCCGCCGCGGGCCACCGCAACAACTCCGCGGTGCACTACTACTTCGACTCCCGCCACGGCCTGATCGAAGCCATCGTCGACCGCCGGATGAACTGGCTCGAAGAACGCCGCATGCACCTGCTCGCCACCCACGAGGCCGACGGCACCGCCCACGACATCAACACCCTCGTCACCATGCTCGCCGCGCCGATCCTCGAACTCATCACCCAGGACGAGGTCACCCACTACGGCCGCTTCCTCGAGGTCGTGCGCGCGCACCCCGTCGTCGCCGACCCGCGCCGCCTCGCAGGCACCGACCGCGCCGCCGTCCGCATCCTCGCCACCCGCCTCGCCGCCGCCCTCCCGCAACTCTCCCCGCGCCGACGCCGCCGACGCCTCGAAACCATGGCCACCGTCATGTTCGCCCTCATCGCCGACTACGAACGCACCCTCGAAGCCGGCCTGCGCAAACCCCACCCCGACGACCCCGCCGAAATCACCGACATGATCGTCGCCATGCTCACCGTCCCCACCCGCGACACGAAACCCACCACCCGCCGCCGCTGAACCCGCGATCGGCCCACTGAGTCGCGCCAGTGGTCCGTTCGCTGCTGATCGTTGCGAGACCAAGGCCTGGTTCATGTCTCCGCGGCAGGCCACGGCCGATGTCGGTGGTGACGAATGTGAGCGAGCCTGCGCGAAAATTCTCGCCGCGGTTGCCGTATTTCGCAGTCGGCCCGAATCTCGGACGGTCCTAATGGGTTGCGCCGAGCCGCATTTGGATCTGCTCCTCGACGACCTCATAGCCCAACCGCTGGTAGATGCCGTTGCTCGTGGGATTCGACCGGTCGGTGAACAGCAGAACCTCGCGATGTCCCGCGTCCAACGCGACCTGCGACACGTGGTGCGTCACAGCGGCCGCGTAACCATGCCCGCGATGTTCCGGTGGGGTCGCCACCAAACCGACCCGCACGATCCCGGCAACGCTGCGCGAGAGCGACGCGACCGACACCGGCTGCCCGTCGACCTCCCACAACCAGAAGCCGTGGTAGGACAGCCGCTCACCGACCACATCGAACGATGCTGAGGTGTCCTCATCGGCGAACACCTTGGTGAAATCCTCTAGCACCTCCCGATCGGACTCCTGGGCAAGCCGCGCCTGCCCGGCCGTCGGGCGAGGCGCCACCAGGTCATTCAACCGGTAGAGAAGCTGGTGGTCGACGACCTCGGCTCCCCGTCGCGCCGCCGCCGCGAAGGCCCGCACGACATCGGCCGGCCCGTTGACGTAGTCGACTGCCCGACCGGCAGTGTTCAGTGCCGCGACCAACCCGGCAGCATCAGCGGCGGCCAGTCCGAACAAGCCCAGCGGGAACGGCCGGGTATGCAGGATCGCTCCGCCAACCCGGCCATCGCGCGACAACCAGCCGAACAGCGGCGGGTCCGGGTGCCCCGGCGCATTGCCTGCGGCAACGGTCGCGCTCACGGTCAACGCGACATTGTGTTCAGCGGGGCGGGACCGCAGAAACTCGCCGGCCGCCCCCAGATACTGCTCAACATCTTCGGTGAAGTTCCAGCCCATTGCGCCCATGCTGCCGACGCGGGACTCGCGGCGCATCCCAATTAATAGCGCGGTCGATGGGTCCACTACCAACCGCGTCACTGACGCACGCACGGTGGGTTGTCCGGAGTGGCAGCCGCGCTGGGATACGGTCGCGTAGTGGAACTCCTAGGCATTCATCACGTGGCGATCATCGCGTCCGACTATGTCCGATCCAAGCGGTTCTACGCGGAAACACTCGGGCTCGCTGTGATCGCCGAGCAGTATCGGGCCGAACGCCGCTCCTACAAGCTCGACCTCGCCATCCCCGGCGGCAGCCGCATCGAACTGTTCTCCTTCCCCGAACCGCCCGACCGCGCGAGCTGGCCCGAGGCGGCGGGCTTGCGGCACCTGGCGTTCGCGGTCCGCGATGTCGCCGCGACCCTCGACGAGCTCGCCGCCAAGGGTGTCCGCACCGAAGAACTGCGCGTCGACGACGTCACCGGAAAACGCATGGCGTTCTTCTTCGACCCCGACGACCTGCCCCTGGAACTCTACGAAGTCTGATTCATCCCGCGCGCCCGCCGCGCCAATTCCACTGTCGCCGCACGCAACTCATCGATCGCGCCGATCGGCTCCGCATAACCCACCCGGGTCCGCGCCACCCCGCGCGGCGTCACCACCCGCAAATCCAGCCCATACCGATCGGCGCGCTCACAACTCGCCTCGGTCGCATCCGGATACCCGCCCAACGCCTGCGCCATCGCCAGCAACGCCGGGGCATGATCGTCATTGAGGTGCACGATCGCACTCGCCGCGACCGGCACGATCGGATCCGGCGTCATCGCCGCATACTGTTCCGCGGTCGCCGAATCCATCCGCCCATACCCGCCGACCCAGCGCACCCGCCGAACCCGCAACACCCACACCGAGAAATCGCTGTAGTCGATATAGAACTTCGCCGCGGGCACCGCCGCCAGATGCGCTTCCCGCGCAGCCTCGGCCTCCGCACCCACCGGCCGCTCCACCACACCGGCCAATGTGATCCTCGTCCCCGCCAGCGGATCCGCAGGCGCGTCCGGCGCCACGATCGAGAGACTGGCCCGCTGATCGCCCGTCAGGTTACGACCGTGCTCGGCCATCTGGGACACACACAGCACCGGCTGCCCGTCCAGCAACCCGTACGTCACCAGCGACGCCCACGGCGTCCCGTCCTCGCTCAAACTGCCCAGCGTCGCGGTATTCGTCGCGGCGGCCACCGTTCTCGCCTCCTCGGCGGCCGACGGCCGCGCGGGATTCGCCACCGGCGCGGTCGGCTGCGGAATCGAAGGAGCGTCGCCCGGGTCACCGTGGTCAAGGGTCATGCCGTCCATCTTCTCCTGCCCCACCGACACGACGCCAACGGGGCGTCACCAGCCGGTCATGTCGAATCGGCATGCGTACTACGGCCAATGGATCGGATCGACCGCGCGGATCGCGCCCGAATAGAGCAGACTTGCCGAGTGACCCGATACGCATTCGACGCCGACCACAACGTACTGATCGCCATCTGGGCGACCGGACGCGGTGACCTGGCCCAAACGGTTGCCACCATGCCCCGGGCGGTAACCCAAGATCAGGCAACAAATCTGGCGTCGAACCTGACCACGCTGTCGCGGTTCCACTGGCGCACCTACACCCATCCCGCCAGCGCGGCCGGCGACCCCGACATCCCCAACAGCGAGGCCTGGCGCCGCGCCGAAGAACGCCGCAACTTCAAAGAGGTCGAGGCCGGCATCCGCAGCCCCAACCTGCCCTCCGAGGAAGGACTCGTCGTCTCCTACAGCGGCGTCGTCGAATCCGCACACCGCGTCGGCCGCACCCTCTACGACATCGACGACCTCGCCCTGCGCGACACCATCGCCGCCGAAGTCAGCAACGAACAAGCCGCCATCGAATCCGCCGAACGCGGCGACCTGTCCGGCCGCGCCCGCCAAGCCGTCGAACTCTCCCGCCCCGACGTCTCCCCGGCCCAGGTCCAAGCCGCCGACGACCTCTTACGCGCCGACCCGCTCGGCTCCATCGAACTGTTCACCGAACTCGACCCCGCCTCCGCCTCCGTCGCCGCCGCCCACTGGCTGCTCGCCGCCGCCGAGGTCGCAGGGGAAATGGCCGGCGTGCCCTGCACCGACGTCGTCGTGGAAGCCGACGACATCGAAGCACTCCAGGTCGAAACCCCCACCCTCGTACTGGAACGCCTCGACGCCGGGGAGAGCCCCACCGAAGTGGTCGTCGACCTCATCGCCGAAGCCATGGCCGTGCACGAAGGCCGCGTCCCCGCCCCCTGGGCCGTCGTCGGCCGCGTCGCCGAAATCGAAGAGCAGGCCCGCAAATTCGAGGTCGACGCCGACACCCGCGAGGCCATGCTCGCCGGCTTCCGCATCAGCCGCCTCGACCCCTCCCGCCCCGCCCTCGACCTCCTCGAAGACCTCCTCGACGGCATCCGCGGCTGCCTCCTCCTCTACGCAGCCCACACCGACGACCCCGACGTAGAAACCCTCTTCACCGCCGACGTCCGCCTAGAAGCCGACGCCGACCCCGAACACCTCCTCTGAACCACCGGACCACTCGCAACAGGCCGGGCCTCGACTCCGACGCCCGGCCTGCCCCTGGAACCTGCCGTATTCCGACGGACTGCGGCCCGTCGGCGCCTACCCGCTACGCCCACTTGACGTACGAAGCGTGCTCTTGACGTAGGTTGCTGCATCAGTCAAGAGCACCTTTCGTACGTCAAGTGTTGCTAGACGTGCGTGGTGATGCGTAAGCGTGGGCGGAAATATTGTGGATGTGGGTTAGGGGGTGGGGGTTGTGCTCAGCCAGGTCAGGAGTCTCTCGTAGACGGCGTGGTGGTTGAGGAGGGTGAAGTGGTTGGCGGCGGGGACGTGCAGGCCGTTGGAGTCGTCGAAGCCTATGCGGCGGGCTCGGTTTCGGCCTGCGGCGCTGGGGGTGAGGACTAGGCCGTCGCCGATGATTCGGCCCAGGGGGTGGCGGGGGCTGCGGGTGATGGAGGCGGTGACGAAGTAGTGGGCGGCGCCGTCGAGGAGGGGGACCTCGCGAATGGCTCTGCGGGTCAACGCGTCTGTGTCGGCGCCGTGCCAGTCCTCGTCCACCAGGGAGCCCTGTCGCAGGTCGCGGATTCCCGCGCTGCGGCGGCGGAGCAGGCGACCGAACGGGCGGGTCTCGGGCACACGGACCAGCGCGGCGGACGCGTAGTGCACGAGTTGCTCCAGCGGCGCGCCCAGATGTGGCGAACCGAGACAGACGAGGTGACGAACCTTGCGCACCCAGGCCGCCCCGGACTCGCCGGCATCGAAACACGCACCACGAGCGATCAATCCGCCCATCGAATGCCCGACCAGGGACAGCTGCTCGATCTCGACCGGCCAATGCTCGACGAGCCGTTCCAGCAACGCACTCAACTGACGAGCATTCTCCGAGATGTGCAGACCGCTGTTGTAGCGGATCTGCACGGTGCTGTATCCGAGATCCTGCTCGATCCCCTCGGCATACGACGTTCGCCCGCCCAACCGCCACGCGTGCTCGGTCTCCACCAACCCGTGCAGAAACACCACCACCCGCGAATTCGGCTGCGCGACATAGTTCCCGATCTGCTCGGGCGCCACCGGATCCCCGTCCACCCGCAACGTCATCGGCCCGGCGAGGATGGGTCGCGCGTCCTCGAGGCTGTCACCGATCAGCCCCTGCAGCGCGCCGAGAAAGCCCGCCCCGAATACCGTCCGCGACGGCACCGCGCCACCCGGCAGATCCGCAGTCTTCTCCGCCAATCGACCCGCCGCGACGGCCGTCCCGCTCACGATCCGATACACACTGTCGGCAATCGCGTCATGCACCACCTCGACAGGCACCGCCGCCGGACCGACCCCGAACCGCACCGCCGCGAACACCCGCCCGGCGATCGCCCGATGCACCGACGCGATCCCGCCCACCGCCCCGCCGAGCTCGTCGCCCGCCAACCGGGCGAGGGCCCGGACCTCGGCCTGCCGCTGGTGCGTCTGTTCGGTCATCATTTCAGTGTACAAGCGTGCACTGAAATCTTCCTGCCGACGAAACCTGTAATTGCCCGCGGCAGCCCGCGGCAATCTCCGCCGGTGACTGCTGATTTCTGTCGGTGACCGCTGATTCCGCTTGGCGGCCAAGGCTGGATCATCTCTTCTTGCCCGGAGTCGGCACACCGAACCGGCACCGACACGTCAGGAGGTCTGCGGCACCCGCGTCACGCCCACCGCGGACTCGGTGAGACTGCCCAGATACAAGACACCGTCCTGCTCCACGACACCGGTGACCATCGCGAGATTCGTGCCCTCGGTCTGCAAGTCGTGCACGACATTGCCATCGAAGTCGACCGCCATCACCCAGATCGTCCTCGGCGGCTTCGGCTGCACCCACTCCGGCAGCATCCACACGAAGCGCCGCAAAATCCCGGGCAGCGGAAGTAACCGGTCCAGCAACGGATTTCGTGCCGTCGGCAACGCGATCCAGACCAGCCCGTCACTGCCGAGGCCCATATTGTCCGGGAACCCAGGAAGGTTCTCGATCAGACGATCACGCGTGCCCGCCTTCGGCCCGGTCAGCCAGTAGCGCGAAACCCGGTACCCACCTGTCTCCGCCACGACCACGCACGAACGGTCGGGAGCGAGCACCACTCCGTTGGCGAATGCCAGGTCATCGAGCAGCGTCTCGACCTCGCCGGACGGGTCGCGACGGAACAGCCGACCCGTCCCGGAATGCTCGAGGAGGTCGCCCACGTACTCGGCCAAGGAATAGCGACTCGTCGAGGACGAAAAGTAGATGGTGCCATCATCGTCACGAACGACGTTGCTGGCGAAGGGAAGCCGCTCGCCATCGACCTCGTCGACGAGTACCTCCAGCGCACCGTCCGGACTCAACTGCAACAGCCCACGCTCCGAATCGCAGATCAAGACGGTGCCGTCGGGATCGGCATGCAAGCCGAGCGGCCGCCCACCGGTATTCACGAGCTGACGCACGTCACCGGTGGACGGATCGATACTGAGGACCGAACCATCGGCGATCCCGGTAATCAGTCGTCCATCGGGGCCGAGCACCACATCCTCGGGCCCAGTACCCGGCAGCCCGAGTCGAGTGAGCCCGGGAAGCGGTGGCGTGCTACGACTTCGGCGCGCTCGCGGGGGAGCGGGCGGCGGTGTCCAGCGTTGCGGATTCATGGTCGTGGTGGGCACGACTCAGGGTAACGCCGAGGTCATGATCTTCCCGACGGAATGGTAGGGCAGGGGAGAGGTCGCGCCACGCGCGGTCGAGGATTGAACAACCGGGGCGCGGATCGAGCGAGGGTACGGGAGTCCTAAGCCGATCTGACACGCACGACTGGTTTGCAGATCCTGGTCAGGGCCGCTGGTCGACCTCAATCAGGAATTCACATGGTGATACGTAGATATGCGCATCTACCTATGTGGTCCTACCCAACCGGAATCTTCCGTCGGCCGACACTCCTGAGTAAAGACCGCATAGAACCCAGGGGGCGCTCGCTGGAAATTTCGCGGCGTAGCTCGACGACCAGGGGAGGCGTCGTATGGGCGCCGGTAAGGGACGAGCAGGAGGAGGAGTGTGGTGTGCCTGCGGATCTGCCAGGCCGCCCCTGGTGAGTTACTCGCCGTGGCGCCTGGTCGGCGAGGACCGGCGAAAGTATCAGGCGTGCAGTATTTCCGGTTACCCCGGCGACAGCGCAGACATGGATGATCATGGATGGCGAGGGCGCCCAGCCAGTGCTCCCGCGCCCTTCGCCCGGGCGTGCCTAAGCTGTATACCCGGTGTACTGGGCGTGCAGCTCACAACCGGTGTACACCGCAACGCCACGCTGGCAGTCGAATCTGCACCCGCTCTCGGGATCTGCACTGGCTATAAGGCCCTATTTCGAGTGCAGATCCCGAGTCCGGGTGCAGATTATCGGCGCTACCTTCTCGGCTTGAATCCGCGATCGACCCGGCGTAGCGCTGGGCATGCCTGCGGGCGCTGCCGAGATTGCGCGTCCGGCTTGCTTGATGTGCCCGCACAGATCTGCCGCACATCGCTGAGCAGGCGCGACGTCTGACACGGGCCGAACCTCTTACGGCTGATGTGTGATCGAGTACCACAGCACCGCGAGCGTGCCGAGCACGAACAGCGGTGACAGGATCCAGGTTTCGAGCTTGTTCCCGGTGCGGTCGATGATCGGCACCCTGGTGCGGAGCTTGAACGGCCAGAACAGCCGGCAGCCGCGGTCGGTGAGGCAGTCGCCGACCAAGTGGACCAAGGCGCCGAGGCCGACGGAGAACGGCAGCCACACGGGCTTGTCGGAGATCCAGTGGTCCATGGCGAAGGTTCCGGCGAGCGCGAGGACCACGATGGTTCCCCACGCCTCGATCCCGTCGCCCGGCGGGCACAGGTGCAGCGCCCGCACAGCCAACGCCAGCAGGAAGAAGACGAGCGCGAGGGTGAACCAGCGCCCGATCCAATGCTCGCCCGCCCACGTGCCGTAGGAGACGGCGGCGACGAAGGCGAAGGAATGGGTGGCGTGCCGGTGCCCGCCGGAGATCCACGAGATCAGCTTGCAGAAGTAGTAGGAAACGGGACCGAGCACATGCGCGATCGTTCCTTCCGGGTGGTCGGCGTCTGGCAACAGCGCCGCACCCGCCGTCAGAAATGTTCCGAGGAGCAGATCGACGGGGCCGAGATGTCCTGAGACACCTTGGATTGTCGGGTAGGTCAAGATCGCGACGGGCAGCGCCGCTGCTGCCCCCGACCAGGCCAAAGCGCCACTGGTCGCATGTGAATGTCCAAGCACCGGTTGAAGGTTAGTTCACCTCAGCATCGTTCAGCGAATGCCGGTTCAGTGATCTTGTGCGACGGCTGAATTGGGGGATGGGTAATCCTTGGCGATCGAGAGTGGCTGTGCCACACGGCGATGCTGATGGGGTAGGGGAGTGGCCGAGTGGATAATACTGGGCGAGTTGGTATCTGATAGGAGAGCCCGAGCCGGGACGTTAGGTACGAGCTGCGAGTCACTACAGTTACCCCGTCGGATCTACCGACAGTGAAAACAAAACATTGCGGTACCTAGATGTGCGTATATATGCATATAAACGCTATTAATCGGTCACCACATCCATAAAGTCCCTGTACAACAAAGACAGCATAGGGGAGAGGGCTCAGCGAACCGGCCGGAGGAACACCCTCGACAACAGGCTGCCCGAACGCCGCGAAGTGACCACCATGCCGGGCTCACTTCAGTACCGAATATCAGCGAATCGCCGTGCCGCCCAACGCTGGAACGGCCGCTGTATCTCTTGGGGAATACTGGGCCCTCGATCGGTACACCGACCGCCCACCGCCCCGTACGCGCACAGCTCGCGCACGTACGCCAACGGCACGCCCTGCGACGAGTCCTCGACGGTCTCTCGCTCCGGCGATCGGGTCATCCGCAGCCGCGCCCGTAAGCCGTCGAGTTCCTACTCAGGCACCGGAATACAGTGCAACGTCACGGCCGCGCGTGCGGGTTGACGATCCGATCGAGCGCATGCAGGTCGGATTCGAGGGTGTAGAAGACCCGCAGCGTACCGACGAACAAGAACAGCCCGCAGACGCAGAGCGCAACGATCGACGCGATCACCGTCTGCTGCTGCACCGGATCGAGGAACGCCACTCCGGCGGCGACCCCGAACAACGGTACGGAGGCGGCGATGCCGAGATAGATCCGGCTGCGCCGCGAGAGCCGGCGCAGCTGTGCGGACTCGTCGGGCGCGCGGAGTCCGGCGGCCACCAATCCGGGGTAGTACCAACGCAGTACGAAGAACGTCACCGGGAAGTAGGTGTACACCACGGCTACCGCGGCCGCGACCAGGTGCGAGGAGATCAGGTTGAACAGCAGCCCCGCGGAGAGGTCCGCGATGGCGTGCAGCTTGAACAGGAACGCCACCAACGCGAGCAGCCATCCGGTGAACGCGACAGCGGCGATCCGGTCACTACAGGCAAGAGTGTCCGCACGCGCCTTGGCCAGGGTCTGCTCGTCGTACTGCTTGCCTTGCCGTAACCCGTGCGGCACCAGAAACACCAGCCGACACCAGTACAGCAGGATCGCGATCCCCACCGGATAGCCGATGGCCGCGGCGATCAACCCGAGCTTGGTCACCTGCGCCTGACCATCGGCCCCGAGTTCGAGGTCGAGCAGTTTCGTGTTGTGCCCCGCCAGGTAGAGCCCGCCGAGTATCTGCCCGAGCGCGCTGGACAACGTCACCACCGGCATCGGTCGCATCCGCAGCCTGCCGCGCAGACTGCGTCGCGGTGGGTCGACGAGATCGCGTGCGGTCCGGTCCAGGGTGAGCTCGAGGTGCTGGGCGAGGTCCGAACCGGTGGCGTAGCGATCGTCGCGGTCGGGGGACAGGCAGGTGAGCAGCGCGTGCCGGAGGATCTGCGGGCAGTCCGCCGGTGTGCCTGCTTGGAGGCGTTCGTCGATCGGCTTGCGGCGCAGTTCGATCATTCTGGTGAGCGAGGTGTCGGATTCGCCGATGCCGAGTTCGTCGGTGAAGGGGAGCCGGCCGGTGAGTAGTTCCCACAGGACGACCGCGAGGGCGTAGATATCGCTGCGGGTATCGAGGTCGGCGGCGGTGGTGGCCATGTTGGGATGACAGGCTTCGAGCTGCTCGGGCGACATGTACGCCAGCGACCCGCCGAAGTAGGCGACCGGGCTCGCTCCCGGAATGTGGGTGCTGAAGCTGATATTGAAGTCGGCGAGCTTGGGGTGACCGTCGGCGGTGAGCAGCACGTTGGCCGGTTTGATGTCGCGGTGCAGCACGCCGGCCCGGTTGGCGTAGTCCAGCGCGGTAGCGAGGCGGCTGCCGAGCCAGGCCACCGCTTCGGGCCAACTCAGTCGTGCCAGCTCGGCTCGGGTAGCGGACGGTTGGGGTGTCAGCACACCACCGGACGTCACTGCCGCATCGACGGCGTCCAGCAGCAGTTGCCCGGTGCGTCGCGCGACCGGCGTGGTGCGGACCAGGCGGAGCACGCCGAGCAGCGTGCCACCGGGCACATACTGCATGTACATCAGCTTGAGGTGTTGTTCCTCGATCTGCCGTTGATCGAAGACGCGCACGATGTGTTCGTGATCGAGCTGCGCGAGCGTCTGCGGTTCGCTGCCGCGGTCGCGCGAAATCTTCACCGCCACAAGCCGTTGCATCGAGCGCTGCCGGGCGAGGAACACGCGCGCGAACGCGCCCTGGCCGAGCGCGATCAGCAGATCGAAGTCGTCGATGGTGGCACCGGGTGCGATGGTGTCGAGTGCGTTGATCGCGGTCGGATCCGAGAGCAGGGTGGTGCGGAAGTTCTCGGCGGCCATGATGTCGGTGTCGAGCTGGGTGGCGAGCTGTGCCATCTGCGCGGCGAAGTCCTGCTCGTATTCGCTGAGGTCGAGCGCGGGGTCGCCGCCGCGGCTGCGGGCGGTGATCTCCTCGTAGATGAGGTCCGGCGGCAGTGGTGCGGCGTCGAGTTCGGGGAACTGGGCCCGATAGTCGGCGAGACGTTTGCCGTGGTGGGTCTGCTGCCAGCGGTGCTGCAGGTCCACCTTGATCAGCTCGATCAGTGCCGAGCGTCGCAGCCCGTCATCGGCGGGCAGATGCGCCGCCAGGTCCGGTGGAGCGTCCGCGTCCTCCCATGCACTGTCGAATCCAACAACCAGTCGCGTCAACGCAGTCTGCGTCGCCGCCACCCGGTCCATCTCCATGTGGCCCACCCGATCAAAAAATGGCTTCCCGAGCCCCCTCCCGAGAATAAACGATCATCACGGCCGTAGCCGCCGAATTACCTGCTACCGCTGGTCCTGCGGTCGGTCAGCTGCGCGGGCCACCACCGGAACGATGTGCAACAAAGTGTTGCGCGTCGAGGGCTCCTCGGCTAACGTCATGCGCAACAAGTTGTTGCGAGTCAGAGGAGTAAGCATGGAACACGGCCAGATCGAACGCACGATGTACGTCGAAGCCACCCCCGAGGTGGTCTACGAGGTGATCAGCAGCCCCACGCATCTGAAGGAGTGGTGGCCCGACGATATCGACCTGGACCCCGTCCCCGGCGCGTCCGGCACGCTCACCTTCGGAACAGGGGAGGACCGCGACATTGCCTCGATCACCGTGATCGATGCCGAACCACACCGGCTGTTCTCCTTCCGCTGGACGCACCCGGCCGACGAACCGGCGGCCGTCGGCAACTCGCTGCTCGTCACCTTCGAACTCGCCCCCTCCGGCGACGGCACCACGGTCCGGATGACCGAGACCGGTTTCCGCGAAATGGGCTGGGAGATCGCCGTTCTGGAGCAACAGTACAACGACCACGTCTCCGGCTGGGACGCCTATCTGCCCCGCCTGGGCAAGTACGTCGCCCGGCTGGTCGCAAGTCGATGAACAGCGCCGTCGACGACGACCTGTGGTCCGCCATCGGCGACCCCACCCGGCGACGCATGCTCGACCTGCTCCTGGCCGACGGTGAGGGCACCGCAACCAGCCTCAGCGAACGACTACCCGTCACCCGGCAGGCCGTCGCACGACACCTCGGCGTCCTCGACCGGGTCGGACTGGTGCACGGATCACCCGAGGGCCGCGAGCGGCGCTACCGGGTCGACGACGCCCAACTCGCCCGTGCCGTAGCGCAACTCAACGCGGTCGGCTCCACCTGGGACGCCAGGCTCCAGCGCATCAAGCGGATCGCCGAAGCCATCCAACGCAGCAAACAACAGTAGAGAGAGAATCGACAATGGTAGACATCCTGCACCGGGTCGGCGTCAAGTCGCCGTCCACCGACGACGTGTACGCGGCATTGACCTCGGTCGACAAACTGGCCAGCTGGTGGACCAACGAGACCAAGGGTGCCGCGGACGCCGGGGGAGTCCTCGAGTTCCGTTTCCCCGCAGGCGGATTCGACATGAAGGTGGTCGACCTGCAGCCAGGCAAGCGGGTGCTGTGGGAGGTGATCGGTGGCCCCGACGAATGGGTCGGCACCGAAATCGTCTGGGACCTTAAGCGTGAGGACGACTACACGGTCATCCTGTTCAAGCATCAAGGCTGGCGCGAGCCCGTCGAGTTCATGCACCACTGCAGCACCAAGTGGGCGACCTACCTGATGAGCTTGAAGGAGCTGGTCGAAACCGGAACGGGCGCACCGAGTCCGCACGATGTCCGGATCGACAACTGGGGATAGGACGTCGGGGTCGAGCGCGCGCACGCTCGACCCCGATCACCTAGCGCAGCGCCACGATCACCTAGCGCAGCGACCGGAAGCCCGCGCGAACCTCGTCGACAAAGAGCTGCGGCTGCTCCCACGCCGCGAAGTGCCCGCCCTTGTCGAGCCGGTTGTAGTGGATGAGCTTGGGATACGCCTCCTGCGTCCAACTCTGCGGAGCCTGGTACAGCTCGTCGGGGAAGACGCTCACGGCTACCGGGATGCTCACACCCTTGACGGTGAGGAACGGGAGCTTGTTCTCCGCGTACAGGCGAGCCGAGGAGATCGCGGTATTCGTCAGCCAGTAGAGGGTGATGTTGTCGAGGAGATCGTCGCGGGTCAGCCCCTCGGTCTGCCCGGCAAACACCCGGGCGATCAGCGCCAGACTGGCCACGTCGTGATCGATCATGAACGAGGCCAAGCCAACCGGCGAATCCACCAACCCGGTCAGCGTCTGCGGGCGCGACGCCATGATCTGCGCGTAGGCGATGTGCTGATAGAAGAAAGCCAGCTGCTCGCATGCCCGTGTTTCGTCATCGGAGAGCCCGGACGGGATCGGATTCCCGATCTGGAGCGCCCGATCGATCTCGGGCGGCACCGCGGCAGGCATGTTCGTGTGGATACCGATCAACTCCGGCGGCGCCGCCACCGCCATCAGGTCCGTGATGATCGCACCCCAGTCGCCACCCTGCGCCACGAACTGCGCGTACCCGAGCCGCTTCATCAACTCCACCCAGGCCCGGCCGATCCGCTCCGGACCCCATCCGGTCGTCGTCGGCTTACCCGAGAACCCGTAACCGGGGATCGACGGAATCACCAGATGGAAAGCGTCCGTTGCCGAGCCGCCGTGTGCGGTGGGATCGGTCAGCGGTCCGACGATCTTCAGCTGCTCGATGATCGAACCGGGCCAGCCATGCGTGACGATCAAGGGGAGCGCGTCATCATGCTGGGACCGGACGTGAATGAAGTGAATGTCCAAGCCGTCGATCTCGGTGATGAACTGCGGCAGCGCATTCAGTCTCGCCTCACACTGGCGCCAGTCGTACGTCGACCCCCAGTACCGGGCCAGCTCCTGACTGGTCGCGAGGGGAGTACCTTGCGACTGATCGGCGACGGTCTCCTGCTCCGGCCACCGCGTGGCCGCGATCCGCGCACGCAATGCCTGGAGTTCGGTCTCGGGAGTCTCGAAGGTGAACGGCCGAATCGCTCCGGATATGACAGACATGTGGATTCCCTTGCTGTGCTGAGTGACAGCCGAGCAGGGTCCGAACCCGTCCACCGCGAAAGACGGCACCCATTGGCATCTTTCATGAGGGGCATCACGACGAAGCCCGCTCAGACTTTTGCTGGTAGGCCCTGGCCGAGACGCCTACAGCAATGAGGTTCCGCCGCCCCGGCAGGCACGTCAACCCTCGCCGCGAATACCTCGACTGGAGCATGGGCCTACGGTGAGTGGATGGACGCCACGCTTGATCTGCGCACCGAGATCCGAGAGTTTCTGCGGTCGCGTCGCGCCCGTATCGCGCCCGAGATGGCCGGCCTGCCCGCCTACGGTGGCAATCGCCGGGTCAAGGGCCTGCGTCGAGAGGAGGTAGCGCTACTCGCCGGGGTATCGGTCGAGTATTACGTGCGCATCGAGCGTGGTGGTCTGGCCGGCACCTCGGACGGCGTGCTCGACGCGCTGGCCACGGCCTTACAGCTCACCGAAGCGGAGCGCGCTCACCTGTTCCATCTCGCCCGCCGATCCGGGGCACCCGGCGGTCGGCGGCACCGCAAACCTCCCGCGACGGTGCGTCCGGTGCTTCAGCAGGTGCTCGATGCCATAACCGGTGCACCGGCGTGGATCAGCAATAGGAGACTCGACGTGCTCGCCATGAACCAACTCGGTCGCGCGCTGTATGCACCGATGCTGACCGACCCGCGACAGCCCGCCAACACAGCGCGATTCGTGTACTTGCATCCCCGCGAGGCCGAAACGTTCTTTGTCGACTACGACCGGACGACCCGAAACGCGGCCGCTATCTTGCGTATGGAAATGGGCCGCAATCCCCACGACGAGGAGCTCATCGCCTTAGTGGACGAATTATCAACGGGCAGTGAGCTGTTCCGGCAACAGTGGGCATCTCAGGACGTGCGGGTGCACGGACACGGAAGCAAGCGGGTGAACCACCCGGCGGTGGGCATGCTCGACTTGAATTTCGAGTCCATGGATCTACCCACCGACCCTGGCCTGCAGTTGAATGTCTATACCGTGCCTGCGGGAGGGCAGACCGCTGACAACCTGGCCTTGTTGGCGTCGTGGGCCGCCCAGGAGACGCTGGCGACCGAGTCGGCACAGGGGCTCTGACGGCACCCGGGTCACAAGGGACTAGGCCTGGCGAAGCTGTTCAATGGGGGCAGCCACCTCGTTGCGCCTCGCGAACCGGTCCAGGTAGGCGACGGCCGCAAGCAGTCGAGGTGGGTCGTCACCGAACGCACCGAGCCCAGCGTTGCACCGCGGGCACAGGAGTCCACGAACGGCGCCGGAGCGGTGATCGTGGTCGACGGCGAGGGTTCGGTCATGTGGGGAGTATGCCCGAACCCGCTGACAAGTCGTTTACTTTACATAGTGTTGATTATCGGCGTAGAAACTGGCGTGGATAATCAGGGCTGCGCCGTTCGATGTTGTTGGTGTGTGCGGTGTTTCGTGCGTGTGCGCCACGACGCCTCCGGATGCTCTCTGGCATGGCCGGTGGATGTCGGCGTTGTGCGGGTTGGATTGTTGTTGAGCTCCCCTTGGCCGGATTTACTGCTGGTGTAAATATTCCGGTTCGTGGGCGATTTGGTCGGAAAGTATTGGGATGGTTCGGGATTGGGTTTTGTGGGGTTCTCCCCTAGGTCCACTGCCCTACCTTCAAAACGTCAC
>NZ_JBHXAU010000044.1:0-48786 GCF_042727395.1 Nocardia sp. NPDC060255 | reverse complement strand
CCTTGAACGCCTTCGCTATCACCTTCGAAGGCCGCATCACGCCGAGTAGTAACTAACCGATGCCAGGGCAGATCCACCGTTAATCTGACACTCCCACCAGCGAGTCGTCTGCCGGATGGGTCGCCTGGGGGACGATGGCGGATCCTCGTCTAGTGCGTGGGGACCGGGAGTAGGGCTGGGGTGCGGGCGCCGGGGCCTAGGACGGCTTGGAGGTCGGGACGGGTGACGGGGTCGCCGCAGTGTGAGCAGACCGGCTCGATTACCGCGGTGTGGCCGCAGGTCTGGTGGATGAGCTCCAGGGGTGGGCCGGCTGGGGCGGCCCAGTCGTCGCCCCACTGGCGCATGGCGGTGACGACCAGCCACAGGGAGTGGCCCTTGGGGGTGAGGCGGTAGTCGTGGCGGACGGGGTTGTCCTGGTAGGGCTCTCGGGTCAGGATGTCGTGCTCGATCAGGTGCTCGAGGCGCTGGGTGAGGACGTTGCGGGCGATGCCGAGGCGGTCGCGGAAGTCGTCGAAGCGGGTTACGCCGAGTAAGGCGTCGCGCACGATCAGCAGCGTCCACCACTCGCCGACCACCTCGAGACATTGGGCCAGCGAGCAGTTCATGTCTTCGAAGCTCGTCCTGCGCATACCGCACAGCATAGTCGGTTGCTTCATAGAACTCACTACCCTATGGTTCGTTGCATGAAGCAACTCACTGGGCGGTCGGTCAGCGACGTGTTCGCGATCGCCGAGACCGATTACCAGCTCTGGCAGGCGTACGTGGACAAATCGTGGCGCGGCTGGACCGGACCGCACGGCGGGGTGATCGCCGCGATGCTCGTCGAGGTGGCCCGGCGGGCGGGCGGGAGCGAGTTGCCGGTGCGGGCGATGGATCAGCGGTTTCTCGGGCGACCGAGCGAGGGGGCGTTCACCTTTCGGGCCACGGTGCACTCGGTTGGCCGTAGCACCGCGGTTGTCGACGTACAGGCGTTTCAGGGCGCGGGAGTGATCGCCGCGGCGTCGGTGACCTTCGGTCGCACCATCGCGACCGGTGTCGCCGAGTACGCCGGGATCCTCGCACCCGAGGTGCCTGCGCCCGAGCACTGCCGCACGTTCGCGCTGCCGCCCGAAATCGTCCCGGCGGCGGCACATTTCGAGATCCGGCCGGCGGCGGGTCCGCTGCCGCTGACCGGTGCCGCCGAATCCATGATGTGTGCCTGGATCTCGATCGTGCCCGGGATGTCCATCGACGCGGCGACGCTGGCGATCCTGGCCGACGCGCTCCCGCCCGCGTTCTTCCCCACCCTTACCGTGCCCGTCGCGGTGCCGACCGTCGCGCTGTCGATGCACCTGCACACCGATCAGCTCGACACCACACCGCAACCGGTGCTGGTGCGCACCACCAATGCCTCCACCGGCGGCGGCTGGTCCGTCGACGACATCGACCTCTGGCACCGAGACGGCCGGATATTGGCCTCCGCCAGGCAAACCCGCCGTGTGCTCGGCTGAATCGGAGAGACCGTCATGACTTTCACTGCCATCCCCCGCGCGCGGGCCGATTCACGGATCGTGTTCGCCATCGTCTCGATCGGCGTGCTGCTGTCGAGCCTGGACCTGTTCATCGTCAACGTCGCGTTGCCCGACATGGCCGTCGATTTCGGCGGCGCCGACATCGCCGGATTGTCGTGGGTGCTCAACGCTTACGCCATCGTGTTCGCCGCGCTGCTGGTGCCCGCCGGACGCCTCGGTGATCGGGGCAGCAACCGGACCACCTTCCTGATCGGGCTCACCGTGTTCGTGATCGGGTCCGGGCTGTGTGCCACCGCGTGGGATGTGGGGTCGCTGGTCGGGTTCCGGGTGTTGCAGGCCATCGGCGCCGCGATGCTGATCCCCACCTCGCTGGGGTTGGTGCTCGCCGCGACCGCACCGGAACGGCGAGCTATCGCGGTGCGGTTGTGGGTGGCCTTCGGCGGGCTCGGCGCCGCGCTGGGTCCGGTGCTCGGCGGGGTGCTGGTCGAATTCGGTTGGCGCTGGGTGTTTCTGGTGAACGTTCCGCTGGGCATCATCGCCATCGTGCTCGGGCTGCGGTTGCTGCCCAACCCGGCCGGTGACGGCGGGCGGTTGCCGGACCTGTTCGGCGCGCTGCTGCTCGTCGGCACCATCGGCGCCTTCATCCTCGCACTGGTCAAAGGCGAAGACTGGGGATGGTCCTCGGCCGCAGTTCTGCTCACCTTCGCCGCCGCCGCACTGCTCGCGATCGCCTTCGTCGTCTCCTCGGCCCGCCACCACAGTCCCGTCGTCGACCCGACCCTGTTGCGCGCCCCCAATTTCGCGCTCATGGCAGGCAACTCGATCTTCTTCAACATGGCCTTCGGCGCCATGCTGCTGTCCTCGGTGCTGTGGACACAGAACGCCTGGGGCTGGTCGGCGCTGCGCACCGGCCTCGCCATCGCCCCCGGCCCCCTCGTCGTGCCGATCGTCGCGATCCTGGCAGGCAAACTCATCGCCCGCATCGGCGCGGGCCCCGTCATCGCCGCAGGCGGACTCACATTCGCCGCAGGCATGCTGTGGTGGGCCCAAGCAATCACCCTGCGCCCCGACTACGCAGGCGGACTCCTCGGCGGCATGCTCGTCAGCGGACTAGGCGTCGGCCTCAGCCTGCCCACCTCCTTCGCCGCAGGCACCAGCGCCCTTCCACCCCAACGCTTCGCCACCGGCTCCGCCGTCCTGAGCATGGCCCGCCAAATCGGCCTGGCCCTAGGCGTCGCCTTGTTCGTCGCAGTCCTCGGCACCCCCACCGACCCCCAAACAACCCTCGACGCCTTCCACCGCGGCTGGTACGTCACCGCCGCCATAGCAGTCCTCGCCGGCCTGATCGGCTTGGCCGCCAAAATGCCATCCGCCCCTACCCCCCAACCAAATTCGACCACCCCGCCATCCGCAGCCAATCCGCGCGAGCCAACCCCGACCAGAATCCCGAACTGACCCCACCCTCCACCGCCGAGCGCGGCACTGAATCTGCACTCTCTCTCGGGCCCCGCACCGACTCTAGGGCCCTATTCCGAGTGCCGATCCCGAGAGCGAGTGCAGATCCCGAGGAGGGCGCCGATCCCGATCAAACCCGCCACCGGTGGCGCCGATCGCCCCCTCCACAGCCCGCCCACACCGACCCACAGAGCGTGCCTACCCTTCACAACGACTAGACACCCTGTGAGGGGTACGCCTCCTCTGTGAAACCCCCTCCGCACCACCGGTTTCACCACGAGGGGTATGCGCCCTCTGTAGAACACCGTCCACACCAACAGGTTTCATCACACCGGAGCTCTCGGGCCGCAGCCATGGCCCGATCGCCACGTGAAAACCCATCCGTACACCCACTGCGTCAGCCGAACACCGCCTTTACCGGGTGTGGGGCTGACACAGCAGGTGTACGCCGGTAGCTCGACCACCACGGGATCCCGCGCAGGGCCCGATCACCGCCCACTCGCCCTTGTCCAAAGCGCCTGGGACGCAACCGCGGCCAGATCGCCACGCGAGAACCCATCCGTACACCCACTGTGTCAGCCGAACACCGCCTGTACTGGGTGTGAGGCTGACACAGCGGGGGCGCGACGGTAGCTTCACCACCCCGGGAGCCGAGATTCGCTGGTTTTCGAGCTCTCGAAACGCCACCACAGCCAGGTGACCACCTCGGGAACGCAACATCACGCACCTGACGCGCACCTAAAGCCGGGTACGGCACACGACGCGCCCAGCACTACTCACAAGAAAACATGGGATCAGGTCTTCAGCTCAATGAACAGGTCATCGCCTGGAATCCCTAAGAAGCACTTGCCCGGATAAGTCCACCTTTCCGAGGGTCTCTTCGTGTACTGGCCCGGGTTGGTATACGCACAGAGAACTCCGGTGGTGTGCTGTCCTCGAGGTTTTCGACTGGTTCATCAGATGACCGGAGTAGTGCTGGGCACGTCAGGTGGGGTACCCGGCCTGCTCTACCGCGGCCTGGGTAATAGAGGTGCAAGTTGGGTGCGGGAGGACTGGCTGTGGTGCTGTTCTCGAGATTTTCCCAATCGAGTCGAGTCGAATGGTTGCTGTTGGAGATCAACTGGCGACCATTCGACTCTGCTCGATTGGGACTGTGGGCGGCCGACACCGGTTTGACCGGCAGTTCGCAGGCCATTCGTACGGAACGCGGTTACACGGCGTGGAATGGCAGGGTGTCTCGACCGAGGATCGCGCTGAGGTGGTCGACTGCTGCGGCCAGACCTTTCTTCGGCAGCGGCGCACCGTCGAACATGGAGACAGCTACTGCGCTGTCGGCGAGTTCCCACGTGCCGACGATGCGGCCGGCAGCGACGACGATCGGCGAGATCCAGCCTGCGGTGCGGCTGACCTTTGCGCGGTGATCGCCGGGTAGTAGGGCGGTGTCGGCGGTGCCGGGGCCCAGGATGTACTGGTCGAAGGCGCCGAGGAGGTGGATCGAGGTGCTGGGTTTTGTGGCGGCGAGGTCGTCGAGGTGTTCGGTGAGTACGTAACCGGGGCGGCCGTCGACCTCGACCTCGGTGAGGGTGTCCCCCAGTTCCGAAAACCACCGGCGCAGGGTGGTTTTGCGTAGACTGCCGCGGCTGAGCCAGGCGTCGAACGTCTCCGGCGTCGCGGGACCGTAGGCCCCGAGATAGGCGGTAATCGCCTGCGGGGCGGCGACATCGGGTTCCGGCAGACCAGGCCAGCCCTTGATCAGCTGGGCCGGATCAGCGAACGTGATCTTGGTGCCCTGAGCCGGGCCATGACAGATCACCCCTTGCCAGGCAAGAGGTTTGAGCAGCGCGCCCCAACCAGAACGCAGTTGTTCACCGAGCCGGTGGTAGGTGGGGTCGGCGAGGAGTGCATCGACCAGTTCTTCGCGAGTGAGCACAGCACTGTCGAGCACACGGCGCACCTCTTCCGTCAAGGCCGCAACCTCGGCCGGTGACGCACCGAAGTTGCGCTCCCACGCCGGTTTCTCCCAAGTCCGGGCCGAGGCCAGCAGCGAAAGACAGGCCGCAGCGAGATCCGGAGTGAGCGCATGTAACGTGCCGCGCATCGCCCACGTCTTGATCAAGGTGCCGTCGTTGAGTTCGCCGACCAGGGCACCGCCCGCAGGAGCCGAACTACGCAGTGCCACCGCCATTTCCGCGGCCGAGGTGACCTGCGTCTGCACACCGCACAACCGGGCGACGGTCTCGGACACGCCCGCGGCGGGCTCGGCGACATACTGTCGCCGCAATCGCCACGCGAAAACCTGATCCCAGGTGAGGCGCACGGTCACTCCCTACAACATCAGCCCAACACAGCGCTGCAGAACGCTACCGTAGCGGCGACGAACGCCAATCCGGTTACCGTCGCCGCGATCACACCGAGCAGCGCCGTGCGGGTCGTCGCCCGCCGCATCCGGCTCACCGGATCCACCAGCCGCTCGGCCCGGGCCAGCACCGCCGTCCCCGCCGCAGCCATCGCCCCCTCGGGCAGCGCCTCCGACACACCGAGGATCGCCAGCAACCCACCGAGCAACGGCTCCGAGCCATGCTTGTCGGCCGCCTTGTCATCGGCACACATCTCCAGCAGCCGAGTGATCTCGGCAGTACCGGCAGTGACCAACCGCAACCCCGGCAACGTGGTGGCGATCGCGCGCAGCACCGCGGTCAACGGCGCGTGCCTGCCGGACAGGTGCGCGCGTTCGTGCGCCAGCACCGCGGCCAGCTGATCCGGCGCCAACGCATCCAGTGCGGCACTGGTCACCACGATCGTGTCGGGCCGCCCCGGCACGCAATAGGCTTGTCGCTCCGGCGAATCCAGCACCAGCGCGCCCAGCCCGGGCACCCGGCGCCCGACCAGCCGCACCGCTTTCGCATGCGCGTGGGTGCGCCTGCGCATCTCCCGCACCACCGACACTGCCCGCGCCACCACCGCCATCGTGCACGCCGCCACCAACGCGCCGACCGCGAAGGTGACCGCCTGGGTCGCGCCGCTGCCGTCGTGGATCGGGTTCCACATGATCGCGAAGCAGGCCCGCAACGCGTCGTGCGGATGTCCCCAGTAGGTGGCGAATTCGACGGTGAGCATGGTCGCCGCCGCGGCCCACGCGCCGAGCGTGCCGACGATCGCGACGACCCAGGCGATGATGCCGAGCCGTGGCGCGTTGCCCCGCCGGGTGAGCCTGCGCAGCACCGGCGGCCCGAGTGTGGCCACCGTGGCGCCGTACAACATCAACGCGATCGCCAGCGTCATGTGGCGTCACCCGGCGGTGCGTCGGGGGTTTTGCGGGCGGTGAGCCTGCGCAGCGCGGCCCGCAATCCGGCCGATTCCTCGGCGCTGATCCGGTCGACGAAATGGCTGAGCACCAGATCGGAGCGCCCGCCCGCGCCGAGTGCCTCGAGCATCAGCCGGGCACTGTGCTCCTCGCGGGTCAGGGTGGGCCAGTACTTGTAGGCCTTGCCGGAACGCTCGCGCGCCAGCCAGCCCTTGCGGTGCAGGTTGTCCATGGTGGACATGACGGTGGTGTAGGCGATGTCGCGCTGTGCGGACAGTTCGTCAAAGATTTCGCGCACCGTGGTGTCCTCTGCGTCCCGATCCCAGATGCGGTCCATGATCACCGCCTCCAGGTCTCCAAATCCGCGCACAGTACCGACTCCCTCATCCAAAAACGTGCCCTGCTGTCGGGCCAGCGTACCGGTTAGTCCGAATTGCTACGTAGCCAAGCCGTAGATTTGGATGTTTTCGGCGATGACCAGGGTTCCGCTTGTCGGTGGGCCATGCGAACATATGTTCGTGTCCGACGCACCCGCCTCCCGCCCGCGGATCGTCGCGCGGGCCGAGGCCTCGATCCTGCACGCCGATCTCGACTCCTTCTATGCCTCGGTCGAGCAGCGCGACAATCCCCGGCTGCGCGGCAAGCCCGTCATCGTGGGCGGCGGTGTGGTGCTCGCGGCCAGCTATGAGGCGAAGGCGTTCGGGGTGCGCACGCCGATGAACGGTGGGCAGGCGCGGCGACTGTGCCCGCACGCGATCGTGGTGCCGCCGCGGATGTCGGCGTATGCGGAGGCGAGCAAGGCGGTGTTCGAGGTCTTTCACGACACCACGCCGGTGGTCGAGGGTGTGTCGATCGATGAGGCGTTTCTCGATGTCGGTGGGCTGCGGCGCATCGCGGGCGAGCCGATCGGCATCGCCGAACGCTTACGCAGCCAGGTGCGTGACCGGGTCGGCCTGCCGATCTCGGTGGGCATCGCCCGCACCAAATTCCTCGCGAAGGTTGCCAGCGCCGTCGCCAAACCCGACGGCCTACGTGTCGTCCCACCCGACGCCGAGTTGGACTTCCTGCACCCGCTCCCCATCGAAAGACTGTGGGGCGTAGGCGAAGTCACCGCCCGCACGCTGCACGAACACGGCATCACCCGGGTCGGCCAACTCGCCGACCTCGGCGAAAGCCCGCTGCGCGCCCTGCTCGGCGCCGGCGCCGCCCGCCACCTCTACGCCCTGTCCTGGGCCCGCGATCCCCGCCGCGTCGAAACCGGCGTGCGCCGCCGCTCCATCGGCGCCCAACGCGCCCTCGGCCGTCAACCCCACCCGCCCGACGAAATCGAGGCCTACCTGCACGGCCTCACCGACCGCCTCGGCCGCCGCCTGCGCGCCGCCGACCGCATCTGCCGAACCCTGGTGCTGCGCATGCGCTTCGACGATTTCACCCGCGCCACCCGCTCACACACCCTGCCCGAAGCCACCGACCACACCGAGACCCTGCTGTGCGCCGCGAGATCGCTACTGGCCACCGCCATGCCGATGATCCAGGAACGCGGCCTCACCCTGATCGGCCTCGCCCTCACCAATCTCACTGACGCAGACCCGTTCCAGCTTTCACTCCCCTTCGAGGCCCGCGCCACCAACACCCTCGACGCCACCCTCGACGACCTCCGCCAGCGCTTCGGTTCCGCCGCGGTCACCCGCGCCGCCCTGCTCCATCGCGGCGAGGGCTTGTCCGTCCCCCTCCTCCCCGACTGACCGAGCGCCGAACTCGATTGCACGACAACCGAACCACTCGATTTTCAGCTCGTCGGCGACAACTCGCGGGCGTCATAAACCAGCGGTCCGGGAGCACCCGTCGGTACGATTGCCGAATCCGACATTCTCCACTTCGAGAGGGCGGTTCGTGCTGACGAACGTCGAGGACCTACCCGCGCTGTTCGCCGCGAATATGGCGCAGTACTGGGATTTTCCGATTCGGGCGATGGGGCGCCGCCGTGACCGCTGGGACGACGTCGATGTCGCGGTCACCGATGGTGAACGTCCGGGGTCCCTGATGAACAACGTGACGCTGTTACGCCCACTGACCGCGGCGGAAGCCGCCGTGACCGCCGAACGGTCGCTGAAGTTCTTCGGCTCACCGGCACCGCGACAGTTCAGCATCAACTCGTTTTTCGCCGAGGTGAATTTCGCGCCGCACGACTTCTTCCTCGACGACCGCTTGCCCGCGATGTATCGCCCGGCCGGTGGCGCCGCGCCCACGCCGCCGAGCGAGCTGAGCATCGCCGAAGTCACCGACGGCGGGTCGCTCCACGAGTTCGAGCAGGTATTCGTCGACGGCTTCCCGTTGTCCGACTTCCAGCCCTACGCCCCGGACAAACTTTTCGACGAACGGATCCTCGGCGATGATCGGCTCCGGCTGTTCGTCGGCCGGGTCGACGACCGGCCGGTCTCCTGTTCCACCGCGTTCATCGATGCCGGGCTGCTCGCGGTGTTCAATATCGCGACGCTGCCACAGGTTCGGGGGCGGGGTTACGGCACCGCTTTGGCGTGGGCGGCGACGCTCGCCGACCCGGCGCTGCCGGCCACCTTGCAGGCGACGACATCCGGTCAGGCGATTTACCACCGGATGGGCTATGAATCCGTTGCCGAACTGCTGATCTGGCGTCCTTCGAACATCGCTGACGTGCACAGATAGGCCACCCAGTGGGCATTTCCACGATCGTCGCCATCGGCGGATTCCTCACGGCATGCGTCGCCGTTCTCATCTCTGTCTACGGCGCGCTACGCGCGGTCCATGCCCACCACGAGACCCTGGCCACCGAAACGGTCGTGCAACTCTACGGCCACTTCCAAACGCTCAGCGATCTGCGAATGGCGAATTGGGAGCTGTCGCATCTGTTCGAGTTGCCGAGCAATTACGACGAGGTGTCCAGGTCGCTGGCGGTCGCGCTCGGCCCGCTCAGCGACGCACGGCGGGAGGAGTTGCTGCTCAAGGAGCGTGCCATCGCACTGCGCATCTTCGACCTTTTCGAGCAGGTGCTCTATCAGAAGACCACCGCCGACCGATATCACGATCCGGCACGCAAGGAATTCTTGCAGTCGGTGCTCGACTATTTCACCGGGCGCTGGTTGCGCAACCCGCGCCTGGTCCATCTCTGGCGGACCGCGATGTCGGAGTCATACGAAACCGCGACCATCGCCTACTACGACCACCATGTGGTCGAGGCCATCACTGCCCCCGAGGTGCTTCGTCTCGACGCTGCGGGTCCCTATGTCGATGAATCCTGAGTCCGCCGAGACCAAGTGGCTGATCGACGAGGCCGCCGCGATGTCGGCCGCGGAACGGCACCGGCACTGGCGCGAGGTCTATGCCGGCGAGCGCCGCGACCAAGTGTTCAGCATGACCGAGGACCCCGGCGTGCAGGATCGGATCCTCGATGCGCTCGCCACCCGTGGCTCGTTACGGGTTCTGGTGCCGGGCTGCGGCGCTGCCACACATTTGCCGCAGGCGCTGGCCGAGCGATTACCCGCCGACTCCGAAATCGTCTGCACCGACTTCGTCGCCGAGGCGATCGAACAGGCCGAGGCAACCTTCAGCCACCCCCGGGTCAGCTATCGCCGGCACAACACCATCGATGTTGCCGCACTCGGAAATTTCGACGCGGTCGTGATCGTCAATTCGATCCTTTCCGACAGTGATCGGGAGAATCGGGCCATGCTGCGCGCGTGCGCCGATACGTTGCGACAAGGCGGACGACTGGTCGGCTTTTTCCCGACGATCTATTGCGCATTGGAGATCGCCACCCTGGAGCGACATCCGGGAAAGCTGGCGAACATCGACCTACCGACATCGACCTGTTTCGAGGAGGAACAGGGTGTGCGGCAAGTTTTCTATACCCCGCTGCATCTGCGCCGGGTAATGCGTGAGGCCGGACTCGCTGTGCATCGCATGGAGCTGTTCTTCTGCGACTCCGACCACTTTGCCGGTCAGGGGCGCCGACTTTATCAAATTTTCGACGAAGACCTTGTGCCATATGAGTTTTTCGTTGTGGCGGACAGGGTTGTCTAGGCAATGTCAGGTCACCTACCATCGAGCTGGGTACGTCGAACCGGGAGGTCGTCAATGAAAACAGGCGTGCTATCGCTGAGCCGGGTCAATCCGACCGAAGCCAAGGCAAAGGGCAACTAGGTGGCACCGTCGGAGCCGTTGTTCATCGGCTCCGACATCACTCGACCGGATTGGGTGTCGCTGACTTCGTCGGGCGTGGTGCTGCCGTACATCGATATCGGGGTCCTGATCGAGCATCTCGACGTGCGCTTCGCCGACGGGCGGGTCCGCGTCGATCTAACGGGGTCGCTTCCAGTGTCCGCGGCCGGAATCTGGTACAGCCCAGGAAGTCTCGATGTCCTCGCGGCACACATCGTCGAGGACGACACCGAACTGCGGTTCCTGCATCGCCAAGTCGAGACGGCAATCCTGTTTCTGGAGTTCTGGATCGGCGCCGAGTACCCCGTCATCGATCGGCCGGAGCTGCAGCGCCGGTGGTCGAACAAGGCCGTTCAGCTCGCCAAGCTCGCCACTCACCTGCCCGACCACCTCATCGAAACACGGCTGGTGAGCGACCCGCAGCGTTTGCGTCCCGGCACGATAATCAAACACGCGAGTGAGAGCCGAGCTATTTCCCGGCAGGAATCCTTTTTCGCGCAATTACTCACCGAGGAGTCGCTCGGCGAGATGCGCGGTGGCGAGCGGGTGCCGATGTTGGTGCAACGCCGGATTGTCGTCGAGGCAGAACATCGCACCTTCTATTTCAGTGGCGAGACATGCACGGTCGAGTTGCCGACGGCGGCCGAAGCTGTCGTCGTGGACATTCAGTACCGGCCCGAGCAGATCGCACAGGCCGTGGTGGTGCCGGATCGGATCGACCACGACATCCTGCGGCGGATCAGTACTGCGTTCGGCCTCAACTTCTTTGCGGTGGACTATATGATCGACCGGTCTGTTCCTCGAATTCTCGAAGTCAACCCGCACTTCAGCTGGGCATGGCTGCCCCAGGACTGCGTGGTCGGCATCGTCGAGGCGTTCACCCGCTACCTGCACCGGTCGGCGGTTCATTGAAGCGAGGGGGGTACCGCGGGTGCGCGTCGTCTATGCCGGTCACGACTTCTTTTCGTCCTGCCTGGATATGCTCGTCCAGGATCCGCGAGTCGACGTGGTCCTCTGTCTGACCAGCGAGCCGACCGGCCCGGTCGGTAACGTCACCCGAATCGCGCACCGGCACGGCATCCCGGTCGTCTTCGGGCGGCCCACTGATCGAATTATCCACCAGGTCAACGACATCGGTGCGGACCTGCTCGTGGTCGCCGCCTACCTGTACCGCGTCCCGATCGAGCGGATGTCGGTGCCCTACGCCGTGAACGTCCATCCCAGCCTGCTGCCTGCGGGGCGCGGTCCGAATCCGCTGCCGTATCTGATCAACGACGCGCCCGACACGCGCGGCGTCACCGTGCACGAGCTCACCGCCGAGTTCGACAGCGGTCCGATTCT
This sequence comes from Nocardia sp. NPDC060255, assembly GCF_042727395.1. Lineage (NCBI taxonomy): Bacteria > Bacillati > Actinomycetota > Actinomycetes > Mycobacteriales > Nocardiaceae > Nocardia > Nocardia sp. NPDC060255. The sequence goes on along the minus strand of NZ_JBHXAU010000044.1, from coordinate 36,978 downwards.
GCTGCAGGAGCGGATCTCGCTCGAGCCGGACGAGGGTTTGGACGAGCTGTATCTCAAGCAGTTCGCAGCCGCCCCGCGGCTGGTCTCCGCATTCCTCGCCGACATGGACCGAGCAAGGCGCGAGCAACGAGCGCAAGGGGCGGGCTCCTATTGGCCCGAGCACTCCGACGCCGACCGAACAGTGTTGGCGGCCAAGGCAACTGCCGCCGACGTGCGGCAGGCGCATCGAATGTTCGGTCTGATCGGGATCATTGTCGAGCTGACCGACGGCCGTACGGTGCACACCACGCACGTTTCCGCGGTGGCGTGCGCACACGAGTACGTTCCCGGCACTGCCGTCGCGACATTGCGGACCGGGATTGTCGTGGCACTCGCCGACGGTCTCGCGCTGGTGCGAGACCGGTGATGAGCGCGGCGGAGCGCGCACGAATCGACGGATATCTCGACAGTTTCTTCGACGAGCGCGACGACCCGCGGCGCCGAGTACTGCCCGGTCTGCGAGCGGAGCCTTGGCCTGATCCGGCAGTTGTTCCCGGCCTGGCGTTGCTCGAGGAGAACTTCGAAACCATCCGTGCCGAGGTTACGGCGTTGCCGGGCAACGCATTCCACCCCGAGGCCGAGGCGATCGATCGATCCGGCCGCTGGGACGTGATCTTTCTCTACGCGCGCGGGGTCCGGCGCCAGGACAACTGCGCGAAGCTGCCGGCAACGATGCGAGTGCTGGACCAATTGCCGATCGTCGACACCTTCGAAGGCCTGACCTACTGCTCTCGCCTGGCCCCCGGCACCCGGATCGGCGGCCACCGCGGACCGACCAACCTGCGGCTACGGTGTCATCTGCCGCTCCGGGTGCCCGCCGGTGATTGCGCGATCGAGGTGGGCGGGACGACGCGGCGCTGGGCGGAAGGCCGGTGCCTGCTGTTCGACGACTCCTTCGAACACCAGGCCTGGAATTACGGCGACGGCGATCGGATAGTGCTCGTCGTCGACGTGTGGCACCCCGACCTCACGCCCCTCGAGATACGCGTGCTCCGCGAGTTGCAGCGCTACGCGGGCGCGCACGCCGAGGACCTCCATCAGTTCTGGACAGACCACCCTCGAACCGGCACATAGTTACCGGGATCGGGTGCCGGGCAACCGACGTCGCCGCCGCGCCGCCCACGCCTGCTCAGGAGGCCGACTGGGCCTGGACGGCGGCCATGGCTTCCTCTTGGATGCGCGGGAACTGGGCGGCCATGGCTTCGGAGAGGGCTTGGGCGGCCGAGAGCGGGCGGATCATGACGGTGAAGCTGTCGATCTTGCCGTTGTCGTCGTAGTGCAGGAAGTCGCAGCCGTTGACGGTCTTGCCACCGACCTTCGCCTCGAAGATCAGCGCGTGGTCGCGGCCGTCGGGGTTGGCGATCTCGCGCAGGTAGTGGAAGTCCTCGAAGACGCGCAGCACGCCACGCAGGATGGCGGCGGTGAGCGCCTTGCCGGGGTAGGGCTTGAACGCGACCGGGCTGGTGAACACGACGTTGTCGGCGAGCAGCGCCTCGACCGCCTCGGTGTCTCTGGCTTCGACGGCCTCGCGGAACGTAGTCATCACGGCACCTCGCATATGCAACTCGTTGAATAGGGTCGGTTCGAGGGTAACGCAGAAACTTCCGAGTGGCATCTGCCTCGGCGCCGCGCACCGACGTCGGCGGATCCGGGCCCGGCGAGTGGTCAGCGAGAGCGCTTGGGGCGCTTGTCCATGAGACGCAGGATCAGCGGAGTGAAGATCAGTTGCATGGCCAGTTCCATCTTGCCGCCGGGCACCACGATGCAGTTGGGGCGGGACATGAACGAGTCGTGCAGCATCGACAGCAGGTAGGGGAAGTCGATGACCTTCGGGTCGGCGAAGCGGATGACGACGAAGCTCTCATCGGCGGTGGGGATGCTGCGGGCGATGAACGGGTTCGAGGTGTCCACCGTGGGCACGCGTTGAAAGTTGACGTAGGTATGCGAGAACTGCGGGCAGATGTATTTCACGTAGTCGGGCATCCGCCGCAGGATCGTATCGATCACCGCCTCGCTCGAATATCCGCGCTCGGTCTTGTCCCGGATCACCTTCTGAATCCATTCCAGATTCACGATCGGCACCACCCCGACCAGGAGGTCCGCGTACTGCGCGACATTCACGCTGTCGGTGACGGCGGCACCGTGCAAACCCTCGTAGAACAGCAGATCGCTACCGGGCGCCAGATCCGCCCACGGCGTGAACGTGCCCGCGGGCTGCCCGTGCGGCTTGGCCTCGAGCTCGTCGTGCAGATACTTGCGCACCGACCCGACCCCGGTCTCGCCGTAATCGCGGAACAACGTCTCCAGCTCTTTGAGCAGATTCGCCTCCTCCCCGAAATGCGAGAAGGTCAGATTGCGGCGCTGTTCGGCCTCGGCCATCGCCGTCTTCATCTCGTTGCGGTCATAGCGATGAAACGAATCACCCTCCACCACAACGGCATTGATGCCCTCACGACGGAATATCTCCTGAAAGGTCCGGGTGACGCTGGTCGTTCCCGCACCGGATGATCCGGTGATCGCGACGACGGGATGCTTGACCGACATGACACCTCCTCGATTGCCGGACAACAGATTTCAGTGCGGCGCCGGACGAAACAGCGACCGCGACCCGAACAATGAGCTGTCGAACACATGCCCGTCGTCGGGTTCGCTGTGATAGCGCTCGATCCGTTCGACCTCGTTGCGCGACCCGAAGATCAACGGCACCTGGTGGTGCACCTGCTCGGGCGGCACCTCCAGCACCCGCTCGCCGCCCGTGGTCGCCCACCCGCCGGCCTGCTCGACGATGAACGCGATCGGATTGGCCCCGTAGAGCAACGACACCCGGCCGGGGCGCACCGGCGGGCGATTGTCGTGCGGATACAGATACACCCCGCCCCTGGTCAGGATGTGGAAGGTGTCCGCGACCAGCGACGCCACCCAGCGCATGTTGAAATCGCGCCCGCGCGGGCCCTCCACGCCGTCGAGGCACTCGTGCACATACCGGCGCACCGGCCGCTCCCAGAACCGCTCGTTGGCGGCGTTGATCGCGAACCCGGAGGTGTCCTCGGGGATGCGCATCCGCGGATGGGTCAGCACGAACGCGCCGATCTCGCGGTCGAGGGTGAACCCGTCGACACCGCTGCCGGTGGTGATCACCAGCATGGTCGCCGGGCCGTAGAGGGTGAACCCGGCACAGACCTGACGCACACCGGGTTGCAGGAAGTCATCGGCGGTCGGCGAGCCGTGCTCTCGCTCCGCGGCCCGCAGCACACTGAAAATCGTTCCGACAGGCAGGTTTACATCGATATTGGAGGAACCGTCGAGGGGATCGAAGGCCAGCAGATACTTGCCGCGCCGGTGCGCGTCGGGCACGGGGTGGATGGTCGGCATCTGCTCCGACACCAACGCGGCCAGATGCCCCGTCCATTGGGTCTCACCCACCATGATGTCGTTGGCGATGGCGTCGAGCTTGCGATGCACCGTCGGCGGTAGGTTGTCCGGCTCGGCAGCGCCCAAAGATCCGACGATGGCACCCCGGGTCACCTGGTTGGCGATCATTTTCGTCGCGGTGGCAACGACATTCAGCAACGCGGAGAACTCACCGGACGAGCCGGGGTGCCGATGCTCCTCCTCGATCGTGTACCGGGTGAGCGTCTTCAGTCCCTCTGGCATGGGCGCCTCGATCTCGATCTCGTCACGCTGGGGCCCGCGCGCTCGGGCCGTCCTGCGGTTCGGTGCTGTCGGTGAAGACGCTGCTGCCGTAGACATCCCGGTCGGTCAGCGTGATCAGGTCGGTCTTGGTCAGCGGCCGGTGCAGCTCCACCAGCCGCTTGGCCTGCCGTAACCGGCACCGGTCCAGCGCATTACGGACGCTGCGCGCGTTGGAGAACCGGGGCCGGGTCATCCGCAGTGCCACATACTCGGCGAAGGCGGATTGCGCGGGCGCGTCGAAGTGAAAGTTCTCCCGCGCCACCATCAGTTCGGCGATCCCCATCAGCTCGGCGTGGGTGTAGTCGGCGAACTCCAGGTGATGGCCCACCCGCGAGGACAGGCCGGGATTGGCCGAGAAGAACCGTTCCATCCGGTCCGGGTAGCCGGCGAAGATCACCACCAGGCTGGCGCGTTCACTTTCCATCTCCTGCAACAGGATTTCGATGACCTCCTGACCGTAGTCCCGCTCGTTCTCCGGGCGGAACAGGTAGTACGCCTCGTCGATGAACAGCACCCCACCGGCCGCTTTGGCCAGCGCCTCCTTGGTTTTCGGGGCGGTGTGGCCGATGAACTGGCCGACCAGGTCGTCGCGGGTGACGGTGTGTACCTTGGGTTTCCGGATATAGCCCAGTGCGTGCAGCATTTCGGCCATCCGCAATGCGACGGTGGTTTTGCCGGTGCCGGGACCGCCGGTGAAGCTCATGTGCATGGTGGGCCGCGAGGAGCTCAGGCCGAAACGTTGCCGGGCCCGGTCGATCAGCAGCAGGGCCGCGATCTCGCGTACCCGGCGTTTGACGTTGGCCAGCCCGACGAGTTCGGCGTCGAGCCTGCGCAACGTGTCCTCGACGTCGTTGCCCGCGATGTCGGTCGAAAGATCCAGTACCGCATCGTCATCCAGGATCTCGGGCTCGTCCGGCTCGGCAGCCTCGGCGCGCACCGGCCTGCCGTCGCCGGTGCTGGGACGGTGTAGCCGGAAACCGTTGGCTTCAGCCGCCATACCGCTGTCCCTGGCGGTCGTCGGTGGCGTAGGAGCGCAGGCCGTACTTCTGCTGACGATCCGGTCCTTCCAGGCGGGTCAGCAGGAAGCCCGGTTCGTCGGCCGGGCGCTGCACCAGGAAGCTCAGCGCCGTGGTCTGCCTGCCGAAGCGGGCGTCGTAGGCCAGCACCCGCACATAGTGGCGCGGGAAAGTCGAACGGCAGGCATTGATCTCGGCGAGCACACCGTCGGGCTCGTCCAGATCGAACAGCGGCAGGCCCCACATCTCCCAGTACGCGTTGCGCGGATGGGGGTCGTCGGTGTATTCGATCGACACCGGCCAGCTGTTGAGCAGCGCGTAGCGCACCTGGGCGGCGATCTCCGCGTCGGTGAATTCCGGCAGATACGAAAACGTTCCGTGACGCAGGTACATGAGTTGGGCTCCCAGCGGTTTCAGCGAGTGGCCGTCGGCACCGCATCCGGTGCGTCGGTGGAGGTGTAGTCGAAGGTGACATCGCCCCAGGTCGCCAGCGCGACCTCGAGCGGACGGCAGATCTCGGCGGCCTTACGCAACACGTCCGGGCCTTCTTTGAGCAGATCGCGACCTTCGTTGCGGGCCTTCACGACTGCCTCCAGTGCCACCCGGTTGGCCTCGGCACCCGCCGCGATCCCCAGTGGATGCCCGATGGTGCCGCCACCGAACTGCAGGATCACATCATCGCCGAAAAGGTCCAGCAGCTGGTGCATCTGGCCCGCGTGGATGCCACCGGAGGCCACCGGCATCACTCCGGGCAGGCTCGCCCAGTCCTGATCGAAGAAGATGCCGTTGCCGGGGTTCGCGGGAATGTGGTTGTCCCGCAACGTGTCATAGAAGCCGCGTGTCGTCGCCGGGTCGCCCTCGAGCTTGCCGACCACCGTGCCCGCGTGCAGATGGTCGACCCCGATCAGCCTGCACCACTTGGCCAGCACCCGGAAGCTCACCCCGTGCGTCTTCTGCCTGGTGAAGGTGGAATGCCCGGCCCGGTGCAGATGCAGCAGCAGTCCGTTGCGCCGCGCCCAGTGCGACATCGACTGCATCGCCGTGTATCCCACGGTCAGGTCGATCATGATGACGACACTGCCCAGTTCCTTGGCGAACTCGGCCCGCTCGTACATGTCCTCCATCGACGCCGCGGTGACATTCAGATAGTGGCCCTTGATCTCACCGGTCTCGGCCATGGCGCGGTTGACGCCCTCCATGGCGAACAGGTAACGATCACGCCACCGCATGAACGGCTGCGAGTTGATGTTCTCGTCGTCCTTGGTGAAATCCAGCCCGCCCTTGCATGCCTCATAGATCACCCGGCCGTAATTACGCGCCGACAGACCGAGTTTCGGCTTCACCGTAGCGCCGAGCAGCGGGCGGCCGTATTTGTTCAGATATTCGCGTTCCATCACCGTGCCGTGCGGTGGGCCTTGGAACGTCTTCACGTACGCCACCGGAATCCGCATGTCCTCCAGGCGCAGCGCCAGCAGCGGCTTGAAACCGAACACGTTGCCGATCACCGAGGACGTCAGGTTGGTGATGGAGCCCTCCTCGAACAGGTCGAGATCGTAAGCGACATATGCGAAATACTCGCCGGGCCGCCCCGGCACCTCATCGACCCGGTAGCACTTGGCCTGGTACTTCGAGTGCGCTGTCAGCCGGTCGGTCCACACCACCGTCCATGTCGCCGTGGACGATTCACCCGCCACCGCCGCCGACGCCTCGATCGGATCCACGCCGGGCTGCGGGGTCACCCGGAAAACGGCGAGCACATCGGTATCCGACGGCTGATAGTCCGGCGCGTAATATCCCATCGACGCATACGATTGAACACCCGGATCCCACCGGTCCCGCTCGGTTTCCTCAGCCACAGTTCCTCCTGGCAGTCGCCCGTTACCGGTTGTGCGCCTTACGAATTCCAGGATGACGGCAGCGCCGACAACAAACAATTTGATTGTTCCTGCGAAAGCTCAACGGAATAGTCAGGTTTCACGCGAGCCCGGAAAGGGTAGGAAGAGCCGCGGGCGACGGAAAACTTCCGGAACCCGCTCCGAACACCCCGGGACGCGCACCGTCCCGGGGTGTTCGTGCGCGGCGCGGAAGGGGAGTCACGCACCGCCGTCGGGTTGACCTCGACCAGATCGATGTTTCCACAGATCACCACCCCCGCGCCCCTCCCCCGGAGCCATCAATTCCGTTGGCACCAGAGTCACCGTCGATCGTTTGCTACCGTCGGCAGATGGGAGCGGTCAGTGCGGCCAGAATGGAAACATTCCTGGTGGTCGCCCGCCTCAGCAGCATCCGCCGCGCCGCCACCCAACTACACATCACCGAGGCCGCCGTCTCCGCCGCCGTCGCGCACATCGAAAAACAGCTCGGCGCCAAGCTCATCGCCAAATCCGGCCGCGGCATCACACTCACCGAGGCGGGCCGCATCTACGCCGAATACTGCCGCAGCATCCTCGGTCTGATGAAAGAAGCGCACGCCGCCGTTCAGCAGGCCGAAACCGGCCGACTACGCATCGGCGTCGTCGCCACCGCGGGCGAATACGTCCTGCTGCGCCCCCTCGCCGCCTTCCGCAACCGCTACCCCGACATCGAACTCAGTCTGTCCGTGCACCCCCGCGACGTCCTGTTCCTCGAATTACAGCACCACGAAACAGATCTCGTCATCGCGGGCCGCCCACCCCGCAACGCCGGCCTCGTCGTACGCGCCCGCCGCCCCAGCAACCTCATCGTCGTAGGCGCCACCCACCACGACCCCCTGCACGCCACCTGGCTCCTGCGCGGCCGCGGCTCCGGCACCCGAGACGCCACCCTCGCCCTACTCGACCAACTCGACATCACCCCACCCACCCTCACCCTCGGCAGCCACGGCGCCGTCCTCGCCGCGGCCCGAGAAGGCCTGGGCGTCACCCTCATCCACAGCGACGCCGTCTCCCAAGACCTGGAATCCGGCACCCTCCACATCCTCCCCGTCACCGGCACCCCCCTAGACCGCCCCTGGCACGCCATCACCACCCGAACCCCCACCCCCACCACCCGCCTCTTCCTAACCCACATCCTCGACCCCAAAGAAGTAGGCCCCGCCGCCTTCCACCCCGCCTGAACCCCGCCCGGGCTGACAGCAATGGGTGGCGTGTTGCTTACTGGCTCACCGACCCCGCCGAGCAGCACCGCCGTCGAGTCAGCGTGCTGGTCTGGGCGGAATCGCTGGTCGACGATCGACTGCGGTCCATCGTCGGCGACGGCATCGGCCAACGCGCCCTGGCTCTCGAGGCGATCCGGAGCGGGCAGGCCGCAGGCACGGTGACTCGGCATGCCGACGCCGACGCGATCACCCGGCTCGCTCTCGCGCTCATCCAAGGCTTTGTTCTCCAGCAGGCATGGGAGCCAGGGGTCGACATCGAGGGATACCGTCGCGCCCTCGATCTGGTCATCGACGCCCTGACTCCCCGCCCAGCGGGCTAACGACCCTGCAGGGACTTGACGTTGTTGCCGAAGGTCCAGTTACGGGAGCCATCCCAGTTGATGGACCAGGTCATCAGGCCCTTCAGTGAATTGCTCGCGCCGGTGCCGTAATGGTTCCAGGCCTGGGCGACCAGGTTCGGTGCCATATAGCCACCGCCCGCACCGGACTGAGCCGGAAGGCCCGGGGCTTGCTTGTCATAGGGCACGGTTATCGTGGTGCCCTGAACGATGAGCCCCTTTGCCAGGCAGTCGGTTTGAGCAATGAAGCCCTGGACCGTGCCGGCCTGATACGAGTCGCCCGCGCAGCCGTACATGCTGCCGTTGTAGTACTGCATGTTGAGCCACCACAGGCGGCCGTTGTCGGCGTACTTCTTGATGATCGGCAGGTAGGCGCCCCAGATCGAACCGTAGGTGACGCTACCGCCGGTGACGTAGGCGGTTTCGGGTGCCATGGTCAGGCCGAAACCGGCGGGCATCTGAGCGAGAACGCCATCGATGATGCGCACCAGATTGGCCTGAGAGGTCGACAGGGTTTTGATGTTGCCGCTACCGACGAGACCGGTTTCCAGATCGATGTCGATGCCATCGAAGTTGTACTTCTTCAGGATCGGCACGATGGTCGCGATGAAGCGGTCGGCGACGGCACTGGAGTTGAGGTCGATGCCTGCCGCGGCGCCGCCGATGGACATCAAGATGGTGGAACCGGCCGCCTTGGCCTGGCACATCTCCTCGGGAGTCGCGACCTTCACCGTCGCATCCATCCCGTCCTCCCAGCGGGCGGTGCCATCCGATTCGATGACCGGGAACGCCGCGTTGATGACGTTGTGGCCGTGCGCGGCGATGCGGGAGTCGGTGATCGGGATCCAGCCCATGCCCGGGTGCACACCATTGGACGCACCGTCCCAGTTCTCCCAATACCCTTGCAGCACTTTGCCCGTCGGCTTCGGCTTGGTCGGACACGTGACGTCGCCCGGTGCGGCGGAAACACCCGGAGCGACCGCGACAACCGCGGTACCGATCGCCGCCAATAAAACCATTGCAAATCGGAGCAGTGCCGAGCGGCGGCCGACCCCACGCGAACCATTTCTGGAATTCATAACCCAAGTAGAAACACACCCAGAATGATCAACTCCAATGGCGACAACTGGGGAAACACCGCCCAGAGAATACAACCCGATCAAACCCGCTATTCGACTACCCACCAAATATCCGCACAGATTCTTGCGCACACCTTTCGCTACGGACTACCGAGCCCGAAACCCATTGCGTGTGTCACGGATTCGAGTCATTCCAAGATCATGCGGAACTGGTGCTGTTGGCCTCTCGCGCGATACCTGCACCAATTCCCCATGACCTTGATCGCACCGCGACCACAGGTTGCGCCACGCCCAGATCGGCACTCTCTCTCGGGATCCGCACTGGCAATAGGGCCCTAGAGAGAGTGCAGATCCCGAGAGAGGGTGCAGCTGTTGTCGGTGGCGGCCGGCTACAGCTGACCGTGTTGGGAGTCGAAGGTGACTACGCGGCCGCCGAGTTGGACCTGGGCGCCGGGGGTCAGTTTCATCGGGTGGCCGGGGATGGCTCGGGTCCAGTCCTGGTGGCCCGGTTGGCGGACGTGGGTGCCGTTGGTGGAGCCGCCGTCGATGACGGTGACGTCCCAGTCGATGAGGCGAATCTCGGCGTGCGCGCGCGACATTCCGCCGGAAAGGTCCTCCAGGCGGACGGGTCGCGCGCCACGCGCGACGGCCTCCGCATGTTCGGGTTCGCGACCGAGCACGCAATCGTTGTCGAGGACGAACGAGGTGCCGTCATCGAGCAGCAGCAGGCCCAGCGGCGGCCGGACACCATCGGTCAGCACACAGGTCAGCTGATCCATCCGGATCCCGCAGACCGCACAGAACGACACCCGCGGATCGTTGAGATGATCACGCGCACACTTGAACCCCTTGACCACCGCACCCTGCGCGGCCGCCTCGGGAATAGCGGCACTGTCCAGAACCCGCGCAACCAAGCTCTCCGCAGAGATCATGGTCTCTTGGAAATCCACCTCGCTGAGACGGTCCCGCACCTCCCCGTGTGCGCCGGAATCATGCCCGGGTTGCTCACCGCCGTACGCCTGCCCACGATCCTCCGTTTGCCCCGTGCTCGCGGGCTTGCTCAGATTCGGCGGCATAGCCACATGAGGCAGTGCCGGACTCATGGCAGGCGACTCTTGGCTCGGCCACTCAGGATTCGCACCGGCGGAGTCCTTCGGACGGGGCGGCACGCTCAGCGGCGACGACTCGTCGCTCGACCGCTCCGCATCCACAACGCCATACGAGTAGTGCGGACCCGGCGGAGTCGCCGGCCCGCGCAGCGGCGTCACGCGCACGGGTGCTGAACCTTCATACGGCGCGCTGGCGGACTCGACTGCGTGCCGTGGCAAGTCATCCTCGAGCTCCCCGGTCACGGGCACCGCCGCGCTCGGGAAACCTGGCACGCTTGCCGGTTCCGCTGCGAGATGTTCCGACACATCGGGGTCGACTGGCAGCTCGCTATCGTCCGGCACGGCGGGCTCGCGCGGTATCGCCGATGTGCTGTAGTTCTCTGTTGCCGCATCCAGCGATTCGTCCTGCGTCCACAGATCCGGCACGCGCTGCGGGTCGGCCACGTGCGGGGGCTCGGACGAGCGCGGGGAGTCGGCGAGGTTCGACGCTTGCTGCGGGTCGGACGCGTGTTGGGGTCCGGAGACAGCCGAGAGGTCGGACGCGGGCTGTGGGTCAGAGATGAATTGGGATCCGGATACAGCCGACGGGTCAGCTGCGTTCTGCTGGTCGGATCCGTGTCGGGGCTCGAGCACGCGCTCCCGGTTGGCGATGTCGCGCTGCCGATCGGACAGGTATTGGGGCTCGGACGCGCGCTGTAGGTGTGAGACGTCTTGGGGCCCGGACACAGTCGACGGATCAGACGGGTGTCGGAGGTCGGATGCCTGTTGGAGTCCGGGCATGCCCGACGGGTCGGACGCGCGCTGCGGGTCAGAGATGTGTTGGGGTTCGGACACCGACGACCGGTTGGGTGTGTGCTCCGGGTCGGATACGTATCGTGGGCCGGACACTCGTGACGGGTCGGACGCGCCTGACCCGTCGGACCCGCGCGACTGGCCGGACATCCGTGACGGGTCGAACACGTCGTTGGGCGCGGACTCGCGCCACGGCTCGAACGCATGCTGGGCGTCCGACACGGGCTGCGGTGAGAAAGCAGCTCGCGGAACATCCACCGCGAGAGGCTCGTGACCGGCAGCATCGAACCACAGCACCGCCCCTGCCCCCGGCGCTGTCCCTTCCGTCAATGCGAAAACCCCACGCGCGGGCAGCATCTCGACCTCGGCCCCGACCTCGTCCACGAACAACCCGGCCCCGACTCCCGGTGCGGGCGTCACCACCCGGTCAACGGTGAACCCTGCCTCCCGCCCCCGCAGGATCTCCGACCGCTCCACCCCGGCCAGCACCGCCGTCACCCCACCGTGCAAAAACACCGCGATCCCGCCGTCTCCCGGCGTGATCACCCCGAACTCGACCTCGTCTTCATCCCCGTTCTCCAGCCCCATCAACCAGTTGGTGGCCAACCGCGCCACCGTCCGCCCGCGCCGCCGCGGCTCCTGCGTCCCGGCTTGCCGCACGATCCCGAGCAGCTCCGCCAGCGCCCGCGCCGCCACCGAATCTGTGGTCACCGCGCCGGCGCCTCGATGCGCGACCACCACAACTACACCGCCGGCACCGGCCACCAGGTGGCCGCCGGGGAGAACCTCGATCTGACTACTCACAAGAACCTGCCACCTTGGAAACGCCACCGATGAAACACGACCCGCATCGGCCCATTGACGATGAGCCAGAACACAATCCAGGTGACGATGAACTGAATCAAGAACGCGGTCAGCGATGGATGTAGCGACTCGGGCAACACCACGGTCGTGTATCGGACGAGCACCCACATGAGCGCCCCCTCGTTGACCATGGTGAGGAAGCCGAACAGTGTCGGCCAATCCTTTTCCCAGCGGAACTGTTGCAAGAAATGGTAGAGCAGTTCCCACAGCACCCCGACCAGAACGGTGGCGAGCAGGATTGACAAGGTGACCCGGTAGGCCTGCCCGAGACTCAGCGATCCCGTCGGCAGGAACGGCGTGATGATCAGCGCGACGAAGAACCCGATCACGCTCAGCGCGAGTACCCGGGTCTGCATTCGCCCGTTCAAAGTTGGAAGCATCAGCTCAAATCTTCTTGTTCGTGACCCAGGACCACCACTGCCGCGTCGAGCGCAGCGGACCCATCCGACGGCAGAACCCCAGCGCCGCAAGATCGTCCGCGATCTCCTGCGCGGCGATCTGCAACCCGAGGAAGGTGTCGACGCCGACGAACGGCCCGCCGAGGGTCGCGCTACCGGATGCGTAGATGCGTCCCGTGCCACTTCGCGTGCCGATCAACTCGAACGTGGTGTCCACGTCGAGGCGCCCCACCGGATTACGCCCGGCCCCCGCATGATCCAGCAGATCCGCCAGCAACCGATGCTCACGAATATCGGCTTCGAGCCCGGTGCAGTCGATGATGTAATCGACTGTGGCGTCGAACGGTTGCGTCGGCGGCGGCGTCGGCAACTCCGCGGTCGGATCGGGAATGATCGTGGCGACCACACCCTGCCGCCCCTCGGCGGGCCGCGGCGCCCGCATGGTCCCCGCCATCACCTGATACCAGCCTTGCTTGCGCCCGCGCTTCAACTGCTCCTGCCACGAATACCGGATCGGCGTATTCGTCCCGGAGATCTCCTTGTACGCCTCGGCCCGCTGCTCCCCTTGCAGCGAACGCATCTTCTGCTTGAGCTGCCCGCCCCACACCGACTTCGGATAGTTGAACCCCTGATACGCCCAGCCGTCGGCACCCTTGCGCCGGTTGAACACACTCTTGCCGTGCGATCTGGCGACATAGGTCCGGAACAGATGCAGGATCTGCGTATTCAACTGCAACTTGTCCCGATCATCGATGAGCCGCTGCAAAACCCGGCTCGCCACGATCCCGCTACCGCGAATCAGCACCGTCCCCGGCCTGCGCTGCAACGCCTGATAGACGTGCTCGTGCGGCTCATACGCATTCACCACCCGCGTCGGGTCGCGGTGGGTCTCCCGATACTCCTGCAGATCCGGCAGCAACTTCAGCCCCGGATACCCCACCGCCACATGCACATACGTGCTGCGAAACGCCACCCGCTTGGTCGGCGTCGACCCCGCCGCCGGCGTGAGAATGGTGAAGTACCCACCACCCTGCCGCTTGCGCACCATGCGAACCTGCCCACGATGCAACGAACTCGCATAGTCGATCCGCCGGAACTCCCGCTCCATCCCGACGAACGCCTGCCCCGCACGCGGCGTGTAGTAGTTGGCGAAGATCGGCTCCACGAACACATTCCACAGCGGCCTGATCGACTTGTCCGCGATCGCCTCCCGCACCGCATACGACGGGAAGCCCCACATGTTGTCCGGCTCCGAGGCCGAGTCACTGCGCAACCGCTCGCCGCGCGGAATCTGCGACACCCGCGTCAGATACTCATAGGACGCCCACGGGTGTTCCTGCGGCCCGAGCACCGCCATCGACCGCGCGGGCACCCCGAAGATCCGCAACGTGTCGTAGGTGACGAACGAGCCGATCCCACTGCCGATCGTCACGAACGGCACATCGATCACCGGAATCCCGGTGCTGTCCAGCATTTCATCGGTCCACACGTCGGTATCGACGAGCACCTGGGTTAGATCGCCCCGCATTTCGGGGACTCTACCGGCCGATTCTTACGGATAACTTGCGATCTTCCTTCAGCGGCAAGCACTCCCGATGACGTGCGCGATCGACCGAGCCCGCGACGCGCGGAGGTCGATCTACCCCAACATGCCACGGACGAGACCCTCGCGGAAGTAGCATGCGCTGGTGGCCGACTCGACTCGTTCCACCCCTCTGCGGGTCCTCGTATACAGCAACGACGCCGATACCCGGCGCCAGGTGATCCTGGCACTGGGCAAACACCCGCACCCCGAACTACCGTCCCTCGACTACCTCGAAGTGGCCACCGGCCCCGTGGTGATCGAGCGCATGGACGCGGGCGGTTTCGACCTACTGATCCTCGACGGCGAGTCGGCGCCGACCGGCGGGCTCGGCATCGCCAAGCAACTCAAGGACGAAATCGAGCACTGCCCACCGGTACTCGTGCTCACCGGGCGTCCCGACGACGCCTGGCTGGCCAACTGGTCGCGCGCGGAAGCGGCGGTGTCGCATCCGATCGATCCGATCCGGCTCACCGAGGCGGTCGTCGGGTTGCTGCGCAACCGTTCGGCAGCCTGAAAAGTCCGGTTCCGCATACTCACTTATGCAGAGTGTGTATTAATCAATCGCTCTTGACCTGCACTCGATGCACCGCCGCCAATTCGGACAAACCCGCCGCGTTCGATCCGCAAGGAAGCGGTGAGTTAGCCGCTCGACCTCGCGACCCGATCCTGGCGAACGCCCCGATGACGCCCTGAAAACCGCTGCAATAGCCGGGTTTTCGCAGGACAGACTGACCGGTCAACCAACGTCACGTGACAAGACCCCGGATTACCCCCGTTTCAGTCATGAATCGACGTCGCGAATTCGATCAAACGCAGCGACCAAACGTGCAGCACTCAGAGCGATCAGTTGTAGGCTGTGCCCTAGCTCACACCAGCGCGGGTACCAGCCCTACTCGCGTCGAGCAGGCCATGGGGCGTGCCTGGCCGAGGCGGACAACGACGTCAGCCCGCCTCGGAAGCTGCCGTCCGGCAACGGACGACCCACCCGCAAGCTCCAGCTCGCAAGGAGGGGCTAGCGCAGAGTAAAGGGAGAGCGCAGTCGTGAATATCGAGATGCCCACTCTGGTCTTAGGCGCGATCGCCGCGGCGTTCGCGGTGTTCTCCATCGTCATGGCGGCCCTGGTCGGGCCGAAGCGGTACAACCGGGCCAAGCTCGAGGCGTACGAATGCGGCATCGAGCCGACACCGCATGCCATCGCGGGCGGCCCGGGAAACGTGACGGGCCAACGCTTTCCGGTGAAGTACTACCTCACCGCCATGCTGTTCATCATCTTCGACATCGAGATCGTGTTCCTCTACCCGTGGGCAGTCCACTTCGATGCGCTCGGTCTCTTCGGTCTTGCCGCGATGGCGTTGTTCATCTTCAACGTCTCGGTGGCATACGCCTACGAGTGGCGACGCGGTGGGCTCAGCTGGGAGTGATTGCCGCGCAACGTGTTCGGGCGACGAGTGGAAGTGAAGGTTAGTCGGATATGGGGTTAGAGGAAAAACTGCCCAGCGGATTCCTGCTGAGCACCGTCGAGGATTTCGCCGGGTTCATGCGTAAGGGCTCGTTGTGGCCCGCAACCTTCGGCCTCGCCTGCTGCGCCATCGAGATGATGGCAACGGGCGGTGGCCGTTTCGACATCGCCCGCTTCGGCATGGAGGCGTTCCGCGCCTCGCCGCGGCAGGCCGATCTGATGATCGTCGCCGGGCGGGTCAGCCAGAAGATGGCCCCGGTGCTGCGTCAGGTCTACGACCAGATGACCGAGCCGAAATGGGTACTCGCCATGGGCGTTTGCGCGTCCTCGGGCGGCATGTTCAACAACTACGCCATCGTGCAGGGCGTCGACCACGTGGTCCCGGTCGACATCTACCTGCCCGGCTGCCCGCCGCGCCCGGAGATGCTGTTGAACGCGATCCTGGCGCTGCACGCCAAGATTCAGGAGTCGCCGCTCGGCGTCAATCGCGAAGAGGCCATCAAGGCCGCCGAAGCCGCGGCGCTGGCCTCGACGCCGACCATCCGGATGGAGGGTCTGCTGCGATGACGTTCGATTCCGCCGACAACACCACCACCGCGCAGGACGACACCGACGCGGCCGCGACGGCAGGACCGGAAGGCACCCTGCCCGGCGAGGACGAGCAGCAGGCCGGCGCCGAGGTAATCGGCGTGCGGCACGGCATGTTCGGTGTCACCGGCTCCGGCGACACCTCCGGCTACGGCGGCCTGGTCCGCCCGGTCAGCCTGCCCGGCAGTACGCCGACACCGTACGGCGGCTACTTCGACGAGGTCGTCGACGCGTTGCGTACCGCGCTCGGCGCGGCAGGCACCCGGTTGGAGACCGCGCTGGAGAAGATCGTCGTGTTCCGCGGCGAACTCACCCTGCACGTGCACCGCGAGCACCTGGTGGCCGTCGCGCAGGTGTTGCGTGACCATCCCGCACTGCGTTTCGAGCTGAGCCTCGGCGTGAGCGGCGTGCATTACCCCGACGACGCGGGCCGCGAACTGCACGCGGTGTATCCGCTCATGTCGATCACGCACAACCGGCGGCTGCGCGTCGAGGTGTCCACCCCCGACACCGATCCGCACATTCCGTCGCTGTACGGGGTGTATCCGACCACCGACTGGCACGAGCGGGAAACCTACGACTTCTTCGGCATCATCTTCGACGGGCACCCCTCGCTCACTCGAATTCTGATGCCCGACGACTGGCGCGGTCACCCCCAGCGCAAGGACTACCCGCTGGGCGGGATCCCGGTCGAGTACAAGGGCGCGCGGATACCGCCGCCCGACGAGCGGAGGGCGTACAACTAATGACTGCATCGCGAAGCGATTCCGTGAGGGGTGGCGGTCGGGCGACGGGTGGGCTGAACGAAACAGACATCCGGCCCGACGTCGCAGGCGACGCTGGGCCGGAACCCACTGTTGTCACCGTCGCCGGTCAGGACTGGGAAGAAGTCTCCGACTCGCTGCGCGGCGCCGGTGAAGAACGCATCGTCGTCAACATGGGCCCGCAGCACCCGTCCACGCACGGCGTGCTGCGGCTCATCCTCGAGATCGAGGGCGAGACGGTCACCGAGGCCCGCTGCGGCATCGGCTACCTGCACACCGGCATCGAGAAGAACCTGGAGTTCCGCAACTGGACCCAGGGCGTCACGTTCGTCACCCGGATGGACTACCTGTCGCCGTTCTTCAACGAGACGGCGTACTGCCTCGGCGTGGAGAAGCTCCTCGACATCACCGAGGCGATCCCGGAGCGGGTCAGCATCATTCGGGTCATGCTGATGGAGCTCAACCGGATCTCCTCGCACCTGGTGGCGCTGGCCACCGGCGGCATGGAGCTCGGCGCGCTCACCCCGATGCTGTTCGGTTTCCGCGAACGCGAACTGATCCTCGACGTGTTCGAGACGATCACCGGCCTGCGGATGAACCACGCCTACATCCGGCCGGGCGGCCTGGCGCAGGACCTGCCCGACGACGGCGTCGCGAAAGTCCGTGAGCTGCTTGCCCTTATGCCCAAACGGCTCAAGGACATGGAACAGCTGCTCACCTCGAACCCGATCTGGAAGGCCCGCACGCAGAACATCGGCTACCTGAACCTGCAGGGCTGCATGGCCCTCGGGATCACCGGCCCGGTGCTGCGCGCCACCGGCCTGCCGCACGATCTGCGCAAGGCGCAGCCGTACTGCGGGTACGAGAACTACGAATTCGACATCCCCACCACCACGGGCTGTGACTGCTACGGCCGCTACGTGATTCGGGTGGACGAGATGAAGGAATCGCTCAAGATCGTCGAACAGTGCCTGGACAAGCTGCGTCCCGGTCCGGTGATGGTCGACGACAAGAAGATCGCCTGGCCCGCCGACCTGCAGCTCGGCCCGGACGGACTCGGCAACTCCCCCAAGCACATCGGCAAGATCATGGGCACGTCCATGGAGGGACTCATCCACCACTTCAAGCTGGTCACCGAGGGCATCCGGGTGCCGGCCGGTCAGGTGTACACCGCCGTCGAGTCACCGCGCGGCGAGCTCGGCGTGCACATGGTCAGCGACGGCGGCACCCGGCCCTACCGGGTGCACTACCGCGACCCCTCGTTCACCAATCTGCAAGCGGTAGCGGCGACTTGCGAAGGCGGCATGGTCGCCGACGTGATCGCCGCGGTCGCGAGTATCGACCCCGTCATGGGCGGAGTGGACCGATGAATGATGCATCGCGAAGCGATTCGATGAGGGGTGGTGGCCGGGTGACGGGTGGGCCCGAAATCATGCTCAAGCTCAGCACCCGGCCCGAACCGTTCCAGCCGTTCATCCGTGAGCGGCTCGAACTGGACGCCAAGGAGATCATCGGCCGTTACCCGGAACCGCGGTCGGCGCTGCTGCCGCTGCTGCACCTGGTACAGGCCGAAGAGGGCTGTGTCACCGGTACCGGCATCGACTTCTGTGCCGACCAGCTGGGATTGACCGGCGCCGAGGTCACCGCGGTGGCCACGTTCTACTCGATGTACCGGCGCACCCCGACCGGCGACTACCACGTCGGCGTGTGCACCAACACGCTATGCGCGGTGATGGGTGGCGACGCCATTCTCGCCGCGCTGGAACAGCATCTGGGCGTCGGCCACGGCGAGACCACCGCCGACGGGAAGATCACCCTCGAGCATGTCGAGTGCAACGCGGCCTGCGATTTCGCGCCGGTGATCATGGTCAACTGGGAGTTCTTCGACAACCAGACCCCGGAATCGGCGCAGGCCCTGGTGGATTCGCTGCGCGCGGGTCAGCAGGTGACGCCGACTCGTGGCGCGCCGCTGTGCACGTTCAAGGAGACCGCGCGCATCCTGGCCGGTTTCCCCGACGAGCGACCCGGCGTGCTCGATCACGCGGCAGGCGAGGCCACCCTGGCCGGTCTGCATGCCGCGCGCGAGCAGAACATGAATGCTCCTGGGCCGCAACAGGATTCGGAGGGCGCCTAAATGACGCTGACCCCTGTACTCAGCAGGTACTGGGATGACCCGCAGTCATGGACGATGGACACCTACCGTCGCCACGACGGCTACCAGGGACTGCGCAAGGCGCTGGCGATGGAGCCGGACCAGGTCATCCAGACCGTCAAGGACGCCGGACTGCGCGGCCGCGGCGGCGCGGGCTTCCCGACGGGCATGAAGTGGAGCTTCATCCCGCAGGGCGCCGGACCCGACGGCGTGATGAAACCGCACTACCTGGTCGTCAACGCCGACGAGTCCGAACCCGGTACGTGCAAAGACATTCCGTTGATGCTGTCGAGTCCGCACGCGCTGATCGAGGGCATCATCATCGGCTCCTACGCCATCCGTGCCGCGCACGCGTTCATCTACGTGCGCGGTGAAGTGGTGCCGGTGCTGCGCCGACTGCAAGCCGCGGTCGCGCAGGCCTACGAGGCGGGGTTCCTGGGGCGCAACATCCTCGGCTCCGGCTACGACCTCGAACTCATCGTGCACGCCGGAGCGGGTGCCTACATCTGCGGTGAGGAAACCGCGCTGCTCGATTCCCTGGAAGGCCGTCGCGGCCAGCCGCGACTGCGTCCGCCGTTCCCCGCCGTCGCGGGTCTCTACGCCTGCCCGACCGTGGTGAACAACGTGGAATCCATCGCCAGCGTGCCTGCGATCCTGCTCAACGGCACCGCCTGGTTCCGGTCGATGGGGAGCGAGAAGTCTCCTGGCTTCACGCTCTACTCGCTCTCGGGGCACGTGAACCGGCCCGGACAGTACGAGGCACCGCTCGGCGTCACGCTGCGCGAACTGCTCGGCTACGCCGGTGGCGTGCGCACCGGGCACACGGTGAAATTCTGGACCCCGGGTGGTTCGTCCACCCCGCTGTTCACCGACGCTCACCTCGACGTGCCGCTCGACTACGAGGGTGTCGCCACGGCCGGATCCATGTTGGGCACCAAGGCTTTACAGATCTTCGACGACACCACCTGCGTGGTGCGTGCCGTGCTGCGCTGGACCGAGTTCTACATGCACGAGTCCTGCGGCAAGTGCACCCCGTGCCGGGAAGGCACGTACTGGCTCGTCCAGCTGCTGCAACGGATCGAGTCCGGCCGGGGCACCGAATCGGATCTGGACAAGCTGCTCGACATCAGCGACACGATCAACGGCAAGTCGTTCTGCGCGCTCGGCGACGGCGCGGCGAGCCCGATCATCTCGTCGCTGAAGTACTTCCGCGACGAGTACGTCGAGCACGTCACCAGCGGCGGCTGCCCGTTCGATCCGGCGCGGACCACCGCGTGGGCGAACGGCGTTGCGGCCGTGCCGCATTCGCGTAATCAGGACACGGAAGGAGTGCGATGACCGCCACCGTGAACGCTAATACCAGCGGAGTGGTGCCCGCGGATCTGGTGTCCGTGACGATCGACGACACCACGGTCAGCGTGCCCGCAGGCACCCTGGTGATCCGGGCCGCCGAGCTGATCGGCATCCAGATCCCGCGCTTCTGCGACCACCCGCTGCTCGACCCGGTCGGCGCGTGCCGTCAGTGCATCGTCGAGGTCGAGGGCCAGCGCAAGCCGGTCGCCTCGTGCACCATGACCGTCACCGACGGCATGGTGGTGCGCACCCAGCTCACCTCCCCGGTCGCCGACAAGGCGCAGGAGGGCGTGATGGAGCTGCTGCTCATCAACCACCCGCTCGACTGCCCGGTGTGCGACAAGGGCGGTGAGTGCCCGCTGCAGAACCAGGCGATGTCCACCGGTCGCGCCGAAACCCGGTTCGAGGGCGAGAAGCGCACCTATCCGAAGCCGATTCCGCTGTCCACCGCGGTGCTGCTGGACCGGGAACGCTGCGTGCTGTGCGCGCGCTGCACCCGGTTCTCCCAGCAGGTCGCCGGTGACCCGTTCATCGAACTGCTGGAACGTGGTGCGCTGCAACAGGTCGGCACGGCGCAGGCCGAGCCGCTGGATTCCTACTTCTCCGGCAACACCGTGCAGGTGTGCCCGGTCGGCGCGCTGACCGGCACCAGCTACCGGTTCCGGGCCCGCCCGTTCGATCTGGTGTCGAGCCCGAATGTGTGTGAGCACTGCGCTTCCGGGTGCGCCCAGCGCACCGATCACCGGCGCGGCAAGGTGCTGCGCCGGCTGGCCGGGGACGACCCGCAGGTCAACGAGGAATGGAACTGCGACAAGGGCCGCTGGGCGTTCGCCTACGCGACCGAACGTGACCGGCTCACCACGCCACTGGTGCGCGGCTGGGACGGCAACCTCGCACCGGCTTCGTGGTCCGAGGCGCTCGCCGCGGCCGCGGAGGGGTTGGCTGCCGCGTTCGGCAGCGCGGGTGTCCTCGTCGGTGGCCGAGTCACCGAAGAGGACTCCTACGCCTACGCCAAGTTCGCGCGAATCGCGTTGGGCACCAACGATGTCGACTTCCGCGCCAGGGCGCACTCGGCCGAGGAGGCGGACTTCCTCGCCGCCCGCGTCGCGGGCCAGGGCATGGCGGTCAGCTACGACGACCTGGAGTCCGCGCCGATCGTGCTGCTCGTCGGCTTCGAGCCGGAGGAAGAGTCGCCGATCGTCTACCTGCGGCTGCGCAAGGCCGCACGGAAGCGCCGCCTGCCGATCTACTCGATGGCGCCGTATTCCTCGCGTGGTCTGGATCGGATGTCGGGCAGGCTGATACAGGCGATGCCCGGTGCCGAGCCGCACCTGCTCGATGCCGTGCGTACCGGCGAAACCGCCACTGCGGGAGCCGATCCCACGCAGATCGCCGATGTGGCGCGACTGCTGCGCGAACCCGGCGCGGTGATCATGGTCGGTGAGCGGATGGCCGGGATTCCCGGTGCGCTGTCCGCCGCCGTCCGGCTGGCCGACGAGACCGGCGCCGCGCTGGCGTGGGTGCCGCGTCGGGCCGGTGAGCGTGGTGCGGTCGAGGCCGGTGCGTTGCCGGGCCTGCTGCCCGGCGGTCGCCCGGTCGCCGATCCGCTTGCCCGCCAACAGGTTCGGGCCGTGTGGAATGTGCCGGACCTGCCCGTCACGGCCGGTCGCGATACCGCCGCCATCCTCGAAGCCGCGCCCGGGCTCGGTGCGCTGGTGATCGGTGGCGTCGACGTCGCCGACCTGCCGGACCCGAGCGGTGCGCTGGCCGCCATCGATGCGGCACGTTTCGTCGTCAGCCTGGAACAGCGGCACAGCGCGGTCACCGACCGTGCCGACGTCGTGTTCCCGGTCGCCACGGCCATGGAGAAGTCCGGCACCTTCCGCAACTGGGAGGGCAGGCCGCGTCCGTTCGCCGCCGCGCTGGGCGACGACATGGTGCGCCGCCAGTCCGCCCCGCTCTCGGATCAGCGTGTGCTGCAAGCGATTGCCGACGAGATGAAGGTGCGCCTCGGCCTGCCCGACACCGATGCGGCCCGCGCCGAACTCGCCGAACTCGGCGCCTGGGACGGCGCGGCCGTCGCGGCGCCCGCACACCGGCCACATCCGCTGACCCAGCCGGGACCCGGCACCGCGGTGCTGGCCAGCTGGCGGATGCTGCTCGACCTGGGCCGCCTGCAGGACGGCGAACCCAACCTGGCAGGCATCGCCCGCACTCCGGTCGTCCGGCTGTCCCCCGCGACCGCGGCCGAAATCGGTGCCGCGACAGACGATCTGGTGACCGTCGCCAGCGACCACGGCACCGTCACGCTGCCGCTGGTCATCACCGACCTGCCCGACCGGGTGGTCTGGCTGCCGCAGCACTCACCGGGCAGCTCGATCGCCGAACAGTTGGCCACCCAGCCCGGCGGCATCGTCGCGCTGCGGCGGGCCGACGAGAGGATGAAGGAGCACAGGCATGAGTGACCTCAGTTTGTTCGGCCACGATCCCCTGTGGTTGGTGATCGGGAAGTCCGTCGCCATCTTCATCTTCCTGCTGCTCATTCCGATGATCGCGGTGGTCGCGGAGCGAAAGATCGTGGCGCGCATGCAGATGCGCATCGGCCCGAACCGGATCGGCCCGTTCGGCATGCTGCAGAGCATCGCCGACGGCGTCAAGATGGCGCTCAAGGAAGACATCGTCCCGGCCATCGTGGACAAGCCGATCTTCATCATGGCGCCGATCATCTCGCTGATCCCGGCCGTGATGGCGTTCGCGGTGATCCCGTTCGGGCCCGAGGTTTCCGTCTTCGGTCACCACACCGCCCTGCAGCTCACCGACATGCCGGTGGCGGTGCTCTACATCCTCGCGATCACCTCGATCGGCGTGTACGGCATCGTGCTCGCCGGGTGGTCGTCGGGTTCCACGTATCCGCTGCTCGGCGGGCTGCGCTCGACCGCGCAGGTGATCTCCTACGAGATCGCGATGGCGCTGTGCTTCGCCACCGTGTTCCTGCTCGGCGGCACCATGTCCACCTCGGGCATCGTTGCCGCACAGCACGACACCTGGTACGTCTTCCTGCTGCTGCCCTCGTTCCTGATCTACTGCGTCTCCATGGTCGGTGAGACGAACCGGGCACCGTTCGACCTGCCCGAGGCCGAGGGCGAACTGGTCGGCGGCTTCCACACCGAGTACTCCTCGCTGAAGTTCGCCATGTTCATGATGGCCGAATACATCAACATGGCAACGGTTTCCGCGCTCGCCACCACCCTGTTCCTCGGTGGCTGGCACGCGCCGTGGCCGTTGAGCCTGTGGGCAGGCGCCAACACCGGCTGGTGGCCGGTGCTGTGGTTCACCGCCAAGGTGTGGGGCTTCCTGTTCGTGTTCATCTGGTTGCGCGGCACCTTGCCTCGCCTGCGTTACGACCAGTTCATGAACCTCGGCTGGAAACTGCTCATCCCGACCTCGCTGCTGTGGGTGATGCTGGTCGGCGGCGCACGGGTGCTGCAGGCCGAGGGCTATCACGTGCAGACTCCGGCGCTCGTCATCGGCGGCCTGGTGATCTCGGTCCTGCTGATCGGCACGTTCCTGCGGGCCGGACGCCGCGGTGGCGCGGCGCCACCGGCCGAGCCGGAACCCGCGGCGGCGACCGCGGATACCGCGGTGTTCCTCGGGTTCCCGACACCGCCGCTGCCCGAACATCCCCGCGACGTCGCCAAATCGGGGCTGTTCGATCCGCTGGCCGGGTTCCTGGTCACCGCGGCGACCATGTTCAAGAAGCCGAACACCGAGTTCTATCCGGAACAGAAGGTGCCGACCGCGCCGCGCTACCACGGCCGTCATCAGCTCAATCGGCACCCGGACGGTCTGGAGAAGTGCATCGGCTGCGAGCTGTGCGCCTGGGCCTGCCCCGCCGACGCCATCTTCGTCGAAGGCGCGGACAACACCGAGACCGCACGCTTTTCGCCCGGTGAGCGGTACGGGCAGGTCTATCAGATCAACTACCTGCGCTGTATCGGCTGCGGACTGTGCATCGAGGCCTGCCCGACCCGGGCACTGACCATGACCAACGACTACGAGATGACCGACGACAACCGCGCCGGCCTCATCTACGAGAAGGACCGGCTGCTCGCGCCGCTGCAGCCGGGCATGACCGCACCACCGCACGCCATGCAGCCGGGCGCCGACGAGGGCGACTACTACCTCGGCAACGTGCTGGGCAGCATCCAGGAAACCAACGGCAGCAACGGAAACGCCGCGCCGGACAGTCCGAAAGAGCCCGTCGTGGCGGGCGTGGAAGGAGGGTCGCGGTGAACGAATTCATCCTCGCCGCCGAGCCGCTCACCCGGACCTCCACCGGCGAGGCGGTGGACTTCTGGGTGCTCGCGCCGCTGGCCGTGGTCGGCGCGCTCGGCATGGTGTTCGCCCGCAAGGCCGTGCATTCCGCGATCTGCCTGGCCGCCACCATGATCGTGCTCGCCGTGTTCTACATGGCCCAGGACGCGCTGTTCCTCGGCGTGGTGCAGATCGTCGTCTACACCGGCGCGGTCATGATGCTGTTCCTGTTCGTGCTCATGCTGGTCGGTGTCGACTCCACCGAATCGCTGAAGGAAAACCTGCGCGGGCAACAACTCGCGG
Source organism: Nocardia sp. NPDC060255 (assembly GCF_042727395.1). NCBI lineage: Bacteria > Bacillati > Actinomycetota > Actinomycetes > Mycobacteriales > Nocardiaceae > Nocardia > Nocardia sp. NPDC060255. The sequence continues at coordinate 11,995 of NZ_JBHXAU010000044.1, read as the reverse complement.
CGGCCGCGGTCGGCCTCGGGTTCGGCCTGCTGCTGATCAGCGGCATCGCCCGCGGCATCCGCGAATCCGGAATCGCTTTCCCGGCAACCGGATTCGCCGGACGCGACGTGATCGGCGAGCTCGCCGAGCTGATCTTCGTCCGCTACGTGTGGGCGTTCGAGCTCACCGGTGCGCTGCTCATCACCGCCACCATCGGCGCGATGGTGCTCGCGCACCGCGAGCAGTTCGGGCCGAAGATCGGCCAGCGGGAAATGTCGGTGCGCCGGTTCCGCGAGGCGGGCCACCGCGCCACCCCGCTGCCGACGCCCGGCGTCTACGCCAGGCACAACGCGGTCGACATTCCGGCCAGGCTGCCCGACGGGTCCTTCGAGGAACTGTCGGTCAGCACCATTCTGCGGCACCGCCGCACCCGGGCGCTGACCGAAGCGGCCGTTATCTCGGTCGCGGCGGACGATGCGGTGCCCGTCGGCGCGACCGAGAACCAGAGCGACGAGGAAGGCAACCGGTGAATCCCCAGAACTACCTGTTCCTGTCCGCCTTGCTGTTCACCATCGGCGCGGCCGGAGTGCTGTTGCGGCGCAACGCCATCGTGGTGTTCATGTGCATCGAGCTGATGCTCAACGCGGCGAACCTGGCCTTCGTCACCTTCGCCAGGCTGCACGCCAACCTGGACGGCCAGGTGTTCGCGTTCTTCACCATGGTGGTCGCCGCGGCCGAAGTCGTTGTCGGCCTTGCCATCATCATGACCATCTTCCGTGCCCGCCGCTCGACCTCGGTCGACGACGCCAACCTGTTGAAGTTCTGAGATGGAGACGGCGACGCTCTGGCTGCTGCCCGCCCTGCCCCTCGCAGGCGCTGTATTCCTTCTGCTCTCCGGTCGTTTCAGCGACAAGTGGGGCCACCTGCTCGGCACCGTGCTGGCCTTGGCGGCCTTCGTGGTCGCCGGGATCGGGTTCTTCGACATGCTCGGCCGCGACAACGCGCAACGCGGCATCCACACCGACCTGTTCAGCTGGGTGCCGGTCGCTGGCCTGCAGGCCGACTTCAGCCTCCAATTGGACCAACTGTCGATGTGTTTCGCGCTGCTGATCACCGGCGTCGGCTCGCTGATCCACATCTATTCCATCGGCTACATGAGCCACGATCCGGGACGGCGGCGATTCTTCGCCTACCTGAATCTGTTCCTCGCGGCCATGCTGCTGCTGGTGCTGGCGAACAATTACCTGGTGCTCTATCTCGGTTGGGAGGGCGTCGGTTTGGCGTCCTACCTGCTGATCGGGTTCTGGTACCACAAGCCGACCGCGGCGACCGCGGCCAAGAAAGCGTTCGTGGTCAACCGAGTTGGTGACATGGGCCTGGCGATCGCGATGTTCGTCATGTTCTCGACGTTCGGGTCGATCAACTTCACCGATGTGTTCGCGGGTGCGCCGCAAGCCGGGGAAGGGACGCTGACCGCGATCGGGCTGCTGCTGTTGCTCGCCGCGTGCGGTAAGTCCGCGCAGGTGCCGCTGCAGTCCTGGCTCGGGGACGCGATGGAAGGCCCGACTCCGGTGTCGGCGCTCATCCACGCGGCCACCATGGTCACCGCCGGTGTGTACCTGATCGCGCGGTCCGGGCCGATCTTCGACCTGGCACCCGATGCGCGACTGGGCGTTGTCCTGGTCGGTGCGGTGACACTGCTTTTCGGTGCCATCGTCGGTTGCGCGAAGGACGACATCAAGAAGGCACTCGCCGCGTCGACCATGAGCCAGATCGGTTACATGGTGCTCGCCGCGGGCCTCGGCCCGGCCGGATACGCCTTCGCCATCATGCATCTGCTCACCCACGGGTTCTTCAAGGCCGGACTGTTCCTCGGAGCCGGTTCGGTGATGCACGCGATGGACGACGAGACCGACATGCGCCGCTACGGCGGACTGCGCAAGCTGCTGCCGATCACCTACGTCACCTTCGGGCTCGGGTATCTCGCGATCATCGGCGTGCCACCGTTCGCCGGGTTCTTCTCCAAGGACAAGATCATCGAGGTGGCGTTCAACCAGGGCGGCGCAAGCGGTTTGACGTTGGGCACGGTGACGTTGCTCGGTGCGGGGCTCACCGCGTTCTACATGACGCGGGTCATGTTCCTGACGTTCTTCGGTGAACGCCGCTGGAAGCCCGACACGCATCCGCACGAGTCCCCCGCGGTGATGACCGGGCCGATGATTCTGCTGGCCATCGGATCGGTCGCGGCGGGTGCGCTGTTCGCGTTCGGTTCCTCGCTGCAGAACTGGCTCGAGCCGGTGGTCGGCGCGCATCACGGCGAAGAGACCGTGCCCGCGGGTGTCGTCACGGCGCTCGCGCTCGTGGTGGTCGCCATCGGTGTCGGGTTCGCCTACTACCAGTACGCGCAGCGCGAAATCCCGCAGACCGCACCGGAAGCCGTGTCCGCGTTGACCATCGCGGCCCGCAAGGACCTCTACGGTGACGCACTCAACGAGGCGGCCTTCATGCGCCCGGGCAGCTACCTGACTCGCGCGCTGGTGTTCCTCGACAACCGAGGCATCGACGGCATCGTCAACGGCACCGCCGCCCTCATCGGCGGCCTGTCCGGCCGAATCCGCCGAGTCCAAACCGGTTTCGTGCGCTCGTACGCCCTGTCCATGTTCACCGGCGCGGCCCTGGTGGCCGCCGCCCTGCTGGCAGTGAGGTTGTGGTCGTGACCGACTTTCCCTGGTTGACCACGTTGTGGTTGGCGCCGGCGATCGGCGCGGTCATCGTGCTGGTGCTGCCCGCTTCGCAACGAGTGCTGGCGCGGAGCTTGGCGTTGGTGGTTTCAGTGGCGGTGCTGGTGTTCGCCATTGTGCTGGCGGTGCGCTTCGAACCCGGTGGGGCGCAGTATCAGTTCGTCGAGGACCACGAGTGGATTCCAGCGTTCGGTGCCGGTTACACGGTCGGTGTCGACGGGATCGCGCTGGTGCTGGTGTTGCTCACCACGGTGCTGGTGCCGTTGCTGATTCTGGCGGGCTGGCACGACGAGCGTGAGGTCGGCAGTGGGCGGCGGGTGTCGCACACCTATGTCGCGCTGACGCTGCTGGTCGAGGCGATGGTGCTGATTTCCTTTGTCTCGCTCGACATTCTGCTGTTCTACGTGTTCTTCGAAGCCATGTTGATTCCGATGTACTTCCTCATCGGCGGGTTCGGGCCGCGGTCGGCGAATCTGGAGTTGCGGCAGCAGCGGTCGCGGGCGGCGGTGAAGTTCCTGCTGTACAACCTGTTCGGCGGACTGATCATGCTGGCCGCGGTGATCGGGCTGTATGTGGTCACCGCGCGCGACGGGCTCGGCGCGGGTTCGGCGGGCACCTTCGATTTCCGCACGGTGGTCGCCGCGGCCAACTCCGGACACCTCGGCGCGGCACCCGCGGTGCTCAACGCGCTGTTCCTCGGGTTCATGTTCGCGTTCGCGGTGAAGGCGCCGCTGTGGCCGCTGCACACCTGGCTGCCCGACGCCGCCGTCGCCGCGACACCGTCGAGTGCGGTGCTGATGATGGCGGTGGTCGACAAGGTCGGCACCTTCGGCATGCTGCGCTACTGCCTGATGCTGTTCCCGGACGCGTCGAGTACCTATGCGCCACTGGTGATCACCCTCGCGGTGATCGGCATCATCTACGGTGCGCTGCTGGCCATCGGGCAGACCGACGTGATGCGGCTGATCGCCTACACCTCGATCTCGCACTTCGGGTTCATCATCCTCGGCATCTTCGCGATGACCAGTCAGGGCCAGACCGGCGCGACGCTGTACATGGTCAACCACGGCATCTCCACCGCCGCGCTGTTCCTGATCGCCGGCTTCCTGGTGTCGCGCCGCGGCACCCGGCTCATCGCCGACTTCGGCGGCGTGCAGAAGGTGGCGCCGATCCTGGCGGGCACGTTCTTCATCTCGGGTCTGGCGACGCTGTCGCTGCCCGGGCTCGCGCCGTTCGTCAGCGAATTCCTGGTGCTGGTCGGCACCTTCGCCCGCTACCAGGTCGCGGCGGTCATCGCGACCGGTGCGCTGGTGCTCGCGGCGCTGTACGTGCTGTGGATGTACCAGCGGATGATGACCGGACCGGTCAAGGACGGCAACGAACGCATCTACGACCTGGTGCCCCGCGAACTCGCGGTGGTGGTGCCGTTGATCGCGGCGCTGCTGTTCCTCGGCGTGTATCCGAAACCGATCCTGAACTTCATCAATCCCGCGGTGAGCCAGACGTTGACCACCATCGGCAAGCACGACCCGGCACCGGCGGTGCCCGCGCTGCCCGAGGCCGGTAAGGCCGATCATCCCGGAGGTGTCCACAAATGAGTCGCACCAGTGTTCGCGTCGCCATCGCTCTCATCGTCGCGGGGCTGCTCGCCGCGGTGATCTCCTTCTCGAGGACGGCCTAAGTGACTTCCTTGGACTACGGAACAACCCTCGCCGCGGCGATTCCGGCGCCGGACATCGAATATGGGCATCTTTCGCCGATGCTCATCGTGTTCGGTGTCGCGGTGGTCAGTGTGCTGGTGGAAGCGTTCATGGGGCGGCGGTTCCGGTTCGGCGCGCAGCTGCTGCTGAGCGTCGTCGGGTTGGTCGGCGCGTTGGTCGCGGTGATACTGCTGGCCGGGACCAACGCCACCGCTATCGGCGGTGCGGTTGCCGTGGACGGCGTCACGTTGTTCCTGCAGGGCACCATCCTGGTCGTGTCGATCCTCGGTGTGCTGTTCATGGGCGAGCGCGGTGCCGAGCCGCGCGTCGAGGCGCGCAGCGGTCCCGGGACCTGGAGTGCGGCCGCGGCGACGCTCGGGCGTGGGGTGGATGCGTTTACGCCGCAGGCTTCTTCGGTGCCGGGTAGTGCGATGGAGCGGACCGCGTTGAAGGCGGGGATCGCGACGACCGAGGTGTTCCCGTTGACGTTGCTCGCGGTCGGCGGGCTGCTGCTGTTCCCGGCGTCGAATGATCTGCTCACCATGTTCGTCGCGCTCGAGGTGCTGTCGCTGCCGCTGTATCTGCTGTGCGGGCTCGCGCGGCGCAAGCGGTTGCTCTCGCAGGAAGCGGCGCTGAAGTACTTCCTGCTCGGCGCGTTCTCGTCGGCGTTCTTCCTCTACGGTGTCGCGTTGCTGTACGGGCAGGCGGGCACGGTCAAGCTGGCCGGGATCGCCGATGCCATTGCGCTGCATCCGGATAACGCGATGCTCGCGCTGCTGGGCGTGGCGCTGCTCGCGGTCGGGCTGCTGTTCAAGATCGGCACGGTGCCGTTCCAGTCCTGGGTGCCCGACGTGTATCAGGGTGCGCCGACACCGGTTACGGCGTTCATGGCCGCCGCCACCAAGATCGCGGCAGTCGGTGCGTTGTTGCGCGTGCTGCAGGTCGCGGTGCCCGGGCTGCGGGACGACTGGCGGCCGGTGCTCGCCGCCATCGCCATCGCCACCATGGCGGTCGGCGCGATCATGGCGATCACGCAGACCGACGTCAAGCGGATGCTCGCGTATTCCTCTGTCGCGCATGCCGGTTTCATCCTGACCGGCCTGGTCGCCGCCAACGACAAGGGCGTCTCCGCGATCCTGTTCTACCTCGTCGCCTACGGCGTCGGCACCGTCGGCGCGTTCGCCGTCGTCAGCCTCGTCCGCGACACCTCCGGCGAGGAAGTCAGCGCCCTGTCCCAATGGGCAGGCCTCGGCCGCCGCTCCCCCTGGCTCGCCAGCGTCTTCGCCCTGTTCCTGCTCTCCTTCGCCGGTCTCCCCCTGACCAGCGGATTCGTCAGCAAGTTCGCCGTTTTCGAAGCCGCGGCCTCCGGCGACGCCACCTTCCTGGTGATCATCGGCGTCATCTGCAGCGCCATCGCCGCTTTCTTCTACATCCGAGTCATCGTCCTGATGTTCTTCACCGACCCACCCACCGACGCCCCCCTCGTCGTCTCCCCCTTCCTCACCACCACCGTCGTAACCTTCGGTGCCGGAGCCACTCTGATCCTCGGCATCTTCCCCCAGATCCTCCTCGACCTGGCAGACCGAGCCTCAACCTTCGTCCGCTGAAGTAGTTCCCCCAGCCGCGCACCGGTTGTATAAACCGCACACCCGCAGTACAGGGTGAGCGGGTTACACAAACGGTGCGCGGCTTCAATTTGCCCACGATGGGGCCGTCGACTCGCTGCTTGCTAGTTGGTGCGGTTTCGGTATGTTGCGACGGCAAACTAACGTTTCCGGCCAGCCTGACATGAAACAAGACCCACCAGTGGATTTGATGTAATCCGTTGGTGGGTCTTCTTTTCAGAGCTACGCCAGATCCGCCCGAGAATCGGCGGATGCTGCGACTTCAGTACGGGATCGCCGAGAGCTAGCGGCAGATTTCGGTAACTATACCGTTGGCACCGGTGAAGATATTCGAGTCGGACACGAGCCCCTCCATCTTGGGGTGCGCATTGGCCGCGTCCGCTACGACATAATCCCAGATCTCAGTCATGCCGGACGCCCCGTAAACGGCTTGCCCCACCCGCTGACAGACGATATGGACCGTTGACCCCTCGGGGAGATACCCGACCGAATGACACGCAGTGGAAGGCCACTGAACAGGGTGGTAGCAGTCGCGCACAGTGGCACCACCGACCTTCACCGGCGCCAGACGCCAATCCGCCTGAGCAGTCGCCGAACTGCTGACAAAAGCCGCTCCCAGCACAAACGTGACACCGAGAATCTTCAGCACCGCCGACAATCTTTTATTAGCCATACAAGCCTCCAACGAGTGACTACCTATTCGACAGCTACCCGCAGGCTCACCTCGAATTCAGGACGTTACAGGCAGTAATCGTAGGCCGCCCACCGCTTGCTTTCTGTCCTACGAACAACCGATATCCACACCCCAACCCACCACATCGAGGACGTCGCCGCGCACGAATTGTCCCGCCGCGCAACAAATAACCAGCGGTTTCGTGCGCAGCGGGCGATAAAAGGCGCGGCAGCGGGCCGGTTGGCCTCGGCGGTGGGTGCAGTCTCGATCGTGAGCAACCGTACCCGATCAGACCGTTAGGTGACCGCTGGTCTCGCGGCGCACGAATTGTGTAGCCGCGCACGAAATTGCTAGCGATTTCGTGCGCGGCGGGCGAGAAAGTGCGCGACGGTGGGCACCGACGGTCTCGTCAGTGGAGGTAGGAGGCGCCGTTGACGTTCAGGATGGAGCCGGAGGTCCAGGTTGCTTCTGGTGAGGCGAGATAGCGGACGGCGGAGGCGATTTCCTCGGGGGCGGCGACGCGGCCGAAGGGGCTTTGGGCGCGGACGTCGTCGGTGACGCGGTGGGCGACTCGGTCGGTGGCGACGAAGCCGGGTGCGACGGAGGCGACGGCGATGCCGTGAGGTGCGAGTTCGACCGCGAGCGATTGGCCCAGTGCGTGTACTGCGGCTTTGCTTGCGCCGTAGCCCGCGTACTCGGGTTCGCCACGGAATGCGCCGCGTGAGCCGATGTTCACGATTCGTCCCGCGATACCCTTGTCGATCATGTGCCGGGCGACACAGTACGACATGTTGGCGGTCCCGAAGACGTTGACGTCCATGGTTTTTCGCCATGTCTCTTGCCAGTCGGCGTAGTCGGTGTCCGCCACCGGGTGCGCGATGTTGACTGCGGCGTTGTTGACCAGAACGTCGATCGTGCCGAGTCCTTCGATGGCCGCGTCCACGATTCCCGCAACAGCCTCCGCAGATCCGATGTCTCCGCTGACGAGCACGTGTCCCTCGCCCGGCAGCCCGCGCAACGTCTCTTCACCATCGTCGCGACTCGACGCATAATGGACCGCGACCCGATCGCCTATCTCCGCGAACGCCAAGGCGATTGCCCGCCCGATCCCCCGGGAGGCTCCCGTCACCAACACTCCTCGGCCCATTCTTTGATCACCCATGCGGCAAGCTTGCCATCGAGGCCTGGCTCGGCGGGCACTGCCCGTAGCCCGAGCACGGATTGGTTCGCCTTGGCCGTGCGTCATTCCTCCGTCACGTTGCCGGCGCCGCGCGGAGGAACTCGAGGATCTCCGCTCGGGCGACCACAGCCTGCGTTTCCAGACTGGGCAGGATGCGGAACACGTGCCGCGCTCCGGGTACTCGGCGAGCCGCCCGGTCGTCCCACCCCGCAGTAGCTCGGCGTAGCGGCGGCCGTGATCGGCGAGTGCGTCCTGGCCGACGCCCGAGCAGTGCGGGGCGAGCCCAATCAGGTCGTCTGCGTACAGCGGCGAGAATGCGCGGGCGTCGGTACCCGGTGGTGTGGTGCGCCGTTGGAGGCGTCGCAGCGGCATGGCACGAGTTGGACGGTAGACGTATTCGGCGATCGATGGGTGGTCGTACAACGTCTCGGTCACGTCGACTACGGGATGCTGCGAGAGCCACCCGCCGCCGCCGTCGCCACGCGGCATACCTAACTCCACGCGGCAATCGCCATGCGCCACACAGCATCCCGTCACCTCGCAGCATCCCGTAGCTACCCGCCGCCGCCGTCACCACCGCAGCATCCCTATCGCCACGCAACACTCCCTCCCGGGGAAAGCGGTGGGGTGCGATTTCGGGGGCCGCAGAGGTTTCGTGGACGGAGACTCTTCGTGAAGGCGGACGCGTCCCACGTATTTACCCAATAGTGCTGAGCGCGTCATGTGCCGTACCCGACTTCCCCCGTACGGTCAGGCGCGCGACGTGGACTTCCAGCCTGACTGGCCGACTATGGTGGCGTACCGAGCCCTTCGGAACCAAGTTCGGTGCGTAATGGCCCGTTCCAGCGCCGTAAGGCAGCTGCCGTTGCGCGACAGGGGCTTTCGGAGAATCGAGTCGAGTCAAAAGGTCACAACTTGATCTTCAACAACGACCATTTGACTCGACTCAACGCGACCACGACGACGTAGGTTGCAGCATGGGTCAAGAGGACACAATCTGCGTCAAGTGGCATTGCGCTGGCCCGCTCGACTCGACACCACCAACTACGCCGCACCCGTCTGGCAGCTGCCGTTGCGCGACAGGGGCTTTCGGAGAATCGAGTCGAGTCAAATGGTCGCTATCTGATCTTCAACAACGACCATTCGACTCGACTCGGTGACCCGAAGTTATTCGGCGACAGTGGCACCGGTGTGGAGTGCGAGTCCGGATTGCGGGGCGATGTCAGCGTGTAGCACGCCGGCGCTGTCGATCTCGTAGGTCGGGCCCGTGCAGGCTCCCGCCTGGACCGTGCCGTGCATGACATCGCAGTAGCGGCCCGCGGGAAGTGAGGTGTGGAAGGTGCCTTCGGTATCCGGGAAGTTCTCACCGTTGATGACGAGGTATCCCTCGTTGCCGCGGCCGAACGCGATCCGGTTGCCACCGTTGTCGGACCAGTCGACCACCGGCTGGCCTTGGACCTGCTGATGGAAAGCGACCATGCCGCCGATGCCCGGCCAGGCGTGTTCGCACAACCAGTGGCCGTCTCCGCAGGTGCTGTCCATGGCGCGGCCGAGCGGATCGGAGGGTGGCGGCTCGTCGTAGGAGTTGAAGGCGTAGCCGCTGAGTACTTTTGGGCGTCCGTAGGGCCAGGCGAGCATGAACGCGTTGGCCAGGGTGTAGCGGTCGCCGTCGGCGTAGGTCATGGTGGAACCGTTGTGTTCGGTGTCGTGGTTGGCCACGAAGACTACGGTCTTGTCCGACGGTAAGGCGGAGCTGAAGGTGCGGAGCCAGGCGAGGCGTCCCTGGCGGAAGATCTGGCTCAAGGTTCCGGCGTAGCGCAGGTCCATCACCGCGCCGGTCGCGAGGTACTCCTCGGGTTGTACCGCTTCCTGCCAGCCGTAGATGACTTCCTGGTAGACGTAAGCCGGTCGGGTGAGCCGCTGTTCGATGGCCGCGAGGTCGCCGGGCGGAATGTATTTGGCCGAGTCGACGCGGAACCCGTCGACGCCGAGGGAGAGCAAGTCGTTGAGGTAGGCGGCGATGCGGTCCCGGACGGAGTCGTCCTCGGTCGCCACGTCCGCTCCGTTGAACGACTGGCAGTTGAACACCTGGGCGCGGTCATGGAGGTCCGTGACGGCGTCGTCGGGTGTCCCGCAATGGTGGAAGTCGCGTTCGTTGTAAGGCACTGCCGGATACCAGTAGTGGCAGTACGGCGTGCCCCCACTGCCGATGCCGCACCCGGTCGTCGCGGACATGTTGTTGATCACCGCGTCGATATAGACCTGCATCCCCGCGTCATGACAGCTACGAACCATCGACGCCAGCTCATCACGCGTACCGAACCGGCTCTCCAGCTTGTGCGACACCGCAGAGTAGCTCTGCCACCACGGAAACCCCTTCTCCGGCAGGAGCGCATGCTCCTCCGGCGGCGAGGTCTGCACGGCGCCGTAACCCAGCCTGCCCAGCGTCGACTGGCATTCCCGGCCGATCGAGCGCCAATTCCAGCCGAACATCTGCGCGATCACGTCACGCCCGGCAGGCTCCTCCGCCAACACCTCGGCGGGAACCGCAACCCATGTCGTCGTCACCGCGGTAACCAGCGCGAACACCCATACGCGGAACATGGGGCGACTGTATCCGAGGGCGCGATCCGGCAGACTCCTCGCAGCCCCGGCGCGCCGGGGCGACCGTCAAGGCCTACTCCCGCACGCCCGCGCCGAGGAAAGCCAGCAACAGGTCGGCAGTTCGCCGCGGGTCTTCGAGCATCGGAGTATGGCCCACGCCAGGGAGTATCTCGATCCGCACGCCCGGGATAATTCGGTATTCCTCGGCCGCGGCGGATCGCACTCGCCGATCGTCGCTGCCGAAGACCACCAGGACGGGACGGTCGAGGACAGCGAGGCGATCGGGCAGCGGCCGCGCGGTGATGCACCGGCGAGCTTGCTTGGGCGACAAGGTGAATGAGCGGAAGGTCATGCCGCGCACGCCGTCGACCACGGCGTTAGGGAGGTCGATGTCGCGGGTGAAGGCGGTGGCCAGTCCGGCGCGGATCCGCTTGTCGGTGCGCAATCGCCACAGCAGCTGGCCGAGGACGGGCACCGGAACGAGTCGGGGAATCAGCGCCTGCCGAAGGGCGGCGTCGGGGCTCGGCGCCGAATCGATGAGTGCCAACGCGGTCACCAGGTCGGGTCGCTGCTCGGCCAGCGCGGTGGCGACCATGCCGCCCATGGAGTGCGCGACGATCGTGACCCGGGCGACGCCGAGGTGGTCCAAGACCGCGCCGGATCGTCGCGCCTGTGCCGGAATGTCGTATTCATCAATGGGTTTCGCGGAACGACCGTGCCCGAGCAGATCGATGCGGATCAGGCGGTACCGGGCGGCGAGGGTCGGGACGACCCGATCCCACCACGCTGTCGAGCTGGCGTTGCCGTGGATGAGCAGCAGCGCGGGCGCATCGGGCGGTCCGTCTTCGATGACATGTAGATCACCGTCCGGCAGCCGTACGATGTGCGCACCGGTCGCGGCCGTCGTATCCCGTGACGCCAGGACGGTGTTCACCGCGAGTGCGGCAACGATCGGAACGACGATCGCCGCTGACTTCCTCCGTTGTCGGGGGGCACCACCCCCTAACCCGATGTCCCCAGACATAAAGTCCTTCTGTTCGCCCATGCCGCACAGTACTTGGCACCGAACGCGATATCAGGGAGAACTCACTCGTGATTCGCCATGTCCTTTCCGCAGATCAGTACGCGGGTGCGCCGGCGTCGATTTCCCGAATCCGCCTGTTCCGACCTGGATATCCCGCTACCGTCGCCAGGTAGCTCCGGCGAGGTGCCGGTCGAATCTCATGGGCAGCACCGATACCTCAACCGTCTGAGCCGGGTCGGCGCGCACCGGAATCAGATCGCGACGATCTTGTCGAACTGCATGAACTATCCGGCCAACTCCTGACAAATCTCCCAGTGACGTGGCCCGATATGCATGGCAACGTCACTCACCGTGAGAAATGCAGCGTTGCGTCTCGGACGGTCGGTACCACAGCGGAGGCGGCGCGTTGAGCGCCGAAATGGTTGGGCGGCAACGGTGGTGCTGACGGTGGTCGCCGCTGGCCTTGTCC
>NZ_JBHXAU010000043.1:0-51749 GCF_042727395.1 Nocardia sp. NPDC060255 | reverse complement strand
GTGTATAAGAGACAGGTCGAAGCGCATGCGCCGCAGGCGCGAGTCTCGACCGCTCGGACGCGAGACTAAGGGGCCGCGAACCACGCCGCGGCCACGCGGCCAATTAAGCTAGCCTCGTGAGTTTCTGGCCAGCGCCCTATGTCGATGTCCCGGTGCACGCGACCGTGACCCTGCCTGGATCGAAGTCGATCACGAACCGGGCATTGATCTTGGCCGCCTTGGCCGACGGTCCTTCGACGCTGTCCGGTGCGTTGCGCAGCCGCGATACGAATCTGATGATCGCCGCGTTGCGGGCGCTCGGCACAAGCATCGAGGGTGATGCGGACACGCTGACCGTGACCCCCGCTCCGCTGCAAGGTGCCAGCGTCGACTGCGGACTCGCGGGCACCGTGATGCGCTTCCTGCCGTCGGTGGCCGCGCTCGCCGCGGGCGATGTCGCCTTCGACGGTGACGCGCAGGCCAGGGTTCGCCCGCTCAGCACCATCTTGGACGCGCTGCGCAGCCTCGGTGCCGATATCGACGGCAACACGCTGCCGTTCACCGTGCACGGCAAGGGCGCGCTGCGCGGCGGCACGGTGACCATCGACGCTTCCGGGTCCTCGCAGTTCGTTTCCGGCCTGCTGCTGTCGGCGGCGCGGTTCGACGAGGGCCTGATCGTGCATCACGACGGCAAGGCGCTGCCCTCGATGCCGCACATCGAGATGACCGTGGAGATGCTGCGCCGCGCCGATGTGCAGGTGCAGGCGCCCGAACACAGCCGCCTCGCGCAGACCTGGCAGGTGGCGCCGGGCCCGATCCGCGCGGTGGATTGGGACGTGGAGCCGGATCTGTCCAACGCGACGCCGTTCCTGGCGGCCGCCGCGGTCACCGGCGGCGAGGTCAAGATCCCGCACTGGCCGCGGCTCACCACCCAGCCCGGCGACGTGATCCGCGAAATCCTGGTGCGGATGGGCGCCGAAGCGCGCGTTTTCGACGGCGTGCTGACCGTGCACGGTCCCGATCGCCTGGCGGGCATCGACATCGACCTGCACGATGTAGGCGAACTGACGCCGACGGTCGCGGCGCTGGCCGCGCTGGCCGACTCCCCGTCGCACCTGCGCGGCATCGCGCATCTGCGCGGCCACGAGACCGACCGGCTCGCCGCGCTGTCCACCGAGATCAACCGGCTCGGCGGCAAGGTCACCGAGACCGAGGACGGGCTCGAGATCGTGCCCGCCGAATTGCACGGTGGCCGTTGGCATTCCTACGCCGACCACCGAATGGCAACGGCCGGAGCGATTCTCGGGCTGCGGGTGCCCGGGATCGAGATCGAGGACATCGGCACAACGGCCAAGACTTTGCCGAATTTTGTTGCGCTGTGGGAACACCTGCTCGATCCGACGATCTCCGATCAAGGAGCGGCGCACTGAGGAAGCGCGAGTACGACGAATCCGACGTCCGGGTACGCCCGGGCAAGAGTTCGCGTCCGCGCACGAAAACCCGTCCGCAGCACAGTGATGCGGAATCCGCCATGGTGGTCTCGGTGGACCGCGGCCGCTGGGGTTGCGTACTCGGCGGCGATCCGAGCAAGCACATCGTCGCCATGCGCGCCAGGGAGCTCGGCCGCACGCCCATCGTGGTCGGCGACGAGGTGGATGTGGTCGGCGATCTGTCCGGCCGGCCCGATTCGCTGGCCCGCATCGTGCGGGTCACCGAACGCCGAACGGTGTTGCGGCGCACCGCCGATGACACCGATCCGTTCGAGCGGATCGTCGTCGGCAACGCCGAGCAGCTGTTCATGGTCGTCGCCCTGGCCGACCCGCCGCCGCGCACCGGATTCGTCGAGCGCTGCATGGTGGCCGCGTATGCCGGCGGGCTGCACCCGGTGCTGTGCCTGACCAAGCACGATCTGGCCGCCGAGTCCGAATTCGCTTCCGCCTTCGAGGATCTCGACCTCACCATCGTTTACGGCGGCGTCGACGACCCGCTGCAGCCGGTGCTCGAGCTGCTCACCGGTCGCCTCACCGCGTTCATCGGTCACTCCGGCGTCGGCAAGTCCACGTTGGTGAATCGCCTTGTGCCAGACGCGTATCGGGCCGTCGGCGAGGTGTCCGGCGTCGGCAAGGGCAAGCACACGTCCACCCAGTCCGTCGCCCTGCCGCTGCCCGGCGGCGGCTGGGTCATCGACACTCCGGGCATCCGCTCCTTCGGCCTGGCCCACATCACCCCCGACGACGTGGTCGCCGCCTTCAGCGACCTCGCCGCCGCCATCGAGGACTGCCCGCGCGGCTGCACCCACCTCGGCCCGCCCGCCGACCCCGAGTGCGCACTGGACAAACTGCCCGGCAAAGAGCGCCGGGTGGCCGCCATCCGCCTGCTGCTCACCGCGCTGAACGCCAACGACCACTGGCAGACCAACAATGCTCCGCGGCCGGTCGACTAGCGGCCGGATCACGGCTTCGACACAGGTGAGGACGTTCCCCAACCTCACTCAGCCGGACAGCGCCGCGCTGGATTGTTCCTGTCCGTCGGGCTGGCCGGGAGCGAAGGGCCACTCTTCGAACCACGTGCAGCGCCCGTCCTGATCGAAGCGCAGCACCCATAGATCGCGCCAGCGGGCGGGTTGATCGGGGTACTCGACCTCCGCCCGGACTACTGCGGTAAGTCCTTCCACGGCAACGACTTCGGGCTCGATGGTGAACGACTCATTCGGGCTGTCGCGTCCGGTTTCCCAGAATTTCGCCAGCGCCGGTAACCCCGTGAGCGGTTCCGCCCAGGGGGAGACCTGGTATCCGATGTCGGGGGCGAAGAGGTCGCCGAGTTGCTCGGTCCCCGGCGATCGCCAGGCCCGTTCGTATTCGCCGACCCATGCCTCAACTGTGCTTCGGTCCACGAGCGCCGAAACTACGCCTGTTCGACAGGCTACGGGCGGGTTCCAGCGCAAAGGTGGCCCTACCGGCCGTCCTGTCCAGGAACGCAAAGGCGCCCAGGGACCGGAGTCCCTGGGCGCCTTTGCGTTCAATCAGTGGCGGCGACGCGGCTTGGGGGCGCGCCTCGTCTTGTCCTGCGCGCGGGCGGCCTCGCGGCGCTCGCGGCGGGTGGTGCCGTCGCCGTACTCCTCGGCGTCGCTGTGCACCTCGCGGTGCCCACCCTCGTCGGGGCCCGAGTAGCTCAGGCCACGCTGGCTGCCGGAGTCGATGCCCTTGGCGCGCAACGCCGCCGGGGCGCCGTTGCCGTTGGGCAGCGGGGCCTCGTCGGTGGGCAGCGGACGCGGCGCGGCCATCGCGCCGACCGGCGAACGCAGGCCCGGATCGACCGCGACGCCTTCGGGCTGCGGCTGCTGCACCTCGACCTGCAGGTTGAACAGGAAGCCGACCGACTCCTCCTTCAGGCCCTCGAGCATCGCCGCGAACATGTCGAAGCCCTCACGCTGGTACTCGACCAGTGGGTCGCGCTGCGCCATCGCCCGCAGGCCGATGCCCTCCTTGAGGTAGTCCATCTCGTAGAGGTGCTCGCGCCACTTGCGGTCGAGCACCGAAAGCAGCACCTGCCGTTCGAGATTGCGCATGCTGCCCTCGCCGGCCAGCCCGTCGATCTCGGCCTCGCGCCGCTCGTAGGCCTCGTGCGCGTCGTCGAGCAGCGCCTCGAGCAGCTCCTCGCGGCCCAGGTCACCCGCCTCGCCGACCGCGGTCTCACCGGTCAGTTCCTTGTAACTGACCTTGACCGGGTACAGCGTCTTGAGCGCCGTCCACAGCTTGTCCAGATCCCAGTCCTCGACGTAGCCCTCGGCGGTCGCGCCGTTGACGTAGGCGGTGACCACGTCGGTGATCATGCTCTGGACCTGGCCCTCCATGTCCTCGCCACGCAGGATCCGGTTGCGCTCGCCGTAGATGATGGTGCGCTGCTGGTTCATCACCTCGTCGTACTTGAGCACGTTCTTGCGGATCTCGAAGTTCTGCTGCTCGACCTGGGTCTGCGCGCTCTTGATCGCCTTGGAGACCATCTTGGCCTCGATCGGCACATCGTCGGGCAGGTTGAGTCTGGTCATGATCGACTCGAGCGCGGCGCCGTTGAAGCGGCGCATCAGCTCGTCACCCAGCGACAGGTAGAACCGGGACTCGCCCGGGTCGCCCTGACGGCCGGAACGACCACGCAGCTGGTTGTCGATACGACGCGACTCGTGCCGCTCGGTGCCGAGCACGTAGAGACCACCGGCGTCGCGAACGATCTCCGCGTCCGCCGACGTCTGCGCCTTGACCTGCTCCAGCGTCGGCAGCCAGGCCTGCTGGTAGGCGTCCGGCGTCTCGACCGGATCGAGGCCCTCGCGGCGCAGGATGATGTCGGCGATGATGTCCGGGTTGCCGCCGAGCACGACGTCGGTACCACGACCGGCCATGTTGGTCGCCACGGTCACCGCGCCCGGCCGACCGGCCTCGGCGATGATCTCGGCTTCCTTCTCGTGGAACTTCGCGTTCAACACGGTGTGCGCGATGCCGCGCTTGGTGAACTGCTTGGACAGGTACTCCGAGCGCTCGACGCTGGTGGTACCGATCAGCACCGGCTGGTCCCGCTCGTGCCGCTCGGTGACGTCGTCGACCACGGCCGCGAACTTGGCCTCTTCGGTCTTGTAGATCAGGTCGGACTGGTCCGCGCGGATCATCGGCTTGTTCGTCGGGATCGGCACCACGCCCAGGCTGTAGATCTGGTGCAGCTCGGCCGCCTCGGTCTCGGCGGTACCGGTCATGCCGGACAGCTTGTCGTAGAGGCGGAAGTAGTTCTGCAGGGTGATGGTGGCCAGGGTCTGGTTCTCCGGCTGGATCTCCACCCCTTCCTTGGCCTCGATCGCCTGGTGCATGCCCTCGTTGTAGCGACGCCCGACCAGGATGCGGCCGGTGAACTCGTCGACGATGATGACCTCGCCGTCGCGGACGATGTAGTCCTTGTCGCGCGAGTACAGCTCCTTGGCCTTGATCGCGTTGTTCACGTAACTGACCAGCGGCGAGTTGGCGGCCTCGTAGAGGTTGTCGATGCCGAGCTGATCCTCGATGAACTCGACGCCCGCCTCGTGCACGCCGATGGTGCGCTTCTTGATGTCGACCTCGTAGTGCAGGTCCTTCTTCAACAGCGGTGCGATACGCGCGAATTCGGCGTACCACTTGCTGGAGGCGTCGGCCGGGCCGGAGATGATCAGCGGCGTGCGCGCCTCGTCGATCAGGATGGAGTCGACCTCGTCGACCACGGCGAAGTTGTGCCCGCGCTGCACCAGATCGTCCAGCGAGTGCGTCATGTTGTCGCGCAGGTAGTCGAAGCCGAACTCGTTGTTGGTGCCGTAGGTGATGTCGGCGCCGTAGGCCACCCGGCGCTGCGCGGGCGTCATGCCGCCGAGGATCGCGCCGATCTCGAGCCCGAGGAAGCGGTGCACGCGGCCCATCCACTCGGAGTCGCGCTTGGCCAGGTAGTCGTTGGTGGTGACGATGTGCACGCCGTCGCCGCTGATCGCGTTCAGGTAGGCGGGCAGCACCGAGGTGAGCGTCTTGCCCTCACCGGTCTTCATCTCGGCGATGTTGCCGGTGTGCAGCGCGGCGCCGCCCATGATCTGCACCTTGTAGTGCTTCTGGTTCAGCACGCGCCAGGACGCCTCGCGGGCCACCGCGAACGCCTCGGCCATCAGCGCGCCGAGCGGGTCCGCGTGCCCCTCCTCGACCATGTCCGAGTACCGCTCGCGGAACTCGTCGGTCTTGCCGCGCAGTTCGTCGTCGGTGAGTAGCTCGTACTCCGACTCGAGGTCGAGAACCTGATCGGCGAAGTTGGCGAGCCGCTTGACCATGCGACCTTCACCAATCCGTAGCAACCTCGTCAGTGTCAGCGCAGGCACGGGTCTCGTCAGTCCTCTGGTCGGTGTGTCATTTCGTGTCGTCGGCGCCGGGCCGCGGGGTGGGACTCACGGCCGGCGTGCGGGTTCGCGCTCCGAGTGCGGAATCCGCTGCACGCCCCATGGTAATGCGGTGCCGATCGTAGGTGCCGACGAGCAGCGCCGTTCGGCCGGATCAGCGCGTGGCCGTGTCGTCCGCCCTGGTACTCACAGTACGCGGAACGCGGTCAGCTGCCAGCCCGCCCGGTGCAGCACCACGCACGCGGCGACCGCGAACACCCGGGGTCCGCGCTGGTAGCTGCCGTACACCTCGGCGGAGTTGGGGCCGGTCAGCTCGATCCCCAGTTTGGTCAGATGCGCCGGACCGAGTCCGTGCCCCGGTGGCGCGGTGCGCGCGAGCGTCTCGATGGCGGCGAGCACCGACGGTGCGGCGAGCCTGCGCAGTTGCACCACCGAGCGCTTGCCGTCCAGCACCTCCAGCACCAGCCGCAGCGAACTTTCAGCGAATCGACTTGCCGCGGAACCTGTTTCACCGTCGGTGCCGTACGATGTAAGACGTCCGTCGTGCCGGGCGCGTCGCTGGGCCACCCGATCGGTCGGCCCGCTATGTGACGGCATGCGACGGCAGGGCAGCGCGGCTCGCGGCGACAACGCCTCCGACCGACCGCGACCCGGCCGATCACCATCCAGCGGCGGCTCGAGCCGCGGCGCGGGCGAAAGCGATGGTCGTCGACTGTGCATCCGGTGTCCCCCTGTGATCGAATCGAGTTCCCCGTGCTCGAGTCGAACAGCTTGCCACGCCGAGCCGGGGTGGGTAAAGGGGATCGCCGATTTCACCGGATACGCCACAACGGAGCAGCTGAATCCCGGTGGCAACAGCACAATGGGCGTGAGGCGGCATCGAAAAGGAGCACCGGGCAGCGTGATCACGAGACTGACGCCGCAGGACGCGTCGTTCTATCGGCTCGAGTCGAGCAGCAATCCGATCCACATCGGCTCCCTCGCCATCCTCCGGAACACCGAGCCGGGCAGCGGCATCGCCGAACCGGTGCTCGACTACGACCGCCTGGTCGATCTGGTCGACGCCAGGCTCTCGCTGGTCCCCCGCTATCGCCGTAAGGTGCGCGAGATCCCGTTCGCCCTCGGCCGCCCGGTGTGGGTGGAGGACAGCCACTTCGACATCACCTATCACATCCGCCGCTCCGCCCTGCCCACTCCGGGCACCGATGAGCAACTGCACGAACTGGTGGCCAGGCTGGCCTCCCGGCCGCTGGATCAGACCAGGCCGCTGTGGGAGATGTACCTGATCGAGGGCCTGTCCGACGACCGCTGCGCGATCTTCACCAAGACGCATTCGGCCCTGGTCGACGGGGACACCGCGCTGGAGATCGGCCACGTGATCCTCGATACCGGCCCGTCGCCGCGCGAGCTCGCCGACGACGCGTGGCTCGCGCCGCGCGAACCCAACGAGCTGGAATTGCTCGTTGGGGCCTTGACACACCTGGCCGCCCAGCCGCGCGAAGCCCTGGAGGTGGCCAGGCATGCGAGCGGGCACGCCTTCGCGGTGATCGGCGCCGCGGGCCGGGCGATGGACTCGGTGGTCTCCGCCGTACGCGCCGCGACGACCGGCGCGCCGGACAGCCCGTTGAACGCGCGCACCTCGCGCAATCGCCGCTTCGACGTGGTGAGTACCGACCTGGAGGACTACCGCAAGATCCGCAAGCGCTTCAACTGCTCGATCAACGACGTCATCCTCGCGGTGGTCTCCGGCGCGCTGCGCAACTGGCTGCTCTCGCGCGGCGAGGGCCTCACCGAGTCGACCACGCTGCGCGCGGTGGTGCCGATGTCGGTGTATGTCGAAGGGGCGGACGGGGATCAGCTGAAACCGGCGAGCGAGGTGTCCTCGTTCCTGATCGATCTGCCGGTCGGCGAGCCCAATCCGGTGATGCGTCTTTCGCATATCGCGCACGCCACCGAGGCCAACGGCAGGCAGCATCGCGGCGTTCGCGCGCGCACGCTGGTGCATCTGGCCGGGTTCGCTCCGGCGAGCCTGCATGCCATGAGCGTGCGTGCGGCGAGTACCTTCGCAGAACACACTTTCAATCTGGTGATCACCAACGCACCAGGTCCGCAGACTCCGATGTTCATCGGCGGCGCGCGGATGCTGGAGATGTATCCGGTGTCGCCGCTGCTGCGCAATCAGGCCTCGAGCATCGGGATCACGTCCTATGACGGACGGGTTTTCTACGGACTCAACGCCGACCGCGACGCGATGGCCGACATCGGCGTGCTGGCCGCGTCGGTGCGCGATTCCATGGAGGAGATGCTCGGTGCCTGCGTCTGATCAGGAGAACTTGCGCCCTCGGGGCGCTCCGCAGGCTCCGCGCCTGCGGGTCTATATCCCCGCGACGGTGCCGATGCTGCGCGAGCTCGTCACCAACCGGGAGCTGCACCCGCTCGGCGGCACCGCGTTCGCGGTGACCCCGGCGCTGCGCGAGGCCTATGCCTCCGGCGACGACGAGGAGCTCGCCGAGGTCGCGATGGGCGAGGCCGCACGCGCCTCGCTGCGCCTGCTCGCCGCCGAACGCGACGGGACCGACGAACCGGCCGACGACGCCGAGCCGGCCGCGTCCGGCCGGCCGGTGTATCGGCGCGCGGTGATCGCCGCCGACGTGACCGGGGCGAAGCTGCGCCCCGACCTCGACGACGCCGTCGTCAAGCTGGCCGGACCGATCAGCTACGACCAGATCGGCTGCGTGCACGTCGACCTGGCGGAGGCCGAGCCCGAGGTGGCCAAGGCCGTCGACGTGGTGGACGCCGCCGACCTCGGCGACACCGACGCCGAGTTCGTGCTCGGCGACGCCGAGGATCACCAGCTGGCCTGGTACGCCGCGCAGGAATTGCCGTTCCTGCTCGAACTGCTCTGACGTTCCCTTATCGCACGGGCCTAGTGACGGCCGGCCGATCAGCCGGGATGATAAGGGTGACGGCCACGACACGTCAGCTAACCTACGATGCCGTAACCTGGCTGTTGCGTGGGCAGCGCATCCGACCAACAGGAAGACGAACGGCAGCGATGAGCTCGAAAACTGGGGGATTCTCCGTGCGGGGCGTGCGAGAGTGGCTGGAGGCTCCGGCCGCCGCTGTCGCCGAGCGCGGCGGCAGACTGAACGTGCTGCGCGGGGCCGTGGCACGCGTCACCACTCCCCTGCTGCCGGATGACTATCTGCATTTGGCCAACCCGCTGTGGTCGGCCCGCGAGCTGCGCGGTCGCATCGTCGACGTGCGCAAGGAGACCGCGGATTCGGCCACCCTGGTGATCAAGCCGGGCTGGGGCTTCGACTTCAAATACGAGCCGGGCCAATACATCGGCATCGGCGTGCTGATCGACGGCCGCTGGCACTGGCGGTCCTACTCGCTGACCTGTCCGCCGAACTGGTCGGACCCGGAGGCGGGCGGCAAGCGCGTCATCTCCATCGCGGTGAAGGCGATGCCGGAGGGCTTCCTGTCCAGCCACCTGGTCAGCGGTGTCCCGGTCGGCACCGTGGTGCGGCTGGCCGCGCCGCAGGGCGGATTCGTGCTGCCCTACCCGCCGCCGGAGAAGGTGCTGTTCCTCACCGCGGGCAGCGGCATCACCCCGGTGCTGGCGATGCTGCGGTCGATGGACCGGCGCGACATGGTCACTGATGTGCAGCACCTGCATTCCGCGCGCACCGCCGAGGACGTGATGTTCGGCGCCGAGCTGCGCGACCTGCACGATCGGCATCCGAGTTTCACCTCGCACCTGAACCTCACCGGCGAGCACGGCAAGTTCGCGCTGGCCGGGCTCGACGAGAAGTTCCCCGACTGGCGCGAGCGGCAGACCTGGGCCTGCGGACCGGCCGCGATGCTGGACGAGATCGAACACCACTGGCGCGACGCGGGCGTCGCGGACCGGCTGCACGTGGAGCGGTTCGAGATCGCGCGATCCGCGGTCGGCGAGGGCGGCACGGTCACCTTCGGCAAGACCGGCCGCAGCACCGAGGTCGACGGCGCGACCAGCCTGCTGGAGGCGGGCGAGTCGGCGGGCGTGCAGATGCCGTTCGGTTGCCGGATGGGCATCTGCCAAACCTGTGTCGTGACACTGAGTTCCGGGCACGTACGTGACCTGCGCAACGGTGACGAGCATCGCGAGGGCGACAAGGTGCAGACCTGCATTTCCGCCGCGGCGGGCGACTGCACCCTTGACGTCTGAGCGTGCCCCGGGCCTCGGCTCGGGACGGCGCCGACGTTCTTTGGGTACCCTCAAATCAAATTGAGCAGCGAAAGGACACCCGGTGGCAATCACCGATATTCAGGCGTTCGCCCACCTGACTGCGGCAGACATCGAAACACTGGGGCAGGAGCTCGATTCGATCCGCCGCTCGGTGGAGCAGTCACGCGGCGAGCGTGACGCGAAATACATTCGACGCACCATCGCCGCGCAACGCGCACTCGAGATGGCCGGGCGGGCGGTGCTGTTCGGCAGCCGCAATCGCTGGGCCTGGCTCACCGGTACCGCGATGCTGTCCGTCGCCAAGATCGTCGAGAACATGGAGCTCGGGCACAACATCAGCCACGGGCAGTGGGACTGGATGAACGATCCGGAGATCCACTCCAGCACCTGGGAGTGGGATCAGACCGGGCCGTCGTCGCAATGGCGGCGGGCGCACAACTACTCCCATCACACCTATACCAACGTGCTCGGCAAGGACGAGGACCTCGGCTTCGGCATCCTGCGGATGACCCGCGACGAGACATGGCGCCCGATCCACCTGGTGCAGCCGCTGGCCAACCTGGTGCTGGCCGCCACCTTCGAGTGGGGCATCGCGCTGCACGACTGGAGCATCGAGAAGGAGCTCGCGGGAACTCCACCCGGGTGGAAGTCGGAGCCGAACCGCGAGTTCGGCCGCAAGATCACCCGCCAGGTGGGCAAGGACTTCCTGTTCTATCCGGCGCTCACCGGCCCGGCGTTCATGTCGACGCTGAAGGCGAACGCGACCGCCAACCTGGCCCGCAACCTGTGGGCCTACGCGGTGATCTTCTGCGGTCACTTTCCCGACGGCGCCGAGAAATTCACCATCGAGCAGCTCGAGGGCGAGACCAGCGGCGAGTGGTACCTGCGGCAGATGCTCGGCAGCGCCAACTTCAAGGCCGGGCCCGCGATGGCGTTCATGAGCGGCAACCTCTGCTACCAGATCGAACACCACCTGTTCCCGGACCTGCCGAGCAACCGGTACCCGGAGATCGCGGTGCGGGTACGCGAACTGTGCGACAAGTACGACCTGCCCTACACCACCGGCTCGCTCGGCAAGCAGTACCTGCTCGCCTTCCGGACCATCCACAAGCTCGCCCTGCCGGACCGTTTCCTGAAGGCCACCGCCGACAACGCGCCCGAGACCTCCTCGGAACGCAAGTTCGCCGGCATCACCCTGCCGTCGCTGCCGAGTTCGGACACCGCGAGCTGGCTCGGCGTCGATCCGGAAACCGGGCAGCGGCGCGGCCTGCGCTCGGCGATGCGCGAGGCCAAGGTGGTGCTCAAGGAGAAGGCGCGGCAGGAGAAGGAAATGCTGCGCGAGGCCAAGCGCGCGCTGCGCGAGAAGGCCGAGCACGAGAAGGAGGCGCTGCGCGAGGCCACCGTGGCGCTGCAGGAACGGGCGCGCACCGAGCAGGCTTCGCTGCGCCGCAAGGCCGTGCGGCAGCGGGCCTCGTTGCGGCGCACACGCCGTCGTCAGTGAACTGAACAGTCGAGGGCCGGTACTCGGGCGGAGTACCGGCCCTCGCCGTCAGGAAATCACCAGCGCACCTTCAGGTCGCTGACGACGGCGGCATGATCGGAGTAGAACACTCCGGGACCGTGCCGCCGCATGCGCTGGTCCACCACGCGGGCCCCGCGCGTTTCGACCTTGCCCTTGGCGAAGAGGAAATCGATCCGCTGATCGGTGAGCAGCTTCTCGGTGGGGAGCGGGCTCCAGGTGCGGCCGGGGACGGCACAGACATCCGGGTTGGCCGCGCGGAACGTGTCGACGAACCCCGCGTCGGTGACGGCCTTGGTGGCGGTCAGCGGATAGCTCAGCCCGAAGTGGTTGGGACAGTTCGCCTGGCTCGGCGTCCAATCCGCGCCGGGCAGCGTGTTGAAGTCACCGCCCATCAGCACCGGTGCGGTATTGCCGCCGAGCATCCTCGGGATCTGGTTGTGCACGATATCGGTGATGTATTGCGTCTGTGCACGTTCCGCCTGCACGACGGTGGCGACGGAGTGCCGCGGTTCGCGACCGTCGCGGCGGTCGATCGCGTTCTCGTCGATCAGATAGCCGTCCCACGGATCGGTGTAGGTGAGCCAGGTCGCGAACAGATTCAGCTCGCCGTCGTGCGGCACCCGCACCCGCACGCCGCCGAGATTGAAGTCGCTCACCGGGCCGCCCTGCGGCTTCGGGTAGGTCGCGACGACCTCGTACTTGGTGAAGATCCACAGGTTGTCCGACCCGGCGGGGCGGTCGGTGATCTTCACCCCGGTGTAGCGGCCGTTGTGCGCGCGGCGAGTCAGCGCATCGGTGATGGTTTCGCCGGAGCCGTAGGTCTCCACGGCGAAGAACACGTCCGGCTTGATGTCGATCACCTGATCGATCAGGTCGTTCAGATTGTCCGGCGTGGGCTCACGGCCACCGTGCAGGATGTTCCAGGTCAGCACGCGCACTCGCTCGTGGTCGTCGGCGTGCGCCAGCGGCGCGGCGCCTGCCAGTGCGGTGCTCGCCAGCAGAACAGCCGTGAGCAACGCCTTGGATAATCGCATTGTCGAACTCCATTCGTCAGGGACGCTGGAAGTTAGGTGAATATTCGGAACGACACATGTCTGGTTGGCAAAAGTTCGACAAAGTGGCTGGTTGGCCGGATATCTCCAGGGCAAGTGGGGAGCTGAGCCGCCGGTTGCGCGCGAGGAGGCCGCTACGAGTTGCGCGAACCCGCTCGACGGAGCAGTATCAAGCACCGAACGGGCAGGCTTCGCTGCGCGGAATTCCCTGTGAGAGAAGGCTTTACGCCGTAACGTCGAGGCGACCGGC
Source organism: Nocardia sp. NPDC060255 (assembly GCF_042727395.1). Taxonomy (NCBI): domain Bacteria; kingdom Bacillati; phylum Actinomycetota; class Actinomycetes; order Mycobacteriales; family Nocardiaceae; genus Nocardia; species Nocardia sp. NPDC060255. The sequence goes on along the minus strand of NZ_JBHXAU010000043.1, from coordinate 38,819 downwards.
CTAGCATCAAATACCCGGCTTCGCAATGGGGGATTTGCCACATCCGCGTTCAGGTCCTCGTAACCTACGCTCTCGTAACTTACGGTACTGTAACCGCCATGGCGATCTCGGATGTCAAGGAATACGCACATCTCACCGAGGCCGACGTGGAAGCACTCGGCGCGGAATTCGACGCGATCCGGCGGGATATCGAAGCCTCGCGCGGTGCGCGCGACGCTCGGTACATCCGCAACGTGATCCGTCTGCAGCGCGCACTCGAGATCAGCGGCCGCGGCGTGCTTTTCGCCAGCTTCTTACCGCCCGCCTGGCTGGCCGGCGTCGCCCTGCTCAGCACCGCCAAGATCATCGAGAACATGGAGATCGGGCACAACGCCATGCACGGGCAGTGGGACTGGATGAACGATCCGGAAATCCACTCCAGCACCTGGGAATGGGACAACGCGGGCGCGGCCAAGCACTGGAAGCACACGCACAACTACCTGCACCACAAGTACACCAACGTGCTCGGCATGGACGACGACATCGGCTACGGTCTGCTCCGGGTCACCCGCGATCAGCGGTGGAAGCCGTTCAACCTGGGCAATCCGGTCTACAACCTGGTGCTGCAGCTGCTTTTCGAATACGGCGTCGCGATCCAGCACATGGAGCTCGGCAAGCTGGCCGCAGGCCGGTTCAAGCCGGGCACGCCGGAGCGCGAAGATTTCGAGCGCAAGCGCACCGAGGCGCTCACCAAGATGGGCAAGCAGGTGGTCAAGGACTACGTGATCTTCCCGGCGCTCACCGGCCCCGCGTTCTTCTCCACGCTCACCGCCAACCTCGCCGCGAACGCGATCCGCAACGTCTGGTCCAACGCGGTGATCTTCTGCGGCCACTTCCCCGACGGCGCCGAGAAGTTCACCAAGGCCGACATCGACGGCGAAACCAAGGGCCAGTGGTACCTGCGCCAGATGCTCGGCAGCGCCAACATCTCCGGCGGCCCGCTCACCCACTTCATGACCGGCAACCTCAGCCACCAGATCGAACACCACCTCTTCCCCGACCTGCCGAGCAACCGGTACGCCGACATCGCGGTGAAGGTCAGGGAACTGGCCGAAAAATACGACCTCCCCTACACCACCGGCTCACTGCCGGTGCAGTACTTCAAGGCCTGGCGCACCATCCTCAAGCTGTCACTGCCCAACAAGTACCTCCGCGACACCGCCGACGACGCACCCGAAACCGCCTCGGAACGCAAATTCGCCGGCACCCCAGGCCCCATCATCGACCCAGAAACCGGCAAACGCCGCGGCCTACGCACCGCCCTGGCCGAAGGCAGAAAACGCCTCACCCGCCGCCCCACCCCCACCAAGCCCACACTCCAACTCACCAAGTAACCCCTCGGCCTCCGGCCCCCACCAAACCTCATCGAGTCGAGCCAAATGGTCGCCAATGGATCTCCAACAGCAACCATCCGACTCTGCTGATCTCGAAACCACCCGCAAACCAGTCAGCGGCCCACATTGAACCGCTCACCCTTTGCGCAACCCGCACACCGGTGCGGGTTGCGCGGGTTACACAAACGGCGAGCACCCTCCAACACCCCCCGCGCGCAGCAAAATCCGCACCCTCACTCGGGATCGGCACCGACTTTAGGGCCCTATTCCGAGTGCTGATCCCAAGTGAGAGTGCGGATTCTGTGGTGAAACTGGGTACCGCACGACTGGCGCTGAACCGCTCACCCCTTGTTAAACCTGCACACCCGCTATACCCGGTGTGAGCATTAGACAAAGGGTGAGCACCTTCCAATTCGCTACGCGGGCAGCGGAATCGGCACCCTGTGTCGGGATCGCACACCCGAATCAGGGCCCTACTGCCGGACGGGTTCCGAGAGACGGTGCGGATCGGTGCTCGAAACCGGGTACGCACCCCGCCACGAGCGCCTGGCCCCCACCTCACCCCGCCGAACCCAGAATCTGCGCACCCTCTCGGGACCTGCACCGGCTTTAGGGCCCTATTCCCAGTGCCGATCCCGAGACAGAGTGCAGATCTCGGGCATGCCAGGGGCGGAGTGCACCTGGTGGGGTTGATCGCGCACCGAAACCGCCGCGGACCGCTTGGTGAGGTTGATCGCGCACCGAAACCGCCGCCAGTTTGACGGGGTTGATCGCGCACCGAAACCGCCGCCGACCACCCCGCTCTTATCCAAAGCGCTTGTGACGCAACCACAGCCAGATGACCACCTCGGAAACGCGACACCACGCACCTGACGCACACCTAAAGCCGGGTACGGCACACGACGCGCCCAGCACTACTCACAAGAAAACATGGGATCAGGTCTTCAGCTCACTGGACAGGTCATCGCCTGGAGTCCCTAAGAAGCACTTGCCCGGATAAGTGCACCTTTCCGAGGGTCTTTTTGTGTACTGGCCCGGGTTGGTATACGCACAGAGAACTCCGGTGGTGTGCTGGCTCAAAGGTTGTCGACTGGTTCATCAGATGACCGGAGTAGTGCTGGGCACGTCAGGTGGGGTACCCGACCTGCTCTTCCGCGGCTTGTGATGGGCAACGCTTGTGTTCCAGCGTGAAGACTGGCTGTGGTCCGGTTCAAAGATGCTGGGGAAACGAGGCGAGTCGCGTGGGTGCTGGCGTCATCGAGTCGAGCAGAGTCGAATGGTTGTTGGCGTGATCGAGCAGAGTCATATGGTTGCTGGCGTCATCGAGCAGAGTCATATGGTTGCTCATGAAGATCGTTTAGCGACCATATGACTCCCCTCGAATGCTTGCCGAGGGGTGGGTGGTTGAGTTAGTGGGTGGGTGCTGACGGGTTGAGTGTTTACGAGGCTATTCGGGTGCGGCGCGATGTGCGGGCGGAGTTCACCGGGGAGTTGGTGGATGACGTGACGCTGTGGCGGATTCTCGAGGCGGCGCATCGGGCGCCGAGCGTGGGGAATTCGCAGCCGTGGGATTTCGTGGTGGTGCGGGATCCGGGCACACTGGGCAAGTTCGCTGATCATGTGGCGGACAAGCGGATCGAGTTTCGTTCCGGGCTGCCGCCGGAGCGTGCAGCCACCTTCGAGCCGATCAAGATCGAGGGCATCGTCGAGAGCGGCACCGGCATCGTGGTCAGCTACGACCACAGTCGCGGCGGGCCGCAGGTGCTCGGCCGTGCCACCGTTCCCGAAACCGGTGTCTACTCCGCCGTGCTCGCGATCCAGAACCTCTGGCTGGCCGCCACCGCGGAGGGTATCGGCGTCGGCTGGGTCTCCTTCTACGACCCCGAATTCCTCACCGACCTCGTCGGCCTGCCCGAGGGTATCCACCCGGTCGCCTGGTTGTGTGTCGGTCCCGTCCACGAATTCCAGCAGGTTCCCGACCTGGAACGATTCGGCTGGCGCACCGGTCGTCCGCTGCACGAAGCCGTCCACCACGAGACCTACCGCGCCTGACGCACACTTCTCGGTGTCCCGCACACGTTTTCGCCTACGCTGCGGTGTGCGGCAGATCACGGGATGTATTTCTATTCGGCAGGAAAGGCGAGGATTCGCCGGCTGAGCGAGTGGGTACGTCAAGGACGGATCCATCTCGGACAATGAATTCTTTTCGGACGCATGTTCTTCAGGCTCAGGAGGTTTGCCATGGCCAATGTCGACGCCGTACGGCTGTCGAATGAGCTCGGCATCGATCTCGCGTCCGCCATGCTCCGCCTCCGCCGAGAAGCCCTCCCCGGCGAAACCAACCACGACACCTGCCTCCGAATCATCGCCAGCGAAGGCCGCAAACCCCAACCCGCCCGCCGCACATACTCCGGCTACGGCATCCGCCCCACCGCAGACGGCACAATCCCGGTGATCCCCCCGGACCGCCCGCAACGCGCGCAGTAACGCCACTCCACCCAGCCCGGCCCACCCAGCCAGGCTGAGTCGAAAGCTCCTGCGCCGCCCATGTTTCGTCCAGCCGCGCACAAAATCGCCAGCCGATTCGCGCACCACAGGCAAACCCTTGCACGACAGGCAAACTCGTGCGCGGCAAGCCAATCCGTGCGCGAGAGAGAACAGCCTCTGACGCGCGCGTTTCACCCTGCCGCGCACGAAATCGCCAGCTGATTCATGCGCGGCAAGCGAATTCATTCGCGGCAGGCGAATTCGTGTGCGGCCGAGGGATTTGGGTGGGTGGCTGGCGGGTCAGGGCGTCAGATGCGCTCGAGTACTGCGGAGGCTCCGATGCCGCCTGCGGCGCAGATGCCAAGCAGGGCGGCGTTTTTGCCGGTGCGGGCGAGTTCGTTTGCCATGGTCGTGACCATTCGGGCGCCGGTGGCGCCGAAGGGGTGGCCGAGGGAGACGGAGCCGCCGTGGATGTTGAGGGTGTCGATGTTGATGTCGCCGACGGGGGTGTCGCGGTCGAGGCGGGACTTGGCCCATTCGGTGCTGGCGAGTGCGGCGAGCACGGATAGTGTTTGGGCGGCGAAGGCCTCGTGGATGTCGACGAAATCGATGTCGCTCAACGACATTCCGGCCTTGTCCAGTGCACGCGGCATGGAGATGGCCGGGCCGATGAGCACCTGATCGGTCGGATCGACGCTGACGTAGCTCCAGGAGCGGAAGGCGGCGAGCGGCCGATAACCGAGCTCCAGCGCCTTCTCCTCGCTCATCAGCAGCACTGCGGAAGCGCCGTCGGTGAGCGGGCTCGCGTTGCCCGCGGTCACCGTGCCGTTTTCGGCGAATACCGGCTTGAGTTTCGATAGTTTTTCGATGCTGGTGTTGCCGCGTACCAATCCGTCGCGGTCGATCTCGGTGCCCTCGGGGGTGCGCACCCGCAGCACCTCGTCGTCGAATCGGCCCGAATCGATGGCCGCGGCCGCGCGATGATGCGAGCGGGCGGCGAACTCGTCCTGATCGGCGCGGCTGATGCCGTGGATGCGGGCCATCTTCTCGGCCGACTCCCCCATTACCTCGCCGGTGGTGCGCTCGGCGATCTTCGGCCTGCTCGGCAGCAGATCGGTGAACGGCGCGAGCTGCGCGACCGCGGACAGGTAGTCCTTCGGTTTCGGCTTGCCCAGGGCCAGCGGCGCCGCGGCATGCACCACCTTCTGCGGCAGTTTCACCTCGGCGTTGGAGGTGGAATCGCTACCGCCCGCGATCATGACGTCGTATTCGCCGCGCTCGATCGCGGCCGCGGCGGAGGTCACCGCCTGCAGGCCGGAGGCGCAGGCCCTGGTCACCGTGTATCCCTCGCAACCCGGATCGAGCCGGAGGTCGAGGGCGATCTCCCTGGCGATGTTCGGCGCCGCGCTCGGCAGGATGACCCCGCCCCACACGATCGCCTGCACCTGCGCGCCGGGCAGCCCGGCCCGCTCCAGCAGGCCACGGACCGCGGCATCGGCGAGCGCGATGGAATCCATCCGCGTGTATCCGGTGAACGCACGCACGAACGGCGTACGCGCACCGGACACGATAACGGCACGGCGAGCAGCCTTGGTGGCCATGCGATTTCCTTTCGAGAGATCTATGACCACCAAACTTACTCCATAGTAAGTTCACCGTCGACCCCCTTCGCCGACGGTGATCCCGTGCGCAGCGGCGATCCCCTCCATCGTCGCTGGTTCCGGCCTGTCACGCGCCGTTGCGCAACAGACCGGAGGCGCCCGTCCCGACGAACGCCCCTGCCCGTCTCGGAACGCTCTCCAGAAACCGAAGTCGGCGGCGACTCGGCGCATCAGAACAGTAGCAATATTGCTACTAATTTTTCAAACACTTTCTATTGGTTTGCCTTTGCCCCTGGTCGCGCCTACCCTTGAGTGCACTATGCATAGCCCTTCGGAGCTGTCGCGGCGCCAGAAGAGATTCGGCCGAATCATCAAGGAGCGCCGGGACGAGCTCGGACTCACGCAGTTACAGATCGGCGATCTCGGCGGGCCATCGGCACCGACGATTCGCAAGATCGAGGACGGCGACGCAGCGATCAGCACGACCACGCTGAACAAACTCGACGCGCCGCTGCGCTGGCTGCCGGGCAGTGCCGCGCGAACCTATGCGGGCGGCACCCCCGCGGTCGCCGACCCCGCGCCGCCCGCCCGCCACCCCGGCGAGTCCGTCGTGGCCGGTCCCGACTCGATCCGCTTCGAAATCGCCGACCTCACCGGCCTTCTCGCGACCGCGGGCCGGCTCAACGACGCCGTCGAAAAGGGCAACGCGACCGATCCGCAACTGGTCGCCGCGATCGGCGAACTCAACCGGGTGGTCTCCACCCTGTCCGCGCGTTACGCGACCACCATGCTGGAACGCAACGGCGGCCCGGGCCGAGTGCTGCACCCCCTCGTCGAAATGGCGTTCGCGCACCTGCTCGAGGTGCCCGCCGAAGCCAGCGACGCGACCGAACTACAGGAACGGCGCTACCGGCGCTGGCTGGCGGGACGCTCGGAGGACGTGGATGCTGCGACAGAAGGTCAATTCCAGGCACGCTGGCTGGCTGCCAACCTGGCGACGACCGCGAGCCGAAACGGTGGGCACTGAGGTGACCGAGATGGCAGAGGACGCGCGGGCCAACGGGAAACTCACGCTGAGTCACAAGATCAACCGGCTCTTCGCGGTGATGCATCCACGCTCCGCGCCGGAGCGCAGCAATGCGACGGTGGCCGAACTGGCGAGCGACTACCTACGCCGGACCGTCCCGGCCAGCCAGCTCGAGCGACTACGCAGCGGCGAATTCGACGGCGAGAACGCCGCTGGCGCAGTCGAACCGGAGCTGCTCGCGGCCATCGCGCAGACCTTCGGGGTGGCCGCCGACTACCTCACCACCACGGGACCGGCGGCCGCGGCCATCGACCGCGAGCTCGAGCTGCTCGCGACCATGCGCGATGCCAATGTCTCCAGCATCGCGCTGCGCGGTTCCAACATCGATCAGTCGATTCTCGCCAGGATCATCGAGAGCACCGATCGCCCCGTACCGCCGAGTCGGTAATATCGCTACCTACACGGGGGCAACGAGCTTGCTGTAGGAGATCGATCGCATGGCCATGCAGGCCCGGTTCCGGAACCTGACCCGGGACGTACCGATTCCGCACCCGTGGGATCTGTCGAGCTATCTCGACGACGTCGCGCAGTATCGCGGCCGGAGCATCACCCTGCTGCCGATCGATACCGCGCTGCTCGCGGGCACCGGATGCGGCACCGGCAGCGGACTGTGGATCGCCAAGCAGGACAGCGATGTCATCGTCTACGGCGCGGACACCACCGAGTGGCACGCCGAGCACATCATCGTGCACGAGCTCGGCCACATGCTGCTCGGTCACGGCCCGGAGCAGCCGACCGACGGCGACCCCGCGCCGAGCACGCCGACGGTGGCCGCGGTCGCCGAACTGCTGCCGTCGATCTCGCCGGAATCCATCGCGCACGTCCTCGGCCGCACCGACTACGGCACCACCCGCGAACGCGATGCCGAAACCTTCGCCGACATGGTCATGCTGCACGCCATGCGGCCACCGCGCCGAGACTCGTTGCTACACCGGACCTTCTTCCGCGACCGCCGTCGGTGAGCTCGCCCGTCCCCGCGCTGCTCGCGGTGCCGGTGATCGTCTTCGTCGTGGCGGTGGTCCTCGGACGCGTCGCGCTGCTCAACCGCACCGCGATCGACCGCCTGCTCAACCGCACGCTGGCCTGGACCGCGCTGTCACTGGTGCTGCTCGAGCGGGGCATCGCGCCGCGGTTCGGCAGTCTGCTGCATCAGCTGTCGATGGGCGCCACCATGCTCGCCATCGCGAGCCTCTGCGGCGCCGCGATGCGGTGGGCCGGCACGGACCCGCGCCGTGCCACGCGCCGCCAGCGCTATCTCGACCTGGCCGCCGCCGCATCCGTGCTGCTGATCCTGATCATCGGTACGCCCTATCGGCGGGCCGGGACGCTGCTCGGCCAGGACAGTAGCTGGCAGGAGTTCGTGGTGTCGGCGGTGATGTGGATTCCGCTGCTCGCGGTGGGCACGCTGGTCTGGCGGGTCGGCCTGCGCGAACTGCGCGGCGGCGACGTGACGCGGTATGAACGCGTCGTCTTCTCCGCCCTGCTGGCCGCGCCGTTCATCGCGGCCGCCGGCCTGGTCAGCTCGATCGCCCGGCACACCGGGCATTGGCAAGCCGAGGATCCGCACCTGACCCGTTGGGCCGCACCGAATTTCGGCACGGTGTTCGTGCTGGCGGCGATGCTGGCCGTCCCGCTGGCCGAGCTGTTGTCGGCGCGCACCGGCTGGGACCGAGCCGGGCGGCACTGCCGCCGACTGCGGCCGCTGTGGCGCGATCTCACCGCGGCGGTGCCCGAAATCGTGCTTCCCGCAACGGGTTCGGTCCCGCCGGACGCCCGCCTGCTCCGGATGACCGTCGAGATCCGCGACGCACTGATGCAGCTGCACCGGTACCTACCCGCTGATCATCCGGCGGAACCCGGACCGCCGAGCAGTGCGCGCTACGCCAGGCAGCTGCGGCAGGCCATCACGGCCAAACGCAACGGCGTCACACCGGCCACGGCATCGCGTGTCGCCGATCGCTTCGGCGCACCGTCGAGCGATATCGACTCGGACATACGTCGCCTGCTCGACCTCGCACGGGCTTGGTCCAAACGCGAAACATCCACGGCGACAACGGGTCTTACGTAATTCGCGACGAAGCCGTGCCTAGGCGGTGAATTGATCACTTCGACCGAAGCAGGTCTCCGGGCACCCAACTCGAGCGTTGACTGCCCGGAGCGGCGGATGGGGTGGGAACCCTGGACTATGCGAGCCGGATGAGGCCGTAGTCGAAGGCGTGCCGACGATAGACAACCGACGGTCGGTCGGTCTCTCGGTCTTGGAAGAGGAAGAAGTCATGGCCGACGAGTTCCATCTGGTAGAGGGCGTCGTCGACGGACATCGGGGTGGCGGTGTGCACCTTGGTGCGAACGATATGGCCGGGTCCGGCCGCGTATTCGGAGTTTTCCAGCAGTTCGTCGGGGCGGCGGCGCGCGTCGCCGTCCGGGTGGTCGTGCGCGGTGCCCGCGCCGTTTCCGTTCGGCTCGACGAAGAGCGAGTCGTCCACCAGATCAGCGGTCGCCTGGGCCACGGATACCGGGGTCTTGTCTCCGTAGTGCACCTTGCGGCGATCCTTGGTGCGGCGCAGGCGGCTCTCCAGCTTCGCCGTCACCGACTCGAGCGCGGCGTAGAAACTGTCGGCGCAGGCCTCGGCCCGGACGATCGGGCCCTTGCCGCGCGCGGTGATCTCCACCCGCTGACAACTCTTGCGCTGCCGACGATTTCGCTCGTGGAACAGCTCTACGTCGAAAATGAATATGGACGGATCGAAACGTTCGAGCCGGGAGAGTTTCTCCGCGACATAGATTCGAAAATGATCCGGAACTTCGACATTGCGACCCTTGACCACGACGTCCGCGCGGGGCGTCTTGGTCTGGTCCGCAAGGGATTGTTCGGTCACGTCCAAGGTGCTGTCATCCAACACCGAAGGAGCGGCGTCTTGCACTGAAGGTCGTGAAGAAGTCGTCACGCGTACCTCCCGAATATGGCCGCACAGACAACGTGCGTGCGGCGGGAATGAGCCGTGCCGATCGACGATCTCTCGGCACATGATGTCCGAGGCGCCACCTCCAAACTCCCGGTTCGGGTGTGTGATCGCGACGCTAGTACGACATCGGGGAGTGCGCCAGTGTTCACGCAAATTTCCCGGAGTCAAGCAGCACAGGTAACCAGTACGGCGTGTGGCCGCAGGCCGATCCGAGCCAGCGCGCGCACCGACTCGCGGGCCGTCGCACCGGTTGTCAGCACGTCGTCGACCAGCACTACCTCGGCGTTTTCCGGCATCCGCGGCCCGGCTCCGCGGCCGGGTAGTGTGGTGACACGACCACCAAGATTGTGAGCCCGCTCACCGGACGTCAAGCCCACCGAATCACGCACACCCCACCACACCCGCAACAGAGATACCACCTGGCTATCAGGCAGCCAACTCGCGGCTACCCGCGCCATCCGCAGCACCGGATCGCCGCCGCGCCTGCGCGCCGCGACCTTCCGGCTCGGCGCGGGCACCAGCAGGAGTGGCCGATCCCCGGCCCGTAAACGCGCGAGTGCACCGGCGAGCGCCAGCCCGAGCGGCTCGGCCAGATCGCGGCGCCCGTCCTCCTTGGCGGCGAGCACCGCCCGCCGCCCCGGCCCTGCGTACGGCCCGAGCGCCCAGCACGGCACCCCCGGATCGGTCCGCGGCCACACTCGCGTCGGCGGACCCGCGAGTGCCGCCGCGCATTCGGCGCACCAGCCGGTACCGGCGCCGCGGCAGCCCGCACAGGCGGCGGGCAGGATCAGATCCAGCAGGGTCCGCATCGCCCGAGTGTGCGCGCACCCACCGACAAGGTCAGCGGACGCAACCCGGCAAACCTCTGATTCCGTTGCAGCAGAACGATTTACACTGTCCGAACGGACTCAGCCCGGCAGCACCGGGACGGCGTTCGCGCCGAGCCCCGGCACCTCACGCCAGTACGGCTCGCCGCCGTCCGGATTACTGGTCAGCTCCAGCACCGCACGAGAATCGGCGGCGTACTGATGTTCGGGGGTGGCACTGACCTGGCGCACCGGCGCCGTCAGGTTCCGGCTGGTCTGCGGGATCGGCTGCGAGCCGTCGATCGACACGGTGCCGACCGGGTCGACATTGCCCTCCCTGGAGATGATCAACCGGTCGCTGCCGAACCACGACAACGACACGGCGGCCGCACTCGAATTGACGCCGACCGGCAGCGGCGAGGCCAGCGCGAAACCGCCGCCCGGCTTCGGAATGACCACCGCGACATAAACTTTCCCGTCGGCGATCAACGCGGCCCGCACGCCGGTACGGGAGATCCGCAGCTCGGTGATGGGCGCACGGAAGGTCGAGCCCGATCCGGCGGCGGTGAGCGCCGAGGTGTCCACATCTTGTATCGAGACGGTGTTGGTAGTCCGATCGTTGACCGCACGGATCACCCGCTCGCCATCGATGACCGCCCACGCGGCAGTGCCGTCGATGTTCCAGGACGGCCGGGTGATGCTGTTGCCCGCCAGCACCGGAATCGCGTTGCCGCCGTAGGTGCCGATCATCAGGGTGCGCGGCGGTTCCGCAGGCCGTCCGGTATCGGCGACGCCGGCGACCAGCTGACTGTCCGGCGAAAGCGCCGCGGACAGCAGGTTGTTCACGGTCCCGAAGTAACCGGGTGCGGGCGCGATGGGCGCGTTGTTCTCCGGCACCTGCACCAGCGCGCCACCGCGCAGCGCGTGCAGGCCGACCTGAGTGTTGCCCAGCGTCGGCTGGCTGTACTGCTGCACGTCGGCGACCGACCAGCCGCTGCCGGTGAACCGATCGTCGAACGGTTTGCCGTCGGCGAGCAGCACATACGGGCCGGGCACGTCCGCGCCCGCCAGGGTGAGCACCACCTGCGCGGCGAGTAACTCGCGATCGTGCGGGTTGAGCGCCGAGGCGCCGGCGAAGTCGATCTTCACCCCGCCGAGCCCGACGCCGACCTCGTCCGGATCGCCGTTGGCCTTGGTGATGGGGCCGCGCAGGGTGATCGGCGCGGCCAGCTCGTTGCGCAGCACCGGGGCGAGCGCGGGCTGGGTGCCCTCGCCGAGCATGCCGAGCAGCCGCTGGGTCAGCTGTGCCTTGGGCACGGCGGCCCAGCGCAGGTCCGGGACGACGACGCTACTGGTCGGATCGACGAAGTAGAGCACATAGCGCCGGTACGACTTGCCGAACGCGATCGCGTCCATCACCACACCGTCGGGCAGCTCGTCGATGCGCCATTCGTCGTTGACCTTGGTCATCTCGATCTTGTTTTCCAGCGGCGGGTCGGCCGAGGCCCGGTACGCGCCGTTGCTGTCCAGGTCGGCGACCTTGCGCGCCCGGATCCGATAGGTCGCCTTGTCGCCGGTGCGCGACTCGCGCAAGGTATCCGGCTTCTCCACGATCGTGGTGCCCGCGGAATCGTCCCACTGCGCGGCGGCCGACGGGGTCATGTACTGGCGGGCCGCCAGGTGCCGATTGGTCGGGTCGGCGGTGGCCAGCAGGAAGTCGCGCAGCAGCAGATCGGGATCGCGTCCCTGGATGGGGGCGGGCGGTCCCTCCGAGGTCGGCTCGCGGTTGATGGTGCCGAGCGCCTGCGGCGCCGAGGATTCCGGCAGGCTCGCGCACCCGGAGAGCACGACCAGCGCCGCGAGGGCCGCCGCGCCGCACGCGAACAGCCGCTGCCTCGTCGCCGAACCGGCACGCCTGCTCATGAAACCCCTTCCCCGGGACGCGGCGCCCCGTCGGAGCTGCGCATCGGATTGGCGCTGGCCGGGCGGGTGACGCCGACTCATGACGGTACGTCTCCCGATTTCGGCACCGCGTCGGCACCCGCCTGCGACGGCGTGCCCGCCGACGACCCGTTCCCGTTCGCCGGTGCCGCCGCGCCGTCGCCCGGCGTCGTATCCGGTTCCGGCTCAGCCGAATTCGGCACGACCTCCAGTTCGACCTGCCGGACGACGGCCTGCTTGCGAATGGGTTCCAGCGAGAGCGGGCTCGCGCCGAGCTTCTTGCCGCGCACCAGCGGCAGCGTCAGCCGGAAGCTCGCACCGATACCGACCTCGCCCCAGGCTTCCAGCCTGCCTTCGTGCAGGTTCGCGTCCTCCACGCTGATCGACAGACCGAGGCCGGTGCCGCCGGAACGGCGCATCCGGGACGGATCGGAGCGCCAGAACCGGTTGAACACCAGCTTCTCCTCGCCGGGCCGCAGGCCGACGCCCTGGTCGCGCACCACCACGGACACCGCGTTGGCGTCGCCGTCGCCGCGCATCCGGATCAGCACCGGCTTGCCCTCGCTGTGATCGATGGCGTTGGCGAGCAGATTCCGCAGCACCCGCTCGACCCGGCGCGGATCGACCTCGGCGACCAGCGGGTCCTCCGGCAGATCGATGACGACCTCGACACCGGCGTCCTTGGCCAGGTGGCGCACCGTCGAGATGGCCGCACGCGCGCACATCCGCACGTCCAGCGATTCGACCTGCAGCTCGGCGACGCCCGCGTCGTGGCGGCTGATCTCGAGCAGGTCGTTGAGCAGGCCCTCGAACCGGTCCAGCTCGTTGACCAACAGTTCCGCGCTGCGGGCCAGCGCCGGATCCAGATCGTCACTGCTGCCGTGGATCAGGTCCGCGGCCATTCGCACGGTGGTCAACGGGGTGCGCAGCTCGTGGCTGACGTCAGAGGTGAACCGGCGCTGCAGGTTTCCGAATTCCTCCAGCTGGGTGATCTGGTTGGACAGGCTCTCGGCCATCTCGTTGAACGCCTGCGCCAGCCGCGCCATGTCGTCCTCGCCGCGCACCAGCATGCGTTCCTTGAGCCTGCCGTCGGCGAAACGACCGGCGATCCGCGCCGCCGACCGAATCGGCAGCACCACCTGCCGCGTCACCAGCGCGGTGATGGCGGCAAGCAGAACGAGCAGCACGATGCCGCCGATCAGCATGGTGCCGCGCATCAGCGACAGACTGCGCGCCTCGCTGGCCAGCGGGAAGATGAGATAGATCTCCAGCGTGGGCACTTCGGTGCTCGGGCTGCCGATGATCAAGGCGGGCCCGTGATACCCGCTCGAGTCCGAGACGGTGGTGAACTGGCGGCTGACCTGTCCGCGCCGGACGAAGTTGCGCAGCTCGTTGGGCACGTCCTGAATCGGGCCCGCGTTGAGCTCCGTCTGGCCGCTGCCCATCATCACCAGCGCCACGTCGTAACTGCCCGCGACGCCGGTCTGCGGGCTGCCGTCGCTGGACAACGCGTTGCGCGCCTCTTTCAGTTGGGCGCTGGTGTCGTGCGAGCCGACCAGTTGCTGATGCACCGCGTTGCGCGCGCGGCCCATCTCCTCGACCGCCGCGTTGATCTTGGTGTCCAGCATCCGGTTGGTGATCTGATCGGTCAGCACCACACCGAGAATCGTGATCACGATCAACGACAGGGTGATCGTCGAGACCGCGACCCGCAGTTGCAGCGACCGCTGCCACAGGTGGCCGAGCAGCGTGCCCAGTTCGGTGAACCGGGCCCCCACCGCGGCCAGTCGCCGCTCCAGTTGATTTCTGGAGCGATCGGTCACTGCCACGCCTCGTCGGCGCTCGATGCCTCCGTCCGCACGAACGCTGCCACGAGTCGCGCACCGCGACCGATCACGGCGGTCCGGCCTTGTAACCGACGCCGCGCACGGTCAACACGATCTCCGGATTCTCGGGATCCTTCTCGACCTTGGCGCGCAGCCGCTGCACATGCACGTTCACCAGTCGGGTATCGGCGGCATGCCGGTAGCCCCAGACCTGTTCGAGCAGCACCTCGCGGGTGAACACCTGACGCGGCTTACGCGCCAGCGCGACAAGCAGATCGAACTCGAGCGGCGTCAGCGAGATCTGCGCGCCGCCACGAGTCACCTTGTGCGCGGGCACATCGATCACGATGTCGGCGATGGACAACAGCTCGGCGGGCTCGTCCTCGGTGCGGCGCAATCGAGCGCGCACCCTCGCGACGAGTTCCTTCGGCTTGAACGGTTTGACGATGTAATCGTCGGCACCTGACTCGAGTCCGAGCACCACGTCGACCGTGTCGGTCTTCGCGGTGAGCATCACGATCGGTACCCCGGAATCGGCCCGCAGCACGCGGCATACATCGATGCCGTTCATGCCGGGCAGCATCAGGTCCAGCAGCACCAGATCGGGGCGGATCTCGCGAACCGCCGCCAGGGCCTGTGTGCCGTCGCCGACCACATGCGGGTCGAACCCTTCCCCGCGCAAGACGATCGTGAGCATCTCTGCGAGTGCCATATCGTCGTCGACGACCAGAATCTTCGGCTTCATAATTACTATGTTGTCATCTCCCAGGCCAGGATCGGGCTGCCACGCCAACACTGGTGTGAACCCGCCGCACATCTAACCCTAGCGGGTAATCAAATCGGCCAATCGCGCAGCCAGCGTGGCTGGATCGTCACCGGATCGGAATATCCACCACGGCCCATACCAGTTCCGTTGAGCGAGCCCACGGTACACCGCGCCGGTGCGGTGCTGCAGTCCGCCGTCGCGTTCGTACGCGTCGAGTGCCCGGCTGTCGTCGAGTTCACCGCGCCGGCGCGCCCGCTCGGCCGCGACCTCGGTCGGCACGTCGAGCAACACCTGCAGCGCGGGCACCGGCAGTGCGAACCGCCCGAATTCCAATTCCCCCACCCAGCGCACGATTTCGCCGTCGTCCGATTGTTCGAGCCGAGCCGCCGAATACGCCGCATTGGACGCGACATAGCGGTCGAGCACCACGATGTCGTTGTCGGCCAAGAGCTTCGACAGCTCGTCGCCGGCCCCCGCCCGATCGAGTGCGAACATCAGGGCCATGCCGTTGACCGACTCGGCCAGATCGCCGTGACCGCCGCGCAGCGCCTCGGCCGCCAGATCGGCATGCACGGATTGTCCATAACGCGGAAAGGCCATCGTTTGCACACGCAATCCGCGCGTGCGTAATTCGCCGGCGGCCGCATCGATCAGCGTGCGCTTGCCTGCGCCATCGAGGCCCTCCACCGCAACCAATGCACCCATGCGCAGCAGGTTAGTGGCCGATCGCCGCGAGCCGGTGCGCGGGTTCGGCCGCCGTCGCCGACAGCGGTAGCGCGAGCGGGTCGGCCTACCCCGGTTCGATCCTGTGCTGGCTGCTGCACCCGAGCCCGACCTGCCAGCTCTGACCTCAGCCGATAAGACCGTCCTGCCGGTCCGAAAGGACCGGCAGGACAACAGGTCTCAGTAGCGGTAGTGCTCCGGCTTGTACGGGCCGTCGACGTCGACGCCGATGTACTCGGCCTGATCCTTGGTGAGCTTGGTCAGCTCGCCGCCGAGCGCCTCGACGTGGATCTTGGCGACCTTCTCATCGAGGTGCTTGGGCAGGCGGTAGACCTCGTTGTCGTATTCGTCCGGCTTGGTCCACAGTTCGATCTGCGCGATCACCTGGTTGGAGAAGCTGTTGGACATCACGAACGACGGGTGTCCGGTGGCGTTGCCCAGGTTCAGCAGGCGCCCCTCGGACAGCACGATGATCGACTTGCCGGACTCCTTGAAGGTCCACTCGTCGACCTGCGGCTTGATGTTGATCCGGGTCGCGCCGGAGCGCTCCAGGCCGGCCATGTCGATCTCGTTGTCGAAGTGACCGATATTGCCGAGGATCGAGTGATCCTTCATCGCCTTCATGTGGTCGAGGGTGATGATGTCCTTGTTGCCGGTGGAGGTGATGACGATGTCGGCGTCG
Source organism: Nocardia sp. NPDC060255 (assembly GCF_042727395.1). Classification (NCBI taxonomy): domain Bacteria; kingdom Bacillati; phylum Actinomycetota; class Actinomycetes; order Mycobacteriales; family Nocardiaceae; genus Nocardia; species Nocardia sp. NPDC060255. The sequence continues at coordinate 22,561 of NZ_JBHXAU010000043.1, read as the reverse complement.
GCGATCGCGCCGTCCACGGTGACCACGTCGTAGCCGTCCATCAGCGCCTGCAGCGCGTTGATCGGGTCGATCTCGGTGACCTGCACCCGGGCGCCCTGTCCGGCAAGCGATTCCGCACAGCCCTTGCCGACGTCGCCGTAGCCACAGATCAGCACCTTCTTGCCGCCGATGAGCACATCGGTGCCGCGGTTGATGCCGTCGATCAGCGAGTGGCGGGTGCCGTACTTGTTGTCGAACTTGGACTTGGTGACCGAGTCGTTGACGTTGATCGCCGGGAACACCAGCTCACCCGCGGCGGCGAACTGGTACAGCCGCAGCACGCCGGTGGTGGTCTCCTCGGTGACGCCCTGCACCGAATCGGCGATGGCGCTCCACTTGCCCTTGTCAGACTCGAAGCGCTCGCGCAGCAGGTTCAGGAACACCGTGTACTCGGCCGAGTGGCTCTCGTCCGCCGGCGGCACCACGCCCGCCTTCTCGAACTGCGCGCCGCGCAGCACGAGCATGGTGGCGTCACCGCCGTCGTCGAGGATCATGTTGGCGGGTTCGTTCGGCCAGGTGAGCATCTGCTCGGCGGCCCACCAGTACTCCTCCAGGGTCTCGCCCTTCCAGGCGAAGACCGGGGTGCCCTTGGGCTCGTCGATGGTGCCGTGCGGGCCGATCACGATGGCGGCCGCGGCGTGATCCTGGGTGGAGAAGATGTTGCACGAGGCCCAGCGGACCTCGGCGCCGAGTGCGACCAGGGTCTCGATCAGCACGGCGGTCTGCACGGTCATGTGCAGCGAGCCGGAGATACGGGCACCGCGTAGCGGCAGCACCTCGGCGTATTCGCGGCGCAGCGCCATCAGGCCGGGCATCTCGTGCTCGGCGAGCCGGATCTCCTTGCGGCCGAATTCGGCCAACGCCAGATCTGCCACCTTGAAGTCGATGCCATTACGGACATCGGCGGTGAGTTCAGTTCGGGCGCCAAGTTCTGAGGTCGTCATAGCCTCTGTCTGCCTCTCCTGGAATGTCGGTACCAACACGCAAGGTTAATCGCTGGCGCGGCGGATGGGTACACCGTACTCACCCTTGCTAGCTTGGCGCGATGCCGAACCTCCGCGCCATAGTCACGGCCGCTGTCGCCGGGTCCCTCGTCCTCGGTGTGAGCGCCGCCTGCGACAGCCGATCCGACTCGTCACCGGCTACCGCGCCGCGAACGGTGGAGCTGCAGGCGCACCGCGGCGGACGCGGTCTCACCGTCGAGGAATCGCTGGCCGGCTTCACCAAGGCGATCGAACTCGGCGTGAGCACGCTGGAACTGGACATCGTGCTCACCAAGGACAAAATGCCGATGATCTGGCACGACCCGACCGTGCTCGCGACCAAGTGCGCGGACACCGCGCCCGCAGTGCCGGACGATCCGCAGTTCCCCTACGTGGGCAAGCTGGTGCACGACCTGACCTACGCGCAGACCCAGACGCTGGACTGCGGCAAGACCCTCACCGATTTCCCCGGCCAGCAGGCGGTGCCCGGCAACCGGATAGCCACGCTGCCCGCGCTGTTCGATCTGGTGAAGACCTACCGTGGCGCGCACCTGCGCTACAACATCGAGACCAAGGTGGAGGCCGAACACCCCGAGCAGTCGGCGACGCCGCAGGAGTTCGTCGACGTCATCCTGAGCACGGTCGCCGCGGCGGGCGAGACCGGCAATGTCGATATCCAGAGCTTCGACTGGCGGTCACTTCCGCTGGTGCGCAAGGCGAATCCGGCGATCCCGACGGTGGCGCTCTATGACGACACCACGTTCGTCGCCGGCTCGAAGTGGCTCGGCCCGATCCGCTACGAGGACTTCGCGAGCGATCCGCTCGGCGCGGTGAAGGCGCTGGGCGCCAATGCCGCCTCGCCCGGTTACTCGGCCCCGTACGGCAAGAAGGCGGGCGAACCCGGCTTCGGCTTGGTCGCGGACAAGGCTTACGTCGGGCGCGCGCACGAGCTCGACCTGCGGGTGATCCCGTGGACGGTGAACGACAAAGCCACCATCGCCGCGCAGCTGGATGCCGGCGTGGACGGCGTGATCACCGACTACCCCGACCGCATGCGGGAGGTATTGCAGGAGAAGGGTTTGCCCCTGCCTCCTGCCTACCACCGCTGAGCCGGGGCAGCCGGGGAGCTACGCGGCGCCGGACTCCGGCACGTCGGACTCCGCCGAATCCTGCTGCGCTGTGGCCGAATTGTGCTGCGCGGTGGCCGAACCCGCCTGCGCCGCATTCGCCTGCGCCGCATTCGCCTGGGCCGCAGCCGTCAGCGTCGCGACGGTGCCGTACTGCTCCAGCAGGCGGCGGCGCTTGCGCGGATGGATATTCGCCTTGGTGATATCGCCGTCGTAGTGCTCGAGCACCCGATGGTCCATGATCGCCCGCCACACCGGCGGCACGATCGCGAACAGGATCATCGTCGCGTACCCGGCGGGCAACTGCGGCGCCTGCATCGAACTGCGCAGCGTCTGGTACCTGCGGCCGGGATTGGCGTGGTGATCGCTGTGCCGCTGCAGATGGAACAGGAAGATGTTGGTGACCAACCGATCGCTGTTCCAGCTGTCCCGCGGCGAGCAGCGCGCGTAGTTCCCGTTCGGGCGCTTGGCCCGCAGCAAGCCGTAGTGCTCGATGAAGTTCACCGTCTCCAGCAGCGAGGCGCCGATCACGGCCTGCAGTATCAGCCAGGGCAGGATGCTGATACCGAAGATCGCCATCATCGTGCCGAACAGCACGATGCTCATCGACCACGCCTGCAGGATGTGGTTGTGCACGCTGAACCAGCGCAGGCCTTTTCGCTCCAGCCGCACCCGCTCCAGCTCGATGGCCGAGCGGAAGCTGCCGAACACACTGCGCGGCAGGAACTCCCACAGCGTCTCGCCGAGCCGGCCGCTGGCCGGGTCCTCCGGAGTCGCCACCCGCACGTGATGTCCGCGGTTGTGCTCTACGAAGAAATGTCCATAGAACGACTGCGCCAGCGCGACCTTGGCCAGCCAGCGCTCCGCATGCTCGACGCGATGGCCGAGCTCGTGCGCGGCGTTGATGCCGATGCCGCTGACGAAGCCGAGCGTGGCCGCCAAGCCCAGCTTGTCGACGATGCTCAGCTCGTGCCCGGCCCACATGGCGCAGGCGATGAGCAGGCCGAGCAGTTGAACAGGAAGGAAAAGATAAGTGCACCACCGGTAGTACCGGTCGTTGCTCAGCAACTCGTAATCCTCATCGCGCGGATTGGTGCCGTCCTCGCCGACAACCCAGTCCAGGACCGGGATGACGATCAACACGATGATCGGACCGATCCACCAGAACACCTTTGCGCCCGTTTGCAACACGAGTTGCGAGGGCAAGAGAGCGCTCAGTGGAGCGATCAAGCCGAAAACCCATAAGTGACGTTTGGGATCTGTAGATACCGCCGGTTTGCCAACCGTTTGCACGTTTGCCCCGCTAAATAGGAACCCTAACTCCGATGTACGAGAATAGTTCCAGACTGTACGGCCGATTCGCAGAACTTGGAGGCCGAAACGTGATGAGGGTTACATCCATGGCAGTTGGTTTTTAAGCGGGCTCACATGTGCTTGAAGTACTGGCTTACTTAGTGCAAACAGACTGGCCTTCTTGGGAGTTCGATCAGTGATCGATCCGGGCCGCCAGAATCGCCTCGACGTACGGACTCAGCAACGCACTCAAGTCACCCGGTGCGTCGCGTCCCGGATCCGGCGGCGTGGGGATGTAGCTCATCGCGATGCGGACGAGCGCGTGCGCGATGACATCCGATTCGGCCGCGGTCGCCGACACCCAGCTGTGCTGAAAAGCCAGTGACAGTCGAGCGGTCGCTTGGTCGAGCAACGGCCCAGCATCGAGGGTGATGAGCCGCAGCAGATCCAATTTCACCTCACCGGCGAGCAGTGATTGCACCAGGGGATCGGCGGCGGCGTCAACAAAGAAATTGGTCATTCCCTCACGGAACGCCGCGCGCACATCACCGACATTGCCGGTGATGGCCGCGTCCACGTGATCGACCAGATCGTCGGCCAGGCGCAGCGCGTAGGACTGCGCGAGGCCACTGCGGGAACCGAACTCGTTGTAGAGCGTTTGCCTGCTGACCCCGGCCTTGGCCGCCACATCACCGAGGGTGATCTTGGACCAGTCCCGTTCGGTGAGCAGGTCGCGCATCGCCCCGAGGACGGAGGCGCGCAAGAGTTCACGCGCCGCCTCCTGATAGGGGATGCGGGTTCCGGAGCGCGGCATACCGGCGAGACTGTCACGGGCGGTTCCCGCAGTCAAAACCTCACGACCGTTCTATTTCGACCATGTAGAAGTCGGCCTTGGCCGCGCCGCAGTCCGGACAGGTCCAGTCGTCGGGGATATCGTCCCAGCGGGTACCCGCCACGATCCCGTCCTCCGGCCAGCCCTTGGCCTCGTCGTATTCGAAACCGCATTGAATACACTGAAAAAGTTTGAAGTCGTTCTTCATTTGACAGCTTCCACCTGATCGAAGTCGATCTTTTCCCGGACACCACAGTCCGGACAGGCCCAGTCGTCCGGAATTTCCGTCCACGGCGTTCCGGCGGGAAATCCCTCGTGCGGCGCACCTTTGGCCTCGTCGTAGACGTAATCACAGACGGGGCAGCGAAACTTATTCATGCCTGCACCTCGCCGGTCACGACACCGCCTCGGTAGCGGGCAATGACCTTGTCCCGCTTGGCCGGGTGGATGTTCGCACGCGTGATGTCCCCGTGATAGTGCGCGAGCACCCGCTTGTCCATCACCCGGCGCCACAGCGGCGGGAAGTAGGCGAGCAGGATCATGCTGGCGTAGCCGCTCGGCAGGTTCGGCGCACCGTCCCAGCTGCGCAGCGTCTGGTAACGCCGGGTCGGGTAGGCGTGGTGGTCGCTGTGCCGCTGCAGGTGGTACAGGAAGATGTTGGTAACGATGTGGTCACTGTTCCAGCTGTGCACCGGGGCGGGCCGCTCGTACCGGCCCGACGAAGTGCGTTGCCGGACAAGACCGTAGTGCTCCAGGTAGTTGACCGCCTCTAGCAGGCTGAAGCCGATCACCGCCTGCAGCACCAGGTATGGCAGCAGGGCGATCCCGAATACCGCGATCAGAACCGCGTACAGCACCGCCGACATCAGCCACGCGCTCAGCACCTCATTTTTCGGACTCCACCATTTCTTGTCCAGCCGCGCAAGGCGCGTCTTCTCCAACCGCAACGATGACGTCAGGCTGCCCCACACGGTGCGCGGCCAGAAGGCCCAGAAGCTTTCGCCGACACGAGAACTCGCCGGATCCTCCGGCGTCGCGACGCGTACGTGATGGCCGCGATTGTGCTCGATATAGAAATGCCCGTAGAAGGACTGGGCCAGCGCGATCCGGGACAGCCAGCGCTCCAGCTGAACCTTCTTGTGCCCCAATTCATGTGCGGTATTGATGCCGATGCCGCCGAGCATGCCGACGGTGATCGCCAGGCCGATCTTGTCGACCAAGTGCAGGCCGCCGTCGAAGCCCAGCCAGCTCACCTGGTCGGCGGTGATCAAATAGCAGGCCATGATCAGCGAGGCGTACTGGAACGGCAAATACAGATAGGTGAGATAGCGATAGTACCTGTCCTGCTCCAGGTACTCCATCACCTCGTCCGGTGGATTGTCACCGTCGGGACCAAAGAAGATGTCCGCCAACGGAATCAGGATGTACACCAGAATAGGCCCGAGCCAGAACGGCACCTGGGCCAGCCGATGCCAGCCAATAGCGTTGAGCGCCAGGATCAGTGGGATGCCGATCGTGAAAAGGCCGGTCGGGGCGAACAATCCCCACAGCCACATATAACGCTTGCGATCGCGCCAGTCCGGGGTGGACACCGGCTGCGCGGACGTGTCGGCTGCTGTCGACATCGTTGTCTCCAATCCAAAAGCGGCACGTCGCGTGTGACGTGCATTACCTCTGAAATGGACGATAGAGATCGATTTGTCGTTTGTCTAGACAAATCTGCTCATTTGTAAAGCGATATGAGCGGCGCAGACGCAAACACCCCGGTCGGCGCAGCGCCGGACCGGGGTGTCGGTTGTCGAGGGGTGTTACCGCAGCAGCACGTCGGCGTTCGCGGGCAGCGCGCCGACCGGCCACCAGCGCAGGTCGGTGGACTCCGCGCTACGCACCGGGACGGCGCCCGCGGGCGCGGTGATCCGGAACAGCAGATCGAGATGCCTGGTCGGCACGCCCAGCGAGCAGGTGATCGGATGCGCCTGCGCGCCATACAGTTCCGGCTCCAGCCGGAGCCCGTCGATGCCGGACTCCTCGGTCGCCTCGCGCAGCGCGGCCCCGGCCACCGTGTCGTCGCCCTCCTCGCAGTGGCCGCCGAGCTGGACCCAGCTGCCGACCCGAGGATGCAGGGTCAGCAGCACCTCGCGCGCGTCGTGCGAGAAGACCACCGCCGAGGCGGTGATGTGCCCCGGCACGTGCTCGCGCAGGCAGCCGCGCGGCGCCGACCCGAGGAAGGCGAGCATCGCCTGCCGCAGCGATTGGTCGGAACCTTCGGCAGGAGACCAGGTTTCGAGCAATACCGTGGCCGACGCGTGCAGCGAATCCGCGGTCACAATTCGACCAGGCCGAAACCCGAGCCGGGCACCGGACGTGGCGTGAGCTCCTCGAGCGGATGGCCGATGGCAATGGCGCCCAACGGATTCCAATCATCATCGAGGCCGAGCACGTCGCGGGTGATCTCCGGCGCGAAGATGGTCGAGCCGATCCAGCAGCTGCCGAGCCCCTCGGTGGCCAGCGCGACGAGCAGACCCTGCACCGCCGCGCCGACCGCGACGTTGAACATGGTGCGCTCGTTCGCGCGCCGCCGCTCGTCCGGATAGTCGTGCGCGCCGTCCGGCACACAGAACGGGATGATCACCTCGGGTGCGTCGAAAAGGATTCGGCCACGGGCGATTCGGCGCTCCACCCGCTCGGGCTCGAGCCCGTCGGCGGTGAGATCGACGCGCCACTTGTCCGCCATCGCCTCGAGCAGCCGAGTACGCAGGCCCGTCTTGCGCAGCCACACGAAACGCACCGGACGGGTGTGGTGCGGCGCCGGCGCGGTCAGTGCCACCGCGACCGCGGCACGGATGCGCTCGGGATCGACCGGGGCGTCGGCGAACTGGCGGATCGAGCGGCGCAGCAGCACCGCCTCGCGCCGTCCCTGCTCGATCGCCTCGGCGGTGCCGAGCCAGAACAGGTCGTCGACGCCGCCGCGCAAGAGATCCGCGGCGCTCGACCCGTCGTCGGCGATCGGCAGCCCGCGCACCACCGCGACCGGCACGCCGCCGAGCTTGCCCTTCACCAGATCCGCCGCGGCGGCCAGCTCGTCCGCGATCGCCACCTGGGTGACGTGCAGCTCGTTGCCCTGCCCGTCCACCGCGCCCGCGTAGTCGTGCAGCACGCGCAGGCCCGAGGAGCCGATCGCGGTGTCGGTCTGGCCATTTCGCCAAGCCCGGCCCATGGTGTCGGTGATGACCACGGCGACCTGGATGCCGAGCCGCTCGGCCAGCGCCGAACGCAACGCCTTCGCGCTGGCGTCGGGGTCGGCGGGCAGCAAAACCAGTTCGCCCTGTTCGACATTGGAGCCGTCGATGCCGGACGCAGCCTGCACGATGCCGAGCTTGTTCTCGGTGATCAGGGTGCGGCCCTTGCGCGCGAGCACCCGCACCGCCTCCTGCTCGACCAGCGCGCGGCGCATCGTGTCGCGCTCCTCCGGGTCCAACGGCGCCTCGACGATGCGCCCCTCGACCTTGGCGACGATCTTGCTCGTCACCACGAGCACGTCGCCGGCGGCCAGCCAGGGCGCGCGGTCGGCGATGTGCTGGGCGAGATCGTCGCCGGGCCGGAACTCGGGTAGTCCGGTGATCGGCAGGATGCGCAGCTCGCCTGCCGCGTGATCGATGGTCATTTACGGTTTCACTCCCGCGAGGTCCAGCGCCTCCCGCACCATCTCGGCGGTGGTCGGCGGATCGGTCATCAGCAGCGGCACGCTGCGTACTTCGACACCGGGCACGTCCGCGGTATCGGTGGTGTGGATAAGCCAACCATCCAGAATGCCGGTGGCCGAGCGGGCCCCGTAGTAACGGCCGATCGCCTCGGCGGTCGTCTCTACGCCGATCACCGACAGGCATTCGTCGGCCATCCCGCGCAGCGGTTTTCCGTCGATCACCCCCGAAATCCCGATCACCTTGGCGGCGGTGGTACGCAACGCACCGCGAATACCGGGCACCGCCAGGATCGCGCCGATGCTCACCACGGGGTTCGAGGGAGCGAGCAAGACCACATCCGCCGACTCTATGATCTCGATCACATTTGGGCCGGGTTTGGCGTCCTCTGCCCCAATTGTGGCGAATCCATGGGTCTCGATGTTCGCGCGATAGCGAACCCACCACTCTTGGAAATGGATCGCCTTACGTTCGCCAGGGTTGTCCGGGTCGCTCACAACCACATGCGTTTCACACCGATCGTCGGTTGCCGGGATCAGTTTCACGCCCGGCTGCCACCGGTTGCAGAGCGCCTCGGTCACTGCGGACAGCGGGTACCCGGCACGCAACATTTCACTTCGAACCAGGTGCGTGGCGAGGTCGCGATCGCCGAGGCCGAACCAGTCCGGCTGCGCGTTGTACTTCGCCAGCTCTTCCTTGGCGTGCCAGGTCTCGGCGGGCCTGCCCCAGCCGCGCTCGGTATCGATGCCGCCACCAAGGGTGTACATGCAGGTATCAAGGTCAGGACAGATCCGGAGGCCATGCATCCAGACGTCGTCACCGACGTTCACGATCGCGGAGACATCGGCATCGGGCAGCAGTTCCCGGACGCCCTGGAGAAAGCGGGCGCCGCCGACACCCCCGACCAGGACGGCAATCCGTGGCCCGCCGACGGGTTCGGTGTCCGCTTGAAGGGAAGTCACATCCGCACAGCCTATGCGCTGTCGGACCGGGCGATGTTCGGGCCATAGTTGCTGGTCATTTGCCCTACTCCGACTCAAGATCATCTTCGAAAGCGTTCGCGGATAGTAACGGAATAGCGACGGCCGCTTGACCATCGACACGTCCGGCGTGTCTAATCACAGTCATGTCATTTCGGGTTCGCGCGAGAGTGCAAGGCGCGAACGGCTTTTCGAACAGATGTTCGCATCGAGATGACGAGCTCGGGGACGTCCGCGGGACAACGTCGCGGGGTATGGCCGTCGGTAAGCGTGTTGGTCCGACGGATCGAATCATTCTGCGCTAACACACAGTGAGGAGGCGGAGCGATGGCCAACGAGATGGTCTCGCCGACCGATTCCACAGCAGGCGCAGCACGTGGCGTCTGCGCAGACAACGGCTGGATTGAACGTGAGGGGGGTGACGAAGTCTTGACGCCCGGGCACAGCACGGGCGACGAAACGTCGACGCCCCGCCTCAGCCTGGTCGTCACGGGCTTCGACGAGATGTTCGAATCCATCGAAGAGCAGTGGCAAGAGCGTGCCCTGTGCGCGCAGACCGATCCGGAGGCGTTCTTCCCAGAGAAGGGCGGCTCGACTCGCGAGGCGAAACGGATCTGCATGGGCTGCGAGGTGCGCGACGAGTGCCTGGAATACGCACTCGCCCACGATGAGCGCTTCGGCATCTGGGGTGGCCTCTCCGAACGCGAGCGCCGCCGCCTGAAGCGTGGCATCGGCTAGAAAAGACTTGGGTTGGCCCCCGAGTTATCCGCAAGCGCGACAAGTCGCCACGGCGACAACGATTCTCGCGAGACACGGGTAGCTCCGGGGGTACGCCCGAGCCCCCGCCCGCAGTCCGTCGGCAGGCACCGCGACCGACTGGGGCAGCACTGGGTGCGCAGGCCCCGGGCGGGCTGACTAGGTTTTACTCATGGCACGTTCCCGGAATCGTCGTCCGCCGACCGCACGGTCGGTGATCCGCCGTGGTCGCGGGGTACGTGGGCCGATGTTGCCGCCCACGGTGCCCGCCTGGCGCACCCGGGGGCAGAAGTTCGACCGGCTGGTGCTGGAGGCGTTCGCGCCACTGGACACTCGCTGGCACGACCGGCTCACCAAACTCGATATCGCGGTCGACGATGTGCCGAAAATCCGTCCGCTGCACCCCGATTCGGTCACCTGGCCGGACGAGGTGGTCGCCGACGGACCGGTGCCGCTGTCCCGGCTCATCCCGGCGGGCGTCGACCGGCACGGCACGGCGACCCGCGCCCGGGTGGTGCTGTTCCGCAAGCCACTCGAGTTGCGCGCCAGCGATCCCGACGATCTGGTCGACCTGCTGCGCGAGGTGCTGGTCCAGCAGATCGCCACCTACCTCGGCGTCGATCCGGACATCATCGATCCCGAACCCGAGTAGAAATCCACCAAGCCGCGCGCACCTCGGTAACGAATGTTGTTGCGAGCAGCGATAACTGATTACCGACACCGCGTGCGCGGCCCGCAGACCGCGCACCGACCCGGCCTCGGGTGCCATTCCCCGGTCCGAGGCCCTTCGCCCGGCCCGCGGCAGCCGCCGCGTGACGGGAGTTTTTGCCCGAATCCTGAGCGTGTCTAGCCACATCGGCACGCCGGGAGGGTTACTCTCATCGGCGTGATCCCCATGCGTCGTTGCTGCCGTCCAGGTTGCAAGAATCCGGCCGTCGCGACGCTCACCTATGTGTACTCGGACTCGACCGCCGTTGTCGGACCGCTCGCGACCGTCGCCGAACCACACTCCTGGGATCTCTGCGAAACACACGGCTCCCGCATCACCGCCCCGAAGGGCTGGGAAATGGTTCGCCACGAAGGCGGATTCTCCTCCAGCACACCGGATGACGACGACCTGACCGCGCTCGCCGAAGCGGTCCGCGAGGCAGGCCTGCGCCGCCGCCCGCCGGAACAAGACCAGCGCGGCTATCGCGACTACGCGCCGCCGCCGCAGCGCACCACCCGCACCGGCCGCCGTGGTCATCTGCGGGTACTGCCCGACCCGCCTTCCTGAACAAAGCAAGGACCGGGTCAAACCCGCGCCGGGTACCCATTAGGGTGGTGGGCATGACAGTCGCCCGCTCTGCCGAATTCGTAAACGCGGTGATCAAGGCTTACGACGTTCGCGGTGTGGTCGGTGAACAGATCGACGCCGAATTCGTCAGGGACATCGGCGCATCGTTCGCGCGGCTGATGCGCGCCGAGGGCGCGACGAGGGCCGTCATCGGACACGACATGCGCGACTCCTCCCCCGAGCTGTCCAACGCCTTCGCCGACGGCGTGCTCGCCCAGGGCCTCGACGTGGTGCACATCGGGCTCGCGTCCACCGACCAGCTGTACTTCGCCTCCGGCAGCCTGAACTGCCCCGGCGCCATGTTCACCGCGAGCCACAACCCGGCCCGCTACAACGGCATCAAGATGTGCCGCGCCAAAGCCATTCCGGTAGGCCAAGACACGGGTCTGGCCACCATCAAGACCGAGGTCGCCGAGGGCGTGCCCGGCTACGACGGACCGGCGGGCAGCGCGACCACCGTCGACCTGCTCGCCGACTACGCGACGTTCCTGCGCAACCTGGTCGACCTGTCCGCGGTCCGCCCGCTCACCATCGCGGTGGACGCGGGCAACGGCATGGGCGGCCACACCGTGCCCGCCGTGTTCGACGCGCTGCCGCAGGTGACCATCGTCCCGCTGTACTTCGAGCTCGACGGCTCGTTCCCCAACCACGAGGCCAACCCGCTCGATCCGAAGAACCTGGTCGATCTGCAAGACCTGGTGGTGAAGTCGGGCGCCGATATCGGACTCGCCTTCGACGGCGATGCCGACCGCTGCTTCGTGGTGGACGAGAAGGGCGACCCGGTCTCGCCGTCCACCATCACCGCGCTGGTGGCCGAGCGCGAGCTGGTCAAGGAGCCGGGCGCGGTCATCATCCACAACCTGATCACCTCGCACGCGGTGCCCGAGCTGGTCACCGCGCTCGGCGGCACCCCGGTGCGCACCAGGGTCGGCCACTCGTTCATCAAGCAGCAGATGGCCTCGACCGGTGCGGTGTTCGGCGGCGAGCACTCCGCGCACTACTACTTCCGCGACTTCTGGGGCGCCGACTCCGGCATGCTCGCGGCGCTGCACGTGCTCGCCGCGCTCGGCGAGAAGGACCGGCCGGTGTCGGAGCTGATGGCGGCCTATGAAACGTATGCGGCCTCCGGAGAGATCAATTCAACAGTGCCGGACGCAAAGGAGCGGACGATGGCTGTGGTGGAGGCATTCGGGGATCGGACGGTCTCGGTGGATAGGCTGGACGGCGTGACCATCCAGCTGGCCGACGACGCCTGGTTCAATCTGCGCGCGTCGAATACCGAACCGCTGCTCAGGCTGAACGTCGAAGCCCGATCGCCGGAGGAAGTAGACGCACTCGTAACCGAGATTCTGAGCATCGTCCGCTCCTGACTGGAATAGTGGAATCACAGGCCTTGGATTCGCCCGACTCGGGCCCGGCGTGGCAGCTGACCCGGGAGCGAGCGAGGGCGGAAACGACTCAGCGCGATGAGGGGAGGTGGGACGCCCGATGATCGCTGGAACACCTGTACTCGACCTCGATGACGCTGCTTCGCTGGAGGCGGCCGATACCGGCGGCGCCCTGCGCTCGGCCGCCTCCGGCGGCGCTCAGGTCCGTGCCACCGCGGCAGCCGTCGGCGAGGACGCGCTCGCGCGCCTGGACGGACTGCGACCGCGCAGCTTGGTGCTCGTCTCCGGCTCCGGCCGGGCCGCGCGCGCCGCTGGCCTGCTCGTCGCCGCGCTCGGTGATCGCGCGGGTCTGCCCGTCGTACCCGTCACCGCATTGCCGCCCTGGGTCGGCCCGCTCGACGTCGTCCTGGTCGCCGGTGACGACGCGGGCGATCCACGCCTGACCGACGCGGTCGATCGCGCGCTGCGCCGCGGCGCCGAGGTCGTCGTCGCCGCCCCCATCGAAGGACCGATGCGCGCCGTCGCGGCGGGCCGGGCCGCCGTGCTGGCCCCTCGGGTCCAAGTGCTTGACCACAACCGGCTGCTGCGCTTCCTGGCCGCCGGCATCGCCGTGCTGCGCGCGGTCGACCCGCAACGCAGCGGCGCGTTCGTGCCCGACCTCACCGACCTGGCCGATGTGCTCGACGCCGAGGCGTTGCGGGCCGGGCCGACCAACGAGGTCTTCCGCAATCCGGCCAAGACGCTCGCCTCGCGGATGCATCAGCGCGGGGTCGTGCTGGCCGGCGACTCACCCGCCGCGGCCGAGCTGGCCGAGCACGGCGCCGAGGTGCTGCTGCAGTCGGCGGGCCGGGTCGCCACCGCGGTGGATCTGGCCGAAGCGGTGGCCGCCAAGTCTCGAATGGTCGAGGCCGCAGGCGAATCCGCGCCCGGCTTCGATCCGCTGTTCCACGACGAGGAACTCGACGGACCGGTGCAGGTGGAGCGCATCCGGGTGTTCGTGCTCAGTGCCGATGCCGACCAGGCGGCCGCGCGGCGCCGGATCGCCGTGTTCGGCGGCACCGGCTCCAGCCTGGTCGACGCCGACCTGGTGAACGCCGAGCTCGACCTGCTGCACACCGGGCTCATCGATCCGTCCGTACCCGCCCCGCCGCGTCCCGAGGAGCCCGCTCCCGGTACCGGCGGTGAACTCGAACAGCTCGCCGTGCTCGCGGTGCGGCTGGAAATGGCCGCCGCCTACCTACGGCTGATCGGAACCCGCGGCACCGCGACCGACAACCAAGGGCAGTTCGGGGGAAGTTACTAGTGCACGAACTCGTTGGTGCGCTGCGCTCGTATGCCTGGGGCTCGCGCACCGCGCTCGCTCAGCTGTGCGGCCGACCCGTTCCGTCCGCCCATCCGGAGGCCGAACTGTGGTTCGGCGCGCATCCCGCCGATCCCGCGCACGTCCTGATCGACGGCGACTCCCGATCGCTGCTCGACTTCGTCGCCGAGGATCCGCAGCGCGAATTGGGCCCCGCCGCACGGGAATTCGGCGGCAAGCTGCCGTTCCTGCTGAAGATCCTGGCCGCCGAGGAGCCGCTCTCGTTGCAGGCGCACCCGAGCACGGCGCAGGCGCGGGCCGGTTTCGAGCGGGAGAACCGCACCAAGGTGCCGTTGGACTCGCCGATGCGCAACTACCGCGACGACAACCACAAGCCGGAACTCGTTGTCGCGCTGGACCGATTCGAGGCGCTCGCCGGATTCCGCGACCCGCACCGCACCGTCGAACTACTGCGCGCACTGCAGGTCGACGGTCTCCGGTCGTTCGCCGACCTGCTTGCCGCGCAACCGGATTCCGACGGGCTGCGCACCCTGTTCACCACCTGGATCACGCTGCCCCAGCACGTGCTCGCCACGCTGCTGCCCGAAGTGCTCGACGGCTGCGTGCGCTACCTGTCCGGAAAAGGCAAGCGCGAGTTCACCCCTGAGGCGCGCACCACGCTCGAACTCGCCGAGGCCTACCCCGGCGACGCCGGTGTGCTGGCGGCGCTGCTGCTGAACCGGCTGACGCTGGAACCCGGCCAGGGCCTGTTCCTCGCGGCCGGCAATCTGCACGCCTACCTGCGCGGACTCGGCGTGGAGATCATGGCCAACTCCGACAACGTGCTGCGCGGCGGCCTCACCCCCAAACACGTCGACGTGCCAGAACTGTTGCGGGTGCTCGACTTCGAGCCGATCAACCTGCCCGTCGTGCTGCCCGAACCGGCGGGCGACGGCTCGGTGCGCTACCGCACGCCCGCCCCGGAATTCCAGCTACGCCGCTTCGACCTCACCGCGGGTTCGGCCCAGGTCCCGCTCACCGCGGCGGGTCCCGGCATCGTGCTGTGCACGGCCGGGTCGGTGCGGCTACTGCAGGACGAGTCCGAATTGACGCTGGAGCGCGGCGCCGCCGCATGGATCTCGGCCGCCGACACCGACATTCGCGCCCGCGCGCTCGACGGCGCGGCCCAGCTGTTCTGCGCCTGCGTCGGCAAGGTCTGATTCGGCGCGCATTCGCGCCACCGCGGTGATCGGTCGGGCATCGGGCCTCCGGGTGCCGGCACACGCTAAGTTAGCCAGGATCGGGCAATTCGGAGAGAGGACGTCCAGGGCATGTCGGCTGGTGGTGGCAAAAAGGCGATTCTCGCCGCGTTGTCGGCGAACGCGGGGATCGCCGTGGCGAAGTTCGCCGGTGCGCTGATCACCGGTTCCGGGTCGATGCTCGCCGAGGCGGTGCACTCGGTCGCCGACACCGGCAACCAGGCCCTGCTGCTGCTCGGCCAGCAGCGCGCGTCGCAGGAGGCCGACGCGCTGCACCCGTTCGGGTATGCGCGCAATCGCTACTTCTACTCGTTCATCGTCGCGCTGGTGTTGTTCACCCTCGGCTCCGGATACGCGCTCTACGAGGGCGTGCACAAGGTCCAGCACCCGGAGGAGCTGAGCTCGCCGATCGTGGCGATCGTCATCCTGTTCATCGCGATCGCACTGGAGTCCTACAGCTTCCGGACCGCGATGCGGGAATCCGCGCCGCTCAAGGGCGACGCGAGCTGGTGGCGGTTCATCCGTAACTCGCGCAGCCCGGAGCTGCCGGTGGTGCTGCTGGAGGATACCGGCGCGCTGATCGGCCTGGTGTTCGCCTTCGCAGGCGTCGGGCTGACCATGCTCACCGGCAACGCGGTGTGGGACGGCATCGGCACCATCGCCATCGGCCTGCTGCTCGGCGTCATCGCCATCGTGCTGATCGTGGAGATGCAGAGCTTACTCATCGGCGAAGGCGCTACCCCCGACGAGGACCGGCTCATCCGGGAGAACCTGGTCGACGGTGATCGCATCGATCGGGTGATCCACCTCAAGACCCAATACCTCGGTCCCGAAGAGCTTTTGGTGGCCGCCAAGATCGGCGCGGTGCCCGGTCTCGATGTCGCTCAGCTGGCCGAAGCCATCGATGACGCGGAAGCGCGTGTTCGGGCCGCAGTGCCCGCGGCGCGGGTCATGTACCTCGAACCCGATCTCTACCGCACCGAGTCCGTCTAGGGCTTGCGCAGCAATTCCAGGGGGTCGGCGGTGACGCCGAACCGCTGGCGCAGCACGTGGCGGGCGGCGTGCAGGCCGGACATGCCGTGCACGCCGGGGCCGGGTGGGGTCGACGAGGAGCACAGGTACACGCCGGGAAGCGGTGTGGCGTAAGGGTTCCAGCGCGCGGTGGGGCGGAAGGCGAACTGGCGCAGGGTCATCGCGCCCGCCGAGATGTCGCCGCCGATGTAATTGGCGTTGTGCGCG
Source organism: Nocardia sp. NPDC060255 (assembly GCF_042727395.1). Classification (NCBI taxonomy): domain Bacteria; kingdom Bacillati; phylum Actinomycetota; class Actinomycetes; order Mycobacteriales; family Nocardiaceae; genus Nocardia; species Nocardia sp. NPDC060255. The sequence continues at coordinate 6,328 of NZ_JBHXAU010000043.1, read as the reverse complement.
GGCATTTCAGCGGCGGTGTAGACGTGCTTGGCGAGGATCAGGTCGCGGAAGCCGGGAGCGAAGCGCTCGACCTGAGTGATGATCGTCTCGCTGATGTCGCGGGAGGAACCGTTCGGCACGTGTGCGTAGGTGTAGAAGGTGTGCTGCCCCGCCGGGGCACGGGTCGGGTCGACCACGCCGGGCTGGATGGACAGCACGTACGGACGCTCCGCGTGTTGACCTGCGGCGACGGCACGTTCGGCGGCCATCGCCTCGGCGCGGGTGCCGACCAGGTGCAGGGTTCCGGCACGATCGAGGCCGTCGGCCTGCCAGGGCACCGGGCCGGAGAGCGCGAAGTCGACCTTGCACGCGGCGCCACCGTAGCGGAAAGCGCTGAGCCGCTTGGTATATCGGTCCGGGAGCCGATGGCCCGCGATGCGGAGCAATTCCGCGGGCGCGAGATCGAGCACGACCGCGCGGGCGTCGTCGAACTGCCCGAGCGAGTCGATGCGGTGGCCGGTGTGCACCCGGCCGCCGAGCCGTTCCAGCTCGGCGATCAGCGCGTTCGGGATCGCCTGGCTGCCGCCCCGTGGGATCACCCAGCCGCCCGCGTGCGCCAGCGTGCCGAGCATCAGGCCGGCGCCCGCGGCGGGCACCCGGCGCGGCGGGGTGATCGCGTGGGTGGCCACGCCGGTGAGCAAGGCGGCCGCAGCGTCGTCGCGAAACCTGGTGTTCCACAACGGCGATCCCTGTTCGAGCGTCCGCAGCCCGAACCTGATGGCGGTGAGCAGGTCCTTGGGCGGGCGGCGCAGGTCCGACATCGCGAGGTCGACCACCGACTCCCAGTGCCGCACCAGTGGTTCGAACAGGGAGCGCCAGGTGGCACCGTCGCGGCCGAGTCCCTCGACGGTCCGGTCCAGGTCGCGCCAGGCGATCCCGGCGGTACCGCCGTCCATCGGATGACCGTAAGACGCCTCCGGCGTGAGCAACTCGACGCCGTGCGTCGCGAGATCGAACGCACGGAAGAACGGGGATGCCAACGCCATCGGATGCGCACCGGCACACACGTCGTGCTGGAAACCCGGCAAGGTCAGTTCGGCCGTGCGCGAACCGCCGCCCGCCGTGAACTCGGCCTCGTACACCTCCACCGAGAGCCCGGCCTTCGCCAGGATCACCGCGGCGGCGAGACCATTCGGCCCGGAACCGACGACCACAACATCAGGCATATCCCCACGCTACCGATCCGCACTGCGCGGCTCGGGAAATGCGCGTTCGATCACACCGGGCCCGCACTGACAACCCGAGGTCGATTCGGTCCGTGCGAACAGGATTCGCCCGCGGTGCGCGGTCAGGCGGAATCCGCGCCGACCGCGGCCAGCCACTCGGCGACCAGGATGTCGATGCGCTGCTCGCGCAATTCCGGCCGGAGCCGGCCATGGCTGTCGAGGGTGGCGAGGCCGTGCATCGCGCTCCAGGCCACCTCGGTCCGGGCGCCGAGGTCAGCCGGGTCGACGAACGGACGAAACAGGGCCTCCAGTTCCGCGAAGCAGTCGACCAGCGGCTGCGGCGCGTCGAGGCCCCAGACGAGGTCGACGTTCATCATGAACATCGCCTCGTAGCGGGCCGGGTTCGCGGCTGCGAAATCCAGATAGGCGCGGGTGACGCGGTACAGCGCGTCGGCCGGGCTCTTCGCCTCCTCGTGCCCCTGATGCAGCACGGCGGCCAGGTCGGCGATGCCCTGCAGGGCCACCGCTGTGACGATCGCCGACTTGCCCGCGAAGTGGCTGTACAGCACCGGCTGGCTGTACTCGATCCGCTCGGCCAGCTTGCGCACGGTCACCGCCTCCCAGCCCTGGGTTTCCGCCAGTTCACGCGCGGTATCGATGATCTGCTGGTGACGCTCGGCTCGTTCGCGTTCCTTGCGAGTCTGGGGGCTCATGCCCAAATACTAGCAGCGCTAGACAAACTATCGAAGCTCCATTATGGTTGCTCGTGAACCTAGCACCGCTAGAAACCGCACCAAGGAGCAGCCACCATGACCACCTCGCGCATCGCCACCGCCCTCTCCCTCATCGGCGCGGCCTTCATCCTCTACATCGGCCTCAACTACCTGCTCACCCCCGAAAGCACCGCGCCCGGTTTCGGTCTGCCCGCCTGGCCCACCGGCGACGCCGTCGCGTTCCTGAATCTGAAGGGCGTGCGCGACACCGTCCTCGGCCTGCTCATCCTGGTCCTGCTCGCCGCCAAGCAGCGCTACGCCCTCGGCATCGTCACTCTGGTCATCGGCCTGGTCCCGGTCGGCGACATGCTCACCGTGCTCAGCTGGCACGGCTCCCCCGCCGCCGCCTTCGGCATCCACGGCCTCACCGCCGCCCTCGTCTTCCTCACCGGCGGCGTGCTCCTGCGCGAACACCGCCAGGCCACCAAGGCCGCCCCGCAGCGCATCGGGGTCGGCGTCAGCGCCTGACCCCGGACAGCGCGAAGGGCCCGCAGATCCTGCGGGCCCTTCGTGTTTCACAGGGCAGCTAGGCCGAGACCAGGTCCTTGGTGTCGGGCCCCTGCTGCGGCTGCGCGGCGTGGTCGTTGTCGACCATGGTTTGTTCGTCGAAGGGGAGTTTGCGGTCGAGCACTTCGCGGGTGCGGTCGACGTCGATGGTTTTCGTCCAGGTGCCGATGAGCACGGTGGCGACCGCGTTGCCGGAGAAGTTGGTGAGGGCGCGAGCCTCGGACATGAAGCGGTCGATGCCGACGATCAGGCCGACGCCGTCCAGCAATTCGGGGCGATGACTCTCCAGCCCGCCCGCCAGCGTGGCCAGGCCGGCACCGGTGACACCGGCCGCGCCCTTGGATGCCACGATCATGAACAGCAGCAGGCCGATCTGCTCGCCGATGTTGAGCGGCTTACCCATCGCATCGGCGATGAACAACGACGCCATTGTCAGGTAAATTGCTGTGCCATCCAGATTGAACGAATATCCGGTCGGCACAACCACACCCACGGTCGTCCGCTCGACGCCCAGGTGTTCCATCTTCGCGATCAACCGAGGCAGTGCCGACTCGGACGACGAGGTCGCGAGGATCAACAGGTACTCGCGGGCCAGATAGCGGACCAGCTTGAACACCGACACCCGGGCGATGGCCCACATCATCACGCCGAGCACGCCGAACACGAATATCAAGCAAGTCAGGTAGAACGCGATCATCAACGTTGCCAACTTCAGCACGGCATCCAGACCACTCTTACCGACCAGATTGGCGATCGCGCCGAACGCACCGATCGGCGCCAGCCACAGAATCATCACCAGCACCCGGAACACGAGCTTCTGGATCAACGCGACGCCACGCACGATCGGCTCGCCGGTCTTGCCCATGGCCTGCACCGCGAAACCGACCAGCAGCGCGACGAACAGCGCCTGCAGCGTGCTGCCCGCCGTCAACGACGACAGCATGGTCGTCGGCACGATGCTGGTGAGGAAGTCCCAGGTGCCGCCAGCGCTGTGCGCGGTCTTCGCGAGATCCTTACCCGCATTGACCGTCTTGCCGAGGTTCAACCCGGTGCCGGGCGAAATCAGATTGCCTACAACAAGCCCGATAACCAACGCGACGGTCGACATGACCATGAAGTACGCAATGGTGAGCCCGCCGACCTTGCCGACGGTGGCCGCCGACCGGATCGACCCGATGCCGAGCACGATGGTGCAGAAGATGACCGGCGCGATCATCATCTTGATCAGGTTGACGAAAATGGTGCCGAGCGGAGCAACGGATTGCCCGAACCCGGGCGCGAGCCACCCCACGAGAATGCCCGCGATGACCGCGACGATGACGGCCAGGTACAGCCAGTGGGTGCGGTCACGCTTGCGCGGTGGTGCTTCCGGTGTTGCTTCGCTCATAAGTGGTGATGTCCTCCGAAGTGGTGCCGACGTGAGGTGCCCCACGCCTTCCAGGCAGAATGATGACGGTCCGGGTGACGCCGGTCACGGTTTGGTGCATTACGTTCAGCGGAGGAAGGCAGCCAGTGAGACGCGGTCGGCTATCCCTGGCCGGTCAGGCCTTCGCGCTACAGCTGATCGTGTTGACGCTGATGGTCGCTGTCGGCGCGGTGCTGGCGGTGCTCGACGCACGGCATCACAGCGACGTGACCACCACCCGCGAGGTACGGGATGTCGCGGTGAGCGTGGCTGAGGCGCGGTCCACCCTGAGTGCCATCTACACCACCGATCCGACGGCGCAACTGCAACCGGTGACCGAGCGGATCCGCCTCGCGACCGGTATGGACTTCATCGTCGTCATGGCGCCGAACCGCACCCGCTACACGCACACCAACACGGCGATGATCGGGCAGCCGTTCAGCGGGAACATCGACCGCGCGCTGGCCGGGGAGACGTTCACCGAAACCTTCACCGGCACCCTCGGCCCGTCCATCCGCGCGGTGACGCCGGTCTATGACGGTGGGCGGGTGGTCGCGCTGGTGTCCGCCGGGGTGACCAGGGCCAAGATCGGCGATCAGGTCGCCACCCAGCTGCCGTTGATCCTCGGTGTCGCCGCGGCGGGCCTGATGGTCTCGGGCAGCGGGTCGTTCCTGCTGAGCCGCAGGCTGCGCCGACAGACGCACGGGCTCGCGCCCGACGAGTTGCGGGCCATGTACGAACAGCACGACGCGGTGCTGCACTCGATTCACGAGGGACTCGTGGTCTTCGGCATGGCGGGCGAACGCGCCGAGGTGGTCAACGACGAGGCGCGCAGGCTGCTCGAACTGCCCGACGGCGAGGTGCGCCGCGGCGACCTGCCTGCCTCGATGCGGCAGATGAGCTGGGGCGTGGTCCGCGACGAGATGCACGTGACCGGTGACCGGATCCTGCTCATCAACCAGGACATCGTCACCTGGGAGGGACGGCCGATCGGCACCGTGATGACCATCCGCGACCACACCGAATTGCGGGCGGTGATGGGCGAACTCGACTCGGTGCGCAGCTTCGCCGAATCGCTGCACGCGCAGGCGCACGAGTCGGCCAACCGGCTGCACACCGTGATCACCATGGTCGAGCTGGGCCGCTACGCGGAGGCGGTCGACTTCGCCACCTCGGAACTGCAACTGTCCCAAGCACTCATCGATCGGCTGCTCGGCGCGGTCGGCTCGCCCGCGCTGGCCGCGCTGCTGCTCGGCAAGGTGAACCAGGCGGCCGAGCGCAGCATCGAGTTGACCATCACCGAGGACACCGCGCTCGACTCGATCGAGCCGCTCACCCCGCAGGAGACGGTCACGCTGGTGGGCAACCTGATCGACAACGCCATCGACGCCGCCGCCGACAGCCCGTCGGGCTGGGTGGAGGTCACCGTGCGGCACCAGGGTGAGCCGGCCGGGGAAAACGCCGAAGCTGTTTCGGCGGAACAACATTCGGCGTTGTATGTTCGCGTCGCCGACAGCGGGCCCGGGATGTCGGAGCAGACATTCGCGCGGGCGTCGCAGCGGGGTTATTCGACCAAGGCCGACCATCACGGGCTCGGCCTCGCCCTGGTCCACCGGCTGGTGGCCCGGCACGGGGGGACCATCCGTACCGACCTAGATCCGGAAAGCGCGGTAACCGTGACGATTCCGCGAAAGGACGCACAGTGATCCGAGTGCTGATCGTCGAGGACGAACCACTCATCGCCGAGGCACACCGCGCCTATGTGGACCGCATCGAGGGCTTCACGCCCGTCGGGGTGGCGCACACCGGTCGCGAGGCGATGCGGGCCGCCGCCGACGCCGCGGCCGAGGGCACGCCGATCGACCTGGTGCTGATGGACATCGGGTTACCCGATGCCAGCGGCCTCGATGTCGCGGCGGCGCTGACCGGCCTCGCGCCCCGGCCCGACGTCATCGCCATCACCTCGGCCCGCGATCTGGCCATGGTGCGCACCGCCGTCTCGCACGGCGTTGTCCTCTATCTCTTGAAGCCGTTCACCTTCGCCGCTTTTCGCGACAAACTCGACCGCTATCGCGAATTCCGCACCGCCCTCCCGGCGGGCGAAACCGCCGTCTCCCAGCACGACATCGACCGCGCCCTCAGCGCGCTCCGCACCCCCGACCAGCGCGCCACCACCCCCAAAGGTGTTGCGCCGCAAACCCTCGACGAAATCTCGCGCACCGTCCGAGCCGCCCCCGAGGGCATCACCGCCGCGGACACCGCGAGCACGATCGGGGTCTCCCGGATCACCGCATGGCGCTACCTGGAGAAACTGGCCGACGACGGATTGGTAACCCGCCGTTCGGATTACGGCCGCGCCGGCCGTCCGAAGACCCGCTACGTCTGGAAAACCAAAGCATGACAGAGGTCTTCGCGCAGAAACAAGAAAGAGGTTGTGC
>NZ_JBHXAU010000042.1:0-52292 GCF_042727395.1 Nocardia sp. NPDC060255 | reverse complement strand
GGATCTGCACTCGCAATAGGGCCCTATTGCGAGTGCAGATCCCGAGAGAGAGTGCGGGGATGGTGCACCAGCGCGCGGTGTGCGCTCGGCAGCGTGGTCTGCGACGACCCGCGCCAACGCCAGCCGCACCTTCTCTTGGGATCTGCACTGGCTATAGGGCCCTATTGAGGGTGCCGATCCCGAGAGAGGGTGCGGGGATTGGGTATCGGCGCGTGGTGTGCGCTCGGCTGGGGCCGTGCCCTGCGGCTCGGTAGCGTGGTCTGCGGCGAACCGCGCCAATGCGAGCCGCACTTTCTCTTGGGATCTGCACTGGCTCTGGGGCCCTATTGAGGGTGCTGATCCCGAGAGGGAGTGCGGGGATTGGGTATCGGCGCGTGGTGTGCGCTCGGCTGGGGCCGGGCCCTGCGGCTCGGGAGCGTGGTCTGCGGCGAACCGCGCCAATGCGAGCCGCACCTTCTCTTGGGATCTGCACTGGCTATAGGGCCCTATTGAGGGTGCGGATCCCGAGAGAGGGTGCGGGGGTTGGGTGCCGGCGCGTGGTGTGCGCTCGGCAGCGTGGTCTGCGGCGACGCACCCCAATGCGAGCCGCACCTTCTTTTGGGATCTGCACTGGCTATAGGGCCCTATTGAGGGTGCGGATCCTGAGAGAGGGTGCGAGGATCGGGGTTCGGCACGCAGCGTGTGCCTGCCGTGCTTGCGGAGGACTTCGTGCAAGTAGTGGACCCCACCCCGGATGGCCGCGCCGCTGCTCACCCGCGGACTCCGGCCGGCGCGCGCAGGCGTCGTACGCATGGGCGCTGTGCCTCCGATTCGCTCGCTCACACCGTCATTCTGCGTCGGGTGTGGCGCCGGAACTACGACCAGAATCAAGGTTTACGGCTACGAAACTGTTTCCGCAATCTTGTAACACAACCGAATTGGTTCGGAGTGAAGTATAACAAAGCATGGGAATCGTTCGAGCCGCGCTCGTCCAGACGAACTGGACCGGCGACAAAGAGTCCATGATCAAAGCGCACGAGGATTACGCCCGTCAGGCGGCCGCGCAGGGCGCGAAGGTGATCTGCTTCCAGGAGCTGTTCTACGGCCCGTATTTCTGCCAGTTGCAGGACGCGAAGTTCTACGAGTACGCGGAGTCGGTGCCGGGTCCGACGACGGAGCGATTCGCCGCGCTGGCAAGGGAATTGGGCATGGTGATGGTCCTGCCGGTGTACGAGCAGGAGCAGCCGGGCCTGCTCTACAACACCGCGGCGGTGATCGACGCCGACGGCAGCTATCTCGGCAAGTACCGTAAGCACCACATTCCGCACGTCAACGGCTTCTGGGAGAAGTTCTACTTCCGGCCGGGCAATCTGGGCTGGCCGGTGTTCGATACCGCGGTCGGCAAGGTCGGCGTCTATATCTGTTACGACCGGCATTTCCCGGAGGGCTGGCGGGCACTCGGCCTGGCGGGCGCGGAAATCGTGTTCAACCCGTCCGCCACCTCGCGCGGCCTGTCCGGCTACCTGTGGAAGCTGGAGCAGCCCGCCTCGGCGGTGGCCAACGAGTACTACATCGGCGCGATCAACCGGGTCGGCATCGAGGAGTACGGCGACGACGACTTCTACGGCACCAGCTACTTCGTCGACCCCGAGGGCAAGTTCGTCGGCGAGGTCGCCTCCGACACCGACCCCGAGCTGGTGATCCGCGACCTGGACCTGGATCTGATCAAGACGGTGCGCGACCGGTGGGCCTTCTATCGGGACCGCCGCCCGGACGCCTATGGTCCGCTGGTGGCTCCCTGAGGCCCGGCGATCACATGACACTGACCTTCATCCACGGCGGCACGGTGGTCTCGGCCACCGGATCGCAACTGCTCGACGTGCTGGTGGACGGCGAAACCATTGTCGCCGTACTACAGCCCGGCTCGACCGCCCTCGGCGCGGACCTTACCGCCACCGCCGAGGTGGTCATCGACGCGACCGGCAAATACGTGATTCCCGGTGGCGTGGACGGACATACGCACATGCAGATGCCGTTCGGTGGCACCGAGGCGTCCGACACCTTCGAGACGGGCACCCGCGCCGCGGCCTGGGGCGGCACCACGACGATCGTCGACTTCGTGGTCCAGACGCCGGGGGAGCGGTTACAGGACACACTCGGCGCGTGGCATCAGAAGGCCGCGGGCAAGTGCGCGATCGACTACGGCTTCCACCAGATCATCGGTGAGGTCAACGACGAATCCCTCAAGGGCATGAGCGAATTGGTGTCCGAGGGCGTTACCAGTTTCAAGCTGTTCATGGCCTACCCCGGCGTCTTCTACTCCACCGACGGCCAGATTTTGCGCGCCATGCAGTCGGCGGGCGATCTGGGCGCGCTGCTGATGATGCACGCGGAGAACGGGATCGCCATCGACGTGCTCGTCGAGCAGTCCATCGCGCGCGGCGACACCGCCCCGTACTTCCACGGCACCAGCCGCCCGTGGCAGATGGAGGAGGAGGCCACCCACCGCGCGATCATGTTGGCGCAGTTGACCGGTGCGCCGCTCTATGTGGTGCATGTCTCGGCGAAGCAGGCGCTGGAACAGATCGCCACCGCACGCGGCAACGGCCAGAACGTCTTCGGCGAAACCTGCCCGCAGTACCTGTACCTCTCGCTCGAGGAACAGTTGGGCGCACCGGGTTTCGAGGGCGCCAAGTGGGTGTGCTCGACGCCGCTGCGGTCCAGGGCCGAGGGACATCAGGACGAGCTGTGGCGCTACCTGCGCACCGGCGACGTGACGACGGTCAGCACCGACCACTGCCCGTTCTGCATGAAGGATCAGAAGGAAATGGGCATCGGCGATTTCAGCAAGATCCCGAACGGGATCGGCGGTGTCGAGCATCGGATGGACCTGATGTTCCAGGGCGTCAAGAGCGGCCGGATCTCGCTCGAACGCTGGGTCGAGGTCTGCTGCACCACGCCGGCCAGGATGTTCGGCATGTACCCGCGCAAGGGCGTGATCAGTCCCGGCGCGGACGCCGACGTCGTGATCTACGACCCCAACGGGCACACCAGCATCGGCCTGGGCAAGACCCACCACATGAACATGGACTACTCGGCCTACGAGGGCTTCGAGATCGACGGCCACGTCGACACCGTGCTCTCCTGCGGCCGGGTGGTCATCGACAACGGCGCGTACCTCGGCAGCGCCGGGCACGGCCGGTTCGTCAAACGCGAACTGTCGCAGAACCTGATCTGACAGCCGAGCTGTCGCCGACCTCGAAACGGAGAGTGCCGCATGGACATCGGTGTGGTGCTGCAATGCACACCCCCCGCCTCCCGGGTGGTCGAACTGGCCAGACAGGCCGAGACCCACGGGTTCTCGCACGTCTGGACGTTCGACTCGCATCTGCTGTGGCAGGAGCCGTACGTCATCTACAGCCAGATCCTCGCCGCCACCAGGAAGGTCGTGGTCGGCCCGATGGTGACCAATCCGGCCACCAGGGACTGGACCGTGACCGCGTCCACCTTCGCCACGCTGAACGACATGTTCGGCAACCGCACCGTGTGCGGCATCGGCCGCGGCGACTCGGCGGTGCGCACGCTCGGCGGCAAGCCGACCACCCTGGCCACCCTGCGCGAATCCATCGAGGTGATCCGGGAACTCGGCAACGGCCGCAGCGCCAGGGTCGGTGACACGATCGTGCGGTTCCCGTGGGCCGCCGACTCCAGGCTGGAGGTGTGGATGGCCGGATATGGCCCGCGCGCACTGGATCTCACCGGCGAGGTGGCCGACGGGTTCATCCTGCAGCTGGCCGACCCGGACATCACCGCGTGGACCATCGCTCGAGTACGGGCCGCCGCCGAGCGTGCGGGCCGCGACCCCGGTTCGGTGAAGATCTGTGTCGCCGCACCGGCTTACGTGACCGACGGGTCGGACGCCGCGCTGGCCCACGCCCGCGAACAGTGCCGCTGGTTCGGCGGCATGGTCGGCAACCACGTGGCCGACATTGTCGCGAAATACGGTGCGGGCAGCGATGTTCCGGCCGCGCTCACCGAGTACATCGCGGGCAGGCAGGGTTACGACTACAACCAGCACGGCCGTGCGGGCAACACGCATGCAGACTTCGTCCCCGACACCATCGTGGACCGCTTCTGCCTGCTCGGCACGCCCGACGATCAGCTGACCCGGCTGCGTGAGCTGGAAAAGCTCGGCGTCGACCAGTTCGCGGTCTATCTGCAGCACGACGCGAAGACCGCCACGTTGGAGGCGTACGGCGAGTCGGTCCTACCCCGGCTGGCCCACCCGGTCACCGCGACGGAAGGCGCCTGATGGCGACCCTGCTCGTGGGTATCGCCGCCGCACTGGCATTGGCGCTGATCGAGTTCGGCCCGCACCGCACCGATGACGAACAGCCCACGGCGCGCATGGATCGTTCGGCTGCGCACGGAATTGCCGGCAATTTCGGGCGCGGCTTGCGAGAAGGTGCGCGGCGGATGCGCTCGGTCGATCTGGAGGGCCGATGAGGTTGCGGACGGGGCGCGTCGGTTACGCGCTCGCCGTTCTGGTGCTGGTGCTCGCACTCTGGGAGTTGGTGAAACTCGTTGTCCCGGAACGTGGTGTGAGCATCGGCGACCAGCGAATCCTGCCGCGCACCGGAGATGGTGCGCTGCCGCACGTATGGTCGGTCGTCACGGTGCTGGGAGAGCGGGACAGTTCCGGCACGGTGGGCCAAACCTTGCTCAAGACAGCCGGATTCACATTCGGACTGGCCATGCTCGCGCTGCTCATCGGCACCGTCGTCGGAGTCGCGCTGGCGATCCTCATGCAGCGCTTCGCCTGGGTCGAACGCGGACTGCTGCCCTACATCATTGTCTCGCAAACGGTTCCGCTGATCGCGCTGGCCCCGCTGGTGGCCGGCTGGGGCGGCAAGATCGTGATCGCGGGCGAGCCGTGGCGGCCGTGGATGAGCATCGCGGTGATCGCGTCGTACCTAGCCTTCTTCCCGGTGGCCGTCGGGATGCTGCGCGGACTGCAGGCACCGTCGAAGGCGTCGGTCGAACTGCTGCACAGCTATTCGGCCAGCTGGTGGGAAACCTTGGTGCACTTGCGTTTTCCGTCAGCTGTCCCACACTTGCTGCCCGCCTTGCGCTTGGCGGCGGCCGCCTCCGTGATCGGTGCCGTGGTCGCGGAGATCTCCACCGGCACCGCGGGCGGCATCGGCCGCCAGATCATCGTCTTTGCCCAGCAGGCGACCGGCGACGCCTCCAGGCTCTACGCGGCTGTCCTGGCCGCCGCTCTGCTCGGTGTCGCGGTCACCGCCGTCGTCGGCCTCGCCGAACTGGCCCTGCGCCGCTACAGCCGCCCCGCGGGCGCCTCGCGGTCGCTGAACGGAACCTCATGAACCACCGCGCCGCCACGGTGCGCCCCGGACAGATACATCGTTTTGACCGTCCGCCCCGCGAGGCGGGCAGCTTTCCAGGAGGTATCCGTTGACCGCCAAAGCACGACCGGCCGTCGCCACGGCGACGTCAGCGCCGGATCCGGCGGAGCAGGTGGGTGCCGTCGAACTCGCCGAGTCGGCCGCCGAGCGTATCGCGGCGGTGGAACTCGCGGATGTGGGCAAGATCTACGCCGCGGGTGCGGTCACCGCACTGTCGGATGTTTCGCTGACCGTCGCCGCGGGCGAATTCGTCTCGCTCATCGGCCCTTCCGGCTGCGGCAAGTCGACACTGCTGCGGATCATCGCCGATCTCGAGCAGCCGAGCGGCGGCACCGTCACGGTGCACGGCAAGACCGCGCGGCGCGCGCGGATCGACCAGGATTACGGCATCGCCTTCCAGCAGTCCGGACTGCTGGACTGGCGTACCGTGCAGGCGAATGTCGAACTGCCCTTAGAGCTGCACAAGGTGCCGAAGAGTGAACGACGCGCGCGCAGTGCGGAATTGCTCGAGATGGCCGGGCTCACCGACTTCGCCAAGCGCTATCCCGCCGAACTTTCCGGCGGCATGCAGCAGCGCGTCGCGATCGTGCGGGCGCTGGCGCCGAAGCCGTCGCTGTTGCTGATGGACGAACCGTTCGGCGCGCTCGACGAGATGACCCGCGAGCGGATGCAGGGTGAGCTGCTGCGGATCGCGGGGGAGACCGAGGCCGCCGTGGTCTTTGTGACGCACTCGATTCCGGAGGCCGTGTTCCTCTCGGACCGGGTGGTCGTCATGTCGCCGCGACCGGGGCGGATCACCGAGATCGTGTCGACCGGCGGCTGGGGCCGACGCGACGCGGCCGAGGCGGGCGATGACGTGCGTTCCAGCCCAGCGTTTTTCGAGGCGGTGGCCGCGGTGCGCGAGGCGCTGCGCGGCGGTCACGGCGAGACCGGCGGGTCGGTGTGATGACGTCCTGGAAGACGGCACTGCCGTGGCGAACAGTCTTGCCGCCGTTGGCGTTCGGCATCGGCGGGCTCGCGCTGTGGCAGGTGCTGACCGTCGTCGCCGGGGTGCCGTCGTTCCTGCTGCCCGCGCCCACCGCGATCGCGAGCGAGTTCACCGATAACTTCAGCCGCATCGCCGACGCGGCGACCGCCACCGGCACCAATGCGCTGATCGGCCTGCTGGTCGGCGCGGTGCTCGGCATCGTCGCCGCGATGCTGGCCGTCCGGTTCCGTCTGGTGGAGGGGCTGCTGACGCCGCTGTCCGCCGCCGCGGCCGCCGTGCCGATCGTTGCCCTTGCGCCCCTGCTGAATTCGATGTACTCGACCACCACGGACACCCCGCGCCGGATGGTCGTCACCATCGTCGTGTTCTTCCCGATGTTCGTCAGCACGGCCCGCGGCTTGCGTCAGGTTCCGCAAGTCCACACCGACCTGATGACGTCCTACGCGGCGGGCGGCTGGCAGGTCACCCGCACCGTCCGGCTGCCCGCGGCGCTGCCGTACCTGTTCACCGGCCTGCGCATCGCCGCGCCGGGCGCGGTGATCGCGGCCATCATCGCCGAATACTTCGGCGGACTGCAGAACGGACTCGGCAGCCGCATCACCTCCGCCGCCGCCAACACCGCCTACCCCAGGGCGTGGGCCTACGTGGCGGGCGCCGTGCTCGTCGGCCTGCTGTTCCTGGCCGCCGTCCTCTTACTCGAACAACTCACCCGTAGACCCCGCACCACCCTCTGGAGATCTAGATGACGAAGTCCACCAAGCGATTCCGTACCTGTTTGGCGCTCGCCGCGCTGGTCGCGGCCGCGCTCACCGGTTGCAGCACCACCGACAGCTCCTCCGGCACCACCGCCGACGGGCTCACCAAGGTGCGCCTGCAACTGCAGTGGTTCAAACAGGGCCAGTTCGCGGGCTACCTGGCCGCGGTCGACCAGGGTTTCTACAAGGAACAGGGCTTGTCGGTCGAAATCCTGGACGGCGGAACGGATATCGTCCCGCAGACCGTGCTCGCGCAGGGCCAGGCCGACTACGCCATCGCCTGGGTGCCGAAGGCGCTGGCGTCCCGCGAGGCGGGCGCGGGCATCACCGACGTGGCGCAGATCTTTCAGCGCTCCGGCACCAAGCAGGTGTCGTTCAAGTCGGAGAACATCCCCAATGCCGCCGCGCTGCGCGGCAAGACGGTCGGAAACTGGGGCTACGGCAATGAATTCGAGCTGTTCGCCGGCATGACCAAGGCGGGCATCGACCCGGCCAAGGACGTCAAGCTGGTACAGCAGCAGTTCGACATGAACGCCTTCCTCGGCAAGGACATCGCCGCCGCGCAGGCCATGTCGTACAACGAGTACGCCCAGCTGCTGGAGACCAAGAACCCGGCCACCGGAAAGCTTTACACCGCAGATGATTTCACGACCATCGACTGGAACAGCGAGGGCGTCGCGATGTTGCAGGACGCCATCTGGGCCAATAGCGAGAAGCTGAAGGACGCCAAGTATCAGGACCAGACGGTGAAGTTCATCGCGGCCTCGCTGAAGGGCTGGATCTTCTGCCGCGACAACGTGGACAAGTGCCGCGACATCACCGTCGCCGAGGGCAGCACGCTCGGCGCGTCCCATCAGCAGTGGCAGATCAACGAGGTGAACAAGCTGATCTGGCCGTCGCCCGCGGGCATCGGCATGGTCGACAGCGCGGCCTGGGCACGGACCGTGCAGATCGCCAAGGACACCAAGAACCAAGAGGGCGCAACGGTTCTCAAGAAGGATCCCGACGCGAGCGCCTACACGAGCGACTACGTCATGAAGGCACTGGAGCTGCTGATGTCCGCCGGCATCGATACGACCGGTGCGCACTACGCGCCGCAGCAGGTCACGCTGATCGAAGGGGGTAAGTGATTTGACCGATCATGTCTTCTATCCGTGGGCCGCGCAGGCCGAGCTGAACCCGGCGACGATCGTCGGCTCGTCGGGCTCCTACTTCTGGGACGACAGCGGCAACCGCTACCTCGACTTCTCCTCCCAACTGGTGAATGTCAATATCGGACACCAGCATCCGGACATGGTCGCCGCGATCACCGCCCAGGCCCAGCAGCTCACCACCATCTCGCCGACCGTCGGCAACGCGGCGCGCAGCGAACTGGCCGAGCTGATCGTCGAGCGCGCACCCGGTGACCTGAACCGCGTCCTGTTCACCACCGGCGGCGCGGAAGCGGTGGAACACGCAGTGCGGCTGGCCCGTAGCTTCACCGGCCGCACCAAGATGCTCGCCGCGTACCGCTCCTATCACGGCGGCACCGGCGTGGCGATCGGGCTGACCGGGGAACCGCGCCGCTGGGGCGCCGAGCCGACCAACGTCGACGTGGTGCGCTTCTTCGGCCCGTACCCCTACCGATCACCGTGGGGCACAAGCACTCCCGAGGAGGAGACGGCGGCGGCGCTGACCCATCTGCGGCAGGTGATCGAACTGGAGGGCCCGCAGAACATCGCGGGACTGATCCTGGAGACGGTCGTCGGCACCAACGGTGTATTGATTCCGCCGCCGGGCTATCTCGCCGGGGTGCGCGCGCTCTGCGACGAGTTCGGCATCGTCTACATCGCCGACGAGGTGATGGTCGGCTTCGGCCGGGTCGGCGAGTGGTTCGCGGTGCAGGCCTTCGACGTCGCACCGGATCTCATCGCCTTCGCCAAGGGCGTGAACTCGGGCTACGTTCCACTGGGCGGTGTGCTCATCGCCGAACGCATCGCGCAG
Source organism: Nocardia sp. NPDC060255 (assembly GCF_042727395.1). Taxonomy (NCBI): domain Bacteria; kingdom Bacillati; phylum Actinomycetota; class Actinomycetes; order Mycobacteriales; family Nocardiaceae; genus Nocardia; species Nocardia sp. NPDC060255. The sequence continues at coordinate 43,164 of NZ_JBHXAU010000042.1, read as the reverse complement.
CGCTACGACCACACCGTCTATCCCGGCGGGCTCACCTACGCGGGGCACCCGCTGGCCTGTGCGGCAGGCGTCGCCTCGATCGGCATCTTCGAGCGGGACGGCATTCTCGATCATGTGCGTTCGGTGGGTGCCGATGTGCTCGGAAAAGGCTTACAGGACTTGGCTACTCGGCATGCGAGCGTCGGCGAGGTGCGTGGGCTCGGCTTCTTCTGGGCACTCGATCTCGTGCGTAATCCGCGGACGCGGGAGCCGCTGATCCCGTTCGCCGCCGCCGGTGCGGCGGCCGAGCCGATGGCGAAGGTGACCGCCGCCGCGAAGGCACGTGGTCTCTGGCCGTTCAACGTGGGCAACCGTTTTCAGATCGCGCCGCCGCTCACCACGACGGCGGACGAGCTGCGCATCGGCCTGGAGATCGTCGACGAGGTGCTGAAAGTCGCTGACGAGTACGTGAACTGACGCCGGTGGGCCCCGCGAGCCGCTCGCGGGGCCACCGTCAGTCCTCGGCTTGCAGCTCCCGGAACACCGCTAATGCGGCGGGTTGGCTGGCGAAATCCAATCGCCGTGCCTTGTGGTTGACCTCGCCGTCGGTGGCCAGCGATACCGGGGCGCCGTCGACCCGAACGTCCAGATGCCCGACGCGCTGATGCACGTAGGTGTCCGAAAGATCCAAGGTCCCCGTGAAGGTGGCGAAGATCAGCCGGAGACGCGAAAAGCGAAGGTCCGCACGGAGATAGCGGACATCGAGGGTGCCGTCGTGTAAGCGGGGACGTGACATCGGGATCTGGTCGGCGGGATGGTACGCGCCGTTGCCGAGGAAGATCATCCAGAGGGAGCTGGGCTTGCCGTCGATCGTGGCGTGCAGGGGCTGCGCGCGAAACAGCACGCACAGCATGGCGAATCCGGCCGCGGGCCACTTGCCCACCCGCCGTTCCCAGCGTTCCCGGAGCCGGACGAAATCGGGGTAGCCGCCGAGGCTGGCCGTGTTGACGAAGGTGCGTTCCTCGCCGTCGTCCAAGCGCACCCGGGCGGTGTCGATGAGGACGAGTTGGCCCGAATCGAGCGCGGCGAGCGTCGTCACCGGATTCTCCACGCCGATGTCGCGCGCGAAGTGATTCAGCGTCCCGCCGGCGAATACCGCCAGCGGAAGGTTGTGTCGCACAGCGGCTTCCGCCACCGTCGAGACCGTCCCGTCGCCGCCGAGTACGCCGAGCGCCGCGATGTCGTCGCGCCGCACCCTGGCATCGATCTCGGCCTCGAGGTCGATGTCGCCCTGAAGTTCGAGGATCTGTGCCGCGGACAGCCGCGCGCGCAACAGATCTGCCAGCTCGCCGCCATCGTCGGTGCCCGAGGACGGGTTGACCACGAACAGCATCCCGCGTCCCTCGGGCAGCGGTTCGGTCCGCTTCGCGGGGCCCAGGGTGGCGGGCTCGTCGTCCCGCACCGCCCACCAGCGCCGGGTCGCCAGCGCGACACCGGAACCCAGCGCCGCACCGACCACCACGTCGGAGGGCCAGTGCACGCCGATATGCACCCGCGAGTAGGCGACCGCCACCGCGAGGGGCGCGATCACCGCGGCCGTCCCCGGCGCCTCCAGCGCCACCGCCGTCGTGAACGCCGCCGCCGAGGCGGCATGGCCCGACGGGAACGAGGAGGACACCGGCGGTTTCACCAGCCGCCGCAGCAGTGGCACCGCCTCCACCGGCGGCCTGCGCCGTGGGAACAAGGGCTTGGCGACACCGTTCGCCAGACCACTCGCCAGGCTCACCGCCGCGAGACCGCGCACCGCCCCGCGCCGCTGGGCCCGCCCGCCCGCCACGAAGAGCCCGGCGGCGATCGCCATCCACAGGCGACTGTGGTTGGCGCTCATGCTGAGTGAACGCAGGGCATGGTCGGCGGGCGTCGGTCGCAAACGCGCGGTGCGCTGCACGAGGCGGCGATCCAGGGCGTTGATCCGGTTCAGTCGTTTTCGCATCGTGTCGAGCTTATCCAGCAGAACGCCCACTAAACGGTGCCGCCGCAGGGATGTCGGCCACTGTGTCGGACCTGCTCGGTACCCTGCTCGCATGACGGAGATCTGGCACAACCCGCAGTGCTCCAAGAGCCGCAATGCCACCAAATTCCTGGACGAGGCAGGCGTCGAGTACTCGGTGCGGCGCTACCTCGACGCCCCGCCCACCGCGGCCGAACTGCGGGCCGTGCTGCGGCGGCTCGGCGCCGAACCGTGGGACATCACCCGCACCGGCGAGCAGATCGCCAAGGATCTCGGCATGTCCAAGTGGGGTCGCACGGCGGCCGATCGAGACCGGTGGATCGAGGCGCTCGCCGAGCATCCGCGGCTGATCCAGCGGCCCATCGTGCTGACCGCCGACGGCGGCGCGGTGGTCGCGCGCGACGACGCCGCATTGCGGTCGCTCGAATAGGCCGTCAAAGCACCGATAGTGGTGTCCTACCGCCGCGAATCAGCCGGTAGGGTCGCAGAATATGAAGGTACAACTGCGCCACAACCCCGCCTCGACCATCGCGCGGTGCTTCCTCGCGGGCGGCGAGCCGATGCGGGTCGAGAGCGGCGCCATGGTCGCCCATTCGGCGGGAGTCACGTTGGCGGCCAAGGCCGAAGGCGGCATCCTGGCCGGGCTGAAGCGCTCGGTGCTCGCCGGTGAATCGTTCTTCGTCTCGACGTTCACCGCGCCGCAGCAGGGCGGCTGGGTGGATGTGGCGCCCGCGCTGCCCGGCGACATGCTGAATCTGCAGATCACCCAGGATCGCCCGTTCTTCATCAGCCGCGGCGGCTGGATCGCGAATTCCCATGGGGTGCAGGTGGAAAGCAAGTGGGGCGGTTTCGCGAACCTGTTCGGCGGCGAGGGTGGGTTCGGTCTGCGCGCGCACGGTGACGGCGAGATCGTGGTCGGGGTGTTCGGCGCGATCGATGTGATCGATCTGCAGCCGGGGGAGCCGATCACCATCGACACCGGGCATGTGGTGGCCTACGACCTGGCGATGAACTTCACCATCCGCCGGGCGGTGGTCGGCCGGTCCATTCAGTCGCTCAAGTCCGGTGAGGGTTTCGTCTTCGACTTCGTCGGGCCCGGCCGGGTGCTACTGCAGACGCGCAACCCTGGCGCTTTCGCCGCGTGGGCAAGTTCGGTAGCCTCCTCCGGGTAATCCGGCGCGGCGACCATCGGCGTTCACGCGGTGTTCAAGCCTCGGCCTGTCGGTCGTCAAGGCTCCGGTGCTCATCGATAAAGCCAACAATCGGAGAATCATGGAATTGCTCGAAGTTGTCGCCAACCTCTTTACCTCCATCCTGTCGCTGGGTAGCGGCAGCGCGGCCTGATCAGCGTCGCTGAGTAAGACGAGCGCGCGAGCGCTCAGTTGAGCAGATCGCCGACGAGTACCCGGGTGTCCGGCACGAACGGCCACTCCGGGTCGGCCAGGTGGGCGCGCAGTTCCGCGTCGGTCCACCACCAGCCGTCGGCGATCTCCTCCTTCTGGTGGCGGATCGGCCCGTCGTAGCGCAGTTCATAGGCGAAAACGTGGCAGCGCATGGGTTTTCCCAGCCACTCGCCGTCCCAAGCCGCCTTGGCCGCAGGTCGGAGCGCTTCGGCGCCGGGCACCGTGATGCCGAGTTCCTCGGCCAGTTCCCGGACGGCCGTCTCGTTCGGCGATTCCCCCGGATCGACCACCCCGCCGGCCAGGCAGTCGTGCATGCCCGCGAACACCATCTTGGTATCGGTGCGGCGGTGCACGTAGATCCGCTCGCCGTCCCCGGACCGAACCAGCACACCGGCGCTCGCGTGCCACATGCCGTCGCGGTACACCGCAGCCCGGTCGGCGGACCCGACCACCCGGCCCGCCGCGTCGTAGACGGCGATCATCTCGGACTTCTGCTGGACTCGTTCCGGCTGCGCTGACACCGGTCGAGAGTAACCTTAGGCGCGCCCGCCGACTCGAGAGAGGACAGCGCCGATGGTGCTTCCACGCGCACTGGCGAAGTTCAACCGGTATGCCACCAACCCCGCCGCCGGACTGTTCGCGGGCCGTGCGCCCGGCTTCGCCCTACTGCAGCACAAAGGCCGAAAGTCCGGGCGCGAGTACAGAACTCCGGTGTCGGTGTTCGTTCGCGACGGCGTCTACCGCATCGCGCTGACCTACGGCCGCAACGTAGACTGGGCCAAAAACATCAGCGCCGCAGGCACTTTCACCCTGCACACGCGCGGCAAGACCATCGAGTTGACCGATCCCGCTGTCCTGCATGATCCGTCGGTGCACTGGGCGCCGGTAGCGGTGCGTCCGTGGCTGAAGGCGTTGTCGGCCGAGTACTACGTCGAAGCGCGGCCCGCAGCCGAGTAGCGCTCGGCCTGCGCCCGGGGCGGAATCCGCGAGACAGATTCCGCCCCAACGCAACTCAGTCCGCTATCGGCGGCGGGCGGGTTTCGCGCCCACCTTCGGCGCCGACTCTGCGCGGACCGGCTTGGGAGCCGACTGCGGGCGGATGGGTTTGGCGCCCACCTTCGGGGCCGACGGGGTGCGGACGGGCTTGGCACCGGGCTTGGGAGCCAGCTGGGCGCGGGCTGTCGCGATCTGCTCGGCCTCGGCGGCGGCCTCCGCATCGAGGCGGCGGTACACGAAGTGTTGTTGGGCCAACGTCCACGCGTTGTTGGTGACGAAGTAGAGCAGGATCGCCACCGGGACGAATGCGCCGCCGATCAGTGCGAACGCGGGGAAGGCCCACAGGGTGAGTGGGCGCATCAGGGCGAGCTGGGCGGGGGTTTCCTGGCGGGCCAGCGACGCGCGGGCGGTGAAATGTGTTGCGACAGCGGCGATCAGCATCAGCGGGATAGCGACGACGGCGACCGTTGCCAGCAGGTCGCCCGAGCCGGCCAGGATGGTCGACAGCGGGGCGCCGAAGATCTTGGCGTGCAGGAACGATTGGACGTCGGTGGCGCTGAAGACGTAATTGGGTGTGGCGGCGTTTTGCTCCGGGCTCATGGGGGTCGCGACGGCTTGGAAGGGGAGGTGGCCGAGTCCGGCGGTGCGATCGAATGAGCGCAGCACGTGGTACAGGCCGATGAAGGCCAAAACCTGACCGATCATCGGAATCAGTGTCGCGAAGCTATTGATGCCGTTGTCTTTATACAGTTTCTGTAGTTCGGTCGCCTGGCGTTGCCGGTCGTTTTTGTATTTTTGTTTCAGCTTGGAAACATCGGGTTGCAATTTTTTGACAATTGCTTGATTACGCGCCTGTTTCAGGAATGGCACAAAAAGGGCGGCGCGGAGGGTGAGCACCAGAAAAATCACCGAAAGAACCCAGGCGAGACCGCTCGCGGGTCCGAGTGCGGCGGCGAAGACGTAGTGCCAGAGCCAGAGAATGGCGGACACGGGGTAGTAGACGAAGTCGAGCATGGACAGCACCTGACTGTGGGCGTGCGTACGCGCACGAGAACGGAAGGGTTTCGACGACAACGCCGACGGCACCCCGCAGCAGGTGCGGAGTGGACGTCAGGCGGTCGGGAACCCTGGTGCTCGTGGGCGCGGACGCCCCGGGGTGTCCGGATTGCTCTGGCGCAGGAAAGAGCCACGTCGGCGGCGTTGCGCGGACGGTGGCGGGCCGGAGCCGACGAGTGCGAGCGGCAGTGCGGCGGCCGGGTGCAGCGTGGCCAGCGCGACGAACAGCGACGCCGCGACCATGCCGACGACGGCCACCGAACCGGGCTCACCGGCCGGGATCGCGAAGAGGACGAGCGCGGGCAGCACGAATGCGACAACCGCATACGCCATCAGCTGAGCCCGCGAGATCATGTTTCGAGCATACTGCCCGGCCCGCCGACCGGCCCCCGTCATGCCGGACGAACGCCGGATCGAGTCGCGAGATGAGGTCACGGCTCGACTCCGGCGTTCGCCGGCATGACGGGGAAACCGTCAGCTCAGAGGCTGATGTCCCAGTCGACGTCGCGGCTCATCATCGACGGCGGCAGCCCGAAGGTCCGCCGACAGGTCCGGGTCAGGTGCGAGCTGTCCGCGAACCCGGCCGAGGCCGACGCGGTCGTCACATCGTCACCGGCCATCACGCCGTTCATCGCGATGTGCAGCCGCAGCCACAGGATGTACCGGCGCAACGGAATACCGACCTGTTCGGTGAACAGATGGGTCAGCCGCGTCGCCGAAATCCCCAGCTGCCGCGCCACATCCGAGCCGCGCACCGACCCGCCCTTGACCATGTCGGGCAGCAACTGCAAGGCCGCGGTCACCACACCGTGCCGATCGTCCGGGCCCGCTTGCGCGTTGTCCCGCAGCAGATCCGCGAGGACGTCCGCGACGTGCTCGGCGAGTTTGCCGTGCGCGGGATCGACGCTGAGCGTATGCACCCATCCGTGCAGGTGCGCCCGCCGATCGGCGGCCGCACCGGCGATGGTTTCCGGATCCAGGTAGATCGCGATGCCGTGGCTGGCACCGCCGCAGACCCGGTGTGGCGCGTCGGTGGGCACCACGATGTGGGTGCCCTGCCGCCGCACCCCACTGCCGTCCACGATGGAGATAGGTGAGCACGCGGCCATCACCTGCACAGCGTGATGGGCATGTAGTTCGGTGGGTAGGATCTCGCCTTCGAAGGCCAGAATGCCCGGCCGGAGCAGGGCGGTGCCCTGCCACGTTGCCGCGGCGGTGTCGTCGGCGCACGATGACGTCGAAAAGTCGTTGCTGACCAGAGCCTTCATCATCGGACGCTCCCGGCTTTCACGAGAAAATTCTCGCTGGATCCTGTGCTGAGACTATCGGGTTCGGCTACCCGGTAGTCGTGGTTTGTCAATCGTTGCGGCCCGAACAAGTCCGCTTGTCCGCGGTGCGACATCCTCGTCTTCGAGGGCGTCGCGCCGGCGGGTCGAGACGGTTGCGCGCTGGGCGAGTAGTGGCACCTCATACCCGCACCGAGATCGCTGCGGACAGGGTCCCGGCGACCTTGTCGAGGAACTCACCGATCAGTGGTGCCGCGGTGGGTGTCGCGGGGAAACGGGTGCGCAATGCGAGCCCGTCGTCGGTGCGGGTGAACCACAGCTGCACGTCGTCCAACGGCGCGCTGCGGCTGAGCTGGGCCGGATTTCGGGGGACCGTCCGGGTGGTGTCGCTGCGCGAACCGCCCGGTAGTCGCCGGTAGTCGGTGTAGGAGACGCTGAACAGATCCCGCCTGGTCAGGCGCAGATCGTTGCCCATCGCGGCCAGCACCCGGTTCGCGGGAACCTGGGCCAGCCGCTGTCCAGACCGGACCGCGTCGTCGGCGGCCTGTGCGGTGGCGCAGAAGTCGTGCGCCACCGGCACATGCGCGGGCGCGTTCGACACCAGCCAGCCGAAGGTGTTGTGGTGCCGAGGCTCTCGCCGCGTGTGCACCGGAAACACCAGGTCGGTCCCGCTGCGCCCGCCGAGTTCGGCCGCTGCCATCGCGACCGCGGCCAGCAGTGCGGCGAACATCGAATACCCGTCGGCCCGCGACTTGCGATGCAGCGCATCGGTGGCCATCGAGCCGAGCAGCAGACGCACATCGCTGCCGAACGGAGCCACCGCCCCGGAAGGCAACCCGAGATCGAGCGGGAAGTGCGGCAGGTCGTTGCCCGCGGCGTGCAGGAAGTCGCGCCACGAGCGGATCAGCGGACCGGTGACCGCCGCCGGAATGGCGGCTTCCCTGGCCGAGTAGGACAGGAAACTGCCCGGCTCGGGCAGCCGGTCGGCGGCCGCGACGGCACCGTCGTTGCCGTCCTCGCAGGCGGCCCGGTACAGCTCGTCCAGTTCGGCCACCGCGATGGTGATCGACCAGGCGTCGCAGACCGCATGATCGAATCCGCACACCACGGTGGAGGTTTCGGGCCTGCTGATCGCGCCGAGGAAATACGGCGCGAAGGTGAACGGCGAGCACGCCTGGTCGAGCCGGCCGCCGAGGACGGTGCGCAGGTCCTCGGTGGTCGCGGTCTCGACGGCAGGCTGGGCGACGAGCCGAATGTCACTGTCCATCACCACGTGCACCGTCGGCGGCTTGCCGTCGGCCGGCGGTTCGAAACTGCAGTGCAGCGCGTCGTGGCGCGGCAACCACACCGAGAACGCCGTCTGCAGCGCGGATTCGTCGATCGGGCCCGCCACGTCGAAGGTGGCGGCGAGCCAGGTGGTCGGTCCGCCGGAGGACAGGTGGATGGCCTGGTTGGCGGAGGGCGGTGTCGCGTCCGGTGTCGGACCGGGCTCGGCGAGCGCGGTCCATTCGAGCAGGGTGCCCGGTGGTGCATTCAGTTGGTCGAGAAAAAGCAACTGCATCATGACCTCGCGAGAGCTGGTGCGGTGACCGCGAAATCGCCGGTGGCGGCGATGGCGCGCAAGGTGGTGCGGATCTGCCCGAGATAGTCGGCGGCCGACTTGTGCGCGACCGGTGTGTCCGGGTACATCATCGTGACGTGCAGCCGCTCCACCTCACGGTTGAACCAGATCGGCGAGGTCTGCCCGATCTTGCTGCGCGAGCCGAGACCGTTGATCCCGGAAACGCCGGGCATCGCGGCCTCCAGTGCCGGACCGGACACCGCGCGCATGTCCAGGTAGGACACCCACGGCCAGTCCGTCGTGACCGGCAGCGGCGCTCCGGTGAGCACGGCCGCCCGATCGAGCGCGGCATGGATCGGGACGTTCGCCAGCGGCTTGGTCCAGTCCAGTGCGACACCGGCTCGGCCGATCAGCTCGGTGAACCGATGCGCGCCGTCGAGATCGAACGCGATCGGCATCAGGTTGATGAACCACCCCTGCGCGAGCTGATACTGCGGTTCGCTTCGGGTGCCGACCACGTTCATGCCCAGATAGCTTGTCCGGCCCGCGAATTCGAGCTCGGCGAGGGCGACCGCGGCGTACAGCCCCGCGGAGAACGAACCGCCCGCGTTCTTGCATGCCGCGGCGAACGCGTCGATTTCGGCCGCATCGAGCATGTCGACCTTGGTGCCGAAGCTGTCGGCCACCTCGCCGGGCGCGAGGCCGAGCTCGATCGGCAGCGGGCGGACCTGATGCCCCTTCTCGGCAAGCAGGCCGGCCAGCTGCTCCAGCTCAGGCGGCTGTGCGGCGACGGCGGCGCGCTCGGTCCGCGCGAACTCGACGAAGCTGCCGACCGGCGGCAGCACCGGCTCCTGACCGGTGCTGAACGCCGTGTAGAGCGCGTGGAATTCGTAGGTGGACGTGAGCACCGACATGCCGTCGGTGAACGCGTGGTCGGCGCTGTAGACCACGGTGAAACCGTCCGCACCATGGTCGATCGCGCAGCAGACGATCGCGGGCCAGCGCGTCGGATTCGCGTTGGCCTTGAACTTCGCGACCAGGGTGTCGCGGAGCTCGCCGCTGTCGGTGAAGGTGGCCAGGGTGCGGGTTTCCAGGTCGACCGCCGCCGGGTCGAGCAGGTACCTGGTCAGCGCGAACCCGCCGTCGGACTCGTCGATCCGGAACCACGAGCGCAAGGTCTCGTGGCGCTGCAGGAACGCGATGTAGGTCCGGCGTAGTGCCTCCGCGTCGAGCGGACGCGCGACCGAGAAGCAGAACGAGAGCTCGGAGGCGAGCGGGTCGTTGGTCTGCCTGCGCGCCGACCAGCGGCGGATGTGCGATTCCTGCAGATAGGTCGCGGGAATGTCGGAGGGTGCGGTGGTCGCGGTGGCCGCCTGGCTCGCCGCGGTGGTGGTGAACTCGAGTAGCACGCCGGGTTTCGGCTGCCAGTGCTCGGTGAGGGTCATCTCTACCATGACAGCGGCGCTCCTTCGATCGGACGGATTCGGGCGTCTCCATAGCGGGTGAACTCGGCGAGCAGATCGCGCATCCGCAGCACGTGCCGGTGGATGTCGCGGGTCGCCTTGGTGGTGCCCGGGTAGCGCATGTTGAGCGTCACGCCGTGCTGTGTGCGGACGAACCAGAAGAAGAACTCGTCGGCCGACACGTTGCGGCTGCGCAGCCAGCGGGTGTTGGTATCGACCCAGGTCGGGGCGGACTGTGCGCCGCGCACGTCCATGTACGACACCATGAACGAGATGCGCGGCCGGGTGCCGAGCAACTCGCAGACCCGGCCGAACGGCACGGTCGCCGCGCCGCGGGTGCGCCGCAGCTCCTCGCCCGCGGGCCGGATGAGCTCGGCGAGATTACGTGCCGGACCGCAATCCAACTGGAACGGCGCCAGCCCGACGAACCAGCCGAGCGTGTCCGCCCACTGCGGTTCGGTGCGCGTGTGCAGCGGGATCACCGTGCGGAAATCCCGGCCTGCGCCGAGCTCGGTGGTGGTCACCGCGAACGCGGCCAGCAGTGCCGCGAACAGCCCCTGACCCTGTTCCCTGGCGACCACCGCCGCCGCGTCGGCCGCGTCGGCGTCGAGCACCTCGACCGACAGGTTGCGCTGCGGCGCCCGGCGCGGCGAGGCCTCGGCGGGACCGGTGAACTCGATCGGCGCCGCGGCCACCTTGCTGAGCGTGCCGCAGGGCAGGGTGTTCTCGGTGTTCTCCGGGAAGAAGGTCTCCCAGGTCTGCACCGCGGGGTTCGCGGCGGTGGCCGCGGTCGCACGGACCCGCTCGTCATGGCAGAAGTCGACGTAGCTGCCGGTATCGCACAGCTCAGCGGACTTGCCCGCGCGGACCGCGTTGTAGAGCGCGTGCAGTTCGCCGCCGGTGGAGACGGTCGAGTAGCCGTCCATGATCGAGTGATCGGCGGCGAACACGACGGTGAAGCTGTCGCGGTTCGCGATGGTCACGGCGACGTAGGAGGGCCACCGCAGCGGCGAGGTGCCGTCGTCGAGTAGCCCGTGTACCAGGCGATATGTCGCCATTGTCGAGGTCGGCGCGCCCGCGTCGACCGGTTGCACCCGGATCTCACCGGGCGGCAAGGTGTACCTGGCCGGCTGGCCGCCCTCGATGGCGACATGCGAGCGCAGACCCTCGTGCCGGTCGATCCAGGCATCGAAGGCGGTACGCCAGGCCTGCGGGTCGAGCGGTCCGTCGATCCGGTAAGCATGACCGAGCCAGTAGTGGCGCCGATCCCGTATTCGACTGTGTTCCACCGCATCTCGAAGATGATGCTCGTGATTATAGGAAACGGCACGAGTATCTCGCGGCCAGTCGGCCCAGTGCGAAGTGGCTGTCGGGAGCCACTCGATCACACGGCCGCTAGGCAACGGATAATCGGCCAGTTCGATGAATTCCATGACACACCTTCAGCTGCCCATCGGCGATCCCCGTGCGCGGTACGGGAATTGCCGATCCGAATAGTGACAAGAATTTCGGCCTGCATCCGAGAACTTTGTCCGAACGGTTCCGGGACGTCATCGTCGGACCGGAACGAGACAAACTGTAGAAGAAATTGTTGATGAATGTGTGGGTGAGCCTGATCACCGGTATTTGCCGGAGAAACACGGACAACGGCGTTGCGGGCGGCGCAATGGCCGAGCGCAACGCCGCTGCCAGCGCGGATGTGAAACAATCAATGTTCAGGTAGCTGATAGATTGCTGGACAATGTGTCTCAATGCACCTGGAATTCATCCCAGGTTTGCATGATCTTTACAGCTCCCGGGCATGAAGCCGGGCTAAACGTGACGTCGGCCGCAGGCCGGATCGGGCGATCCGGCTCAGCCGCCGAAGGATGACGCCGGTGCCAGCGGCACCACCAGGCTGGACGGCCGCGCCGCGTCCCGGTGCAGCTGTTGGGATGAACCGAGCAAACGCGGCAAATCGGTCGGAATGGGCATAGTGGACGGGAAGGTGCCGCTGGTAATCCGAAGGCGCAGCGCGTGTCCCGGCTCCAGCCGGTAGAAGGTCGGGCGAATCTTGACCTCCACCTTGGTCACCTCGCCGGGCGTCAGCAACTGTTCGACATCCTTGCGAATCACGTGTTCCGGCGCGTAAATGGTGCCATCGGTTGCGCGCCAAGTCTTTTCGTCGTCCAGCGTACGCTGGCTGGCCAGCTGTGAGCCGCCGGTGATGTTCACCGCCGAGCCATCGGGCGCGACATCGTCGAGCCAGACCTGGAAGGCGGCATCGTCGCTGGTCGAGGACGCGTACAGGGTGACGCTGCTCGGTCCGGCCAGCACGGTCGGCTCGGTGACCGGGTCCATCGTGTAGCGGTGGCCCGCGGTCGGTTCCTGCACCCACTCGGTACACGGGTTGTAGGCGTTGAACAGGCGGAACAGGAAATCGAACAGCCCGGCGCTGTACTGGCCGAGGCTCTGCCGGTTGCAAATGGTGTCGATGCCGGTGTAGTCCAAGCGATCCGACGCGTCCGCGACCGTGGGCGGCTGTGGGACCAGGTGATCACCGTCGAAGTACCGCTGCTGGATCGCGGCCTGCTCGAACGGGTATCGGGCGGTGGCGACCGCCATGTTGTTCGGATCGATGACGTGCAACGGGGTGCCGGTCTTGTCGATGCCGTTCGGAATGTCCTTGAGCCAGCGGTCGAACCAGGCCAGCGTGATCATGTCGGTGTCGAGCCGCGAGCCGGGCCCGAAGCCGAGACCGACGTGGTACCACGGGCCCATCAGCAGCTGGAACCGGCCGTCGGTGGCCTGGCCCGGCGCCATCGGCGCGAACTGGTCCCTGCCCTTGGCGAGGTTCTGCAGCTGGGAGTAGTTGCGCCACGGGCCTTCCTGATACAGATCCCACAGGCCGCCGACCTGGTACATGGCGATGTCGTTCGCGACGACCTTGTTCAGGTCGGTCTCGAATCGGCGGTCCTGCCAGAACTGGCCGTCGTAGGCCAGCGGCCCGCCGCCGTACGCCTCGATCAGCAGCTTGATCGTGCTGTCCGAGGAGACGGCCGCCTGGAGATGGTCGACCAGTGTTTTGATGAACATCTGCGGCGAGACCACCGCCGTGATGAACGGACCCAGCAGGCTCAGGTATGGCACCAGCACCGAGATGGCGGTGAGCAGGATCGGGCTCATCATGCCGTCGTGGCCGAGCACCTCGTTGAAGATGTTGTTCGGCATGGCCATCGGCACGATCGCCTTCAACGGCGAGCCGGGCGACACGGATTCGGCGGTCCGCAACGCCGACAGCGCGGGGAACGAGTACCCGTACATGCCGACCTTGCCGTTGGAGCCGGGCAGCTTCGCGGCCCAGTCGACCAGTTGGGCACCGTCCAGGCCGTCCTGCTGCGAGGCCGGGTTCCACGCGCCGGTCGACCCACCGGTGCCGCGCACGTCGGCGATCACCTCGATGTAGCCGCGCCGCACCAGCATGTCCTGAGCGCTGGTGGCCTGGTTGATGATTCGGCGCGCGTCCTTCAGCTGGTCCGGCAGCGGGATGTGCAGCGTATCGATCACGCTGGTCACCGCTGCGGCCAGCGCGCTGGAGACCGCGCCGTAGGTGGTGAAGTTGACGACGACCGGGAAATCGCCCGCGGCGCGCTTCCCGGTGGCGGGGTCGGTCGGGTAGCGCACCTCGGTCTGCAGCTGGGTGCCGTCGGAGAGCGGAACGATGTGTCCCAGTTCGTAGGCGATGCCGTAGCGCTCGGGCGTCGGCTGATAGTCGGCGGGCAGGCCGAAGTTGGCCGGCGCGTTCGGGACCGGGCCCGCGGTGGGCACCGCGTTAGCTGCGGGTGCGAGCTGCAGGATCAGACCGACGGCGGTGATGGCGGCGGCGACCGGCACGGCACGGCGCGCCCGGAATGCAATTCTCAACTACCTGAACCTTTGCTGGCTATGGTCGAGGCCGGGCGGGCGGCTATCCGTCCGCGGGCCGATACCGCGGTTCGAGTGCCGAACTGGGCCGCCCACTCCCGGATTGTGTCCGGCTGGTCGGCGGCCACGCCTGACCTCATCGTCGTTACACAGCACAACGCATAAGCGGGGTGCTCCAACACCGGCAATTCCCAAGGGGATTCGCCGTGTCTTTGGAATAGTGCCTAAAAGTTGTTAGACCGCAGCCGATTACGGAGCTAATGCGGCGGATTATGGTGCGAACGAGGCGGATTCGAGTCGCCTGGCCAGCCGCGCGGCGGACAGCGTCATCGCGTCGGCCGGGCGATGCGGGTCCAGCCCGGTCAGCTCGTGCACCCGAGAAAGCCGGTAGGTCACCGTATTTCGGTGCACGTTGAGCTGCCGTGCGGTCGCCAGCTGATTGAAACCGCTGTCGACGAACACCTCCAGGGTCTCCGCCAGCATCGGCTGCGCGTCGAGCGGCGCGAGCACCGAGGCCAAGCCAGGCCGGGCCGCGTCGCTCACCGCGACCGTGTACTCGAACTGCAAATCCTGTCTGCGGCACAGGATGTCGCGGCGGGTGAGGCAGCGGCCCAGTTCGGCGAGCACCCGCGCCTCGGCGTACATCGTCGGGATCGCGTCCTTGCTGCGGGCCGCGCCGACACCGACCCAGTAGGGCGGCGGTTCGGCCGGTTCCTGCGCGGGCAGCCGGGAGGTGAGCGCGGACAGCGTGGCCGATCCGTCGTCACCCGACTGCAGCGGGATCAGCGCGGTCCAGCCGCCCGCGTCCAGCCGCAGGAACACCCCGGGAATCGCCTCCACCCGATGCCGCAGCGCCGACGCCGGGCCGCCGCGGGTGCCGCACAGGCGGAACACCGCGACGAGGAAGGCATCCGCCACCGGGATCACCGGATCGTTCGCCCACTCCACCGGGTCGCGGCCGGTGAGCAGCGCGTCGGCGATGCCGCGCCTGCGTTCCAGCAGCTCCCAGCGCGGGTCGTGCACCCGCTGGGTGGCCGCGGTGGCGATCCGCGAGACCACCAGCGTGACGTATTGCAGCAGCATGAGCGACGCGTCGAAGAGCAGCTCGCGCTCGGCCGGGGTGGCCGAGGCGCGCAGCCGTTCCCAGATGAACGCCGCGCCGAACCGATAACGCTCCAGCACCTCCGGCAGCGGGGTGCCGTCGCGCAACCGGTCCATCGCCAGCTCGACGAGTTCCCTGGTGTCCTCCTCCGTCGGCTCCTCGCCGCGGCGCAGGTACTCGAAGAACAGGTCGACGTTGAGCTTGGTGCCTCGGGCGAAGTCGGTCTCCACCAGGGACTGCGGCAGCCGTTGGTACGGCGGCAGCGCGGCGTAGAACGCTTCGAGCGTCGACGCGGTACGGCGATGAAGCTCGTCGAACACCCGAGTCCGCGATGGCATCATGCTGGTTCTTCTTCCCGGACTTAGGTGGAGTACAAGGTTTCGATGGTATCTGTGTAGCCGTTCGAGATGGGCTTGCGCTTGAGTTTGCCAGTTGCGGTCAGGTAGTCACTGCCGTTCTCCCAGACCTCGGGGAGCACGACGTACTTCCTGATCTGCTCGACCCTGGACAGTTTGCTGTTCGCCGCGGCGATGCCCTGGTCGATGGTGCTCAAGATCTCCGGGTCCTTCGACAGCTCCGCGACGGTGCTGCCCGCCAGGTGGTGCCGCTGCGCGTACGCGGCGGCCAGATCGGGATCGAGGATCAGCAGCGCCGTGTTGAACGGCCGCTGCTCGCCGATGACGACCACGGTGCCGATCAGCGAGCAGTTGTCGGTGACCGTGTTCTCGATGTTGGCCGGGGACATGTTCTTGCCCGACGCGTTGATGATGAGCTCTTTCTTGCGGTCGATGATCGACAGGTAGCCGTCGCTGTCGATGGTGCCGATGTCGCCGGAGTGCAGCCAGCCGTCGGCGTCGATCGCCTCCGCGGTCTTGGCCGGGTCGTCCCGGTAGCCGCGCATCACCATCTTGCCGCGGATCAGCACCTCGCCGTCGTCGGCGAGCTTGACCTCCGCGCCGGGCAGCACGGTGCCGACCGTGCCGATCTTGACCCGCTCCGGCGGGTTGAGGGTGGCGCCCGCGGTGCATTCGCTCATGCCGTAGCCCTCGCACAGCGGGATGCCGAGCCCGAGGAAGAACTCGTGCACCTCCGGCGGGATGGCGTTCGAGCCGGTGACCGCGATGCGGACCCGATCGAGTCCGAGCCCGTCGCGGATCGAGGCGAGCACCAACCGATCCGCCAGCGCGTACTGGACCTTGTCGATGGCGCCGAGGGTGCGGCCGTCCGAGGTGGCGCGGGCTTTCTTGCGGCCGGCGCCGATCGCCCAGTCGATCAGGCGGCGCTTGACCGGTGACTCGGTGGCGAACCGTTCCTCCAGTGCGCCTTTGACTTTCACCCACACCCGGGGCACACCGAGGAACACGCTCGGGTGCACCTCCGCCAAAGCCGTTGCCACCTGCTTGAAGTCGGCGACCGTGGTGATCTGGCAGCCCTCCAGCAAGGTCAGGTAGTGCGCGAACCAGCGGTTGGCGGCGTGCGCGTCGGGCAGGTAGGAGATCACCCGGTCGTCCGGGCCGCCACCGCCGAATGTGTCCAGGACTCGGGCGTTTTCGATGAAGTTGGTGTGGGTGAGCTCGACGCCCTTCGGCGGGCCGGTGGTGCCGGAGGTGTAGACGATGGTGAGCAAGTCGTCGGGCTCGACCTTGCGCCAGGTGGCCTCGAAATCGAAGGTGCCTGCGGTCGCCTGCTCGACGTCGGTGAGCGCGACGGTGCCCTCGGGTGCCTCGTCCACGCAGATCACGTGCTCGACGTGCACGCCCTGCGCGGCGGCCTTGGCGACCGCCTCCAGGATTTTCGGCGCGAACTGGCTCTCGCAGACGACGGCCTTGTTGCGCGCGTTGCTGAACTGGTAGACGAGCAGGTCGACCGGGTTGGTGTTGTACACCGAGAACGGTGTCGCGCCGGTGTGCAGGACGGCGGTGTCGCAGAGGTGGAACTCGGGGCGGTTGGTCAGCATGATCGCGACCGTGTCGCCCGGTTCGATGCCCAGCGCGGCGAGGCCGGTCGCGATGGCCTGCACGCGTTCGCCGTACTCCCGCCAGGTGATCGAGATGGCGCCGCCGAGGGTGCGCAGCGCGACCGAATCCGGATACTTCGCGACGTTTGACTGGAACGCCGCACATAGCGTGTCCGGGCGGGCGGCCGCCGGGACTGTCGATGAAACCAAGAACCTAACCTCTGCTAGCGAAGGGCTGAGGTCATGCCCGGTCGGGTGGGGACGGGGATGACCTCATCGTCATCTATCAGCAGAACGCATGAGCGAGTGTGTGCGCTAGCGACAAACGCGCAGAGTGTGGCGCGCGACATTGTGCACTTGACCAAACGGAGGCCTCCAGGGTCGCTTCAGCACCGCTACCGTTCAGCCTGCCCGGGGCGGGCCGGTCGCGCGAGGGCCGTTCCGGTCAGCGGGATGACATTTTCAGCCGCATATCGGCCAGCTTTCCGGGTGATCCAGCGGGAGGCTCGGTGCCGCCATGGCGGCGGCGGTGCTCGGCGCGAAGCAGTTGTCGCCCGCGCTGCCGAGGCGGCCGCCGCCGAAGTCGAGCACCGAGCCCGCGCCCAGGGTGCTGTCACTTCGACCAAGGGCGATCGGGCCCGCGAAGCGCGACCGTTCGATCTTGCCGGTCAGCTCGGCCAGGTCGCCGACGGTGCGGACGTGCAGGTCGGCCACGGTGCTGTCCGCGACGGAGGTGTCGGCGATATCGAAACGCATGGTCGCCGTGGCGGGCGCGGGACCGGCGGGGGAGTAGGCGTACACGCCGATGCCGTCGGCGCTGCATCGGCTGAGCTGCGCGTTGCGCAAGGTGAGTGCGGTGGTGTTGTCGCGGCCGAAGCTGGCGGCGAACAGGCAGCTGCCGAGATTGCCGGGGACCAGCGGATTGAGCGCGGCGCCGGGGAAGCTGGAGCCCGACGCGGTGAGGCCGTCGATGGTCATCACGTGCCGGGCGCCTTCGGCGCTGAGGTTCAGGTTCTGCACGATATCGCCTGGGACATCGAGGAATTCGCTGTTGGTGAGGGTCACTTCGCTGTCCGGGGTGCCGTTGCTGGTGACGAATTCGATGCCGTTGGCGGAGAGGTGGCCGCCGCCGTGCCGATAGCTGTTGCGGTCGATGGTGATTCGCATGCGGGCGCGGTCGGCGGCGTTGACGAAGATGCCCTCGCTGTCGGCGGCGGCGTTGAGCGGGTCGTTCGCGGGCAGTGCGATGCCGCGCTGGGTGTTGCCGCGCAACGCGGCGGTGAGCGAGGAGGTGCCGGTGCTCTGCAGGCCGACGGCGAGGACGGAGAGTTTGGCGATGCCCTCGTTGATGTTCTCGGTCAGGTTGTCGGTGATGGTGGCGGTGACCTGGGCGGAGCCGGTGCTGCGAACATCGATACCGTCGCCACACGCGGTGTCGTGCACGGTGTTTCGCTCGATGGTGAGAGTGCTCGCGCCGGCGTCGGAGTCGATCATGATGCCCGCCCAGCCGTTGTTCAGTGCGACCACGTTCGGGGCGACCGGGAGCGACATGCCGAACGGGACGCCGATCATCGGCGGGAACGGCTGCACCAGGAAGCCGTCGTGGCAGGCGCGGTTGGTGGCGGCGACGGTGTTGCCCGCGAGGACGGTCGTGCCGACATCGCGGCCGTAGATGCCGCCGCGCTGGGCGCTGGTGACGGTGAGGTCGCGGACCTCCGTGCCGGGTGCGAGCCGGATCGCGTCACCGTCGTTCGCGGCGGTCGTATTGGCCACCGCCGCAACGTTTCCTGGGGCCTGGCGGCCGAGTAGGCGCTGGCCCGGTTTGAGGGCGATGCCGCCGTCGAGCGGTGGGGTGCCCACCGGCGCGGCCAGGACAACGAGGGTGTCACCGTCGCCCGACGCCTGCTGGACCGCCTGCAATGTATTGAAAGGCGTTGCCTCCGTGCCATTTCCGCCTGCTACGGCGGTCGCGCTGACGAACCAGGTCCGGCCCGGGCCGGCGCTCGCGTGTATCGGCGCCGTGGCGACGGCGAGCGCGCAGCACAGCGCGCTCGCCGCGGCGAACCGCGGTGACAACAGTGTCATGGGGGCCTTCCAGATCGAACTCGACGATGCCGCGCATCGTCGTGTGATCCAGCCCACCCCACAATCGGACCGCGTGGTATCGGCAGAATCCCGAACCTACCGCCGATTCTTTGTGCGAACGCCAAGTCCGCTGGTCCCTCAGGCGACGTCTACGCCACGCCAGAACGCCACATAGTCCTTGATCTCGGCCGCCTCGGGTTTCGGATCCGGGTAGTACCAGGCGGCGTCGGGGTTGGTTTGGCCGTCGACGACGACGGTGTAATAGCTGGCAGTGCCCTTCCATGGGCAGAACGAGTCGGTCTGTGACGGCTGGAAGAACTCGGTGTGTACCGAGTCGGGTGGGAAGTAGTGGTTGCCTTCGACGATGATCGTGTCGTCGCTGCTCGCGAGGACACGACCCTGCCACGTTGCGGTTGCCATGTCTTCGATTCTGCCGGAGCCGCCGCAGTGGTCCCAGTGATTAATGGACCGCGGCGGGTTCGAGCGGGTACGGCGGGTCGCCGATGCCGACGATGCGCAGGTTGCCCCATGGGTCGCGTTCCTGGAGGCGGCCTGCGGTGGGGAAGCGACCGGGGAGGGTCAGGAAGACCTCGGCGCGGCCCGGATCGGGCAGATCGGTGCCGGTGATCCGGCCGTACCAGTGGTAGCTGCCGTCGATGGGGTCGGCGTGGCCGCCGAGGGTGACCGTCACCGCGAGCAGCGAGCCGGGGGAGTCGAGCGTGGCCGGGCCCGAATACTCTAGTGCCGGTTCGCGATCGGCGGCCACGGTGAGGTCGTAATGACCCGGATCCGGGTGCCGCATGGTGCGCCAGTAGGAGACGCTGGAACCTGGCCAGGCGGCGCGGTTGACGCCGTGCTCGTCGAGATACCAGCTGTTGCAGCCGCCCGCGTTCCACACGGTGCCCGCCAGTTTCTGCTGGGTGCGGCGATTGAACTCGTGCTGGGTGGCCGCGCGCACCTCCATCCGGGTGCTGGAGGTCTTGCGCAAAAGTTCGACGCACTGTCGGATGTAGCGGGCCTGTGCCTCGATCATGAAGATGATCGACTGGTGTCCGCCGCCGGAGTTCGGGCCGACGATCAGGAACATGTTGGGGAAGCCGTGTACGGCGACGCCGAGGAAGCCCTCCACGCCGTCACGCCAAGCCTCTTGCAGGGCAAGGCCGTTGGCGCCGGCGATGTGCTGATCGGCGAATCGGTCGGAGATCTTGAACCCGGTGCCGTAGACGATCGCGTCGAAGCTGTCCTCAGCGCCGTCGACGGTGGCGATACCGGATTCGGTGAGACGCGCGATGGGTGTGGTCACCAGGTCGACGTTGTCGCGCTGCAACGCGGGATAGAAGTTGTTGGACACCAGGATTCGCTTACAGCCGAGCCGGTAGTCCGGGGTGAGCCGATCGCGCAGGTCCGGGTCGTGGACCTGGCGGCGCAGGTGCCCGCGGGCGACCGTCTCCACCCGGCGCATCAGCTCCGGGTTCATGAACGCGGGGATCATCGCCTCGTAGCCCCAGTAGACGGCCCAGCGGTAAAGCCGTTGCGCGCCGGGCAGATACCGGAACATCCCGTGCTCCACCGAGGTCAGCGGGCGGTCCGGTTTCGGCACGATCCAGTGCGGGGTGCGCTGGAAGACCGTCACCTGCGCGGCCTCTTTGGCGATCTGCGGCACGAACTGCACCGCGCTGGCGCCCGTGCCGATCACCGCGATCCGCTTGCCGCGGATATCGAAGTCGTGGTCCCACTGCGCCGAGTGGAAACTCTTGCCGCGGAACGTGTCCCGGCCTGGGAACGCCGGCACCGAGGGCTCGTGCAGCGGGCCGGGCGCCAGCACGACCATCCGGGGACGGAATTTCCGCCCATCCGCGAGGCCGATATCCCAACGGTCGGCGGCATCGTCGAAGTCGAGCGTCACCACCTCGGAGTGCAACCGAATGTGCCTGCGCAGGTCGTACTTATCCGCGACGCCGCGCAGGTAGTCCAGGATCTCCGGCTGCCGCGCGAACATCCGCGTCCACCGCTTGTTCGGCTCGAACGAGTACGAATACATCAGCGACATCACGTCGCAGCCGGCCCCCGGATAGGTGTTCTCCCGCCAGGTGCCGCCGATCTCGTCGGCCTTCTCCAGCACGACGAAATCGTCGATGCCCGCCTTGCGCAGCTCGATGGCCATGCCGAGACCGCCGAAACCCGCACCGACAATGACGATTTCAGGGTTCTCGATCATGCGAGCAACCCCCGCCGCCGCCAGATCCACTCGCCGACCGGACCGATGAGGCCCTGCTTCTGCAGGAACACACCGAGATTCGCGGCGCCGATGCCGAGTGCCTTCTTGGCGTCCGGGTTGCTGGTCGCGATCCGCCGGGCGGAGCGCCCGTCCAATCCGGCGCGGGTGTACATGTGCCGATTGGTCAGCAGGTAGACGAACAGCGGCGCAGCGACCGCGACACACAGCCTGGTGTAGGCGAGTTCGGCGCGCGACATGCTCGGCACCATCCGAGCCAGCGCGTCCCTGGCGAAACCGATGTGGCGCGCCTCCTCGGTGACGTGGATGCGCATCGCGCGGGAAACCAAGGGCTGCAACTCCGGATCGTCCAGGGTGCGCCGCTGGATCGCGTCGAAGATCTCCTCACCGACCAGCGCGCCGACCCAGGTCATGGAGCCGCGCAAGAAGATCGGCAGCACGCCGATCGCCATTCGGCCCGCGCGGTGCGGCCAGTACGGTCGTGCCTCGATGCGGTCGATCAGTTTGCCGAACATCATCATGTGCCTGCACTCGTCACCCATCTCGACGAGCGTGTAATGCGAATGCCGGGTGGTCGGGTCGTCGGCCATCAACTCGCGCAACAGGAGTCGGTTCAGCAGGTTCTCGAACCAGATGCCGACCGACAGCACGTTGGC
Source organism: Nocardia sp. NPDC060255 (assembly GCF_042727395.1). Classification (NCBI taxonomy): domain Bacteria; kingdom Bacillati; phylum Actinomycetota; class Actinomycetes; order Mycobacteriales; family Nocardiaceae; genus Nocardia; species Nocardia sp. NPDC060255. Next base: position 21,470 of record NZ_JBHXAU010000042.1, on the reverse strand, counting down.
CAGTTCCTGGCGGGACAGTTCGCGCTGTTGCTGCGGCGTCATCGATTCCCACAGCGCGGTGCCGTACAGCGAAACGACCTCGGCGGGGAGGAAGAGTTTGTCCGGATCGAGCGGCGCGTCCCAGTCCATGTCGACCACCGGGTCGTAGGACTTCTTGACCGATCCGGTCAGTAGGCGCTGCGCGAAGGACTCTTGCGGGATCAGTGCGGCCTCGTTGCCCATGACTGCTCTCCAACATGTCGACTATCCGGTACAAGCTGTCACATTTAGATTAGTGAGACGCACTGTCGCAGTCAACCGTCGTGCGGGTATCGTGATTAGGTGACCACGACCAGCGGAAACCTCGAGCCGCCCGTCGCCGACGGGCGCGCTACCCGCTGGAACGGACATAAGGCACAGCGCAGGGCCGACGTGATCGACGCCGCGATCACCGTTATCGAGGAGCACGGCGTCGAGGTATCGGTGCAGCAGATCGCCGACCGCCTCACGCTGCCGCGCCCGGTGGTCTATCGCCACTTCGAGGGCCGCGCCGACCTGGACGAGCAGATCCGCCGCCAGATCCTGGAATCGCTACTCGCGCAGATCATGCCGAAGCTCGACCCGGAGGGCACGGTGCGCGATGCCGTGCGCGGCGTCGTCGGCACATACGTGCGCTGGGTGGAACGTCACCCGAACCTGCACCGCTTCATCGGCGGCGCGGCGCCCCAGGGTGATTCGTCGCTGGCCGGTGCCCGCGACCGCATCGGCGGCCGGCTGGCCGACCTGTTCGCCCTCTGGCTGTCCCGCTTCGGCATCGACCCCGGCCGGGCCCGGCCGATGGCCTTCGGCATCATCGGCTTCGTCGACGGCGTGGTGAACAGCTGGCGCGCCGACCCGGCCACCACCCTCTCCTCGGATCAGGTCGAGGGCATTCTCACCGAATCGGTGCTGGCGCTGTTCGAGGGCAACGCGCGCAGCCTCGGTGTTCCGCTGGAACGCGATGTGGTCGTCGGCGACCTACTCGCCAGGCCGGAAGCGTTGCGGGTTAAGTAGTTCCGTCGGTCCTCAGCGTCGGTCGGTGCAATTCGACTGCCAGGGCGATCAATTCGGCCACGTAGTCGCCATCGGTGCGGGCCAGCCGTAGCGCCTCGGGCAGCGGGACCGCGCGCACCTCCAGGATTTGCTCGGCGTCGTCGGGATTGGTCGGCACCGAGTCGAGGACGACATCGGCGGCACACCAGAGCCAGGCCTTGTGCGGGTGCGGCTGCCAATCCCGAAAGGGTGCAGCCAGATTGCTGGTGGCGTAGTGCGCGCCGAGCCGGCGGACCGGGCCGGTAGGGTAGGCGCCTGCTTCTTCGCGGAGCTCGCGGCGCAGGCAGTCCTCGATCGACTCGTCTCGCTCGCGCGTGCCGCCGGGAAGTAGCCAGATATCGCGATCGTCGCGGCAGAGCACGATAGTGTCGCCGACGAAGCAGACGACGTGGATGTTGGTGACCAGTTCGTCGGGCGGGGCTTCGGTCGAGAACCGGACGTCCATATCACCCCACGCCCAGTGGGTCGGGGTGTGCAACAACGGATAACGGTCGGCCAAGGTCACCTCATGAAACTACTGGCAGGCGACGATACGTACGAGGGGGATTGTGTTGACTACGCTCATGCCGGTGTCCGAACCTGTGCCCTTGACGAGGCTGCTCGATGACGCGGGGTTACTGTCGCTCGAGCACCGGCTACACGTCGAAGAATTGCTGGGTTCGCATCGGTGGCAGGCCGATATGGACGCGGGGCGGCTCGAATTCGTCGGTGCGGAGCAGACATTCGTGTGTACCGACTTTCACCTGCTCGGCACCGCCGACGCCGAGACGTGGCTGTGGGCATGGGCGAATCCGTGGGGCTTCCCCAAGCCGCTGCTCGCGGTGGCGCGGATGGTGCGCGAGTTCGGCTTTCGCTATGGCGTCGCCGAATTGTGCGCCGCGGAAATGCCGGTCGCGCTCGGCCGGGCGGCGCCGGAACCGCATCAGGTGGCGGAGCTGCTGGCCGACGCCGCGAAAGTGATTTCCGGGCATTGGAGTTCGTACTGCGGCGTCACCGACGGCACGTGTGTCGCGTTTCTGGTCGAGCACCCGGCGTTCGAACTGCCGCCGCCGAGCGCGTCGGTGATCGCGCGCGTACTCGCCCATGGCATAGGCGCATTGCCGCTGGTCGACCATCGGCGCGCCACCCAGAGTTACCTGAGCAGGCGCGGCCTGGCCACCGGTTTTCTCGAGGACTATCGCGTGCTCGAATTCAGCGGCTCCGGCCTGGCGGGGACCATCGAATTCGATGCGGCGGGCGGCGTCGCGAACCTCGATGTCGGCGTGGTCATGGATCGAATCGAGTTGCCGTCGGAGTCGAAAACGCAGTCGGCCAACTCGCATTGAGGATCGAGCGCCCGGCCCTCGCGGATCGGGCGCCCGGCTGCGATCAGGCTTTTCCGGCCAGCGCCTGGTAGCTGCGATGCCAAGCCCATTCGACCGGCCCACGCTCGAAGTGACGTAACCAGAAGTGCGCGCCGGTCACGATGATCAGGGCAACCAGCAGGTAGATGCCGACGGTGAACGGCACCCGCGCGTCGGGCGAGACGCGGGCGGCCAGCCCGAAACCCCAGCCGTAGCACAGGATCGACGCCACCAGGTTCTGCAGGATGTAGCAGCTGAGCGCGGCGCGCCCGACCTCGGTGAGGCGGCGGCCGGCGAACCCGACCTGTGGCCTCCGCAGATAGAAGTGCGCGACCAGGGCCAAAATGCCCAGCGAGACAACAGGTGCGGTGCCGTACCGGGTGACGATGAAGTAAGTACCGTTGCCCGTGATCCCGGCGATCAGGTCGATCGGCATCGCGACACCGAAACCGGCGATCATCAGCCACTTGCGCATCGGCGCACCCTCCGGCCGGAAGATCCCGGCCCGAAACAGCCTGGCGCCCAGCAGGAACAACGCCACCGACATGGCGAACACGAACACCGTTTCCGAGCGGAACTCGCCTGCATTCTGCAGCCGGAACACCACCAGGTCCCAGAACGACCCGTCGGCATAGGGATTCGGGTCCAGCGTCCGGTGCGTCGGCGCGGGGCGCGGATGGAACGCCGTGGCCAGCCCGATGGCGGTGAGCATCACCAGATGAATGCCCGCCGCGACGATCAGCCAACGACGTTGCGCGCGTTCACCGGTCGCGAGCACGAACGCGACGAGCAGCCCGGTGATCGCGTACCCCATCAGCACGTCGAACTCCGCGACGAACACGAAGTTCAGCAGGCCGTCCAGCAGCAACAGCCCGGCCCGGATCGGATACTTGCCCGGCCAGCGTCGTCCGCCGCGCTGCGCCGAGCCCTGCTGAATGGCCAGCCCGATGCCGAACATGATGGTGAGCAGCCCGAGGAACTTGCCCTGCGCCAACTGCTGCAACGCCCGTTCGGCCCACAGCCAGCCGGTCGCGGGATCCTTCAACTCGTCGATGTAGCCGACCAGCCCCTGCGGGTTGGTCATGATCCAGATATTGGTGCCGAGCGTGCCGAGAATCGCGATACCGCGCAGCACATCCAGCGCGACCAATCGCGAACGCCCGGCCGGGGCAGCGTCCGCCGCACGATGCCGCGCTGCGGTGCCGACGTGCGGATCGGCGAGAGATTCGGTCATGCCCCGACTATCGCGCCGACCCGCGGCCAACCGGGTCCTCCGGAAGTACCACCCGCGGTATGAGATTGAATGCGACCAGGGTCCATCACGTCGCCATCCGGCCCGGTGCAGGCAGCCCACGGACTCCGGCCGACGCTGCCCGTTAGGCTCGACCTATGCAGCGCATCATCGGAATCGAGGTCGAGTACGGCATTTCGACCCCAACCGAGCCGTCGGCCAACCCGATCCTCACCTCAACCCAGGCCGTGCTCGCCTACGCCGCCGCCGAGGGTGTGCCGCGCGCGAAACGCACCCGCTGGGACTACGAGGTGGAGTCGCCGCTGCGCGACGCGCGCGGCTTCGACCTGAGCCGGATGAACGGACCGGCGCCGGTGATCGACGCCGACGAGGTCGGCGCGGCGAACATGATCCTCACCAACGGTGCCCGGCTCTACGTCGACCACGCCCACCCCGAATACTCCGCGCCCGAGGTCACCGACCCACTGGACGCGGTCATTTGGGATAAAGCGGGCGAGCGGGTGATGGAGGCCGCCGCACGGCACGCGTCGAGCGTGCCCGGCGCACCGCGCCTGCAGTTGTACAAGAACAACGTCGACGGCAAGGGCGCCTCCTACGGCACCCACGAGAACTACCTGATGAGCCGCGACACCCCGTTCAACCAGATCATCCTCGGGCTCACCCCGTTCTTCGTCTCGCGCCAGGTGATCACCGGCTCCGGCCGGGTCGGCATCGGGCAGTCCGGCGACCACGCGGGCTTCCAGCTGTCCCAGCGCGCCGACTACATCGAGGTCGAGGTCGGCCTGGAGACCACGCTCAAGCGCGGCATCATCAATACCCGCGACGAGCCGCACGCCGACGCGGACAAGTACCGCAGGCTGCACGTCATCATCGGCGACGCCAACCTGGCCGAGATGTCCACCTACCTCAAGGTCGGCACCACCGCGCTGGTGCTCGACCTGATCGAGGCCGGCGAGGACCTGTCCGAATTCCAGCTGGCCCGTCCGGTCACCGCCGTGCACACCATCAGCCACGATCCGACGCTGCGCGCCACCGTCGCGCTCACCGACGGCCGCGAGCTGACCGGCCTTGCGCTGCAGCGGATGTACCTGGATCGGGTGATCAAGTTCGTGGATCGCACCGGCAACGACGACAAGCGCGTGCAGGACATCATCGAGAACTGGGCCATGGTGCTCGATCTGCTCGAGCGCGATCCGATGGAGTGCGCGAGCCTGCTCGACTGGCCCGCCAAGCTGCGCCTGCTCGAGGGCATGCGCCAGCGCGAGGGCCTCGGCTGGGCCGCGCCGAAGCTGCACCTGATGGATCTGCAGTACTCTGACGTGCGGCTGGACAAGGGCTTGTACAACCGCCTGGTGGCCCGTGGCTCGATGAAACGGCTCGTCACCGAGCAGCAGGTGCTGGACGCGATGACCAACCCGCCCACGGACACTCGCGCGTATTTCCGCGGCGAATGCCTGCGCCGGTTCGGCGCCGACATCGCGGCGGCGAGCTGGGATTCGGTGATCTTCGACCTCGGCGGCGATTCGCTGGTCCGCATCCCGACCCTGGAGCCGCGTCGCGGCACAAAGGCGCACGTAGGCAAGCTGCTGGACGGCGTGACCTCCGCCGCCGATCTTGTGGAACAGCTCACAACCTGATCACAAGAGCGCTATCGACTCGGCCCACATCGGCACTTAATACGACACCGTGTCGGTCTGGCTGGGTAGTGTTGAAGAACGAGCACGGACATTGCTCATGACCGGGGCCGTGCTCAGAACGGAGCTCCGGTCATGATGAGGACAGAGGAGGTCGGCTGCCATGGCACAAGAGCAGACCAAGCGCGCCGGGGGCGGCGACGAGGACGACGGTCCGGAGGGAGCGGACGCCGCCGGTCAGGAGCGCCGCGAAAAGCTGGCGGAGGACACCGACGACCTGCTCGACGAGATCGATGATGTGCTCGAGGAGAACGCCGAAGACTTCGTCCGTGCGTACGTTCAGAAAGGCGGCCAGTGACAGTAGGTGACCCCTCGCGTCTCCACCTGGGGTACGCCCTCTCGTCCTTCTCCGAATACCTCCGCATGCACGCTCCGGAAATGTTGCCAGGCAACAAGTTCGGACCGATCGATGGCGCGGCGTTGAGCGCCACCAGTGCGAAGGACATCGCGCCGCATGGCACCACCATCGTCGCGATCAGCTACCGCGGTGGCGTGCTCATCGCCGGTGACCGGCGGGCCACTCAGGGAAACCTGTTGGCCAGCAGGGACATCGAGAAGGTCTACATCACCGACAGCTTCTCCGCGGCCGGCATCGCCGGCACCGCGGGCATGGCCGTCGAGATGGTGCGGATCTTCGCGGTGGAGCTGGAGCACTACGAGAAGCTCGAGGGCGTATCCCTGACCTTCGACGGCAAGTCCAACAAGCTGTCGAAGATGGTGCGCGAGAATTTGCCCGCGGCCCTGCAGGGGCTGGCGGTGGTGCCGATGTTGGTTGGATACGACGTCAATGCGACAGATCCGGACAAGGCCGGTCGCATCGTGTCGTACGACGTGGTGGGTGGACGTAGCGAGGAGCGGTTCGGCTACGCCGCGGTGGGATCGGGTTCGGTCTTCGCCAAGGGGTCGCTGAAGAAGCTGTACGCCAAGGGAATTGATCAGGAGCGCGCGCTGCGCATCGCCGTCGAGGCGTTGTTCGACGCGGCCGACGACGACACCGCGACGGGTGGACCCGATCTGATGCGCGGGATCTATCCGACGGCGATCGTCATCGACGAGGAGGGTGCGGTCGAGGTGACCGAGGACCGTCTCGCGGTGATCGCACGCGGGATCGTCGCCGATCGTGAGGCCGCCGAAGAGGGGAGTGCCCGCGCATGACACTGCCTTATTACGCGTCTGCCGAGCAGATCATGCGCGACAAGACCGAGCTGGCCCGCAAGGGCATCGGCCGGGGTCGCAGCGTGGTGGTCCTGGTGTACGACAAGGGTGTGCTGTTCGTCGCGGAGAACCCGTCCGCGACGCTGCACAAGGTGAGTGAGCTCTACGACCGGGTGGGTTTCGCCGCGGTCGGCAAGTACAACGAGTTCGAGAATCTGCGCCGCAGCGGAATCCTGCAGGCCGACATTCGCGGTTATCAGTACGACCGCCGCGACGTCACCGGCCGTGCGCTGGCCAACGCCTACGCGCAGGTGCTCGGGTCGATCTTCACCGATCAGCTCAAGCCCTACGAGGTGGAGATCTGTGTGGCGGAGGTGGGTTATCCGGAGCAGCAGCCGACCTCGGTGCTGTATCGGATCACCTTCGACGGGTCGATCGTGGACGAGCGCGAATACGTGGTGATGGGCGGCACGACCGAGCCGATCCTCACCGCGTTGAAGGCGTCCTACAAGCCAGGTCTCGACCTGGCCGGCGCGGTCAAGGTCGCGGTGGCGGCGCTGCAGGCGGGCGTCCCCGAGGGCGCCGAGAAGGAAAAGCGGGTGCTCGACGTGAACTCGCTCGAGGTCGCGGCGCTGGAGCAGGGCCGGCCGCGGCGGGCGTTCCGCCGGGTCACCAACTCCGCGCTGGAGCAGTTGCTGAACCCGGCCAAGAAGGGCAAGGCCAAGGCGGCCGAACCGGCGCCTGCGGAGACTCCGGAAACGGAGTAACCACCAGCTGGAACCTCGGGCCCGTGTAGGGGCATACCGCGATCGCGGGTGCCCGTGCACGGGCCCGAAGTCTGTCCGCAGCCGCTGTTCGCGAGGGTGATCCTGGCCACTTCGTTCCGTGCGCCGGACCGAATCGTTGTGAAGACGTATGCGTTCGTGTTGTCCGCAGCCCCACGCGAGCGCATCACATGGCTGTAATGTCGATAGTGTGCAGCGACGAATCATGGGGATCGAGACCGAGTTCGGTGTGACATGCACCTTCCACGGTCACCGTCGGCTGTCCCCCGACGAGGTAGCCCGGTACCTTTTCCGCCGGGTGGTGTCCTGGGGCCGCAGCTCGAACGTGTTCCTCCGCAACGGTGCTCGGCTCTACCTGGATGTCGGGTCCCATCCGGAGTACGCGACTGCGGAGTGCGACAGCCTGCACCAACTGGTGACCCACGACCGAGCGGGCGAGCGGGTCCTCGAAGAGTTGCTGATCGACGCCGAGCAGCGGCTCGCCGAAGAAGGCATCGGCGGCGACATCTACCTGTTCAAGAACAACACCGATTCCGCGGGCAACTCCTACGGCTGCCACGAGAACTTCCTCGTGGTGCGCGCCGGGGAGTTCTCCAGGATCTCCGACGTGCTGTTGCCGTTCCTGGTGACCCGTCAGCTGATCTGCGGTGCGGGCAAGATCCTGCAGACGCCGAAGGCGGCCACGTTCTGCCTGTCCCAGCGCGCCGAGCACATCTGGGAGGGTGTCTCGTCCGCGACCACGCGTTCGCGCCCGATCATCAACACCCGCGACGAGCCGCATGCGGACGCGGAGAAGTACCGCCGCCTGCATGTCATCGTCGGCGACTCGAACATGGCCGAGCCGACCACCATGCTCAAGGTCGGCACCGCCGCGCTGGTGCTGGAGATGATCGAGGCGGGCGTCTCGTTCCGGGACTTCGCCCTGGACAACCCGATTCGCGCCATTCGCGAGGTAAGTCACGATCTGACCGGACGTCGTCCTGTGCGGTTGGCCGGCGGTCGCCAGGCCAGCGCTCTGGACATCCAGCGCGAGTACTACGCCCGCGCGGTCGAGCATCTGCGCAACCGGGATCGCGATCCGCAGATCGATCAGGTCGTCGATCTGTGGGGTCGTACCCTGGACGCCGTCGAGGCGCAGGACTTCGCCAAGGTCGATACCGAAATCGACTGGGTGATCAAGCGCAAGCTGTTCCAGCGCTACCAGGACCGCTACAGCATGGAACTGTCCGACCCGAAGATCGCCCAGCTCGACCTCGCCTACCACGACATCAAGCGCGGCCGCGGCGTCTTCGACCTGCTGCAACGCAAGGGCCTGGCCAAGCGCATCACCGAAGACGAGGCAGTAGACGCCGCCGTCGACACCCCACCCCAAACCACCAGGGCCAAACTCCGCGGCGACTTCATCACCGCCGCCCAGGAAGCAGGCCGCGACTTCACCGTCGACTGGGTCCACCTCAAGCTGAACGACCAGGCCCAACGCACAGTCCTGTGCAAGGACCCGTTCCGCTCGGTCGACGAACGCGTGGACCGCCTGATCGCTTCGATGTAGGAAAAGCGCTACTCGGGCTCCGATAACGCGTCATAGGGTATTGCTATGGCGACCATCTGGATTCGGGATGTTCCGTACGAAGACGTGCACGTGCTGCGTCGCTGTGCCGCCGATGCGGGTGTGTCACTGCAGGATTACCTGCGACAGTGGGCGATCGAGCTCGCGCGGGGTACCGAGGCGGAAGTTCGTGGCGAGTGACGAGTAGCTGGATCGGCTCCTTGCTTCCCCATGAGGCGGGGGCCGAGCGCGCCCTCGGGTGATAGTCGCCGTCGGACTGTTCCGCCGTGTTGGCCTACGCAGTCGCCGTGGCTGTGCCTACCGTGGACGTATGGCAGGCACAGAACTTCTGAACGAGCTGCTCGACGTTGAGCGTAGGGGTTGGGATTCGCTCTGTGATGGCACGGCGGCGGATTTCTACGGCTCCCTGATGACCGGTGATGCTGTGATGGTGCTGGCGCACGGGACGGTGCTGGGGCGGGGCGAAGTTGTTGCCGCGCTCAAAGATTCACCGCCGTGGCGGGCCTACGAGATCCTCGACCCGTGGGTGGTCGACGCCGATGTGGACAGCAAGATTCTGGTCTACACCGGCGTCGCCTACGGCGATGCGGAAGCGCCTGCGTTCCGCGGGATCATGTCGAGCGTGTATCTGCGCGCGGGCGGCGAGTGGAAACTGGCGCTCTATCAGCAGACGCCGATCCCGGATCAACCCTCCGCGAGGTAGCGCTCGACCGTTTCGACCTTCGAGGTGATGGCGTCGGTGACACCGGGGCGGATGTCGGCTTTGAGGACCAAACTGCAGCGTGGGGCGGCGGCCATGACGGCGTCGGTGGCCTGTTTGACGACGGCCATCACCTCGTCCCATTCGCCCTCGAGCGTGGTGAACATGGCGTCGGTGTGGTTCGGCAGGCCGCTGGCCCGTACTACCCGGACGGCTTCGGCGACGGCGCGCCCCACGTCGACGCCCGTGCCGAGCGGAGTCACTGAGAAAGCAACGATCATGCTCCCATCTTGCCGCCTCGAAGCGCGACCATGCCCTGGTGACCGAACTTGTGAGCGAACGAATCGCGCGCCGACGCGCACGTGCGGAGCCAGGCCGATTACCCTCTATCGGGTGGCGATATCCAAGGTCGAGCGGCTGATGAATCTGGTCATCGCGCTGCTGTCGACCCGGCAGTTCCTGACCGCGGAGCGGATCCGGGACAGCGTCGCGGGGTACGAGGATTCGGCCAGCGACGAGGCGTTCAGCCGGATGTTCGAGCGGGACAAGAACGAGCTGCGTGACCTGGGCATACCCCTGGAGATCGGGCCGGTCGGCAAGTACTCGTCGGTCGAGGGCTACCGGATCAACCGGGACGCCTACGAGCTGCCCGAGATCGATCTATCCGATGAGGAAGCCGCCGCGGTCGCGGTCGCCGTGCAGATGTGGGAATCGCCGGAGCTGTCCGCCGCCGCGGACGGCGCGTTGCTCAAGCTACGTGCCGCGGGCATTCATGTGGAGACCGACGCGGCCGTGGCTTCGGTGCCTGCGGTCCCCGCGCGGACCCGCGGCTCGGAACCGGTACTCGGCAAACTGCTCGCCGCGATCGACGCGGGCCAAGCGGTGCGTTTCGAGCATCGCGGCGCGATCAATGCCCCGTACCTGATGCGTGATGTCGAACCGTGGGGTGTGGTGACCCGGCACGGCCGCTGGTATCTCGTCGGGCACGACCGGGCCCGCGATGCGGTCCGCAGCTTCCGGTTGTCCCGGATCGGCGACGACGTGACCGCCTACGGTCCGGAAAACGCCGTCAGCAAACCGGACGGTATCGACCTGCGCAAGATCGTCGACACGGTCACCAGTTCGGCACCGGTCAGCGGCACCGCGACCGTGTGGGTGGCCGACGGCCGCGGCCGCGAGCTGCGCCGGATCGGCCAGGTGACCGGCGAACGCACCATCGGCGGCCGGGTCGGCGCCGTGATCGAGCTGCCGGTGCGCTCCCGCGACTGGATCGCCCGCCTGATCACCGGCCTCGGCCCGGACGCGGTCGTGCTGGCCCCGGAGGAACTGCGCGCGGATGTGGTCGCCCGCCTGCGTTCGGTCTTCGATCGCACGGAGGTCACCGCGTGAGCGAGCGAACCGTCGACGCGGCACCGGGACCGGGCGTCAGCGAGGTGCGCGCGTGAATTCCAGACTGTCCGTTCGGCTTTCGCGGCTGCTGAACATGATCCCGTACTTCATCGCGCACCCGGGCATCAGCGCCGCGGAGGCCGCCGCCGATCTCGGCGTCACCACCAAGCAGCTGATGAGCGACCTGAACCAGCTGTGGATGTGCGGCCTGCCCGGCTACGGCCCCGGCGACCTGATCGACCTGTCCTTCTCCGAGGAGAGCATCGAGGTCACCTTCTCGGCCGGCATCGACCGCCCGCTGCGCCTCACCTCCACCGAGGCGACCGCGCTGCTGGTGGCGCTGCGCTCCATCGTGGACATGCCGGGCATGGTCGACCCGACCGCGGCCCACGCGGCCATCGCGAAGATCGAATCGGCCATCGTCGGCGGCTCCGGCGCCGAACCCGACGGCCACCGCACTCCGCCGACCGAGGCGCCCGCCGTCGCCACGGTGCGCTCGGCGTTGGCCAGGCAGCGCGCGCTGCGCCTGGTCTACTACTCGGCGAGCCGCGACGTCGTCACCGAACGGGTCGTCGATCCGATCCGAATTGTCTTGGTGGACAACAACAGTTACCTGCAGGCCTGGTGCAGGCAGGCCGAAGGGGTGCGCCTGTTCCGGTTCGACCGGATCGAGGCCGCCACCGAACTCGACGAACCGGCCAGGCCGCCGAGTCACGCCACCGAGGAATCCGCAGCACTCGACCTGTTCCAGGACGACCCCGCGGTTCCGTTGGCGCGCTTGCGAATTCGCGGCGACTACGCCTGGGTGCTCGACCAGTACCCGATGAACCGGATCGCGGTACACCCCGACGGCAGCCTGGAGGCGACCATGCGGTTCGCCACGCTGGACTGGATGGCCCGCCTGCTACTCGGCTTCGGTTCCGGCGTAACGGTTCTCGGCCCGCCGGAACTGGTCGCCGCGGTGCGCGAGCGCTCCAACGCCGCACTGGCCGCCTACGCGGCGGCCGGATTCGAGGCGGCCGGGTGACCAGCCGGATCATGGTGATCGGTGCGGGCAGCATCGGCCTGTTCGTCGGCGGCAAACTGGCCGTGGCGGGGGCCGACGTCACGTTCGTCGGCAGGCGGCGGATGCTCGACGAGATCACCGCGTCCGGTCTGCGGCTCACCGACCTGGACGGCGGCGACGATTCGCTGCCCGCCGGGCGATTCCACACGGCTACCGAGCCGGACGATGTCGGCTCGGCCGATCTGGTGCTGGTCGCGGTGAAATCGGCCGCGACCGCCGACGCGGTACGCGAAGTCACCGGCAAGATCCGGCCGGGCACGGTGGTGCTGAGCCTGCAGAACGGCATCGGCAACGACACGGTGATCAGGGAGATCCTGCCCCATTGCGTGGTGCTGGCCGGGATGGTGATGTTCAACGTGGTGCATCACGAGGGCGGCCGGTTCCATCGCGGCACCGAGGGCGTGCTCGCCGTGCAGGACGATCCCGGCCTCACGCCGTTCCTCGGCGTCTTCGAACAGGCCGGTCTCGCGCTGCGTCGCTACCCTGACCTGCGTCCGGTCCAGTGGGCAAAACTGCTGCTGAACCTGAACAACCCGATCAACGCCCTGTCCGGGCGGCCATTGCGCGAGGAACTCGCCGACCGCAACTATCGCCGCTGCCTGTCGCTGGCCCAGCGGGAAGCGCTGGCGGTGATGAACAGGGCACGAATCACACCAGCCCGCCTGACACCGTTGCCACCAGCGGTGGTGGCGACGCTGCTGACCGTCCCCGACGGTATTTTCCGGCGGGTGTTCGGTCGGGTGCTCGCCGTCGATCCGATGGCCCGCTCGTCCATGGCGGACGATCTCGCGCTCGGCCGCAAAACCGAAATCTCTTGGCTCTGTGGCGAAATCGTCGGTCTGGGCACGATGGTCGGGCTGCCGACGCCGGTGAATCAGCGGCTGATCGAACTGATCGTCGCGGCCGAGCAGGGCGACCGGCGCACCTGGACCGGTGCGGAACTGTACGAACAACTGCGGACCGCGCACGCGAGCGGCCGTTGAGAGTGTGCGTACGGCTCGGCTGAACGCTGGGCCAACGCGGGCCGGACGGTGCGTTCACGCACGTCACCCTCCGGTAGCATCAGAACCATCACCAGTCTTGGGAGGTAATAATCATGGGCAGTCTGAGCATCTGGCACTGGCTGATCATTGCGGTCGTTTTCGTGATGTTCTTCGGTGCCAAGCGGATGCCCGACGCGGCCCGCAGCCTGGGTCGGTCGCTGCGCATCTTCAAGAGCGAGGTCAGTCAGATGCAGAACGAGGGCAAGGAGTCCGACAGCGCGTCGGCCGCTCCGGTGCAGCAGCCCGCGCAGCAACTGCCTGCCGCACAGCCGGTGACCCCGTCGGTCACCCAGCAGCCGCAACCCCAGGCCGAGCCGAAGACGCTCTGAGCGTAATGCTCGTCCCGGAGTGAGCAGGAACTCACTCCGGGCATTGTGCTGTTGTATTCAGCACTCGCCAGCTCAATAGCCGAGCTTCCGACCCAGGGGCAATCACCAGCCATGCGAATCCCGTTCGATCCCCGGCAGAGCAAGCGCCGGACCAACCCCGACGGCACGATGTCGTTGGTCGAGCATCTGCAGGAACTGCGCTATCGGTTGCTCGTCTCGATCGCCGCGGTCATCGTCACCACCGTGCTCGGGTTCATCTGGTACGAGTACGGGTTCCTCGGCGTCGAGAGCCTCGGCGACATTCTGCGCGGGCCCTATTGTTCGCTGCCGGATTCGTCACGCGCCGCGATCAGCCCGGACGGCACCTGCAAGCTGCTCGCCACCGCGCCGTTCGAGCAGTTCACCCTGCGCTTGAAGGTCGGTATGACCGCGGGCATCGTGCTCGCCGCGCCGATCTGGCTCTACCAGTTGTGGGCGTTCATCACACCCGGCCTGTACGCGAAGGAACGCAAGTACGCGGTCGGCTTCGTGTCGACCGGCACGGTGCTGTTCGCGACCGGCGCCACGTTGGCGTATGTCGTTGTCGCCCATGCCTTGAGCTTCCTGCTCTCGATCGGCAACAACGTCCAGATCACCGCGCTGAGCGGCTCGCAGTACTTCGGCTTCATCATCCAGCTGCTCGTCATCTTCGGCGTGAGCTTCGAAACACCGCTGCTGATCATCGGATTGAACCTCATCGGGGTGCTCACCTACGCGCGGCTCAAGGCGTGGCGGCGCGGAATCACGTTCGGGCTCTTCGTGTTCGCGGCCATCGTGACCCCGCAGGACCCGTTCTCCATGCTCGCGCTGGCGATCGCGCTGACGGTGCTGTTCGAGGTCGCGATCCAGTTCTCCCGGATCAACGACATCCGCAGGGCCCGCAGGGAAGAGGCGAGCCTGGCCGCGCTGGCCGACGAAGAGGCGTCCTCGATCACCGGCCCCGACCCGATCGACCCGACCGACTCGCTGGTGACGCCCCCGGATAAAACCGGGCGGTCGATGTCGGACTACTCCGATACCCTCTGACGGTGACACATCACCGGTCGCATACGGGCGAGCTAGCGAAGTTTTCCACCGAGCTGAAGTTCAGCCTGGATCCTTTCCAGCGCACCGCCTGTGCGGCACTCGAAGAGGGGCACAGCGTCCTGGTTTGCGCGCCGACCGGTGCGGGCAAGACCGTGGTCGGCGAGTTCGCCGTGCATCTGGCGCTCGCCGCGGGCGGTAAGTGCTTCTACACCACGCCGATCAAGGCGTTGTCGAACCAGAAGTTCGCCGACCTGACCGAGCGTTACGGGCGCGACAGCGTCGGGCTGCTCACCGGCGACCAGTCGATCAATCCTGGTGCGTCGGTGGTCGTGATGACCACCGAGGTGCTGCGCAACATGCTGTACGCGTCCTCGGACGCGTTGCACGGGCTGTCGTTCGTGGTGATGGACGAGGTGCATTACCTCGCCGACCGGTTCCGCGGCGCGGTGTGGGAGGAAGTGATCCTGCATCTGCCGCCGGACGTGAAGCTGGTCAGCCTGTCGGCGACGGTCAGCAACGCCGAGGAGTTCGGCGCCTGGATGGAGACTGTGCGCGGCGATACCGCGGTGGTGGTGGACGAGACCCGGCCGGTGCCGCTGTGGCAGCACGTGATGGTCGGGCGGCGGATGTTCGATCTGTTCGACACCGATTCCACCGATCAGAAGGTGCTGGTCGACGAGGATCTGGTGCGGTTCATCCGGCAGCGGGAGGCCGCCGATCGGGCGAACAGCTGGGATCGGCCGCGCCACGGGCGTGGTGGTCCGCGTCGTGATTTCCGGCCGTTGCCGCGGCCCGAGGTGCTGGCCAAGCTGGACGAAGAGGGGCTGCTGCCCGCGATCACCTTCATCTTCAGTCGCGCGGGGTGCGACGGTGCGCTGGCGCAGTGCCTGCGTGCCCGGCTGGATTTGAGCCGCGAGGACGACCGCGAACAGGTCGACGAGATTATCGAGAAGCATACCGGTGACCTGCCGAAGGCGGATCTCGAGGTGCTCGGCTTCTGGGAGTGGCGTGAGGCGGTGCATCGCGGGCTGGCCGCGCACCATGCCGGCATGCTGCCCGCGTTCCGGCATACCGTCGAGGAACTGTTCGTCAAGGGTCTGGTGCGAGCCGTATTCGCTACGGAGACACTGGCTCTCGGCATCAACATGCCCGCGCGCACGGTGGTGCTGGAGCGGCTGGTCAAGTACAACGGCGAGTCGCACGCGGAGCTCACTCCCGGTGAGTACACCCAGCTGACCGGTCGCGCCGGACGTCGCGGCATCGACGTCGAAGGTCACGCGGTCGTGCTGTGGCAGCCGGAGGTCGATACGAGCGCGGTCGCCGGTCTGGCCTCGACCAGGACCTATCCGCTGCGCAGTTCGTTCAAGCCCGGCTACAACATGTCGATCAACCTGATCGACCGGATGGGTTCCGCCGAATCGCGTCTGCTGCTGGAGCGTTCGTTCGCGCAGTTCCAGGCCGACCGCTCGGTGGTCGGGCTGGTGCGCGGCATCGAACGTAATGAGGCGCAACTGCGCAAGCTGCGCGATCAGCTCGGCGGCACCGATGGTGACTTCCTGGAATACATTTCGCTGCGCGAGCGGATCAAGCAGCGGGAACGCCAGATCGAACAGCAGGGTCGCTCCGATCGGCGCGGGATCGCGGTCGCCGCGCTGACCGCGTTGCGCCGCGGTGACGTGGTGGCGATTCCGTCCGGGCGACGTGCCGGTCTCGCGGTCATCCTCGAACCCGACGCGACACCGGGCGATCCGCGGCCGCTGGTGCTCACCGAGGACAAGTGGGCGGGCCGGGTGTCGGTCGCCGATTTCCCGGTGCCCGCAGAGACATTGGGGCACATGCGGTTGCCGCGACGGATCGACCACCGCACCGCGCAGACCCGCCGCGATCTGGCGTCGGCGCTGCGCAGCACCGGAATTTCGGCGCCGGGCCGGTCGCGGCGCGGCAAACGCGGTTCGGCCGCCGACGATCGCGAATTGTCGACCCTGCGCCGCAGCCTGCGCTCCCACCCGGCGCACACCCGCGCGGATCGGGAGCAGATGGCCCGCATCGGCGAGCGCTACAACCGGCTGGCCCGGGAAACCGAGACCATGCGCCAGAAGGTTGCCGCCACCACGAACTCGCTGGCCCGCACCTTCGATCGGATCGTCGGGCTGCTGGAGGAACGCGGCTTCGTGCACGAATCCGAGGTGACCGCGGACGGGCGCAGGCTCGCGCGGATCTACTCGGAGAGCGACCTGCTCGTCGCCGAATGCTTGCGGCAGGGGCTGTGGCGTGGGCTCGGTCCGGCCGAATTGGCCGGTGTCGTGTCGATTCTCGTGTTCGAATCCCGCCAGGACGGTGGATATCTCGGCGTCACGGGTCCGACGGAGCCGATCCGGCGGGCGATCGGCGAGACCATCCGGGTGTGGAGCGAATTGCGGGCCGACGAGTCGCGGCACAAGCTGCCGCCGACCAGGGAACCGGACCTGGGTTTCGTCACCGGCGTGCACAAATGGGCGCGCGGCGACGGGTTGGCCGAGTCGTTGCTCGCCAGCGGCGACCAGGCCGCGCCGCTGTCCGCAGGCGATTTCGTGCGCTGGTGCAGGCAGGTGATCGACCTGCTCGATCAGATCCACGGCAGCGCCGACGATCCGGAGGTCGCCTCGACCGCTGCGAAGGCCGTGCGCGCGATCCGGCGGGGTGTCGTCGCGGTGGACGCCGCGTAGCGGATTCGATTGTGATTTGATTTCTTTCGCGTACCGACCGTGGCGGAGGACCTGAGATATCCGACCGTTCCCACGCGGGGGGCTACCGTGTGTACAACGATGCGAGTGGAGGCAACCAGATGAGCGGCCCGTTTGGACCCAGCGAACCCGGGGAGGGACGCAACGATCCCACCCAGCAGTGGGGTGGACAGCAGGCACCCGGCGGGACGCCCCAGTGGGGCCAACCGCAGAGGCCTGCGTCGGCACAGCCGACCCAGCAGTGGGGTGATCAGCAGCCGCCGCAGCAGCCGTGGGCTCCGCAGCCGCAGCAGCCTGCCCAGCCGCAGTGGGGTCAGCAGCCCACTCCGCAGTGGAGCCAGCCCGGTCAGCCGAGCCAGCCGCAGTGGGGTCAGGCGCAGCCGCAGGATTGGCAGCAGGGTCAGCAGCCGCAGCAGCAATGGGGGCAACAGCAGCCGCAGTGGGGCCAGCAGCAGCAACCGCCGCAGTCCGGCGGCAAGGGGAAAGGCCTGGTCATCGGCCTGGTCGTGCTCGGTGTGGTCGTCATCGGCGCCATCATCGCCCTCGTTCTCGTGCTGACCTCCAAGGACAAACTGGACCAGTCCGCCGTCCAGGACGGCGTCAAAAAGGTCCTCACCGACTCCTACGGCATCCAGGACGTCGCCGACGTCTCCTGCCCCTCCGGCCAGGAGGTCAAGGTCGACGCCACCTTCGACTGCAACCTCAAGGTCAGCGGCGAAGCCAAAAAGGTCACCATCAAGATCACCAAGGAAGACGGAACCTACGAGGTCGGCCGCCCCAACTAGGACCGTTTCCCCAACGCCCGGTCGGCCCATTTCCATGGGCCGACCGCCCGCGTCTGTACCCACGCACACCCGAGGTCCGCACTGTTCCGTGCGCGGGCAAAAGCGGCGAACAGCGCCCCCGCCGTGCCAACCCCCGCACCGACTCTCGGGATCTGCACTCGCAATAGGGCCCTATTGCGAGTGCAGATCCCGAGAGAGTGTGCGCGGATTCTGCCATCAGCGAGGCTGCACACCACTTGCGTGAGCTGGGGGTCTCGCTGCGCGCGAATTGTCCAGCTGCGCACGGTATTGCCAGCAATTTCGTGCGCAACTGGCTGAAAGGTGCGCGAGGCCGTGGCGATCCTCACCGGTGCGCAGTGAGCGGCGGGCAAAGAGGCGAACAGCGGGCCCCGCCGTGCCAGCCCCCCGCACCGACTCTCGGGATCCGCACTCGGAATAGGGCCCTAGAGCCAGTGCGGATCCCGAGAGTCAGTGCGGATTCTGCCGTCAGCGAGGCGTATTGGAGGCTGCACACCGCTTGTGTGAGCTGGGGGCTCGCTGCGCGCGAATTGTGCAGCTGCGCACGGTATTGCTAACGATTTCGTGCGCGGCGGGCAAAGAGGCGAGCAGCGGGCCCCGCCGTGCCAACCCCCGCACTGACTCTCGGGATCTGCACTCGGAATAGGGCCCTAGAGTCAGTGCGGATCCCGAGAGTCGGTGCGGATTCTGCCGTCAGCGAGGCGAATTGGAGGCTGCACACCGCTTGTGTGAGCTGGGGGCCTCGCTGCGCGCGAATTGTGCAGCTGCGCACAGAGTTGCAAGCAATTTCGTGCGCAACTGGCTGAAAAGTGCGCGGGGGCGCGGCGATCCGCACCGGTGCGCAGTGGGCGGAGTGGCGCGATGGAAGTCGCCGCGCACGAGTTCTGCTACCGCGCGCGGAATTGCTGGCGATACTGTGCGCGGCGGGCAAAGAGATGCGCGGCGGGCTGCGTTTGTCTAGCCGGTGCGGGTGGCGAGGGCCTTGATTAGGCGGGTGATGGGGCTTTCCGCGTTGTAGGCGGTGGCCAACTCGTGGAGGCGGTCGGGGTTGGCGGGGGTGGTGGGGAGGGTGTCGGGGCGGGAGAGTTCGACTTCGGCGTCGCAGACTACGCGGACTACGGGGGCTGCTGCCTTCAAATAGTCTTCTGCCGCACGGAGTTTGGCGCGGATGCCCTGGGCGAGGTCGGCTTCGGGGTCCTCGACGGCGGCGACGAGTGCCTCCAGGGAACCGAATCGGGTGATCAGGAGCGATGCGGATTTCTCGCCGATGCCCGCGACGCCGGGCAGGCCGTCCGAGGCATCGCCGCGCAGGGTGGCGAGATCGGCGTAGGCGCGGCCCGCATTCTCCAGCGGCACACCGTATTTGGTGGCGACCTCGGCCGGGCCGAACAGCTCGGCCTTGGCCAGTCCGCGGCCCGCGTACAGCACCCGCACGGGCGGCTTCGGCGTATCGCGGACGAGTTGCAGCAGGTCGCGGTCGCCGCTGACAACCACGACGTCGTCGGTGGTCTCGCGGGTCGCCAAGGTGCCCAGCACGTCGTCGGCTTCCAGCCCTTCGGCGCCGCCGGTCGCGATCCCGGCCGCGGCGAGGACCTCCATGATCATGTCGACCTGCGGGGTCAGCGTGTCCGGCACCGTCTCAGCGCCCGGACCCGCGTCGGCAGAGGTATCGAGCCGGTGCGCCTTGTACGACGGCACCAGTTCGACGCGGAAGGTGGGCCGCCAGTTCAGGTCGAGACACACCACCAACCGGCTCGGCGCATGCTTCGTGATCAGCGACGCGACCATATCGGTGAACCCGCGCACCGCATTGACCGATCGCCCGTCCGGCGCGGTGATCTTCTCGGGAATCGCGTGAAAGGCACGGAACCACAGGCTCGCCCCGTCCAGGAGCAACAGCGGTCCACCGGAGGTCGCAGCAGAAGTCACGCGCTGAGGCTACCTCCCACCCCCGACAAACCCCCGGCGATCCGGCCCGATGTGCGAGCCGCCGTGAGCTTGCGCCGCCCGGCATCCCCACCCGAGCCGATCGCGTCCCCACTCGGCGACTACCGGGAGCTCGGGTTCGCGTGAATGGGTCAAACAGGTAACGTCGGATGAATGAGCTCGCATACGGATTCCAGGTTCGCGGCGGACGTTTACGGTAAGCGGTTGGAGCGGGCGGTGGAGCTGATGCGGGCCGCTCATCAGGACGCGTTGTTGATCACGCCGGGCCCGGATCTGCGGTACCTGATCGGGTCGGCCGCCGAGTCGTTCGAACGGCTGACCTGCCTGGTGATCCCCGCCGATGGCGCGACCCCCTCGGTGGTCATTCCGAAACTGGAACTGGCCTCACTGGAAGGATCCGCGGCCGGCGAACTCGGCTTGCAGGTCCTGGACTGGGTCGACGGTGTCGATCCGTACGGCATCGTGAAGTCCGCGTTGCACGCCGGCTCCCGCGTGGCCGTCGCCGACGCCATGCCCGCATTGCACCTGATCCCGCTGGCCCAATCGTTCACCGGCCTGCCCGCCTCCGCCACGCCGGTGCTGCGCGAACTGCGCATGATCAAGGACGCCGCCGAGATCGACGCGCTGCGCCGCGCCGGTGCCGCCATCGACCGGGTGCACGCGCGAATGAGTGAATTCCTGCGGGTCGGACGGACCGAGGCCGAGGTCGGCGCCGATATCGCCGCCGCCATTGTCGAGGAAGGCCACACCGAGGCCGCGTTCGTCATCGTCGGCAGCGGCCCGCACGGCGCCGACCCGCACCACCACGACTCCGAGCGCCGCATCGAATCCGGCGACGTCGTGGTGATCGACATCGGCGGCCCGGTCGACCCCGGCTACTACTCCGACTCGACCCGCACCTACGTCCTCGGCGAACCCGACCCGAAGATCGCAGCTGACTTCGCCGCCCTCGAACAGGCCCAGGCCGCCGCCGTAGCCTCCGTCCGTCCTGGCGTCACCGCCGAGTCCGTCGACGCCGCCGCCCGAAACCTGTTGACCGAAGCCGGTTTCGGCCCCGCCTTCGTCCACCGCACCGGCCACGGCATCGGCCTCTCGGTCCACGAGGAGCCCTACATCGTCGAAGGCAACGACCTGAGCCTGCAGCAGGGCATGGCCTTCAGCATTGAACCCGGCATCTACTTCCGCGGCAACTGGGGTGCCCGCATCGAAGACATCGTCGTGGTTACCGAAGACGGCTGCGAGTCCATGAACCTGCGGCCGCACGGGCTCACGGTTCTGTAACCGCTCACTGCGTCCCGGACCGCACTCGCTCTGGAGCGCAGAGCGAGCACGGTCCGTTCGGCGGCTCGGGGCAGGGTGCTGATCAGCGCTCTGCTTGCCGTGATCACCCGAGATACGTTGCTGGACAGGTGATCACGAGGAAATGGTGTCGTTGGTCTCTCGGGTGGATTCAAGTGGTGGATGCAACACTGCTGATCTGGAGTGTTGATGAGTCATTGGCCGTTGAAGTCTGTCATGCGTCGGTTCTGGGATCTTGT
>NZ_JBHXAU010000041.1:0-53207 GCF_042727395.1 Nocardia sp. NPDC060255 | reverse complement strand
AACCGGGGGGTATGAGAGGCCGGAACCAATTAAATAATTGGCACTGACATTCATCGACACACTATTGAGTTCTCAAAGAACACACGCACACACCATCGCCCAGACTCAATCCGCTTGATCAGTGAGGCAACTTATACAGCTTAGCTCAGCTAAGAAACAAGTTCTGTCTCCGAGAGAGCTAGTGTGATTTCAGGCGCTCCTCGTACTACCTCGTTTCCCGGTCCATCCGCTCAGCGTTTCCACTGGGCTTCTCGGCTCCGGGTCGGTGTCCGTGTCGCTCTGACTTGGAATAAGTTACGCGGCGGCGAACGCTACGTCAAATCGCCTGGGCAGCCCGAGAATTCGCAGGCCAGAGGCCCGGCACAGTGCCAATCGCGATTACCGGTGAGCGCGCTCACACCATCAATCGTTCGCCCCTACCGGCGCCCAATGATCGAGGCCCACACCGCTGGTTAGAAATCGCGCACCGAGTGCGCAGCGCTGCCGGAGTCGGTGGTGATCGCAGCACGGGCTGGTCACCGACCGGCGTTACCGTGGGGCAGGTGTTCACCGACATCGACCTCGGGCTCGCATGGTCCGAGTAGATCCCACCGGTTGCCTGAGATGTCGAGGAAGACGGCGACCTGACCGTACGGCTCGGTGCGCGGCGCGGTTACGAACCACACCCCCGCGTTGACCATCCGGTGATATGCCGCTGAGAAGTCGGCGACCCGGAGAAAGAAACCGACCCGACCCGCGGCCTGCTCGCCGATGGCGCGGTGCTGCCTGTCCCCGTCCGCCTGTGCGAGCAGGATTCCGGTGGTCGCGGCGGGTGGGCGAACGACTACCCATCGTTTGGCGCGGCCATCGTTGGTCAGTGCTGGAGAGTCTTCGACGAGATCGAAACCGAGTGTCTCGACGAAGAACTCGATGGCCGAGTCGTACTCCTCGACGATGATCGCAATCAGCTCCAGATGCACACAGCGAGCCTAGGCGTATGTTGCGGCCAGCCGTTGTCCGCCGAGCATCGACCGGGTCGAATCCGTCCTCTACCACGGTGATTCGACCCCGCTGTCTGCTATCCGACGGATCATGCGCCGCCGGAGTTCGCCGTCAGGTCGATGAATCCGAGGTCGAGCAACGCTCCCGTCTCGGGACGGTCGGTATGCGACACTGGCGCTGTGCAGCCTAGGCGCAGGATTCACTTCGTGGGCAGCTTGCCCGCGCAGTTGGACAGTCCAGAGAAGGCAATGGCATTCGCCGTCGACACAGCAGGCGAATTCCTGGACGGCCTGGTTCCGGGCGGCGAGGCGGATCCCTATCGCGCCCAGTGGTACGTCAGACCCATCATCGACCGGCTCGGCGCCATTCCGGCGCTGGCGCCGGTGCGTCGTGGTGATTGGTCGACGCTCCGTTCCCGCGACACGTTTCGGCTTCGGGCAGGCAGATCGCTGGCCGAGGCCGATGTCGACGCCGCGCTCGGCTATGCGGCGGAGGCAGGGCGTGCCATGGACGCGTTGGTCGACGTGCGCCGAACCGATCCCGGACTTCGCTTGCAGGTCGGCATACCGACGCCCTTTGTCATCGGTTTCATCGCCTTCGAGGCGCGGATGCTCATACGGCGGCGCGGCGCGGTCGGCCATGGCGACCGAGGCTTCCCCTATTACCGCCCGATTCTCGACGCCACGGTCAGGGAGATCGTCCGAATCCAGGAGGCGTTGCGGGACAACGTCGTATTCCAACTCGAACTGCCGGCGGAGACACTCATTTGCACGGGGACACCCGGGATCCTGCGGCAGGGCCCGGCCACCGTAGCGGGTCGAGCGATCGCACGCCTCGTCGCACGGGCGCCCCATGATGCCCATTTCGGCGTGCACCTGTGTTACGGGAGCCTCGACGACAAGCCGGTCGTGCGGCCGAGATCGGCGGCCCCGGTCGTCGCGCTGGCCAACGCGATAGCCCGATATTGGCCTGCGGGAAGGCATCTCGACTTCATCCATCTCCCCATCGGCGACGGCAAACAGGCGCCGGTTCGGCCGCGGTACTACGCACCCCTGGCACGCCTCGAATTACCTGCCGCTACCCGTGTTATCGCCGGGCTTGCGCATCCGACGCAGCCGCTCGCGCAAGCACGACAGGGGCTGGCGGCGGCGGAGTCGGCCTACGGCGGCCGGTTGGACGTCGCGTCCCCATGCGGTCTCGGCCGCTATCCGACCGTCGACCGGGCGCGGGCCGCGGTAGCGCACGCCGTCGCCTTGGCTCGAACAGATCCGTGAAACCGACGATGGCAGTACGCAGAACGTGCTGGTAGATCTTCGTGGAGTGTTGGATCATGTTGTGTCGGAGCATGGTTCGTCGATCGCTCGGATCGGGCGCCGGTTCGTGCGGGCGGAGCAGCGCTTTATCCGGGCAACGCATACTCCGCCACATCCGGGCAACAGATCTCGCGAGGAGCACCCGCATGCGGTAGCGATCGGCTACCGTTACACCCGTGGTCGAGGGAACTGACGGGCCGGTGTCGGAGGACGACCGAACACCGCAACCGTTCAACGGCGATCTGCCGAATTCTGCCCGGGTCTATGACTACCTGTTGGACGGAAAAGACAATCGCGACGTCGACCGCGCCATTGCCGATCAAATGCTCGCTACCGCACCCGAAGTCAAGACCGTGGCCTGGTTCAGCCGGAGTTTCGCGCTCAAAGCGGTCAAGATGGCCGCGGAAGCCGGTATCCGTCAGTTCGTCGATCTGGGGTCGGGTATCCCGACCTCGCCCAACGTGCATGAGGTGGCTTGGGAGATCGAGCCGTCAGCGCGGGTGGTGTATGTGGATTACGACCCGGTTGTGCGCGTCCATTGCGAGGCGCTGCTGGCCGATCCACGCGGTGTCACGGCACTGCTCGGCGACATTCGTCGACCCCACGACGTCCTCGATCAGCTGAAGAACCACGCGCTGATCGACTTCAACGAGCCAGTCGCGATCACGCTCATCGGTGTGCTGCATTACGTCGCGGACGACGAGCATCCCGCCGAGATCATCGCCGCCTTCCGCGATCAGTTGGCGCCAGGCAGCTACCTCGCGATCACGCACGGCTCCCTGGATTCCGCCCCAGAAATACTCAAGGTGCTCGCCGGCACCAAGAACACTTCAGCCCAGGTCGAATTTCGGTCCGCAGCACAGACGGAAGCGTTTATGGCCGGCTTCGAGTTGCTCGAGCCCGGTGTGGCGCCAGTACAGCAGTGGCTCCGCGACGACTTGCCGGACACTCGCATGGTCATGGACGGCGCCATCGGCCGCAAACCCTGAGAATCCGGCAGGGACAGGAGTAACCTCGAATGCGCCAATTCTTGTTGGCCGCCTGAACATTCGAGCATGAATCAGGCACTGTTCCAGTCAATCAGAGGATGAAAGATGAAGACCCTCAAAATTGTCGCCGGTATCGTGTCGATGATCGTAGCGGTCGCCGTCACCGGTGCTTCGGTTGCCAATGCCCCGCTCGCCTCCGCCGCTCCCGGCGAGTTCCTCATCACCAAAGATGTCCCCACCCTGGACGATCTCCACGCCCAGGTCGTGTTCCTGATCGAAACACCCGCCTCCGACGAGGCCAAGGCCGCCAATATGGAAGGCGGCATGCGGGCGGTCGTGGTTGCCCGCACCCTCTACAACACCGGCCTGTTCCGAGCCCCGATCGGGTCGAACGACATCACCGGTCCCGAAACCCATGACGGCAACGTGCACACCGCGATGCTGCGCAGCAAGTCTGCGGGACGACCGGATTTGGTTGCGCGCGTGGTCTGGAAGCGTATCGACGGCGTCTGGAAGCTGTCCAACAGTTCCGTGTGCGAGGGCATCAGGGCCGTGGGACTGGCGATCGCCTGCGACTTCTGACCGGCTGCGGGCGCCGTGATCGACATCCGTGACCTCACCCTGAGCTACCCAGGCGTGACGGTCCTCGAGGTCCCCGAAATGACCGTGGCAGACGGGGCACTCACCTACCTGATCGGTCTCAACGGCACCGGCAAAACCACGCTGCTGCGGTGTATCTGCGGCATCATCGCGCCCGCCATCGGCACCGTCCTGGTCGACGGCACCCGCGTCCGCGCCCAGCACACCACACCGGCCACTCTCGGAATGCACCTCAACTACCGAGCTTTCGACCCGCGCCACACCGCACGTCGGCACCTACGCTGGATCGCCCGCGCCCGTGGGCTAGCCACCGGCCGGGTCGGCGACGTCCTCGAGATCGTCGACCTCGTCCCGGACGCCGATCGCCGGCTCGGGCACTATTCGCTCGGCATGCTCCAACGTGTCGGTATCGCCGCCGCATTGCTGTCCGAGCCGCGAACCCTGCTGCTCGACGAACCGCTCAACGGCCTCGATATCGCAGGCATCCGCTGGATACGCGGCCTGCTTCGCGACCTCGCCGACGCCGGGACATGTGTGCTGGTTGCCACCCACCTGCTCGATGAGGTCGAACGCAACGCAGACCACATCGTCATCCTCGGAAACGGGCGCATTCTGACCGACCAGCCATTCACACACCTGATGAACACGCTGGGTCCTGGCGAAACCAGCCTCGAAGACGCGTACCTGCGCATCGCCGGCCTGCCTACCCACCGCGCGTTCGGCGTGACTCCATGAACGGCCCCGGTCCGGCCACCCTGATCCGCCGCGGCGTCGCCGCCGAATGGACCCGCACCACCGGACGCAGCTTCCTCTGGACCGCCGCCGTCCCCCTCACCTTCCTGCTGCCGCTGGTCGTCACCTTCGGAATCGCCGCTGTCGCAGAACGACTCGCCACCGTCCCCGGACAGAGTTACGTAGCCGCGGTCTCCACCACCAATTCCGTGTACTGGGTGATCACCTTGTCCGTGTCGGTCATGATGGTCACCGCTGCCGCCGCTCACGCCACCCAATGGCGCGGTCAGACAAGCGATCTCAACGCCTTCCTGTTTCCCCGGTCCTGGACCGTCGCGTTGGCCCGGTGGATCTACTACGGCACTATCACGGCAATCTCGACGGTTGTCCTGCTCGTCGTCGTCATGGTCACGCTGCCACACCAGTTCCCCCAGATCTATGGGAACGTGGACATCACCGACGCCGCCGGTATCCGATTCCTTTGGACCGTCCCGATTTACGCGTTCGCCGCATGCGGCGTGGGCGTCGCGGTCGGGTCGCTGATTCGCTCCCCGGCTGCCGCCGTCGCCGTCCTGCTGTTCTGGGTGTATGTGGCCGAGAACTCGCTCAATCTGCTACCGCATGGGTTCACTTTGCAGGCCTACGCCCCGTTCCTCAACGCCGTCGCCGCGACCGGCCAGCAGGTCGCCTTCCTCCCTCGCTTCGGCCGTAACGGATCGCTGCTCTACTTCATCCTCGTCGCCGCAGCCCTCTTCACCAGCACAGCCGTCCTACCCAGCCGCATTCGCCGGTTGTCCGGACATCGCAGAACGACGCTCACCAAATCAGCTACCACCTGAGGCACAGCTGCCGGCCGCGCGATTACCCGGAGACCGGACGAACCTCGAGCGGAAGACTTCGCATCACCGGGATCGGCCCCATGGCCTGCGGGGGCTTCTTGGTCGGGACCGGCCGGAATTCCCACCTCGACAGCAGACTGTGCAGCGTCGTTTGCAGTGACATCCAGGCATAGTTGTTACCGATGCACATCTGGCTGCCCATGCTGAATGGAACGAAGCTCCGGTGTTTCGCCCCAGAGGTCGACCACCGATCGGGGTCGAAAGTATTCGGATCGGCGAAGATATTCGGGTTGCGGTGAATAGCGGCAAGGCTGTAGCCGATATCGGTCCCAGCGGGAAAGGTGAAACCGCCGAGTTCGACCGTGGTGATGTTGCGCCTGGTCTGCAGTAGCGGCGAATGGAGCCGCGTGACCTCGTTCAAGAATCGGTTCAGATAATCGAGTTTGTCGAGGCTTCGGGGACTGAAGTCTTCGACGGTGGAGATCTCTTTCTGCAGTTTCGACGCCAACTCCGGGCGCTGCGCCAACTCGTACAGAGTCCAGGTCAGCATGGCGGTCGAGGCATCGATCCCGCCGAAAAGAATGGTCACGGCCTGCTCTGCCAGGAACTTGTCACTGCGGGGTTCAGCACCGAACGAATACAGCAGGAGGTCGATCAGGTCGTTCCGGCGCTCACCGCCGGCCCGGCGCACGACGAGCAACTTCTGGCAGTATTCCCGAAGTTGCGTGCCTGCCGACAGGAACTTTCGGTTCACCGGCAACGGCAGGTTCGCCAACCGCTTCGGCAGCACACTGCCCACTATGGCACCCGTTGCGATGTCCTCGATAAGCCCGAGGATGAGTTGCAACTCGTCGTCATCGGGTTCATGGGAGAACATGGACCCGAGCAGATTGGCGATCACCATCCCCAGCAGCGCGGAACGGACCTCGACAATCTGGCCTGGCCGCCACGAACTCGCCAACGCGTCCGCGTTACGCTTTGTCGTGTGCGCGTGGCTTTCCAGCTCTGTCCGATGGAACGCTGGTTGCAGCAGGCGACGAAGGTCCCGGTGTTGCTGACCATCCGCGACGATAAACGAATCATCGAATACGAGACGGATGCGTTCGAAGAGAAGTCCGCGCTCATAGGCGTCGGAGTTTTCTACCAACACTCTGTGGAGTAGTTCGAAATCGGTTATGACGTAGACAATGCGGCTGCCGATATCGACACGTACGATTTTCCCGACATCGACCAGATCAACCATGAACTGGACCGGATCCCGCCGCAATCGCCAACCGTGGCCGAGAACCGGCAACCGCCCCGGCCCGCACGGGACGTCACGGAGGTCCACCCCCTGCTGCCTTTCTTTCGGCAGGTTCGAGGCCAGAGACTTCGGGTGATCGGACGCCATCTCAGACAAGAGCGATCCCACTCCTTCCCTGCTGCCCGTCGGCAAGGTCGCTGACCAACCGGTCCACGCCGTCGGCGGCACGACGCCGGATGCTCTGACTACTCGAAGGGGGCCTTACGACTAGGTCGGTCATAGCCAACTCCTGGATCAGCGGTCGAGCAACGATCTCCGCGCAACTCTCGACAAACCTGCCTCGGCCTCAGACTTCCTCGATCGTCCACACAGGACTTGTGTATGCACCTGTGTCAACCGGACTGGACCACCGAGGCCCGTTGCCCATCAACACGTTACATTAGCCGGGTTCTTGCACCGACTCCTGCTTTCAGCCGAAACACCAACGGCCCGAGCACCATTCACAGCGGCGGTCACACCCTCCTGGTGGTGTCGATCGCGGTCGGGTAGCTGGGGCGAGCCCACCCCATTGTCGTACTGCCGGAGTGGGCAATCAACACGCTGAAGGAGATGGGGCCGAGACTGCGGCGAGGACGACCAGACCTCTCGCACAGCGGGCTCGACCTCGGCAAGCCACTGACTCGACAAGCGCCCCTCGCCAACCTCCGCCAGGAGGACCGGGCGAAGGACGGAGTCTGGGTGCACGGCTTCGGGACAGGCGAACCGAGAGGGGCCCGGGCGCGAACCGGCTTTGGGTAGGCAGCCGAAGCGAGGGGCTGGGGACACAGACTCGGGATTGGCAAACCCAGGAAGGGGGTCCGGGGGCGAAGCCCCGCCGGGCGGGGCGTGGGGGCTGCACCCCCACAAGACATGACGAAACGAGAACGGCCCATGCTCTCCATGAGCATGGGCCGCCTACGAGTGGAGTAGGCCCAACGTGTCAGCAGCGGACCCTCCGCTGAGTGGTCGCTCGATAAGCGGTGCGAGCGTTCATGCTATCTACCGATCGAACTGCCAGTCCTCCAGTCGGGTGTGGACGCCAATCATATTGATCTCCAGGTCGGTGCGGCCCTCGGCCTCGAGCTGTGCCACGCAAGCCTCGGCCATCTCCATTGAGAAGAACGCGCCCAGTTGGCCCAGGCTCCTACCCTCCTCGTCGTACCACTCGACGGAGTAGACCAGTTCTGGTTCGCGGTATCCCCTGGGCAGCTTCATCACCCAGGTGCGCCAAGTGCGGAAATGCCATCGTCCCACCCGAAGGCGGATGTGGCGAACATCTTGAATCGCGAACTCGAACACTTTGAGGGTCTATGCTCGCTCATCGGCCCCACAGGGCAGTCGGACCACCACGTTTCGAGCTGATCCTCAGAAGGAATGCCGGCGAACGGTCAGGGCAGTCAGCAGAGGCATTTCCTCATGCTTCGTCCGTGGTCACGACATCGCGCCGCGAACCGCGCCACACCGCTAACCAACCAACCTCCGCCGGGGTGATCGCTCATTAAGCGGCATAGCGCGCACGGCCTGCGGTCAGCCACAACCGTAGGCAGGTGGCGGATCGCCCGAGATGCGGTCGCGCTCTGCGGGAGACGCTTCTCACGGTACTCAGCAATCAGCGCTGCCGTGGCGTGCGCCAACTGCAGCGGAACTGCGGATGTGCGAACCCGCACGTCGACCATCGTGCTCACCCGTCCCGCGCGCTGGCCGGTGACGCGGGCGATGATGAACCCGACACGAACATGGTTCCGATAGGCGAGGACAGTATGGCTACACCCGGATTTCCGCCGAATTCCCTTGACCCCGAAGGTTTTCCGTTGTGGATCAACGGGCTGGCGAGCGACGATCCCAATCACTGCGTGCACGTGGTCCGTGGCCTCGAACCCGCCGCGGCACTCGAAGCACTAGGAGCCAAGGCACGCCTGTTCCGGCCGTGCAAACTTCCCGCAGTCAAGCCGGACGAGCGGACCTCCCTGCCAGCGGCGGCACTCGGCACCGAGCGAGGCGCTACCGCGACGCTGCTGGCGGGGCAGGTCGGCGAATGGACCTTCATCTATGACGATTTCGGCGCCACCGAAGACGCGGCGGCTCTATCGGCCGACGGTCGCGTAGCTGCGACGAGCTACTTCTCCATCAATGCCGACGCGAGCCTGACCTACTACGCCGACGGAAACGAAATCGCCTGGATCAACGTCGACGACCTCGAACTCGACACCGACCTGGCCGACCTACCCGACGAACTGCGCGCGGCGTTCGAAGCGGCCGGCACCGTCGACCACGACTACCTCGACCCGGGCGAGGCCGACTCCGCCATCGGCCTCCGCGCGATCAGCGCACTCGCAGGCATCCACTACACCCTCGACGACCTACGCCAAATCCCATTACTGGTCACACCTTTCGGCTGAATCGGGCGCTCAATTACCCCAGCGGTCGCCGCATAGGTTCAACTCGACTCGATCCCTCGGGTCGATCGACAAAGCAACGCACCGAGCCATCCGCGTTCGCCGGGATCCCTACCGGGCGATCGGCATCGCGGGGACCGCCGAGTTGGCGGAGGTGCAACGGCGGATCGTGCGCGCCCTTCCGGCGCGGATCACAGCTTTCGGTGCCTGATGCATCAATTCGGTACGTGCAGGCGGGTAGCGCGGCTGCGTCCGGCGGTGCAGCCAGTCGGACGCGCCGTCCGGGTGATGGCGTCGGGCGGGTGGCGTCGAAAGCGCGCTCATCGCCATTACAGGACGTTCGGACGCCGATCAGATGGCCCCATCAGGACGAGGTCGCCAATGAAAAATCCCGAGGTCCAGTAGAAAATGGACCTCGGGACTGCCAGTACCCATACGCAGGTTCTACCTCGAGTGGACCTAACGGACCAGCATACGAATCGCGCGGTGCAGGTGAACGGCCCGGACATCATGATCCGCGCGGTCGGCACCCGGCAACCGAGACCGAGCGTTGTTCCGGCGCGTTTTCGGGCGGATTCAGTGGGCGAACGTGTCGTTGATGTAGTTTGCCGCGTGTGTCGTCCACACCACGTTCGTGCCGGGCATGTTCTGCGCCGAATAGGCGACGTGCGGGCCGTTCGGCCAGGGCGTCAGCAGATCGATGATTCCGCGCATCGCCTCCGCATAGCGGCCGACGTTTGCAATCGGGTCCTGCAGCAACCACCGCAGCAACTCGTCGAAGATCATGTAGCTCACATTGCCGAAGCGCGCGCCCTCCACGAACGAGAACGGCGAGATTCCCACATCGATGATCCGCAGCGGCGAGTCCGGCGGGGATGCGGTAACAATGTCGGCCGCATTAGCGTACTCACGCGTCTGGACCAGCTCCGGCCACGGCCCGTGCTGACCATGCAGTCCGAAGGTCGACGGCGGGCACAGGTCGCCGACCGAATCTCCCGCGTTGCGACGCGGATTGGCGATATTGACCGCGAACGCGATCTCCAGCGGGCTGCCGTCTGTGTTGGTGTACTGCCCGCACTGGACGCCCTCGAGGATCTGGCTGGCGCAGATGCCACCCAGCGAATAGCTCAGGATCCCACAGACATTCGGTGAATCCTGGATCGCCCGCACCCCGGCGGCAATGCCCTCCTGCACCGAGGTGTCCAGCGACGGACCCCACAGATTCGGGTCGGGCCCGATCGATGCCGTCCAATCCGGTTCGAAACTGCGGAAGTACCCCGGGTCGAGCAGGCCCGTGACGGCCGCCAGCATGCCTATCGGTGCGCCGTCCAGGTTACGTGTCTCATTGGTCCCTCGAAACGTGAAGATGTCGATCATCGGTGCTCCTCACCCGAATAAACACCCCCGTAACACCACGGTAGATCCATAGCGACCGACCAGTGGGCAAGTTCAGGACTCGGTCAGGAATCGATCGGCTGGGCAGAAATGCTGTTGGCCCGGAAGACGATTCCAACTTGACGCGGTTCGGTCCGGTCAAGGCCGACGAACTGCTGCCATCGCACCGCAAGTTGGACGCTGAGGACGTCGAGGATTGACCAGCGCCCGGTGCGAGACACCCGCACGTGCACCCCGACCTCGCCGGTAGGAAACGCGCAGCCCTCGGCCCTACTACTGTGCTGGCCCCGCGATCCCGCTCGAGGCTGCCGGACACGATAGTGCCGCGCGCGTGAGTTCGGCCGCGAGGGATTTGTCGTGTTCGCCTCCTGGAACGGCACCGCTCCCTTGGACGCCTCCTTCGGAGACCAGCAACGCCACCGGCTCTCCCGCGCCGGCAACCGCGCCCGCCCTCGACAAGCTCCGCTAGGGCGAACCATGGGGATCGAAAGATGGGGTAAACCATGGGGATTCTTCCGAATGAACGAAGTCAGGCCCGGCATTGCCGGGCCTGACCTGTATAAAAAGTGGAGCTAAGGGGACTCGAACCCCTGACCCCCACACTGCCAGTGTGGTGCGCTACCAGCTGCGCCATAGCCCCGAGTGGGTTGCTTTCAGGTTTCCCTGACTGCCTGAACGAAGTTACACCACGGGTATGGCGGCGGCCAAATCGCGTTGAATCGGGGGTGGCGGTGTGGGGCCGGCGGTCGTAGACTCGAACGCATGTTCGAAGGAAACGATCTCTCGGTGCTGGACTTTCAGGCCATGAGCGATGAGGGGCTGATCGACGCCCTTCGGACTGCGCATGGGGTGTCGGCGGCGGCGCAGGCGGCGGAGGTGTTCGCGGTGCGGGAGTTGTATCGGCGGCATCGGGCGGCGAATGCGGAGCCGGGGCCGGGTGGGGTGCGGGCCGGGGAGTTCGCGGCTACCGAGGCGGCGGTGGCGTTGCAGGTCGATGAGGGGTCTGCGGCGGCGATGATCGATGTCGGGCTGGCGCTGGAGGATTGGTTGCCGCGCACGCGGGCGGAGTTCGCGGTGGGGCGGATCGACCTGGCGAAGGTGCGGGTGATCATCGATAACACGCGTGCGGTGGCCAGGGATGTGCTCGGCGAGTTGGAGCCGAGGTTGTTGGAGACCGCGGAGCGGACCACGCCGGTGCGGCTGCGACAGGCGGCGCGGCGGTGGGCGGCGCGGCTGGATCCCGGTGGGGCGCAACGACGGCGGGAGCGGCGCCAGGATGATCGGGACGTCCGGATTCGGGCGGTGCAGGACAGTATGGCGGTGTTCGACGGGCTGCTGCCCGCGCCCGGCGCGCAGACGGTGGCCATGCGGCTGCGAGAGATGAGTCTGCAGGTGTGCGCGTCGGATCCGCGGACGATGCCGCAGCGGCGGGCCGACGCGCTGGTGGCGTTGGCCGACGGGTCGGGGCAGTTGCGGTGCGCGTGTGGGCGCGGGGTGCGATGTTCGAAGGGGGATGTGGTGGGCGACCCGCCGCGGCGGCCGTTGATCCAGATCGGGATTCCGGCGGACACGTTGCTGGGGATGCGGGACGCACCCGCGTTTCTGGCCGGGTACGGACCGATCGATGCCGCGCTGGCCCGGATCCTCGCCGAACATGCCCGGTTCCAAGTGATTCCGGAACAGTCGGACGACGAATCGGGCCCGCACGCACCACACCTGGATCGGGAAGTGCGTGCGTGGGACGGGATGTGCCGGTTCCCGGGGTGCACGATTCCCGCGGCCGAATCAGAACTGGATCGGTCACCCGTCGACGCGACGGTGCTGTGCGCGCGTCACCACCGCTTGAAAACGTTGGCAGACAACAAGAAAGTGCCGTGGGAAACTTGGCTGGCCGACCCGGGTCGGCTGCAGTGGACCGCGCCGACCGGCGAGGTGCACACCACCTCCCGCGAAGGCGCCCGATACCTGTTCCCGCACAAGGACATCGACGTACCGACCGGCCCGGCCCACACCTCACCCCAGACACCCGAGAGCAACCTCCCCGACGACCTCGCCTACCCCTTCCGCGGCCACGTCCTGGTCCACCGCCAACTGTGCCGAATCGCTCCGGAGGACGAAATCCCCGACGACGCAACAACTCCCGCGATCAGCACGATGCGGTGAGCCGCCGAAGAGATGCGAGAACCCACTGACCAACTGAAAACTCGACGCGCGGCGGTCCCGGCCGACTGGGGAAGCAGGACCGCGCCGTCGAACGGGCCGAGCCGCCGACTGGTGGAGCCGGCGGCTCGGCCCACGAACCAACCGACCCGATGCCAAGGGAACGTCCGCGCCATCGAGCGCGACCGTCCCGCGACCCACCGAATGCTCGGCGGTCCGGCTGACTGGGGAAGCTGGGTACCCCGCCGAGCGGGCCGAGTCCGCGACGAGTTCGTTGGCTCGGCCCCCCGAACCAACCGAATGCTCGGCGCCCGCGGTCCCGGGGAACTCCTGGAGTCGGATCGCCCACGTCGAGCGGGGCCGGGCCGCGACAGGGTGGTGTGTCCGGCCCGGCCCCACCCGCGCTCAGGACTTGACGGCGATCCCGCCGACGATGATCTCCTCGACGAGCGTCAGCTTGTCGCGCACGATCTTGTCCGGTCGCCAGTAGGACAGCGGCACCAAGCCGGGCTCGACCAGTTCGCAGCCGCGGAACAACCGGATGATCTCGTCCCGGGTGCGGAACCGCCCGGTACCGAGGAAGTCGAGGAAGGACTTCTCCAACGCGCGCGATTCGTCACCCGTGTCGAGGAAGTGCGTGATGAACAGGTGGCTGCCCACCGGCACGGCATCCAGATACCCGTCGACCACGCCCTCGGGATCCTCATCGTCGTGCAGGTGATGCAGCATGCCGACGAGCATGACGGCCACCGGTTCGGAGAAGTCGATCAGTCTCTGCACGTCCGGATGGGCCAGCACCGCGGCGGGGTCGCGCAGATCGGCGGTGATGACGCGCGTCTGACCGTTCTCGCCTAGGAGCGCTCGCCCGTGCGCCAACACGATCGGATCCTTGTCGACGTAGACGACCTTGGATTCCGGCTGCAGCGCTTGCGCGACCTGGTGGGTGTTCTCCATCGTGGGCAGACCTGCACCAAGGTCGAGGTACTGCTTCAGTCCCGCTTCGCCCGCGAGATACTTGACCCCGCGGCCGAGCACCGCCCGATTCAGCTTGGCCAGCTCATCGACCTCGGGCATGGTTTCCCGCAGGTGGTCGAGCACGACTTCGTCGGACGGGTAATAGTCCTTACCACCGAGTAGCGCGTCGTAGACTCTCGAGATACTCGGCTTCGATACGTCGAACTCGACTGGGGCCGAATCGGAATTCGTCATCGTTCATCCCTTTACGCGCGATACTCGGACACTTGACCGCTTTCGAAAAAGCCTAGCCACGCAAGTCGATGTCGCGCGGCGCATTTGCTCGATCCGTGTCAAGTCGTCATCAGCGGGTGAGGGCGACCACCCAGTCCTCGTTGTTCACCTCGATCTTCGTCTTGCCGTCGAACACGGCCGGCGTTGCCGCGGAGCCGCCGAGGGCCGCGCCGAGGGCATCGGTCGTCGCAGTCGCGCTGGTGCGGGCCGCGTCGACCTTGGCGCCGGTGGAGATGCACTGCAGCACCGACTCCGGTGCGCCCGCGACCCTGGCCTGCGCGGCGAGTTCGTCATTGCTGAGGTCGGCGCCGCCCTCGCTCGGTCGCTTGGTGGTGAACAGTTCGGTGTGGAACTTCGAGTACACCGGGCCCGAACCGCCCTCTGCCACACACTGATTGGCGGCCACCGCGCGTGACGAGTAATCCTTGCTGCGGGAGCGGGGATCGAGGAAGTTCACCAGCCGGTAGCGCACCGCCAGCTTGCCCTCGTCGATCTGCTGCGCGATCTCCTGACCGTAGATGCGCTCCATGTTGCCGCAGCCGGGGCAGATCGGGTCCTCGAAGATGTCGATCGTCTTCGGCGCACCGGGCCTGCCGAGCAGGATCGAACCATCCGGCTCCAGCATCACGTGCACACCGGGATCGTGCGCGGACCCGTACCCGTCGTTGCGCACACTCGCCTCGTCATGCCCGCTGCGGACCGCCACGATAACGATTATCGCGATCAACGCGAGGGCAACAGCGCCCAACGCATAGGTGGTCTTGCTGGACATGGGCCGCGGGGTGTAGTTCGAACGCGATTCGCTCACCCCAACACTCTGCCGCAACCGACCAACACCCCCGCCGCCAACCCCCACCAGCTGCGAGACTCCGCACAGTTCAGCCTCCACATAGCCATCAACCGGTCGAGGACGATGTGAAGCCCGACGAATTGCCGAAGTCTCGACGCAACGTGCGGTGCCGCCCTCACTGGACGCCAAGTAGAACCGCACCACGAAGCCACAACCCGATCCGATAGCGCGGCGATACACCGACCACCGCACGACCGATCGCAAGCACCCCGCGCACGAATTCGCGGCACGCGCACAACTCATCCAGTGATTCCGTGCGCGACAGGCAAATCCGCACGCGGCAGAACCGCCACCTACCCGGCCGGGCTACGAACATGACCGCGCTCGACTCGTAACGGGCTGCCGCGCATACGTTCGCACCCTGCGCACAACTCGGTCAGCAATTTCGTGCGCGACACGCAAATCTGTGCGCGGCAGTGCCTCCGCCCACCCTGCATGGGCTGCGAACACCGCCGCGCTCGACTTAAGGCGGGAACGCACACGGCGGCCGCGCAAGCGACAGAATCGCCAGCACCCCGCGCACAAATTCACGGGACGCGCGTAACTCATCCAGCGATTCCGTGCGCGGGAGGCAAATCTGTGCGCGCCGTCCCGTTGCTAGCGGCTGCGGCGCGACAACGTCGACGAGCCGTGCGGGTGACAGTTAGCGTGCGAGCGAGTCTCGGGCAGTGGGTTCGGTGTCCACCTCGGCCGGTTCGGCGGCGTGCCGCGTCGGGCCGCCGATGCCGGGCACCGCACGTTCACCGGTGACGGGCTCCGCGATCGGCGGTATCGGGCTGTCGGCGATGGGCGCGCCTGCCGCGTCGTTCACCGCGTGCTCGACCTCGGGATCGTGTCCGGCCAACTGGTGGTCTGCCCCGTCCGCACCGCAGATGTGGTCGCAGTCGCCGACCGACTTGTGCAGCGGATCTTCCCGCTTGCGCAGCGGCTCCGGCACCACCGCCCATGCGACCGCCGCGACGGCGAGCAACGCACCGGTGACGGCGAGCGCGAGACCGTACGACGCCTGCTGCGCCAGTGCGCCCACCGCGACCGGACCGAGCACCGTGCCGAGATCGGCCGCCATCTGGAAGCCGGCGAGCACCGGTCCGCCGCGGGCGTTCGGGCCGATGATGTCGGCGACCGCGGCCTGCTGGGTCGGCGTGAACATGCCGGCGCCGAGACCGGCCACGAACGAGGTGGCGAGCAACCACGGCAGGGTGTCGGCGATGCCGAGACCGGCCGTGCCGAGCGCACAGATCAGCGACCCGGTGATCAGAAAAGGCTTGCGCCCCCAGCGATCGGAGTATCGACCAGCCAGGAAGAGCACCGCGATATTGCCCGCCGCGAACACGGTCAACGCCACCCCGGCCATGCCGGGCGTCTGATGCAGCACTTCGACGACGAGCAGCGGCACCAACGCCATCCGCACACCGAATATCGCGGCCCCGTTGGCGAAGTTGGACCACAGCACCGCCCGATACTCCGACCGGGCCCACGCTTCCCGGAACGACATCATCCGCAGGCCGCCAACGGGTTCCGGCGCGGCGAGCTGCGAATTCCGCAGCGCCAGGTACACCGCGACGGTCACCACGAGCAGCGCGGCCGCGTAGATCACGAACGGCATCCGCAAGCCGAACCCGGACAACGCCCCACCGACCAGCGGGCCACTGACCGACCCGATCAGGAACCCGGTCGACCACAGCCCGGACACCCGGCCGCGCGCGGCGGGCGGCGACATCCGGATCACCAGCGCCAGCGACGACACGGTGAACATGGTCGACCCGACCCCGCCGAGCGACCGCAAAACCATCAACTGCCAATAACTTTGGGCCAGCGCGCTGGCCCCGGTGGACAGCGCGACGATCAGCAGACCGGTGAGATAGACCGACCGCTCCCCCAGCCGCTGCACCAGCCGCCCACTCACCGGCGCGAACAGCAACCGCATCAACGCGAACGCGCTCACGATCGCCGAGGCCGCCGCGACGCCGACCCCGAAGCTACGCGCGAATTGCGGCAGCACCGGCGCGACCAGCCCGAACCCGATGGCGATGACGAACGCGCCACCGACGAGCACCCAGATCTCGATGGGCAGTGGCTCCGCCCGGCCGCCGGACCGTGCCGTGCCGACTGCCGAGGATCTACTCACCGGCTAGCGCCTGTCCCACCACTTCCTCCGCAGCCGCCTGCACCTGCGCGAGGTGCTCGGGACCGTGGAACGACTCCGCGTAGATCTTGTATTTGTCCTCGGTGCCGGACGGCCGGGCGGCGAACCACGCGTTCTCGGTGGTCACCTTGAGCCCGCCGAGCGGTGCGCCGTTGCCCTTCGCCCTGGTGAGCACGGACGTGATGGGCTCACCGGCGATCTCCTTGGTGGTGATCATGTCCGGAGTCAACTTCGCCAGTAGCGCTTTCTGTTCCGTCGTCGCGGCGGCGTCGATCCGCGCGTAGGCGGGACTGCCGTACCGGCGTTCGAGTTCGACGTAGCGCGCCGACGGGCTCTGCCCGGTGACCGCGGCGATCTCGGCGGCGAGCAGCGCGAGCAGGATGCCGTCCTTGTCGGTGGTCCACACGGTGCCGTCCATCC
The DNA here is from genome assembly GCF_042727395.1 of Nocardia sp. NPDC060255. Classification (NCBI taxonomy): domain Bacteria; kingdom Bacillati; phylum Actinomycetota; class Actinomycetes; order Mycobacteriales; family Nocardiaceae; genus Nocardia; species Nocardia sp. NPDC060255. The sequence goes on along the minus strand of NZ_JBHXAU010000041.1, from coordinate 35,856 downwards.
GCAGGAACGACGCGCCCGCGCTCTCCTCGCCGCCGAAAGCGAGGCTGCCGCTGAACAATCCGGGCACGAAGAATTTGAAGCCGACGGGCACCTCGTGCACGTCGCGGCCGAGCACGCTGACCACCCGATCGATCATCGACGAGGTGACCACCGTCTTGCCGATCTTGCTGAGCGCGTCCCAGCCCATCCGATTCGCGACCAGGTATTCGATGGCCACCGCGAGGAAGTGGTTCGGGTTGATCAGCCCGCCGTCGGGCGTGACGATGCCGTGCCGGTCCGCGTCCGCGTCGTTGCCGGTGGACAGGTCGTAGTCGTCCTTGATCGCGATCAGCGACGCCATCGCGTAGCGCGAGGACGGATCCATCCGGATCTTGCCGTCGCTGTCGAGGGTCATGAACCGCCAGGTGGGGTCGACGAACGGGTTGACCACCTCCAGCTCGAGGTCGTAGCGCTGCCCGATCTCTTCCCAGTAGTCGACGCTCGCGCCGCCCATCGGGTCGGCGCCGAGCCGGATGCCCGCGCCGCGAATCGCGTCCAGGTTCAACACATTCGGCAGGTCGGCGATGTAGTGGTCGAGGTAGTCGTAGCGCTGGACGTTGGTTTCCAGCGCGTGCTGCAGCGTGGTCCGCTTGATCCCGGCGAGCCCGCTGCGCAGCAGTTCGTTGGCGCGCGCGGCGATGGCGTCGGTGGCCGTGTTGTCGGCCGGACCGCCGTGCGGCGGGTTGTATTTGAAGCCGCCGTCGCGCGGCGGGTTGTGCGACGGGGTGATCACGATGCCGTCGGCCTGGTTGCGGGTGCCGCCCCGATTGTGCCGCAGCACAGCGTGACTCAGCGCCGGCGTCGGCGTGTACCGGTCGCGGGCGTCGATCATCGCGGTCACGTCGTTGGCTGCGAGCACCTCGAGCGCGGTGACCATGGCGGGTTCGGACAGCGCGTGGGTGTCCCTGGCCAGATATACCGGCCCGGTAATCCCGCGGGTCGCACGGTATTCCACGATCGACTGGGTGATCGCGAGGATGTGCGCCTCGTTGAACGCGGTGTCCAGGCTGGAGCCGCGATGTCCCGACGTGCCGAAAACCACCTGCTGTGCCGGATCCGCCGGATCCGGAATCTGGCTGTAGTACGCCGTGACCAGATGTGCGATGTCTTCCAGATCGGTGGGACGCGCGAGTCGCCCTGCTCGATCATGGGCCATGCTCGGGTCTCCCTTCCGTATCGGCTGCGCCCTGCTCGTCATCAGGATCATGGCCACAACCACTGTGTCGTCGACGCGGCGACGAAGACCGCGAGCAGGCAGGCCGCGACCGTCACCGGCCGGATCGTCTCGTGGCCGAACGTGCTGAACCCGGTCAGCGCGCCGCGAAAACCCGTACCGGCGGCGGCTGTCAGCCGATTGCCCGCACTCGCGCCGATCAATCCACCGAGCAGCGCCGAACCGACAATGTTAACGGTCGGCGTGCCAAGTGGCAGCAGAGCACCGAAACGTGCTGGTACGACGGGATCTACGCGACGCGGCACGGGCGCGTCGAGCGGCAGGATCATCGGGCGGCTCCCTGCCACAGTTCCAGCGGCGAGAGCGCGACGTTGAGGGTGGTGAACAGCTCGGCGTTCTGTTCGACGAACGCGCGCAACCGGGCGGCCTCGTCGACGAGCATCAGCACCAGCGGCAGATGGTCGGCCATGTCCAGGACGCGCGTGGTGTGGATCCGCGAGGACGCGCCGTAGCCTTCGATGCCGCGCCACACGCTCGCGCCGGCCAGGCCGGTGTCGCGGGCGCGGCCCATGATCTCGGCGTACAGGGGCGTGTGCCGCCATTTGTCGTCCTCGTCGAGCAGCACCGTCAGTCGCGCCGCGGGTTGCCACTGTCCTGCTTCTCCCACTGCCTGGCCCCCTTCCGTCGTGCCGTTGCCGTTGACCGTCGAGTGATCCCGTTTCCAGCCCCAGCGACGCCACCACCGTTCCCCCGAGATGGCCGGGCGCCTGGACCGTGGCGCCCGATTCGAGCAGTCTACGAACCGCGACACGGTTGGTGGAAAAGGTGGTGAAGCCGCCGAGCACTCCGATACCGGGAAAGGGACGCAGCAGTTTCTGGGCTACCCATCTCGCGGTGCTCGGAACCATCAGAATCCCGATAGCAAAGCATCCCATGACATTTACCGCGAGCGTCGGCCAGGGGACCCGCCCAGGCCACATCGGCCGGACACCCGCCGACATCGTCGCGGACGAGCGCGCCGGGCGAGAGCGGAACCAGCGCCGACGGTCCGATCGACGGGGTACGCCCCACCCGTTGACCTTCCGCGCCGAATGCCACCTGCGCAATGTTATCGGTTGGACCGGTCGGTCCGTTCAGCCGGACCCATCTCGAAAGGCAATGCGAACAGCGTTGTTCATTGACATCTGGCCGAGTTCCGCGTACGAATGGCCTGAAGGTTTGGCCGAAGTTGCCTCCACCCCCCACTTACTCAGGTCGGAGCAACGATGGCGGCACAGCGGGCACAACCGAATGCGCACCCGGAGACGGCGGAGGCTCGCCGCCCGGCGCGTCAGCAAATCTCAGGCAGACGGCAGCTAGCCGTCGGCCGTACTCTGCGTCGACTCTCGATCGTGGCACTCGCGACGGCCTCGGCCGGGCTCGGACACCTGGCGCCCGCGGTGGCCGCACCGATCTATCCGGTGCCCGACCGCGACGGCTTCTACAGCGCGCCACCGGATGTCGGTAACTTCCAGCCGGGCGATGTGATGCGCAGCAGGCCGGTGGCCGCGAACGGCTTCCCGGGCGCGACGGCCTGGCAGCTGCTGTACCGGTCGACCAATTCCGCCGACGCGCCGATCGCCGCGATGACGACCCTGCTGCTGCCGCCGGGCGGCGGCATGAACCGGCCGATCGTGTCGTATCAGCCATTCGTCAACGCGCTCGGCCTGCAGTGCGCGCCCTCGCACAGCATCTTCGACGGCACCATGCAGGAGGCCCCCGCGCTGAACGCACTGCTGGCCAGGGGCTGGGCGGTCGCGGTGCCCGATCATCTCGGACCGACCAGCGCCTACGGTGCCGCGCGCCTCGGCGGCAGGCTGACCCTCGACGGCATTCGCGCCGTAAAGCGTTTCGGCCCAGCCGATCTCGGCGGCAGCGTGGTCGGCATGGCGGGCTACTCGGGCGGCGGCATGGCGACCGGGTTCGCCGCGGCGCTCGCGCCGGAGTACGCACCGGAGTTGCCGATCGTCGGCGCGGCACAGGGCGGTGTTCCGATGAATATCGGCAAGCTGGCCCAGGACGTCGGCTTGCAGCGGAGCCCGCTGTTCGGCCTCGGCTTCGCGGCCGCCATCGGACTCGAGCGCGAATACCCGGCCGAGCTGGAGATGGATCGAATCCTGAACCCGGCAGGCTTCGCGCTGCGCAACCAGATTGCCAACGCCTGCACCAACGACATCATCAACGCGGGCGCGAACAAGAGCTTCAACGATGTCTTCTACGGCGCGATGGACGCCGACCCGACGGTGGTCCGCATCCTGCACGAGAACAGCATCGAGATCTACCCCGGCGTCCCGCGCACCCCGATCTACGAATGGCACGGCGCCAACGACCAGGTGTCACCGCAGCTGGTGCGTGACGTCCTCGGCCGGTATTGCAGCCAGGGCGTCCGCGTCCAGTTCGACCTGATCCCCGGCGCCGACCACGGCTCCGCGATCGCCCCCGGTGCGATCAACGCGTTCAACTACCTCGGCGACCGCTTCGCCGGTGTGCCCGCACCCAGTAACTGCTGAGTCGGTAAACACAGCACAGCGCCCGCGTTCTCCATTGAACGCGGGCGCTGTGTCGTTCGAGCGGAACGTCAGTGCGCGAGCACCGGCTCACCCTCCGACGGCACCGGCACCGTGTTCGGCATGAGCACCGCGGTGATCAAGGCGCCTGCCACGAAGATCGCCGTCGCCCACCAGAAGCTGGTGGTGTAGCTCTCCACCGCGGACTGCGCGACGGTCAACGGATCCGGCGCCCGAGTCGACAGGTAGTTGGTGGCGGCCGAGGCGGCGATGGTGCTGAGCAGCGCCGTGCCGATCGAGCCACCGACCTGCTGGCTGGTGTTGATCATCGCCGAGGCCACACCGGCGTCCTCGTGGTGCACCCCGGAGGTCGCACCCTGGAACGCGGTGGACATCGCCCCACCGAGGCCGAGGCCCAGCAGGATCAGTGCGGGCAGAATGTGCGAGGAGTATCCGGTCTCCAGGCCGATCTGGGTCAGCCAGGCCATACCGGCCGCCGCGATCAGGAAGCCGCCCGACATGACGACCTTCGGGCCGAGCTTCGGCAGCACGAACGAGGGCACCGTGGTGGACGAGACGACCATCGCCGCCACCATCGGCAGGAACGCCAAGCCGGTCTTGATCGGCGAGTAGCCCATGCTCAGCTGCATGTAGTAGGTGAGGAACAGGAAGATCGCGAACATCCCGATGCCCATGACGAACACGGTCAGGAACGAGCCGCCGCGAGTACGGTCCAGCACGATGCGCAGCGGCAGCAGCGGATGCGCGACCTTGGTCTCCAGCCAGGCGAACACCGCGATCAGCACCGCGCCACCGATGAGGAAGCTCAGCGTGACCGGGTTGGTCCAGCTGGTCGACTCGGCGTGCGAGAAGCCGTACACGATGCCGAACAGCGCGGCGGTCACCACGATGGTGCCGGGGATGTCGAGCTTGGGCCGGTTCGTGGTCACGTGCTTGGCCAGCAGCAGCACCGCGCCGACCAGGGCGACGGCCGCGAAGGCCAGGTTGACGAACATCACCCAGCGCCAGTTGGCCCACTCGGTGAGCATGCCGCCGAGCAGCAGACCGATCGCACCGCCCGCACCGGCGACCGCACCGAAGATGCCGAACGCCTTGGCCCGTTCACTCGGTTCGGTGAAGGTAACGGTGAGCAGCGACAAGGCGGCCGGAGCCAGCAGTGCGCCGAACACACCCTGCCCGACGCGAGCCGCGACCAGCATCTCGAAGCTGGTGGCCGCGCCACCGACCGCGGAGGCGCCGGCGAAGCCGATCAGGCCGATGATGAAGGTGTTGCGGCGACCGAAGAGGTCGCTGAGCCGGCCACCGAGCAGCAGCAGGCTGCCGAACGCCAGTGCGTAACCGGTGACCACCCACTGCCGGTCGCCATCGCTGAAGCCGAGGTCGCGCTGGGCGGCCGGCAGGGCGATGTTCACGACGGTCGCGTCCAGCACGACCATGAGCTGTGCCACGCCGAGGACGGCGAGCACCCACCAACGCAGGGCGTGCGAGCCGCGACGGCCCTGATCCGTTTCAGCGGGGGCGGGTGCCCCACGGTCGAACGTGGTAGTCATGTGTCCCCTTTGTCTCAAGTATTGATGCGGAGTTGGTGCCTCCGGTTACCGTAAGAAGCTACCACCATAACGGAGAGAACGCCTCCGCTTAATCCCGATACTTGATAGGATGTGAGTGTGAATCACGCCACGGCCCTCTCTCCGCCTCGCCGCCTGCGTGCCGATGCCGCGCGAAATCAGCAGCGGATCATCGCCGCGGCGCGCGAACTCTTTGCCGATCACGGACTCGAGATCACCCTCGACGACGTCGCCGAACGCGCAGGCGTCGGCGTCGGCACCGTTTACCGGCGCTTCGCCAACAAGAAGGAACTGATCACCGAGGTCTTCGAACAGAGCATCAGCGAGTTCGCCGAGGCGGCCGATGCCGCCTACAAACACGCCGATCCCTGGTTCGGCCTCGTCGAGTTCTTCGAGTACGCCTGCAGGCACATGGCGAAGAATCGCGGCTTCAGCGAGGTGATGCTCGAGCTGGAGGACGACGTCGACCGATTCGTTGTCGTCCGCGACCGGATCAAGCCGACCGTCACGGCCATCGTCGACCGGGCTCGCGATGCCGGCGTGCTCGCCCCCGGCATCGAGCCCTCCGACTTCTTCGCGCTGATCCACATGGTCGACGGCATCGCCGAGTTCGCCAGGCCGGTCAATCCCGATGTCTGGCAGCGCTACATGGCGATCGTGCTCAACGGCGTGCGGGCCGACGGCACGCCGCCGCAGCAGCTGCTGATGCCGCCGCTCAACGACAGTGAGGTAGAGCAGGCCAAAGGCGCCTGTGCGGGACGCAAAAGGTAACAACTGCGTTATTAGCAGGCCATAGCACACACCGATCCCCTACAGTTGGTCACATGACCAACTCGTGGGTGAACTGGGCTGGCGATCAACAGTGCACGCCGGCGACCATCGCCTCCCCGCGCACCGCCGATGAGGTCGCCGAGATCCTCGGGCGCGCGAGCGACGCCGGACAGATCGTGCGCGTCGCAGGAGCGGGGCATTCGTTCACCGACGCCGTCCTGACCGACGGCGTGCTGCTGAACCTCGCGAACCTCAACCGCGTCCTCGACGTCGACACCGCCACCGGACGCGTCCGGGTCGAGGCGGGCATCACCCTCAACGCCGCGAGCAACGCACTGCACGAGCACGGCCTCGCCTTCCCCAACCTGGGCGACATCGACGTGCAGACCGTGGCGGGCGCCACCGCCACCGGCACCCACGGCACCGGATCCACCCTGCAAAACCTCTCGGCCGCACTGCATTCCATCGAACTGATGCTCGCCGACGGCAGCCGGGTCGAGTTGAACGCGGACACCGACCCCGAGGGCTGGCGCGCGGCCAGGGTCAGCATCGGCGCGCTCGGCGTGATCACCGCCGCGACCCTGCAGCTGGTGCCGTCGTTCGTGCTCGAGGGCATCGAGCGGCCGGTCCCCGTGGACGACATCCTCGCCGACCTGGATGCCTACGTCGACGACAACGAGCACTTCGAGTTCTACATGTTCGGGCACAGCCCGCTCGCGATGACCAAGCGCAACAATGCCGTCGAATTGCCCGAGCAGCCGCGCGGCAAGGCCGTCGACTGGCTCACCGACATCCTGATGTCGAACTACACCTTCGACGCGCTGTGCAAGCTCGCCCGCCGGCAACCGCGGCTGGTGCCGTACATCCAGCGCGGCGCCGCCTACGCGGGCAGCTACCGTCGTCAGGTCGACCGCTCCTATCGGGTCTTCGCGTCCCCGCGCCTGCTCCGCTTCACCGAGATGGAATACGCGATCCCGCGCGAGCACGCCGCGACCGCGATCCGCGAAATCAAGGATCTCTCCACCGAATTCCATACCGCGATGCCGATCGAGGTCCGCTGGGTCGCCCCCGACGACGCGTTCCTCTCCCCTGCCTCCGGTCGCGACACCTGCTACATCGCGGTGCATCAGTACCGAGGCATGGCGTACGAGCCGTACTTCCGCGCCTGCGAGGCCGTGTTCGACAAATACAACGGCCGCCCACACTGGGGCAAGCGGCACTTCCAGACCGCAGACACGTTGCGCGAGCGCTACCCCGACTGGGACCGCTTCGCGGAGGTTCGCCGCCGGTTCGACCCGAAGGGCCGCTTCAGCAACGCCTACCTGAACCGGGTCCTCGGCCCCGTCGACTGACAGCTGGCGGTTATCCGGCGGCGAGGATCTCGGCGACCAGACGCGGGACGGCCGTGCCGATGGGTTCGCGGACGAGCTCCGTGGCCATCGAGTCGTACGGCGTCGCTTCGTTGTTCACGATGATCAGATCCGCGCCGTTCTCGACCGCGATCGCGCACATCGACGCCGCTGGCTCGACCTGCAGCGAGCTGCCGATCGCCAGGAAGATGTCGCTGGTTTGGGCAGCGAGCGCCGCCTTCATCATCGTGCGCCGGTCCAGCTGCTGGCCGAACATGATGGTCGCCGACTTCAGCACGCCGCCGCACTGCGGGCACGGCGGGTCCGCCTCGCCCGCCGCGACACGGTCCAGTACCGCGGCCATCGTTGTCTGGTAATCACATTCGACGCAGACCACCTCGAACATGTTGCCGTGGATCTCGATCACCCGGTCCGCCGGCGAACCGGCGCGCTGGTGCAGCCGGTCGATGTTCTGCGTGATGATCGTGACCGCGCGCCCGGCCTGCGCCAACTCGGCCAGCGCAAGGTGTGCGGCATTGGGTTGTGCCGCCCAGGCCGGGTTGTCGCGCCGTGCCAGCCACGCGCGTTGGCGCAGTTCCGGATCGGCCAGGTAGTTGTCGTAGGTCGAAAGCAGTTCGGCGATCGGGTCTTTCGTCCACACGCCGCGCGGGCCGCGGAAGTCGGGGATGCCGGAGTCGGTGGAGACGCCCGCCCCGGTGAGCACCCCGATGCGGCCGTCGCGGCTGCGCCACTCGCTCGTCATAGCAGCAAAGCCTAGGGCGCGCGGAACCTTCGCGTCATCCGCGCTCGGCCGGCCTTACCCAAGACGATGAGAGAATGTTACGCTAATCCTCTCATCGCTTTACGGGTGTTGATCAAAGGAGATCACTATGTCCGCCGCCCTCGAAACCACCAGCGCGCGTGCGCGCCGTCCGTTCGAGCCGGGCACCCGCCTGTGGGATGAGACCGGACTGATCACCTTCTCGTTGACCGCTGGTTCTGCTTTTCTGCTGCAGACCATGGAGCCGAGTATCGCCGCGGTGGTCGACGAACATTCCACCTTCCGCACCGATCCGATGGGTCGCGCGCTGCGCAGTATCGCGTCAGTGATGATGTGGATTTACGGCGGCGAGGAGGCCCTCGTCGAGGCCGATCGGTTGCGCATCATGCACGCCTCGCTCAATACCACCGACGCACACGGCGTTCGGCACAAGGCGCTGGCCTCGGGGCCGTGGGCCTGGGTGCTGCACACCGGGACATTCGCCTTTGCCGAGAACGCGAAGTACTTCGCCCGCAACCCGCTCTCGCCGACGGAGAAGGAGGCGGTCTACCAGGAGATGGTGCAGTTGATGCGCAACTTCTCGGTGGCACCCAAGGAGATTCCGGCGAGCTATGCCGAGTTCGAGACGTTCTTCGCCGACATGGTGGCGAACCAGTTGGCGGCCACCGGGACCGCGCGCGACTATCTGCGGGTGATCCGGTCCGTCGCGCCGCCGAAACAGTTGCCGCGGGTTTTCGCGCCCCTCTGGCGTCGGGCTGTCGCCCCGGTCGGGCGGCTGCAGTACTTCGTGACAGTGGGGACGACGCCCGAGGTCGCTCGCGAAAAGCTCGGGTTGACCTGGAGCGAATCCGATGAGCGCAAACTGCGGGCATTGGGTTGGGTGATCGCCCGCGCGGTTCCGCTGCTTCCGGAACGGGTGCGGTACTTCCCGATCGCTTATGAGGCGCGGCGCCTCGAGCGTGATCGTGCACGGCTGCGCAAGATGATCGACTTCCGTCCGATCTGAGCACTTGCGACGGCGCTGTGGCCACAAACGGTCACGGCGCCGTTTTTGTTGTGCGACAGTAGCTTTCGGCAGCTCGCCGCACCGGGGCGCCAGGCCCTCAGCTAGCTACGCACGGGGAAATACCGTCCAGTTCGGACATCGATTGGTTCCGCATCGACAACCCGTTGTGCGCCAACGACTCTCGCTATGCGCCCATCGCCCGGACAGAATCCGGCGCCGATATCCATACAAAACCGTCCAGTCCGATAGTGACGTCCGGTCGATCCCGTCGGGCATAGCAGCACAGCAACCGAGGGTCGTCCGCGCAACCGCTGTGCAGCAACAATTTTCGAGGCACATCCCCTGCACCGCAACGGGCGTCAATGCGGACGAGGGCCTGTCCGCAGTAACGATCTTCGCCGCGCTGGTATACGTATCCCGTACGCTTCGACAGCGTTTCGGCCTCAACACGCCGGATAACCCTTATCTGGCAGCACAGACTCAGATCCGCTCACCGAAAGGCGCCTCTATGCCGCACAAGCCCAGCGTGCTGTTCATCTGCGTGCACAACGCGGGCAGATCGCAGATGGCCGCCGGGTTCCTCACCGCGTTCGCGGGCGACCGGATCGAGGTGCGGTCCGCGGGCAGCGCACCGGCGGCCGCGCTCAACCCGGTCGTAGTCGCCGCGATGGCCGAGGTCGGCATCGACATCTCGGGCCAGACCCCCAAGGCGCTGACGATGGACGCGGTGGGCATTTCCGACGTGGTGGTGACCATGGGCTGCGGTGACGCCTGCCCGTTCTTCCCCGGCATCAGCTACCGCGACTGGGTGCTGCCCGATCCGTCCGGGCAAACCATCGATGTGGTCCGCACCATCCGCGACCGCATCCAGATCCTCGTCGAAAATCTGATCGCGGAACTCGTCCCCGCCCTCGCCCGCTGAGCGTCTTCGCACATCCGCTTCGTTCCTCGCGCACCCTCTGCATGACAGGCGCGGCTGTGCGGCGCGAATCGGGTGTGCGAAGAACCGTGCGCTGTCCGATTCGTTCAAGACCGGCCGGGGCATGGCTGGTTACCGTGCGGGTATGACTCCACAACTCGACGTCATCGGCATCGTCGTCACCGATATGCCCGCCTCCGTCGCCTTCTACCGCCGCCTCGGCCTCGACTTCCCCGCGGGCTCCGAGACAGAGCCGCACGCCGAGGCCGCCCTGCCCAACGGTTTCCGGCTGGCCCTCGACACCGAGGCCACCGTCCAGTCCTTCCACCCCCATTGGCAACCCCCGGCCGGCGCGGGCCGCATCGGACTCGCCTTCCGCTGCGCGGACCCCGCCGAGGTCGACTCCGTCTACACCGACCTCATCGACGCCGGCTACCACGGCGAGATGAAGCCGTGGGACGCCTTCTGGGGCCAGCGCTACGCCGTCGTCCATGACCCGGACGGCAACGGCATCGACCTCTACGCGGCCCTGCCGACCGCCGACTGATCAGCCCGCCTTCGACAGCGCGCTGCCTCCGCCCGACACCGCCGCAGCTGACCGAGTCAGCACCTGCCCCAACGGCATTCCGGTGAGATCACGCACCTCCCGCGCCAAGTGCGCCTGATCCGCGAACCCGGTCGATGCGGCGGTGTCGGCGAACGGCATCCCCTGCCGCGCCGCCGCGAGCGCGCGTTGCATCCGCAACACCCGCGCCAACGTCTTGGGCCCATAACCGAACGCCGCCAGCGAACGCCGATGCAACAGCCGCGCATTCAACCCCGCCGCCTCGGCGGTCGCCCCCACCGACCACCCCGCGTCCAACGCCGCGACGACCCGCCGCAACACCGGATCCGGCGGCGCCACCTCCGCAGCCCGCCGCAACGCAATCCGCTCCAGCGCCGACACCGGATCGTCGGCCTCCGAGAGTTGCTCACTCAGCCGCCGCACCGTCCCCGACGACCACACATCAGCAAGCTCTATCCGCTGATCCCGCAACGCATCCGCAGGCACCCCGAGCAACGAAGGCGCTGTCCCTGGAAAGAATCGAAGCCCCACATACCGCGTCCCCACCGCCACCACCGGCCGATAGGCCCGAGTGTCCGGCCCGGCGATAACCAGCCGCCCACCGACCCACAACAGATCAATACATCCGTCCGGCAACACCGGCGACCCAGCGTCGTCCCCGGTAACTGTCCGCGACCACACCACGGCCCGCCCGAACCTGGACGGCCGCTCCCGATACCCCCGACCATCCCAGGCATCGTCCATATCCTCGACGCTACCGCCACCCTCCGACATGCTCGACGGACAGCGGTGGTCGACGATGCAGTTGTTCCGAACCAGCGGCTCAGCGTGGCGCCGGGGTCGGGAACACGCCGCGCGGGACGACCCGGACGAAGGCGTCAGGGTGCGCGGCGGCGATTTTCGAGTCGGGGTCGGTGCAGCCGACCGTGACATCGCCGACCGGAGCTGCGGAAAACGTCCACACCGTCATCCAGTCCTTGCCATTCACCGATTCGGTCTTTTTCGCATCCGAGGAACGGAGATCTTCGTTCCGGCCGGAACTGTCGACCACCGTGCAGCGCAGCTCATTTGCGGCCGGTCCCCACTCGGCGGGCATCCGGATATCCATCACGGCGTCGGCGGGAACGGCGACTTTTTTGGTCTCGCCGAGCGCGATCCGCACGCCACCACCGGTTTCGCTGTCGTCGCCCGACGCGGACGTGCTCTCCCCCGAACTGGAGGTCCCCGGATTACTCGACGAGGACGATTCCTTGCTCGCCGACTTGTCGTCGGAACACCCCGACACGACGACCGCGACCAGCGCCGGACCCACCAGCCAAATCAATTTCACAGATCAAACCCTCTCGTCGCGCCCACTTACCCGGCGATTGGTACGGATCAGCGATCGAACTGCGGGTGCTCGTCGTGATCATGTGCACGCCGCCGACAGACAGAGCATGACAACTTCGGAGTCGAATGGAGCGTACACGCGCCCGAAATCGCCGATTTATTCAGTAATTTGCCGGAGTAATGTTGCCTCGTTCGTTGTCACCATTTACTCCACGGAGACTCGTCTGATGACTTCACCTGTCGCGTTCCACGCGGTCGAAATCCCACTGCCCGACGGCACCGCCGACGCCTACTTCGCCCATCCCGACGACGGCGCCGCTCATCCTGGCCTGCTGTTCTATCCGGACGCGCTCGGCCTGCGACCGTGGCTGCGCGAGATGGTGGAAACCATTGCCGCGCACGGGTTCGCCGTACTCGCGCCCAACCTCTTCTACCGCTCCGGCCACGCCCCGGTGCTGCCCGTGCCCGATTTCACCGAGCCGAACGCGATGGGCGAGTTCTTCGCGGCCCTCGGCCCGATGCGCGAGGCGCTCACCCCCGACAAGGCCATGCAGGACGCGCACGGCTACCTCGCGTGGCTGTCGGCCAACGAGTTGGTCGCGCCCGGCGCGCTGGCGACGACGGGCTACTGCATGGGCGGCAGGCTCGCGCTGCGTACCGCGGCGACCTTCGGTGACCAGGTGGCCGCGGCGGCCAGTTTCCACGGCGGCTTCCTGGCGGCCGACGACCGGCCGGACAGCCCGCACCACACCGCGGCCGACATCACCGCCGAACTGTTCACCGCGCACGCCGACCACGACTCGTCCATGCCCGCCGAGGACATCACCCGCCTCGAGCAGGCGCTCGACAAGGCGGGCGTGCGCTACACCTCGGTCGTCTATCCCGACGCCCAGCACGGTTTCACCATGCGGGATACGCCCGCCTATCGCGAGGACGCATACCAGCGCCACCTGCACGATCTCCTGGCTCTGCTGAATCGCACCGTCAACGCGGAATAAAGGACTATTCATCCGATGTTTCGGCTGGAGTCGGCATCGACTCCAGCCGCCAGGCCGGACTGTGCGACAACGCGACCAACCGGCCGGTTTACGGGGGCCGTTGCCGCTGGAACCGCCGGTTCCGCATAGTGTTGTGAGTAGGCGATCATCGGGAGGACCACATGGCAAAGCTTGTGTGGATGGAGGAACGCGACAACGGGGCGGAGTCCAGGCGTGAGTGACGAACGGGGCATGGCAGCGGCGGCTCAGCGCTACTCGGGCTTCACCGGGTACCGGCAGGCCGCGCTCACGACCACCCCTTCTACCCGTCCGGTCTTCATCGGCGTCGCGCTGATCGTCAGCGTGTTCCTGGTGTACGCGGCGCATCCCGCGTCGAAAGACGGCGCGGACCACGCCTGGTTCGTCGGCATCGCGGTGGCGGGCGTCTTCGTCGCCCGTGGTCTGCACCTGCGGCGTCCGATCACCTTGGCGCACTTCGCGGTCGCTATCTTGGTACTGGCGATCGCCAGCCTCGCTTACCGCGCGGAGCACCCCGGCATCGGTTTCGTGCTGCTCGCCTCCAGCGGGTTCATCATGGTGCTGCCCCAGTCGAGCAAGCCGCAGCCCGAACAGCTCTACCGCGTCGCCGAACTGGTCGGCCGGACCGAACTGGACCCCCTGGCGCCGTTCGCCCTGCACTCCTCGAAAACCTACTTCTTCAACGCGAACTCGACCGCGGGGATCGGCTACCGCACCCGCTTCGGCATCGCCGTGGTGGCGGGCGATCCGATCGGCGACCGCGCGGCGTTCCCCGCCTTGCTCACGGACTTCTCCGAATTCGCGATCAACCAGGGCTGGCGGATCGCGGTCCTCGGCGCGAGCCCGGACCTGGCCGAGATGTGGCAGCGCCGCGCGCTGGATCACCGTGGGCTGCACGCCGTTCCGATCGGCCGCGACGTGGTGATCGACGTGGACAACTTCGCCCTGGTCGGCAGAAACTTCCGCAACCTGCGCCAAGCCGTCAGCCGCACCCGCAATTTCGGCGTCAGCACCGAGATCGTGGACGAGTCCGCGCTCACCGACGCGCAACGCGACGGGCTGCTCGCCATCGTCGACTCATGGGGCAGGGGCAGGCAGACCCGCGGTTTCTCGATGATCCTCGATCATCTGCTGGACGGGCGGAACCCGAACATGCTGGTGGTCATGGCCAAGGACGAGGACGGCACGCTGTCCGGCTTCCAGCGCTACGGCATCTCCAACCGCGGCCGCGAGCTCACCCTCGACGTGCCGTGGCGGCGCAAGGACGCCCCGAACGGCCTGGACGAGCGGATGATCATCGACCTGGTCGACTACGCCCGTGAGCACGACATCCACCGGATCTCGTTGGCCTTCGCACCCTTTCCCGAGCTCTTCGCCGACAAGGAGAAGTCGCGCACGGCGAAGCTGATCTATGTGGCTGTGCATCTCGGTGATCCGCTGATCCGGCTGGAGTCGCTGTATCGGTTCCTGCGCAAGTTCCACGCGCTGACCGACCAGCGGTACGTGCTGATCCGCTGGCGCGAGGTCATCATCGCCGCCGCCGCGCTGCTTACCCTGGAGTTCGCACCGCACCGCCGCGAACACTGAGGAAGCCGATGGAACTGACGCACAGCGATATCAAGGCCGCCGTCGAGCGGGTGGCGGGCCAGATCCGGCCGATCGCCCTCGCCGACGACGGGCACCTGTGCCTCGCGCTGGAGCTCCTGCAGCACACCGGCAGCTTCAAAGCGCGTGGCGCGCTGAACTTCCTGCTCACCCATCGGGAGAACGGCACGCTTCCGGACGCGGGCGTGACCATCGCCTCGGGCGGCAATGCCGGACTCGCCTGCGCCTGGGCCGCGCGCAGCCAGGGCGTGCGGGCCACGGTGTTCCTGCCGACCACCGCGCCGAAGGTGAAGGTGGACCGGCTGCGCTCCTATGGCGCCGAGGTCACGCTGATCGGCACGCAGTACGCCGACGCGCTCGCCGCCAGTCGCGAATTCGCGGCAGCGACAGGCGCTTTGCTGTCGCACGCCTACGACAATCCGCTGATCGCCGCGGGCGCCGGCACGCTGATGGAGGAGATCCATCAGCGACTCCCCGACCTCGACACCGTGGTGGTCGCCGTGGGTGGCGGCGGGCTGTTCGCCGGAGTAGCTACCGCCGCGGATCATTACGGCGTCCGCACGATCGCGGTAGAGCCGTCACGCTGCCGCGCCCTGAACGCGTCGATCGCGGCGGGACACCTGGTCGACGTGGACATCGATTCGATCGCCGCGGACTCCCTCGGTGCCCGCCGGGCCACCGAACTGGCGCTGTACGCCGCGCAGAACTACAACGTCACCTCCGTGCTCGTCGAGGATGCCGACATCATCGCGGCTCGGCGCGCCAGCTGGGAAGACCGTCGCCTCGTCGTCGAATACGGTGCCGCCACAGCGCTTGCCGCGCTGCGCGGCGACAATCCCCCGTTCCGGCCCGAGCCCGGCGAGAAGGTGTGTGTCGTGGTGTGTGGCGCGAATACCGACCCGTCCGATCTGACGAAGTAAGCGCGCGATGGTGCCGCCCGGATTTCCGGCGAACACCGCCGAGCGGCGTTAGGCTCGTACCGTCTTCGATCCCGACGGAAGCACTTCCATGGCGCTCGCATCCCGCATGGTTCCCCTCGGCACACCGGCACCGGACTTCACGCTGCCCGATCTAGATCACCGGACGCATGCGCGCGCGGACTTCGCGGACGGGCCCGGCCTGCTCGTCGTCTTCGCGTCCAACCATTGCCCGTACGTCAAGCATCTCGAATCGGCACTCGGCGAGGTCGTCGATTCGCTGCCGATACCGACGGTGGCGATCTGCACCAACGACGCCGCCACCTACCCGGACGACGCGCCGATCCGGCTGCGCGACCAGGCCATTCGCGCGGGCTGGACGTTCCCCTACCTCGTCGACGCGACACAGGAGGTAGGCCGCGCCTTCGAGGCCGCGTGCACTCCGGACTTCTTCCTCTACGACGCGGCCCTCACGCTCGCGTATCGAGGCGCCTTCGACGAATCCACCCCCGGCAACGGAAAACCGTTGACCGGCAACGAGTTGCGTGCCGCCATCGAGGCCGTGCTGGACGGCAAGCCGGTGCCGGAACCGCACCGGCCGAGCATGGGCTGCTCGATCAAGTGGCGAGCCGACTGACAATCCGCAGCGACAAGCCATGCCCGGTGGGCGAAAATAGCAACGTCGCAGGACCCGACCGTCCGACGAAAGGGGAGGGACCTTGGCAACCATCGTCCTCGTACACGGGATCGCGCAGGAGCAGGCCGCGGCCGACACACTGGAAGCGCAGTGGCTGCCGGGACTAGCGGGCGGGGTGCGCAACCACGGCGACAACGAGCTCGCTGATCGCCTGTGGCGCAACGGATTACCCGGCGACATCTCGACCAGAATGGCGTTCTACGGCAATCAGTTCCTGGCCAAGGGCGCCCAGGGCACCACCGTGGGCGACCTCGACGACGAGCAGCTCGAGCTGATGGAGCAACTCGCCGAGGAGTGGCTGGCGACGGCCGCCGAGCACGCGGGCGATCAACGCGACCGGGCAACCGCCCAGCGGCTGGTCGCCGTGCCACCGCCGGACGCTCGACCGCAGGGCGCCCAAGCCGCACTGCGCCCGGCGCTCAACGCGCTGGTCCGGCTGCGCTGGTTCGCCCCGTTCGGCATCGGGCTCGCCGAGAAGTTTGTGGTACGGGCACTGTCGCAAGTGACCCGCTACTTCACCGACCAGGCCGTCCGGGAGTACGCCCAACAGCAGGTGCTCGCCCACGTCGGCCCGGAGACCAAGCTCGTCGTCGCCCACTCCCTCGGCTCGGTGGTGGCCTACGAGGCGCTGCACCGGGTCGACCAGGAGGTGGCCTTGCTGACCATGGGCTCGCCGCTCGGACTGCGCACCGTCATCTACGAGCGGCTGCACCCGAAACCCTCCACCGTCCCCAAATCCGTTGTCAGCTGGCACAATCTGGTCGACCGCGACGACCTCGTCGCCGCCCACCTCGACCTCGTCCCGTTCTTCCCGCCGTTCCCCGGCGCCGATGTCGCCCCGATCACCGAGGAGCCGGTGGACAACGGCGCGAGCCCGCACGACTCCACGAACTATCTGACGAAGCAGGTCACCGGTGGCATCGTCGCCAAAGCACTGACGAGCTAACGGTTCTCGGCAGCAACCTGCTCGGATACCGCGCCGCGCAGACGATCACGCCGCAACAGGTACATTGCCAACACCAATCCCGCTGCGGTGAGCACCGCGCCAACCAGGGGAATCGATCGCACGCCCGATCCGTAACCGGTCACCGCGCCGCCCAACCAGCCCGCGCACGCCGCGGCGAGCTGAAACCCGGACGCGTTGACCGCGACAGCCAGCGTCGGCGCGTCGGCGGCCGCCATGACGACCCGCGTCTGCATACCAGGGATGATCGCGAACGCGAGTGCGCCGATCACGAAAGTCAGTACCGCGGCGCCTATTTGATTGCTGCCGCCCAGCCAGAAGAGGAGCAACGCACCGACCAGAGCCGCGAGCAGGCCCGCGACCGAAGGCAGCAACGCCCGGTCGGCCAGCCAACCGCCGGCCTGGTTGCCGACGACGGCACCGACTCCGTACACCAACAGCAGCACCGGAACCGTACTTTCGGCGAAGCCACCGATATCGGTGAGCAATGGCGTGATGAACGTGAACACGGTGACCACGCCGATATTGCCGAGCGCGGTAAGCGCGATCGCCCACCACACCTCGCGGTCACCGAAGACGCGCAACTCACCGAAGACTGATCCGTCCGCACCGGGCCGGTCCGGCATGAACCGAACCACCAACGGCAACGCGACGGCCGCACACACCGCCACCGCAACGAAAGTCGCCCGCCAGCCCAAACTTTGGCCGATAGCAGCTCCGATCGGCGTCCCGAGCACAATGCCGAGATTCATCCCGAGCGCCACCCGCGCGACGGCGGCGGCCTCCCGGCCCGGCTCGGCGGTGGACACCGCGGTAGCGATCGCCACCGCGAAGAAAGTGGCGACAACCAACCCCGCCGCAGCCCGCATCACCAGCAGGACAGCGTAATTCGGCGCGATCGCCGATCCGAGATTCGCGAGCACCGAGAACAGCACCAGCCCGGCAACGAGCGGCTTGCGCGCCACCCGCGCCGTCAACACGGTGACCACCGGCCCACCGACGATCATGCCGATCGCATACGCGGTCACCAGCATTCCGGCTGCAGAGACCGAAACATTCAGTCCCTCAGCAACTTCCGGCAGAATCCCAGCGATCACGAACTCCCCGGTCGTGAGACTGAAGACCACCGACATCAAGGAAAACACAGCAGGCCGCATCACAGCATCCTCATGTAGTTCTAACTCAAATGATACGAACTAGAACTATCACAGTTCGAATCAAGAGCGCTAGACTCGGAAAAATGACGCGCCAGCCCGCAACGAACGTGGACACCGAACTCGACCGGGATGTCTGCAAGCTGGTGCACCAGTTCACCCACCGGCTCGACGTGCACGTCCGACGCGTCGCCGAACAGCTGGAACTCACCCCGTCACAGGTCATCGCCCTGCGCGAACTGTCCGAGCCGATCACCGCGCGCGAACTGGCCACCCGCATGTCCTGCGAGCCGTCCAACGCGACCTTCGTCCTCGACAAACTCGAACAGCTGGAGCTGATCCGGCGCGAACCGCACCCGACCGACCGTCGCGCCAAACAGATCGCGCTGACCCCGGCGGGCAAGCGCCGCCGCGCCACCGCCGTCGAGTTACTCGGAGCCGAGTCCCCGCTCACCTCACTCACCGCCACACAGCAGCAAGCCCTGCGCGATCTACTGCACGCCATGACCGAAACCCAGGACTGACCATCACTTGATCTAGACATACGTACGCACGTATTGTTTGTTTCATGACCGTGGCAATCCCCACCACCGAAGAAACCGATCCGTTCTGCCTGCCGCCCCTGGAGGCCGCGGCACTGCTCTACGACGCCCCCTGGCAACGATTCGGCGTGATCGGCGACAGCCTCTCCGCGGGCACCGGCGACCCGAGCCCCGGCTACGCCACTCTCGGCTGGCCCGATCGCGTCGCCGACATCCTGCGCCGCGTGCGTCCCGACCTCGAGTACCTCAACACCGCGGTAGACGGAGCGACCACCCCGGAAACCCTGCGGCGCCAAGCAGATCGGATGCTGGAGTTCGGCCCCGACCTGCTGCACCTACCGTCCGGCGCGAACGATATCGTCCGCCGCACACCCGATTTCGGCGAGATCGAACAAAACCTGCGCGACATGTACCGCCTGGCGGCGAGCACCGGCGCCCGGCTGACCGTGTTCACCCTCGGCCAAGCCTATGTCGTGCCGGTCTTTCCGGACTGGCGCGACCGCGTCCGCCGAGTCAACGACCTCACCCGCGCACTGGCCGCGGACTTCGACGCCACGGTGGTCGACATCTGGGACCACCCGATCAACGATCGCCCGAACCTGTTGAGCGCGGACGGTATTCACTTCACCACCGCCGGCCAGGCGGTCCTAGCGGCCGAAGTGGTCAAGCAACTCGCGCACCTACTGGAAACCCCCGCGATGCGGGCCGGGCACGACGGCCCGCATCGGGTCGACCACTAGTCCTTGGGCAGCGCGGCTTTCGCTTCCTCGTAGCCGCCGGTGGGCGCCGCCTCGTCCTTGGTGTAGACGAGATGCAGCACACCGGTGGTGAAGGTCTCCGAGGAGAGCAGCCGCAGCGGCAACGTCGAGTCGCGATCGTCGAACAGCCGCAGGCCCTTGCCCACCACGATCGGGTGCACCAGCAGATGCAGCTCGTCCAGCAGCCCGGCCGCCAGCAGCTGACGGACGATGGAGACCGAACCGCTCATGCCGATATCGCCGCCGGGCTCGTTCTTCAGCGCGGCCACCGCCTCGAGCAGGTCACCCTTCAGCACCTCGGAATTACGCCAGGTGAGGTCCAGGTCCTGGTGCGAGACAACGATCTTGCGCGCATCGCCCATCGACTTGGCCATGCCCGCGTCCTCGCCGCCGGCGTCCTCGCGCTCCGGCCAGGCCGCCGCGAAGCCTTCGTAGGTGACCCGCCCGAGCAGCAGCGTGTCGGCGGTCCCCAACTGCGCGGTGACCGCCGCACCCATCTCCTCGTTGAAGTACGGGAAGTGCCAGTCCTGCGGGTCCGCGACGACGCCGTCGATCGCAACGAACATGCCTGCGGTGATTTTCCTCATCGTCCATCTCCTGGATCAGTAGTGCCGGTGTTGCCTGATCTGACGGAGCGGTGATCGGAAAATCATCGGTCGCGGCATCAGACCCGTTCAGCCTCCACTACCCAGATCGGCAGCAGCATCGAACCCTCCGAATCGAACTCGAGCCGCGCCCCGCTGCGGTCCATCACCGCCTTGAACTCCGGTGACGGCTTGATCGCAGTCAGCTTGCCCGCGCGCAGCTCGGTGAGGTTCCAGTCCGGGGCGACGAAGGTCGCGCGCAGTTCGTCCTCGCCGATCGAGTATGGGGCGTAGGTGTCGGAGAAGTCGGCCTGGGAGAAACAGAATTGGATCAACCGCGCGCCCGGCCGCATCACCCGGCGCAGCGCGGCCACGTGCGCCTTGCGCTGCTCGGGATCGAGGCAATGCGCGAGGGCACTGCTGACGACGGTGTCGAACCGGCCGTCGTAGCCGGTGAGCACGGTCGCGTCCGCGACGGCGAACTCCGCGGTGACCCCGCTTTCGGCGGCCTTGGCGCGGGCCTTCTCGATCGCGGTCGGCGCGAAATCCAGCCCGGTGACGTGGTAACCGAGACCGGCCAGGTAGATCGTGGTATCCCCTGGGCCGCAACCGATGTCGAGCACGTCGCCGGTGATCCGGCCCGCCTGCTCGAACTCGACGAGCAGCGGTTGCGGCCTGCCGATCTCCCACGGCAGCCGGTCCATGGTCAGGCCCTCGACGATGGTGCCGCCTTGATAAGCCTGTTCGAAATCGATGGTCGTCGGGTCGAGCTCGGGTGTTCCGTCATTGGCAGTCATAGCTAACCTGTCCCTCGCCTTGATGGTGGATCGGGAAATTCGACGGGTGAATTCTAACCAGAAACGGAGCAAGTGGCTCCGTTTTGACGTGACATGCTTTCCTCGACTCAGCTCCCGACGGCGGACCCGTGGAAGGCCGCACGATAGCTGTGCGGACTGGTGCCGACGACCCGCTTGAAGCGGTCCCGGAACGCGGTGGGCGAACCGAAACCGACCTGCCCGGCGATCCGGTCCACCGGGTGGGCGGTGGACTCGAGTAGATACTGCGCCTGGCGGATTCGCGCTCGCAGCAACCATTGCAGCGGCGTGGTTCCGGTCTGTTCGCGGAAGCGCCGGTTGAGCGTGCGGGTGCTCATCCCGGCCTGCGCGGCGATCTCGTCGAGGGTCAGGTCCTTCGCGAAATTGTCCTGCAGCCAGCGTGTTACGGGTTCCAGCACCGAGCCGCGCGGGGTCGGCGGCTGGTCGTGCACGATGAATTGTGCTTGTCCCCCTTCGCGTTCCAGCGGCACGACGGACAACCGGGCCGCGTCGGCGGCGACGGCCGAGCCGTGATCACGACGAATCAGGTGCAGGCACAGGTCGATTCCCGCGGCAGCGCCCGCGGAGGTGAGCAGTTGGCCGTTGTCCACGTAGAGCACGTCGGGGTCCACCTCGATGGCGGGATAGTGGGCCGCGAACTCGGTGGCGGCCGCCCAGTGCGTGGTCGCGCGCTGTCCGTCCAGCAGACCGGTAGCGGCGAGGATGAACGCGCCGACACAGATCGATGCGATGCGCGTGCCCCGGTCCGCAGCCGCCCGTAGCGCGTCGAGGACCTCGTCCGGGACCGGCGCTGTGAGATCGGCGAGGCCGGGCACGATGATGGTGTCCGCGCCGGCCAGCGCCGTCAGATCGAACGGCGGCCGCAGCGTGAACGCCCCGGCGTCCACCGTCTCCGCGACACCACAGACCCGCACCCGGTAAGCGGCTCGACCGTCGGGCAGCCTGGCCGCGCCGAACACGTCGATCGGCGTCGTGAGGTCGGAGGGGATGACCTTGTCCAGCGCGAGCACAGCCACGACATGCATGGCCTCAGCGTAGGCGACCGCCTGATTCGAGCCAATGCCTGTGACCTGTGCCATTCGAGAAATGACGATGTCAGAGCGGTTGGCGAGAATCAACCGGTGTGTGGCAGTTTCGCCTGTTCCTCGTCGGCCGATTCACCGTTAACCTCGCCGCTGTGACGAAGTTTCTGCTGTCGGTTCATGTGCTGGTCGTGATCCTCGCCGTCGGACCGGTGACGGTCGCCGCGAGCATGTTCGCGCCGACCACCCGCCGCGCCCTGGCCGAGCCCGGTAGCGAACCCGCCGTGCTCGCCACCCTGCACCGCATCTGCCGGGTCTATGCCTACCTCGGCATCCTTATCCCGGTCTTCGGCGCACTCACCGCGCTCAGCCTCGGCGTGCTCACCAACACCTGGCTGATCATCTCGATCGGCCTGACCGCGGCCGCCGCCGGCGTGCTCGGGATGCTCATCCTGCCCGGCCAGCACAAAATCCTCGCCGACCTGCCCGGCACCACGCCGACGCTGATCCGCAGGCTCGGCATGGACACCGGCATCTTCAACCTGCTGTGGGTCGCCGTCACCGTGCTGATGATCGTGCGCCCCGGCTCGACGACCGGGGCCTGACACTTACTCCGGCGCGGCCATGTGCCTGATCGTCTCGCCGCCCTTGGCGTGGTGCAGGCGGCCGAACTTGCTGTCGAGCAGGTGCGCCATGCTGTCCGCCGCGCCACGAACCGCCTCCTCGAGGGTCTCCGCACGATGGGTGGCGGCCACCGGATGCTGTCCGGCGGGCCGCGCCTCCAGCACGCACTGCTTGTCTTCCGGCCCGCCCTTGTCGCCGTTCAGGTCGGTCAGGTGGGCCTCGACCCGCGTCAGCTGATCGCTGAAACGGTCGAGCACGGAAGAGATCTCGGCTTCCGCCCACCGCATCAGGTCCTCGCCGCCGTGGATGCCGCTTCCGGTATTGATCTGGATCTGCACAGCTTTCTCCATTCCGTTAGGTAGCAAACTCCACGAAACCGACACTACCTGCGCGAACCCTGTGGTCGATGTCATAACGGAAGGCCCGGTCCGCGTGGACCGGGCCTTTCCGCTACTGATCAGGCGCGTTGGCCGCGCTTGCGGGCCAGCATGGAGACCGCGAACAGCGGCCCGATCACACAGATCATCAGCACCGGCGACAGCCACGCCATGGTGTGGATCGGCAGCTGGTAGGCGAGCACGATCCGCAGCACGGCCTCGCCGAGCAGGCCCGCGCCCCACATCACGGAGAGCACGGTGAACGCCCTGCGCTTGTCGGGATTGGTGCGGTACGCAGCTTCGAATTCGGCCAACTTCGCCGGGCCGCCCGCGGCGATCCCCTTGCGCGCCGCCAGGTAGATCAGCGGCTTGCCGATCATGGCGCTGATCAGAAAGGCGAGACCGATCAGCACCGTCGCCGCGGAATCCTTGGCGATCATCAGCCGGGGGTCGCCGGTGATCAACGAGAGGGCGAGCCCGACCACGAAGCCGCACAGGATGATTGCCGACATCACCTCGAGGCGCCGGGACCGGATCGCCAGGAAGATCAGCATCGCGGCGGACACCACGGTGCCGGCCACCAGTCCGGCGAAATCGCTGTAACCGAGCGCGTGCATGGCGAAATAGGCGGCCCCCGGGACCGCGATATCGCGGGCGAGTGGCGCCAGCCAGGTGCGCACGCCACCGGACGATTCGGTGGGCTGATCGACCGTGCTGGTGTGGAAGGTGTTGGTGGTCATCGGGTGCTCCTCATCGGCGTATTCGGCGGTGCGCTACGAGAATTGACGCTACGGACGCCGACGAGCGAGCAAATCTGTCAACCATCACGACTGCGGCATGACAGATGTCATGCGGGGTTACCTGGCCAGGTAACCCTTGTCGACGGGGATCTGGGCACCGGTGATGACACCCGACGCATCCCCCGCCAGCCACACCACCACCTCGGAGATCTCCTCGGGTTCCACCAGTGCGTCGGTTTTGAGCAGGTTCGGCTGGAAGCTGTAGACGAAGGTGGGGTGCTTCTCGAACATCGAGTACATCGACGTGTCGTTGCCGAGCGGGGTGTTGGTGCCGTACGGCAACACCGTGTTCGCCCGGATACCGTATTCGCCGAGCTCGATCGCCAGCGACTTCGTCATGCCGACGACGCCGAATTTGCTTGCGGCGTAATGGCCGCAGCCCGGCGGCGGCTTGACGCCCGCCACGGAACTGACGGTGATGATGGATCCGCCGTTGCCCGCCTCGATCATCGCGGGCACCGCGGCCTTGAGCGTGTTCCACACTCCGACCAGGTTCACGTCGATGGCCTCCTGGAACTGTTCGGCCGAGATCTCCCAGAGCCGACCCCAACTGCACACCCCGGCATTGGCGACCACGATGTCGAGGCGGCCGAAGGTGGCGATGGTGTCGGCCACGACGTCCTGCTGCCCGGCCAGGTCGCGCACGTCCACCTGCTTGGTCAGGATCTTGCGTCCCTCGCCTTCGACCAGGCGGGCGGTCTCGGCGAGGTCCTCGGGCTCGGCCATCGGATATCCGCTGAACGGCGCGGCCTGCGCGCAGACGTCGATGGCGACGATATCGGCGCCGGCCCTGGCCAGCCGGATCGCGTGCGAACGTCCTTGTCCGCGAGCGGCTCCGGTCACCAGTGCGACTTTTCCGGCGAGTGCGGTCATAGTGTTCCCTCGATTCTCGATGGATTCAGTTGTGTGACGTGAACGAGTAGTCGTCGATCGGCGAGAAGCGGCTGAACCACAGTGCGCCACTGATGGTTTGCGGCCGGTAGTAGAGCGCCTCGCCTTGCGAGTTGACGAAGTAGGTGCGCAGGCCGGGGTTACAGTCGACGGTGTAGGTGCTGATGAGCTTGCCGTGCCGGTTCATCTTGCGGACCCAGCGACCGAACGCTGCGGTACGGACCTGTGCCACAGTGGCTTTCCGTCGTCCGGCCTCGGTGATGACCCGGACGGCATGGCGCGCGGTGAGGTCGACGAAGGTGTGCCAGGCCGCGCCGACGAACCCCTGCGGCGCGACCAGTGACCAGCGGTTGGGCAGGCCGGGATGGGCCGAGCCGCCGTAGCTGCGCAGTCCGTTGCTGCGGTATTCGTCGGCCAGATCGAAACCGTTGGGGCCCAGCGTCTTTCCGGTCTGGTAGGTCTCCGGATCGGTGAACAGTTCATAGCCCGTCGCCAAGACGATGAGGTCGTACGGACGTTCCGTGCCGTCGGCGGTCCGGATGCCGTCGGCGGTGATTCGCTCGATCGGATTCGTGACCAGCGACGCCGAATCCGATTCGAGCGCGGTGAAGAAGCTGCTCGACAGCACGGGACGCTTGGCGAGGATGCCGTAGCGCGGCACCATCGCCTTCCGGTCGGCATCGTTGCTTATCTTGCTCCGCAACAGGATTCGATACAGGCCGCGCCAGATCTTGTCGTACTGGGGCAACGCGGTGGCGAGCAGTTTGCGGGGCAGCAACGGAAGGACGTTGCAGATCAGTTGCAGCGGCAGCTCCATGATCGCCAGCACCGATCCGTTGATCGCCGCGCCGACGCCGGGCAGCGCCAGAATCCGTTGCGCGCGTGGCGAAAACGCGAAGTCCGGCTTGGGCAGAATCCAGGAGGGTGTGCGCTGGTAGACATCAACCTGCTCGGCCGCGTCGACGACCGCCGCGACGATCTGCACCGAACTCGATCCGGTGCCGATCACCGCCACTCGCTTACCCGCACAGGAGTAGCCGGCATCCCAGGCGTTCGGCCGCAGTATCGTCCCGCCGAATTCGCCGGTGCCCGGGATGGTGTCGGTCGATTTCGCGTTGATGTATCCGCCGACGGCGTTGATGACGAACCGCGCCCGGACCGGCTCGTCGCCCAGGATGTCGAGCACCCAGACCTGGTCTTCGTCGTCCCACACTTCGCGTTCGACGGCGCAGTTGCCGCGAAAGTACTTGTACAGGTTGAGATCCGTGGCGACCTGCTGGTTGTACCGCTGGATCTCGGCGCCCTCCGGGAACAGCCGCGACCAGTCGGCCTTGCGGGCGAAGGGGAATTGATAGAAGAGGGTCGGTATGTCGACCGCCAGGCCGGGGTACACATTGTCACGCCAGCTGCCGCCGAAATCGCCAGCACGCTCCAGTATCACGAAATTCGTTATCCCGGAACGTAATAGGTGATGCGCCGCGGTGATACCACCCGGCCCGGCTCCGATGATCGCAACCTCGAAGACTTCACTTGCCATCTGTTTCTACTCTCTAGGTGACACGGGGGGCGAGACCGTTCAGCAGGAAGTCGCTGGTACGCGCCCGCACGTCGTCCGCGCTGCCGAAACCGGCCACGGCGAACGGCAAGATCTCCAAACTGAGCAGCACGCGCACGATCCAGTCGCCCGCATGCAGCGGCTCCAGCCCGGGGTCCACTTCGCCGCGATGCTGCGCCTCGGCGACCAGCGTCGCCCAGAAGGTGGCCCAGCTGAGGCACAGGTTGTCGCCGTAATGGTCCAGCAGCGTGACGATGATGCTTTCGGTGCGCAGCGCGGGCGAAAAGGCTTGCGGCGTCTTGACGTGGTCGTAGATCATCGCCGCCGCCGCACCGATCTGATCGCGCAGCGTCGGCAGCGGCCGCACGCCCGCCGCCAGCCCCTCGATGAAGGCGTTGCACAGATACGCCAGCCCGGCGTTGATCGCGGTTTCCTTGTCGCCGAAACCGTTGTAGACCGTCCCGCGCGATACGCCGGCGATCTTGGCGACCTCGGTCAGCCGAAAACCGTTGACCCCGAAGCGCCGAACGCATTCGGCCGCACCTTGGACCAGTTCGATCGAGGCTTCTCCCCAGGGTGCGTCCTGCGCCGCGCTGCTCATGTTGAACATATTGCGTCAATATGTTCAAAGCGTCAAGAGTGCGTCACCGAGTTCCGTCGTTGACAGGAGCCTTGACGGGCTATCGGTGCGTCAATCCCACAGTGCGGCAACGACAGTCTGATAGTCGCCCGATTCGAGGGTCGGCCGCCCGGTCGCGAGCAGCCACCGCTCGACCGCGCGATCGCCGTCGGTGCGATACGTGCGCTGCTCACCGCGCGCGATCTCGATGACGCCGCGCTGCACGCGCAGGATCTCCTCGTCCGACAGCCGCGCGATGAAACCCCGGTAGGCACCGTCGTTTTCGACATCGCCCACCGTCGATCGCGGTGCCGCGGCGATCAGACCGTGTAGCTGCGCCTCGTCCCCCGGCGCCAACTGCCACTTCGGATTGGGCTTGTCGGCATGGATGTCGAGCTCGACCCTGATCATTACCGTCCCCCTGACGACAGCACGCCGCTCACGGAAGCCCCGAGCGGAGTCCGCGGCAACACCGGCTCCGCACGGGCGTCTGAATGGGGAGATGGTAGCCCCGGGACGCCGCGCCCACCACTCGGCGAAACAAATTCTGACCAGGCAATTCCGCATCCCGTCTTCGCACTTACCATGGGGCGTGCGCAAGGACGTCGACAGACCCGGATTCCTCCGCGAGATGCGGTTCGCGTCGAACGGTGTCGACATGGACGAATATCCGTTCTGCCTGCCCGCCGTGACGCATCTCGCCCAGGTGGGCACCCTCGCGCTGTCGCCGGGCGTGACCTTCTTCGTCGGCGAGAACGGCAGCGGGAAGTCGACGCTCGTCGAGGCGCTCGCGGTCGCCCTCGGCATGAATCCGGAGGGTGGCAGCCAGCACTATCGCTTCAGCACCCGCTCGACCGAGTCGGTCCTCGGCGATCATCTGGTGATGAAGTGGGGCATCGACAAGCCGCGCAGCCGGTTCTTTCTGCGCGCCGAGTCGTACTACAACGTCGCCACCCAGACCGAGGAGCTCGGACCGGAGCAGTTGGAGATCTTCGGTGGCGTGTCGCCGCACAAGCGCTCCCATGGCGAGTCGTTCGTGGACCTGATGCGGCATCGCTTCTTCCCGAACGGTCTGTACCTGCTGGACGAGCCGGAGGCGGCGTTGTCGCCCCGTGGCTGCATGGCCGTGCTTGCCCTGCTGTCGGACCTGACCGCGAAGGGCTGTCAGTTCGTGGTCGCGACCCACTCCCCGATCCTGCTCGCACTACCCGGCGCCACCATCTACGAGATCGCCGAGGACGGCGACATCGGCGAGGTCAGCTACGACCAGGCGCTACCGGTCCGCCTGACCAGGGACTTCCTCGCCGATCCGGACCGCTATCTGCGCCACCTCGTCGATGAGGAGTAGCGCTCAGCCGCCGAAGACATTGCAGCCGTACCCCAGGTGCACGCCGTTGCCGACCCGCAGGTCCACGCTCGCGGCCACGCTGTCGTCGGGCGCCTGCACGGCACTGATCGTGTGCAACCCCGGCGTCGCCGGCACCCAATCCACCAGCGCGACACTGCCGGACGGTTTCACCGTGGCGAACGGAATCCCATTGTCGTAGAACACAACCGGCTGCACCACATCGGTCAGCTTCGCCTTCGCCTGATAGGTACAACCGGTCCCGTAATTGGTCGCCGACCCGAAATTGATCCCCGGCGACATACCGACCTGCGTCACCGTCGCGCCCGCACCCGGCATGACACCCACCGCCGCGGCCCCGACCATTCCCGCAATAACCCCGACTCGCATCCAGATGGTTCGCTCCGCCATGAATTGGTCCTAAGTCCTGGGCGCCGGAGCACCGCGCCCCAGCGAGATACCTTGCATCCTCACTTGCCCAGCCCACTTCTGTGACACAAACGGCCGAATGTTTCAGATCAGTCCACGAATATCGTCGGTGATACCGGGCAACGGCGCCGTCTCGCCGAGGGAGGCGAACCAGTCCCACAGCTCGAGGGCGTGATAGAGGCGATAGAGCGTCGATCGTTCGGACCAGTCGTCGGGTAGCGGGTCATAGCCCTGCTCCAGCGCAGCTCGCTTTACCCGGTTACCGCGGATGGCGTAGTAGTCGGTCTTCGCGAGATCCAGCAGCGGGTCCGCGGCAACGGCGTTCTCCACATCGATGAAACCGGTCACCGTCCAGTTGCCTGCGTCCTGCTGTACGAGAACGTTGCCTTCATGGAAGTCGTTGTGGCACAACACCGGAGCCGCGCGGCGACGGAATAGATGAATTCGTTTCGCGACGTAGCCACAGATAGCCGCGTGCAGTGCGGAGTCGCCACCGAGTTCCTCGAACTCGGCGAGTTTCTTGGCGAACTGGCGCGTCATGTAGGCGGTGTTGTCCGGCTCCGGATCGAGTATCCGGGTCGTCAGATAGCCGTAGGCGGATTGCTCGATGTGATGGATCGCCGCGAGGGTCGCGCCCAACTGTCGGTAGACGTGGGCGATCTGCGCGTCGTCGAGATAAGTGCTGATGTGTGAAAGTGGTTGTCCTGGCAGCGTCGTCATGACCGTGCAGGCGCAACCCAGTGGCCCGATATCCGGCTCGGCCCGCAGGATCGCCGGAGTCGGACCGACCCCGTTGGCCTGCAACAGCCGGTAGACGTGGACCTCTTTGGCCTGCTTCCAGCGCCACTGATCGGCATACAGCTTCACGATCACCGACCGCGCGGGCTCCGTGCAGCGCACTTCGTAGACCGAGCTCAACTGCCCGCCCGTCCGAGCGCGAAGGTCGGTCACGACGGCATCCGGCCATACGGGACGGAGGATTTCGGTGGCCTGTCCCTCATCGAGAGGTCGATCGAACACGCACCCGACCGTAGTTGGGACGACCCGCGCAGGTCGACCGAATTTCCAGGCTGTCCCTCCGCCGAGCGCACCGATACGGCGCTGACGCGGATGAAAAAGCAGGTATACGCTCGATTGATGACCGATTCCGGACCGTCCGATCCCATCACCGTCTACTGGCGCTGGGGTTGCCCCTTCTGCCTGCGGCTCGGCGCCCGACTGCGACTTGCCCGAATCCCGTTCCGCCGGATCGACATCCGTGATCCGAAGGCCGCGGCCGAGGTGCGGGCGATCACCGGCGGGGACGAGATCACGCCGACCGTGCTCGTGAACGGGCGTCAACTGGTGAACCCGAGCATCGGGGAGATCCGCGCCGCACTGGCGGGATAATCAGTCGGCAGACAATTCGAACTCCAATAACGTATTCGGAGCCGCGACAGTTCTGGATGGGTGTAATTTTCAGTCATTTCAAAGCATTTCGCTTACTGACGAATACTCCTGCTGACCTGGCATTTTGCCGCACCTCACCGGATGCGCTAACCTTTCCGCGATCCATCTGATTCCGCTGGTAAGGCATGTGGCCGCCGCACATAGCCTGCCCTTGCGGCCCGTGTTCGGGCCTGCGATCGGGCCCCGGACAATGCGATCGACGCTGTTCAAAATTCTCATGAGCACGCCAGAGTCTGCTTCACAGTTTCAGATGGCATTACTGCCAGGAATCCATGACGCGCAGGTGGCTCAGGGCTCGGTTACCGGCGTCGCCGAAACAGCAATGGGAGGTAGCGTTTCTATGCGTACATCGAAGGTTCTGGCCGGCAGCGCGCTGGCGATCGCCGCGGCGATGCAGATCGGTATGGGCGGTATGGCGTCGGCCTCGGACGGAGATACCCTCGGCATCGCCGCCGCGGCTGTCGACGACAACGGAGACCTGAAGGTCGACATCCTCTACTCCTGCCCCAAGGAATCGACGCACAAGTCGCTCAGCGTCTACGCCACCGAAGTCGACAAGGACGGCAAGACCGTCGCCGAAGGAAGGGGCACCGGAAAGCTCGTGGTCACCGATTATGACACCGAAAAGAAGGAGAACGTGGAGAAGCCGGGGTGCGACGGCGCGCAGCAGCGGTTGACCGTCACCCTCAAAAAGGATGAGGACATGCCGTGGGTGAAAGGCGGAATGGGCACAGTGAAAGTGGCATTCACCAATGATGTCGAGTTCAGCGCGAACCAAAGCAACCTGAAGTTCATCAACTACTAGGACAACGACGAACAGACTGCCGCAGTCCGGGAGTCACATGAACGATGTCTCCTTGGTCAACCCGAGGGATTCGTCGCCACCGGTGATGATCGGCTGACAGTTACCGATACCGGTCGCACCGATGGAATCGGTTACCCGGACCACGGTGTCACGGATCTGATGTAGACGGCGAGCGGATTCGTAGGTGGAGCAGTCCTCGATCCGCTCGCCGTCCACGTGCAGACCTGGCCCGAGCCACGAACCGTGGTGCCGCCCTTCGAATCCGAAGTAGAGCCCGGCGCCGAGATGAAACCCCGTGTCCGACAAGGCCTCCACCTTCAGCACCCGCTCGGTCCCGTCCTCCGTCGTCGCATGAATCTCACCGCCGCGCAGCCGCCGGTTGTCCGGATCGAAGGACAGTTCGGGCACCAGGTCCTTCCACTTCTCGAATCGACCGTCCGCGTGCTCGACTCCACCCATCACCGTCTTGCTGAAAAACCCGTCCATCTGAACGATTTGGTAGTGCAGGTGCAGTCCATACCGTGACCCGTCCGCCCGAGTCATCAGAATCGGCGCCCAGATCATCCGGAACGACACCTCCGGCGGCAAATCCATCGACTCCACATCGCCGAGCGGCACCCCGACGTCGTACCGCACGCCCCACGAGTGATCCCTGGTCGACACCCAATCCTCGAATGCGGTCCGCGCCCCGTCGATACTGACCCACCCTGAGGCAGTACCGATCTGGTGATAGCGCACCAGATCCGACATCACCCGATATCCCCGCCGCATATGCGTCCGATCCTCCAGTTGCGCAGGCAACGCCGCCTCGAAAACCCAATCGAAAGCCACCGGCTGACAATCGTTTTCCGCCAAGCTGAATCGAATCTTCCGCAGCGGCACCACGATCTCGTAGTGAATCGGCCCCACCGACAAAGCCTCCGGCGTAGGCATCAGCGTCCGGCTCCCCCGCACCGTGACCTGCTCGACGCCCCGCGAGATCCCCGCATACCCATCGAGCACATTCCGATTTTTGTACTGTCCCAACCCAAACCCCAACTGCACCGACCCATCCGGCGCACAAGCCATCGCACACACCTTCTCGGTCCACGCCAAGTCACTGGTGCCGACCGTCGCCACGGTATCGACGATCTGATGATTAAAGCCTTCGTCGGCAGCGCCGAGCGGTCCGATCGGATTCACACCGCCCGTCGTAACACCCCACCGCATCCTCCGTCGATCCCCGATCCCGCCCACCGGGCAGCGCCCGAGATCACCACCGGTCGAGGAGCGCCACCTCGGACGCACCGCGGTGAGCAACAGCAATTCGACAGCAATAGCGAAAGGAGTTCGAGTCGGTTTTCCTCGCGCACAACGGATTTCGACAACCCGGACATCACGCAGCAAACCGACATCGACCATTGGACCCGAGCAGCGAACCTTACTGCGAAGTACGGGTTTACGCAGAATAGCCGATGGCTATAAACTACTCATGGGCGTACCTTGATCAGATCGTTCGTCGGATCGTTCCCGAGATCATCACAGACGCAACGACTTCCACAGTGCGTTGTGCGCCGGTATTCGCTACAGCCAAAAGAATCCATCATCGCGATCGCCCCGACCGGACCACAAGCGGGTCGGCGGCATTCGCAGCATCGTCGAGCGCTCAGCCGACATCCCACGGCAGCGCTGACCGAGGGGAAATGCACATCATGGAGACGCTGTCTTCCGACCTATCCACGCAACCACCCGCTCAACTGACAAACGCATTAGCTACGAACGCATTACAGCGTGTGTTGACGGCGCCGACCGGAGTCGGTACCGCCGCGGCACGCGCACCGGGCCTACCGACACCCGTCCCGCCCTATCTGGAAAGACAGTGGGGCGACGGCTCCGCCCCACCGCTGTATTGCCCTGCGCCGGAACGAATCGACGAAGCGCTCGCCGAAGAGGTCGAGCAGCGCCTGGCCGCATGGGCCCTCGACGTCGGCTTCTCCCCCGACGAGATCGACCATCTCCGCGCGGTCGGCTTCGGCAGGTTGATGATGCTCACCCACACCCAGAGCGACGACCCGGACCTGCTGTTGCTGGCCGCTCAACTGAACACCGGATGGTGGGCGGCCGACGACTACTACGCCGACGACACCGCCCTCGGCGCGGTATCCGAACTATTGTCCCCCCGGCTGGCCCTGGCAATGGCCGCCATGGACCCGCTCCCACCAGCCGGTGAATTCACCCCGCCACTCGAACACGCGCTGCAGTCCGATCTGGTACTCCGCGCGCTGGGTTCGTCCGTCGACCACCTGCACAGACACGCGGCCCCAGCCCAGGTCCAGCGCGTCTGCTACTCCACCTTCTCGATGTTCGTGGCCTGGACCGCCTACGCCACCTGGCGGCACACCGGCGACCTACCCGCCGCGTGGGAATACCTCGGGGCCCGCCAGCACGACAGCTTTTACACCTCGATGACACTGATCGATGTGGTCGGCGGATACGAACTGCCCGCCAACCTGTTCTACGAGCCGCGCGTGCGCCGCGCGGCAATCCGGGCCGGCACCGCCGCGGTCCTCGTCAACGACCTCATGTCGGTAGCCAAGGACGCCGCCGACGAGGTGCCGGTCTGCAACATGGTGCTGCTGATAGCGGCCGAGCAGAACTGCTCGATCGAGCGCGCGACCGAGATCACCGTCGACCTGCACAACAGGATCGTCCGCGACTTCCAAGCAGGCCACGACGAGCTGCGCGCGATACCGTCGCCAGAACTCCAACTGTTCCTGCACGGGTTGCGGGCTTGGATGGGCGGCGGATTCGAATGGCATAACACCAATCCGCGGTATCACTGACGATACCGATCCTCCACGGGTCGACGGGGCAACGGCGACACCATAAGGGAGGTTGGTACCCGCGGTGCGCGTAAGCGCCGCCATGCTCCGGTCAAATCTGCCGTATCACAAACGCTTCAGCCGCTGCATGCTTCGACTCGGTCAGTAATGTCGGAGCATTTACCGTCGCGCGCCCGGAATATTGGTTCCGAGCAGCGCGCGACGTAATTCATTGTGCTCATTTTCGGAGAATTGTTTCTCCGAAAAACATTGGTAGATGAAGGTTTACGAGACATCTGGCCAGGGCATACCATCGATCAGGTAGTCGAATTCATATTCTCGGAACCCGACCTGACAACCGCGAAAGCGACGGGTCGCGTCGCATCCGTATTCCACCCCCAGCAAAGAGGGCATCGCCATGACTGTTACGCGAGACTCCGAAACCGCTCGACTTGCCGAAGACCCCGCCGCAGTGACCAAGCAAATGTCGCTCAGCACCGCTGCCGCCCGAAACTTGGCCACCACCACCAAGACTCCGCCGCAGATGGCAGGCATCACCTCGCGCTGGCTGTTGCGTCAGCTGCCCTGGGTACAGGCCTCCGGTGGGACCTATCGGGTCAACCGCAGGCTCTCCTGGCGCCGCGGCCGCGGCCGGGTGTCGTTCGTCCAGAACGGTGCCGACAACGTGCGGATCATCCCGGAGTCGCTGGCGGAGATCCCCGTCCTGCACGGTTTCGAGGACAACGCCGTACTGACGGAATTGGCGAATCGGTTCTCCCCCAGGGACTTCCAGCCGGGCGACCTGTTGGTCGAGGAGGGACATCCGGTCCGTGAGGTGTTCATCCTCGCGCACGGCCGCCTCGAACGCATCACCACCGGCGAGTACGGCGAACAGGAATTGCTCGGCGTACTGACCGACGGCGACCACCTCGGCGACGAGGCGCTGATGCAGGCGGATCCGCTGTGGACCGCCAGTGCGCGCGCCTGCACCGCGGGCACAATCCTGGTGCTGCAATGGGATTCGTTCCTCGAGCTGCTCGACAGCTCACCCGATTTGCGCGAGCACCTCCGCAAGGTCGTGAACGAGTCGAGCCGGCGGGTCAATTCGAAGGGTGAGGCCGAGATAGCCCTTGTCGCAGGCCATCAGGGCGAACCCGTGGTGCCCTCGACCTACGTCGACTACGAGCTGAGCCCCCGCGAATACGAACTCTCGCTGACCCAGACCGTGTTGCGGGTGCACACCAGGGTCGCCGATCTCTACAACGAGCCGATGAATCAGATCGAACACCAACTGCGGCTCACCATCGAGGAGATGCGCGAGGCGCAGGAGTGGGAACTGTTGAACAACAGGGACTTCGGCCTGCTGCACAACACCGACTACGACCAGCGGTTCTCCACCCACTCCGGCCCGCCGACGCCCGACGACATGGACGACCTGATCTCCATGCGCCGCAACACCAAACTGCTGCTCGCCCATCCCAAGACGATCGCCGCGTTCCTGCGCGAATGCAACCACCGCGGTCTGACGCCGGGCATGACCTCGGTCGAGGGACACAATGTGCTGGCCTGGCGCGGGATACCACTGTTCCCGTGCTCGAAGATCCCGATCAGCGAGCGGCAGACCTCCTCGATCATCGCCATGCGCACCGGGGAAAAGGACCAGGGCGTGATCGGGTTGCACCAGATCGGCATCCCCGACGAATTCGAGCCGAGCCTGAACGTCCGATTCATGGGCGTCGACGATCGCGCGCTCATCGAATACCTGGTAACCGCCTACTACTCGGTCGCGGTGTTGGTCCCCGATGCCATCGGCATCATGGAAAACGCCCACGTCGCGGCCCCGAAAGGCTGAGCCATGACCGGTCTTCCCCCCTCGATCCCACCCGGACCCACCGGGCTGGGAACGGCGTCCGCCCGCATCGTGGACGCTCTGCGGCGCGGTGTTCGTCGAGGAACTGGACGAGGTCCCGGCCGGCGCGACGGTGGTGTTCTCCGCAC
>NZ_JBHXAU010000040.1:0-57934 GCF_042727395.1 Nocardia sp. NPDC060255 | reverse complement strand
GCGTTTGCCAACCCCGCGTTTCGCTCCCCCGCCCCCCCGCCCCACCTAACCCCCTCTCCTCACCAAACACAACACAACCCCTCCCGCCTCCCCCCACACCCTAAACTTCGCCCCCCCCCCAACACCTTCGATCAGACGTCGGTGGAGAAGCGGATGCCGCCGTCCGGGATTTCCACGCCGGGCCAGACTCGCGCGCCGCGTAGTAGTTCGCAGCGCGCGCCAACCTGCGCGCCGTCACCGATGACGCCGTCGCGCACCAGGGCCCGCGGCCCGATGCGGGCGCCGAAGCCGATGATCGAGCGTTCGACGGTGGCACCGGCCTCGATGATGGCGCCGTCGAAGATGACCGCGCCGTCGAGGCGGGCGCCCGCGCCGACCTCGGCCCCGCGGCCGACCACCGTGCCGCCGATGAGCAGCGCGCCGGGCGCGACACCGGCGCCGGGATGGACGAGCGATTCGCCGCGCTGACCCGGCAGGGCGGGCGAGGGCGCGATGCCGCGGACCAGGTCGGCGGAGCCGCGGACGAAGTCCTCGGGGGTGCCCATATCCCGCCAGTACGACGAGTCGACGTGCCCCTGCACGCGCGCGCCCTCGGCCAGCAGCGTCGGGAACACCTCGCGTTCCACCGAGACCGGACGGCCCGACGGGATCTTCTCGATGTACTCGCGGCGGAAGACGTAGCAGCCCGCGTTGATCTGATCGGTCGGCGGATCCTGCGTCTTCTCCAGGAACGCGGTGACCCGGCCGTTCTCGTCGGTCGGCACGCAGCCGAAGGCCCGCGGGTCGCTCACCCGGACCAGGTGCAGCGTGACATCGGCGTTCGTCGACTCGTGCGTATCCAGCACCGCGCCGAGATCGGTACCGCCGAGCACGTCACCGTTGAACACCATCACGGTGTCGGCGCGCAGCTTGGGCAGCACGTTGCGGATGCCGCCGCCGGTGCCGAGCGGCTCGGTCTCGGTGACGTACTCGAGGTCGAGGCCGAGCTCGGCACCGTCACCGAAGTGCTCCTCGAACACCTCCGCCTTGAACGAGGTGCCGAGCACGACGTGCGTGATCCCGGCGTCGGCGATGCGGGCGAGCAGATGCGTGAGGAACGGTAACCCGGCCGTCGGCAGCATCGGCTTGGGTGCCGAAAGGGTGAGCGGGCGCAGTCGTGTGCCCTGCCCACCCACCAGGATCACGGCGTCGGTGCCTGCATTTCCTGCCATTCAAGGTCCCCTGTTCACAGTGGATCGATTGTTGCGCGCGCGCCGATCGGCCCGCGGCCTACGCCAGTTCACGCCGGGCCGCACCGAAGACGTGCGGGCCCGTCGCCCATTGTCGCTCAGCCGCGCGCTCAGTGACCCGCTTCTTGCGCCTGTTGACGCAGCGCAGATCGAACCGCAATCCGGGAGCGCACCGCAAGTCCGGCCCGCAACGCGAGCCGCAACGGCAGCTGCCACCAGTGCGGATGCCGGTCGGCCTGGAATCGGTACGCGCTCGCGTGGTGCGCGGGCAGCATCACCTCGGGGTGCCGTCCCGCGGCGTGCCCCTTGGCGTGGGTGACCTCGGCGGACGGCACGAACACGTTGTGCCAGCCCGCCTTGCCCATCCGGTCGCCGAAGTCGACGTCCTCCATGTACATGAAGTAGCGCGAGTCGAAACCGTCGATCGAGTCGAAGGCCGCGCGCCGCACCAGCAGGCAGGATCCGGACAGCCAGCCGACGACGCGCTCGGAGATCTGCTCGTTCTCCTGGCGGTAGCGGCGGGTCCACGGGTTCGTCTTCCACACCGTGCCGAGGATCGCGTGGCCCGCGCCGTCCAGCAGACCCGGCACCTGGCGGGCGGAGGGGTAGACGCTGCCGTCCGGTTCCAGCACCAGCGGGCCGAGCGCGCCCGCCCGCGGCCAGCGCTTCGCCGCCTCGAGCAGCTTGTCGATGGAGTCGGTGCCCCAGCGGATGTCCGGATTGGCGATCACCACGAACTCGATGTCCGGATCGATCTCGGCGACGGCCCGGTTGATCGCGCCGCCGTAGCCGATATTGCCGCCGGTGCGCAGCAGCCGCACGTGCGAATTGGCCTCGGCGATCAGCTCGGGCACGCCGTCGGTCGACCCGTTGTCGGCGAGAATCACCTGCGGTTTCTCCGAGGTGGCGTCAGCCAGCGTGGTGATGAAGTGCTCGAGGTGCTCGCCCGGTGAATAGGTCACCGTAACGACGGCCAGGCCCGCGGAAGCCGAATCGGAATCGCTCACGGCCGCACAGCCTAGTCGGACAACTTCGCCAGCGCGTCCCCTAGTGCCGCCTGCCACTGGCGCAGCGGAGTCAACCCCGCTTCATCCCAGGCACGGTGCGACAGCACCGAATATGCCGGGCGCCGTGCAGGTCTCGGAAAAGCGGACGAGTCACACGGCCGGACCCGCTCCGGATCGGCGCCCACCCCCTCGAATACCGCCCGCGCAAGATCGAACCAGGTGGCCTGCCCGGCATTGGTAGCGTGCAGCAGTCGTGGGGCGTCCGGCCGATCCGCGAGTTCCAGCAACGCGGCCGCGAGATCCGCCGCGTAGGTGGGTGCGCCGAGCTGATCATCGACCACGTTCACGGTGTCGCGTTCCCGTTCCAGCCGCAGCATGGTGGCGACGAAATCGCTTCCGCGCCCGGCATATACCCACGCGGTACGCACCACGTGGGACTGTGGGGCGAGCTGCAGCACAGCCTGCTCACCAGCGAGTTTGGACTCCCCGTAGACATTGACCGGCCCGGTCGGATCGGTGGTCTCGTACGGACGGTCGTGCACACCCGAGAACACATAGTCGGTGGACAGTTGAATAAGCCTGGCCTCGACCCGCGCACAAGCCGCGGCCAACACCGCAGGCCCGGTCTCGTTGCCTGCGAAAGCCGCCGCTACCTCGGACTCGGCCCGGTCGACCGCGGTGAAGGCGGCGCAATTGATCACCACATCACCCGGTTCGAGCACGGCGGCGACCGCGGCCGCGTCGGTGATATCGAGGTCGCGGCGTCCGAAGGCCCGGGCAGCGGGCGCGAGCCGGATCAGTTGCTGCCCGAGCTGTCCGCCCGCTCCCGTCACGACGAGGCGCGCGGGCCGGGCGGCGGACGATGTCGAAGCTGTCACGGGGTCGAGTCTGGCACGCCGCCACACCTGCGGATTGCGGGCGTCAGGGCCGCGATTCGTTAGCCTTCAGTCAGTTGCCCGCGGCGGGTGCCCACCGCGAACACGGGTTTGCCGTATGGGTGCCGGGGGATACAGAAAGGTGGGGTGGTCACTCAGACCGTGCTGTCGAAAGAGGCCCCGAGCTTGTCGAAAGGATGTCGAGTTGTCGAGAGGACACAAAGTAGCTGCGGCGCAGGAGGTCCCGGGTGACCCGGCCGCGCCGCGCTGAATCGTTCTTACCGGCGGGTGGCCCGCTGCGTGGCTTCGCCGCGGTGCTCGCCGTGCTGGTGCTCGTCATCACCGGCTTCGCCTGGCACAGCGTCGACAGCCTGATCTCCAATATCGAGCGGATCGGCAACCTCGGCCTCGGCGGCGGGCGCGACGGCGCCGTGGACATCCTGTTGGTCGGTGTCGACAGCCGCACCGACGCGCACGGCAACCCGCTGTCGGATCGGGAACGCGCGCTGCTGCACGCGGGCGACGAGGTCGGCACCAACACCGACACCATCGTGCTGATCCGGATACCGAACGACGGCCGGTCCGCGACCGCCATCTCCATCCCCCGCGACTCCTACGTGGACATTCCCGATCTCGGCAAGGGCAAGATCAACTCGGCGTACGGCGCGACCAAGGAAACCCAGCGACTGAAGCTGATGAACCAGGGCGTCTCGGAGGCCGACGCGGACAAACAGTCCACCCAGGCCGGCCGCCAGGCGCTGATCAAATCCGTCGGCAACCTCACCGGCATCAGCGTCGACCACTACGCCGAGGTGAGCCTGCTCGGCTTCGTGCTGCTCACCGACGCGGTCGGCGGGGTCGAGGTGTGCCTGAACAACCCGGTCGACGAATGGATGTCCGGCGCCGACTTCCCGGCGGGCCGCCAGCGGCTCGACGGCCCGTCGGCGCTGAGCTTCGTGCGGCAGCGGCACAATCTGCCGCGCGGTGACCTCGATCGCATCGTGCGTCAGCAGGTGTTCATGGCGCAGTTGGTCGGGCAGGTGCTCAACGCGAAGACGCTCGGCAATCCCGCAAAGATGAAGCAGCTCAGCGACGCGGTCGGGCGCACGGTGGTGCTCGACGACAACTGGGACGTGCTCGCGTTTCTGCAACAGCTGCAAGACCTTTCGGGCGGGCAGGTGAAATTCGAGACCATTCCGGTCACCGATCTGAACTACATGACCGATCGCGGCGAATCGGTGGTGCGGGTCGATCCCAAGGCGGTGAAGTCGTATGTCGGCTCGCTGGTCGACGGGAAGTCCGCCGAATCCGATGAGCCCGCAGTGGATCCGGGCAAGGTGACCGTCAGCGTGTACAACGCCAGCGGAATCGGCGGCCTGGCCGGTCAGGTAGCGCAGGCGTTGAGCGGTAAGGGTTTCCACGAGGGCTTGGTCGGCAACTACGCCGGCCCCAGCGTCACCGGCAGCCGGGTGCTCGCCGCGAACACCTCCGACGCCAAGGCCAAGGCGGTGGCCAAGGCGCTCGGCGGGCTGCCGGTGCTCGCGGATACGACGCTGTCGCCGGATTCGGTGAGCGTGGTGCTGGCGAGCGACTATTCTGGTCCGGGCTCGGCGGCCGGGGGGATGTTCGACTTCTCCGGAACGTCGAGCGCCACGGCGACGCCAGTCCCGCCCGCCCCACCGATCGACGCAGGCCAGAACGGACCGAAATGCGTGAACTAGACCATGCGTGAATTCGACCAGGCGCTCACCCTCACCGAGCAGGTGCTCGATCCGATTCTCGCGCGCGAACCAGCGAATCCGCGCGTCACCTACTACGACGACGCCACCGGCGCCCGGATCGAGCTGTCCGGGCTGACCCTGGCGAACTGGGCGGCCAAGACGGCCAACCTGATCCGCGACGAGTTCGGCCTCAGCCCCGGCGCCCGGATCGCGGTGCTGCTGCCCGCGCACTGGCAGACCGCCGCCGTGCTGCTCGGCTGCTGGTGGGCGGGCACCGAGGTGGTGCTGCGCCCCGACCAGGACGCCGAACTGGCCCTGGTCACCCCCGACCGGATCGACGACGCCGACGGCATCGCCGAGGTCGCCGCGCTGTCCCTGGACGCGATGGGCACACCGGTGCGTGACCTGCCGATCGGCGTCACCGACTTCGCCACCTCCGTGCGGGTGCACGGCGATCAATTCCTGCCCGGCGGTGCCGGCGCCGCACTGGATGGCATGCCGGTGGCGGAGGTGTTCGCCGAGGCGAAGAAATCGGCCATGCGCCAAGGGTTTTCCGAGGGCGACCGAGTCCTGTCGAGCACCCCGTGGGACACCCCCGCCGAACTGATCGACGGCTTCGTCGCCATACTCGCCGCAGGCGCCTCCCTGGTCCAGGTGGTCAACCCCGATCCGGCCCAGCGCGAGCGGCGCATCGAATCCGAGCGGGTCACCGCCCAGCGCACCTGATCTCTCCTACCACGGTATAGGCGGAAGTCCGACTGGAGGACGTTCCACATTCTGGCCGGGGTCCGTACGGTGGAGGTATCTCACAAACGACGGAGTTGGTGAATGATGAAGCCGCAGTATTGGTTCCGCTGGTTATCCGTCCAGGGTGCGCCCCGGCTCGTGCTGCGCCTGCAGGCCCGGCGTGGTGAGCCGTTCGCCGAACTGATGGGCGGGCCCACCGGGTTCGCCGATCCGTATCCCCTCATCGAGCGGCTGCGCGGCGAGGGCAGGCTGATCCGTACGCCCATCGCCTGGGCGAGCTTCGACCACGAGCTGTGCCGATCCATCCTGCGCGACAACCGATTCGGCGTGCGCAGCACCGAAAGTTTCAATACCCCTGCCCCGATCCAGAAGCTGGCCAAGTACTTCCCGCTGCCGCCGAACCCGGTGGAGCCGCCGTCGATGCTGGTGATCGACCCGCCGGAGCACACGAGGATGCGCAAGCCGGTCGCCTCCGCGTTCACCCCGCGCGCCATCGGCAGGCTGCGCGACCGCGTCGAGACGGTCACCGCGGAACTGCTCGACGCGCTGCCGTCCGGCGGATCCGCCGATCTGGTCACCGCGTTCGCCGCGCAGGTCCCGATCGCGATCATCTCGGAAATGCTCGGCTTCCCCGACTCGGACAAGGAGCGGTTCCTGCACTGGGGCGACCAGCTGACACCACTGCTCGACGTCGGCATCTCCTGGCGGGCGCACCGGCGCGCGCTGCGGGCCATGGAGGTGATGAACGAGTACTTCGACACGCACATCGCCCGGCTGCGCCGCACCCCGGGCGACGACATCCTCAGCACCCTGGTCAGCGCGGGCGAGCTGGACATGTTCGCGCTCAAGGCCTCCGCGAGCCTGCTGATGGGCGCGGGCTTCGAGACCACGGTCAACCTGATCGGCAACGGTGTGGTCCAGCTGCTCGAGCACCCGGAACAGCTGGCGCGGCTGCGCGCCGAACCCGAGCTGTGGCCCAATGCCATCGAAGAGGTGCTCCGCTTCGACTCGCCGGTCCAGACGACGGCGCGCACGGCGTTGTGCGACGTGGAAATCGACGGCATCCAGCTGCGCGCGGGCGATACCGTCGTGCTGTCGCTGGCCGGCGCGAACCGCGATCCCGCGGTGTTCGCCGAGCCGAACCGCTTCGACGTCGGCCGCGCCAATGCCAAGGAGCACTTGTCGTTCAGCACCGGCGTGCACGTCTGCCTCGGCGCCAGCCTGGCCAGGATGGAAGGCGTCTACGCGCTGCAGGCGCTGTTCGACCGATTCCCTGATTTGCAATTGGACGGGCCACCGCGGCGGCGGAAGTTGTTCACGCTGCACGGATATGAGCAGATGCCGGTCCGTCTCGGCCGCCGGGCGCGCACGCCCGAACCCACCGCCGTCTGACCGCACCGCAGCTCGCCCGCCGAACTCGTTGCGGGCCAAGGGAACCGATCAGCTGAAGCCGACCGCTTGCTCACCCCACGCGGTGTGCAGGTCCGCGTCCGGATCGTCGACCACGCGGTCGACGGTGTCGATCACCAGGGTGGTGCGGGTCGACGGGCGGTACGGCGGCCAGTGTTTCGAGCCGTCCAGCGCGGCGGGGACGCCGTGCGTGGCAAAGGCCAACCAGCGCCGCATCATTCGGCCGGACACCTCCATGGCCACCTTGCGCCCGCCGAGCCAGAACGTCGGATCATGGTTGAACGAGCCGAAATTGCCGAACACGTACGGCAATTCGGTGGCGTGGCCCGCGCCGACCCGAGCCGCCCGCAGCATCGGCGTCGCATGATCGAAGCGGTACATCCAGGTCGGTGAGTGCTGCGCGTGCGCGTCGGCCACCCAGTGCGCGGGCATCCGGAACGCGGCGTCGCCGGACATGGCCAGCGCGCCGCGCGTCTTGTCCAGATCCGGGTAGGCGGAGGTGATTTCGGCGATCCGCTCGTGCGACAGCTCCGGGTGGCTGGCCGCCACATCGCTGAGCATCGCGTTCACCGCGTCCGGGGTCACCGGCATGATCGGCGAGCGGAACACCCGGAACAGCGACGCCTCGTCCTTGTTGGTGCCGATCATCAACGGCACCCGGTGCGAGCGCCCGTGCTGGAATCGATCGATCGGATAGGTCGGCAGCAGATCGCCGTCCACCACCGGCGCCGCCGCCAACCGGCCCGGCTCCTTCAACGGGATCTCGTCCAGCAGGATGCCTGCGACCTCGACGATCTTCTCGATCGGCCAGTCGAGTAGCTCGATGGCCCGGTGCGCGGGCAGTTCCAGCAGTTCGAGGAAGCGCCGCGCCACCCCGGCCGCGCGCTCCTGACCGAAGACGGTGGTCGCGGGCGG
Organism: Nocardia sp. NPDC060255; assembly: GCF_042727395.1. Lineage (NCBI taxonomy): Bacteria > Bacillati > Actinomycetota > Actinomycetes > Mycobacteriales > Nocardiaceae > Nocardia > Nocardia sp. NPDC060255. Next base: position 50,030 of record NZ_JBHXAU010000040.1, on the reverse strand, counting down.
GCTCTCCGCGATGGCCTTGTGGAACAGCCCGGACGCGCGCGGCGAGGTCAGCAGCGCGGTGACACAACCGGCGCCGGAGGATTCGCCGAACAAAGTGACATTGCCCGGGTCGCCGCCGAACGCGGCGATATTGTCGCGCACCCATTCCAGCGCGGCGATCTGGTCGTGCAGCCCCAGATTCGGGGTGAACGGACCCGGCAGCGAGGACAGATCGAGGAAACCCAGCGCGCCGAGCCGATAGTTCACGGTGACCACCACGACGTCGCCGGTCTCGGCCAGTTTGCGTCCGTCGTAGATGCCCTGCGCCGCGGTGCCGAGGCAGTAGGCGCCGCCGTGCAGCCAGACCAGCACCGGACGCGGTTCGCCCGTCTCGAAGGTGTGCACCAGGTCGCCGACGTCGCGCCGCGGCGACCAGACATTCAGCCAGAGGCAGTCTTCGCCCATCCGCAGGTCGGAGTCGACGGGAACCATGTTGCCCATGGTCTGCGGTGCGATATCACCGAAGGTGGCGCAATCCCTGGTCCCGTCCCATTCGGGTGCGGGCAGCGGCGGCATGAACCGATTGACCCCGCTCGCTGCCGCCGCATAAGGAATGCTGCGCCACACCGCCACCGGCCCGTCCCAGCGGCCGCGCACCTCGCCCGAGGTCGTGCTGGCGACAGGCTCGAAGCCGCTCACTTCCGTTTCGAACTGAGTGGTCATGCCTACACCTCCTGCCAGGGCCCCACCGGTGTGCTGCTGGTTTGCTCCAGCGGGCCCCGCACCTCGTGATCTCTTCTTCGAGAGTACGTCCATGCTGACGACCTGGGAACGCGACGCACCATTATGAGATCCCGGCGGTACGCTTGACCGATGCCGAGTTACAACTATCGGTGCCGCAGCTGCGGGGACACTTTCGAGATGAACCGCCCGATGGCGGAGTCGTCGGATCCGGCGTCCTGCCCGAGCGGCCATGCCGACACAGTCAAGCTGCTGACCACGTTTGCCACGGTCAGCCGGGGTAACGCGGCGCCTGCGCCGAGCCCGCCCGCGCGTCCCGCCGGTGGCGGCTGCTGTGGCGGAGGCTGCTGCAGCTGAGCCGGGCCGCGACGCGGCCGAATGCCACCGGGACCTGGTTCAGTCGCGGCGATCGGCGTGGCCGAGATCACGGTCCGGCGCGACCCGGTCCCGCACCCGTTGCTTCAACACCGTGATATCGGGAAAACCGCCGTCGGCCTTGCGTTCCCAGATCTGCTCGGCGTCGACGGTGATCCGGAAAACGCCGCCCGTCCCCGGAATCAGTGCCACCTCACCGAGTTCGGTGGCGAAGGTGGTCAACAGCTCCTGCGCCATCCAGCTCGCGCGCAGCAGCCAGCGGCACTGGGTGCAGTACTCGATCGCGACACGGGACATAGTGGGTCACGTTACTCAGGCTTCGATCTCACCGTCGAGGTAGACCCAGGCGCCCTCGGCGCGCCGGAACCTGCTGACCTCGTGCAGTGATCCGCGCGTGCCGTCCGCCCGGTAGTGCGCGACGAACTCGACCAACCCGGTCTCGTCGAACAGCCCGCCGTCGGCGGTGCGCAGGATTTCCAGGAACAACCACCGCTGGTCCGGATCGAGCGTCAACTCCGCAGGCCTGGTCCGCGGATGCCACGTTCGCCGTAGATAGTCGGTGTTCCCGACCGCGAAAGCCGTGTAGCGCGAACGCATCAACGCTTCGGCGGTCGCCGCCGCCCGCTTCCCGCTCAGCACCGGCCCGCAGCAGTCGTCGAAGGCCTCGCCCCGGCCACACGGACACATCCGCGTCCCACTCATGCCTCGATTGTTGCGCGCCGCCCGCAACAAAGATCAGGCCGGGGGGTCAGCGCGCCTCGACGGCGGCCAAGGCCTTGGCGATCGCGACGGTCTGTTCGCGCCAGCGGCGCAGATCGGTGACGCTCGGCGCGAGCTCGTAGTCGTGGTGGTGCGCGGCCCTGGACAACGCGGCCCATAACGCGGCGACCTGCGCCGCCACCTCGGGTCCGGCGAAGGTGCGCAGCGCGATCAGTTGCGCCCGCATCGGGCAGCGCATCAAGGCGGGCGCCAGCCGCGCCCACAGCTCATCCACGCACTGCTCCAACGCGATTCGCAGAATCCACGCGGTGGCGCGGGACCACAGCCCGCCCGCATCGGTCACCGATCCGGCCAGTAGCCGATCCACCGTATCGAGCCGCTCGGCCACCGACGGCCGCGGCCGCCGCGGGCCTTTCGCCGGTCTGCGCTGGTTACCGCGCCCGCCGTCCGGACCGCGGCGCGGCCCGCGCTGCGTCATCGCCATCGCGTCGTCATTTCCCGAGCCACGCGACGAATCGTTCGGTCTCGGTGATCAATTCGCGCATGCTGCGCCCGATCGGCACGTGCGCGCCCGCCGTCGCGTCGCGCAGCGCCTCGACCACCCATTTCCCTTCGCGCGCGACGAGATGCTTGTTGAGATCGTCGACCTTGCCGCCGACGCCCATCACCGCGAGCGCGACCTTGGCCCTGGTGGATTGCGCGGCATCGATGTGGCGCTCCACCTCCCGATGGTTCATGCCGTCGGCGAGCAGGGTGCGCCTGGCCCGGCCGAGGCTCGCGGCCTCCACCGCGGAACGGCAGCAGGTGGCGACGAGCTCGTCGGCGATGGCCTGCGGCAGCTGCGGGGTGCGCACCAGCGCGCGGGCGTCGTCGAGGTAGCGGCGGACCGGGTCGCTGGACACCCGCACCTCGACCACCGAGCGGTCGCGGCGCTGCACCTCTAAAACGGTGGCGTCCAACTGCATTCGGCGCACCGCCTCGGCGAGGCGCTCGTCGTGGGTGAACACGACCACCTGCCTGGTCCACGCGACCGCGGCCAGCACCCTGGCCAGCCCGTCCACCTTCGCCGGGTCCATCGCCTGCACCGGATCGTCGATCATGACGAAGCGGAACGGGCTCTCCTCGACCGTGGCCCGCGGCAGGAACAGCGACAGCCCGAGCGCGTGCAGCTCGCCCTGGCTCATCACGCCTAGCGCGGCGCCGTCCACATCGTCGACGGTGACGTCGAGCAGCACCCGGCGGGCCGTTCCGGCGTTGCCCTGCAAGGTGATCGAGCCGAGTTCCACGTTGCTCTGCTGGCGCAGCGTCTGCCAGACCCAGCGCGCCGTGGTCTCCAGCGGCGTCATCCGTTCGCCGCGCAGGCCCGCGGTGGCGGACTTGAGCCAGTCCTCGGCCTTCTTGACGGTGCGCAGTTCGGCCGCGTGCGCGGCGACCTCGCGCGCGCCTTCCAGCCAGCTCGCGATGCGCGGCACCAGCGGGGTCCACACCTCGTCGAGCCGGTCGAGTTCCTTGCGGGTGCCCTGCTGCACCAGATCCAGCTCGTCGACCAGTCGCGCGTGCGCGCCGCGCAGCCGGTCCGGCAGGTCGGTGCTGTAGTCGGCGGCGGTGAGCGCGGCCCAGTCGGCCCAGGCGCGGCGGACGGCGGAGGTGTCCACCGAGGGCGGGTTGCGCGGGTCGAAATCCAGTTCCGGCGGAATGAGATCCGGCAGCGACCGCGCCGCGCGCAGCGCAGCGCCGAGTTCGGTGCGTGCGGTGGTGAGCGCGTCGACCCTGGCGGCCAGGGTGGTGATCGAGGCGTCGGCCGCGCGGGCCCACGTGTCGTCCAGGTCGCCGCGACCGCACACGGGGCACGGGCAGGTACCGCTCGCCAGGTGGTGATCGCGAGCCCGGCGCAGCAACTCCAGCACGCGCAGGTCGGCCTCGGCGTCGGCGGTGGTGCCGCGGGTCAGCGCCGTACCGCAGTCCGCGAGCCTGGTGGCCACCTGGGCCACCTCCGCGGCAGTCGGCAGGGTGAGCCGCACGATCGCGCGCAGACCCGCCGGGCCGTCCGGATCGTCGAAGGTGCCGGTCACCTCACGCCCGACCGCGGCCAGGTCGGGCTGGGCGGGGCGGAGCAGGCCGTTCACCCGCACGGCACGATCGTCGGCCACCGTCTCCAGCGCCTCCAGCAGCTCGAGCCGTTCCTGCCGTGAATCCCGCACGGCGCGTTCCAGTTCCAGGCGGCGCATCCGAATTCGCTCCTGCGCCAAGGTCAGTTCGTCGAGGCCGAGCAGCTGGTGCAGCGCGTCGAACAGGTCGCTCGGTTTGCCGTCGACCAGCGCGCCGAGCTCGCTGTAGGACAGGAACGGGCGGTAGAGCTCGAGCCGGCCCGCCCAGCGATCCATGTCGAATTCGGTTGGCGCGGTGGGCGGGTGCTGTTCGGTCCAGATCGCGTCGGGCAGGTCCGCGTCGGCGGCCCATTCCTTGGCGATGGTCAGCTGCGGCTTGTTGCCGGTGGTGAGCAGCTCCACCTCGATGCGGGCGGTGCCGCCGTCGTGCAGGTTGCGCCAGCCCTCCCGCCAGGCCGCGGATCGACCGTCCCAGCGGCGATTTCCGCCGGTGAACACCAGCTCGGCGGCCTCGGCGAAACTGGATTTGCCGCTGCCGTTACGCCCGACGACCAGGGTGAGGCCGGGGCCGGGCGGCAGTTGCAGCTCGGCCTGCGGACCGATGCCGCGGAAGCCGCGGACCCGGATGGCGCGCAGGAAGATCCCGCCGTCGTCGAATTCGGTTGCCCGATCATCGTTCTCGGTGCCGCCGAGGGCGCGCAGGACGGTGCGTGCGACCGACGGTGTCACCGCGGGATCCGCAGCGAGCCTGCGGGTTACCACCTCGGTCAACCGCGGCACCGGATCGGCGTCGGGACGCAATTTGGTTGGACCCCCTCCACCACCGAGCCGCTACACGTCCTCCGACCCGGTGCGCGGCGCCACTGTCGAAGCTGTGCGAAACGCTACCCGATCGCGTCGAATTCGCCCACCGGAGGAAATCCTCCGGCCCCGATGCGAATCTGCCCGCGCGGGGATGGATATGGCCATCGAAACGGCTGGGGCCGCGCCTCGATGTCCACCCCTCGCCAGCCCCGGCGGGCAGCTCGTCGGTGTATCACCCGATATGGATGGTTCGGTCGAGCCGAACAGGACAGAATGCCAGAGAATACCCATGTACGCAAGAGGTTTTCGGCATCGAAACCCGGGACGCCACAGCAATTTCCGTGCCGGACACCCCGGCCGGGTCCGCACTTGTCGGTGGCCCGGTGTAGAAATCCGGTCAACCGACGAACGGGGGAAGACATGACGCGCTGGAGCGAGGACCAGGTCACGGCGCTCGCGCCGGACGCGAGCTCGCTGTCGGCCGCGCGGAAACTCGCGAGCCGCTGGCGCGGTACCGGGCAGCACGACACCGCGCTGTGGGGACTGTGTCAGGGCAGCGGCGCCAAGCCGTATCAGACGATCGTCGACCTGTCCGGGCCCGCGTACAAGTGCTCCTGTCCGAGCCGCAAGTTCCCGTGCAAGCACGCGCTGTCGCTGTTGCTGGAGTGGGCGGCGGGCCGGGTCGAGGCGGCGCCCGGGATCGCCGACTTCGCGGGGAGCTGGATCGACGGCCGGATCGCCAAGGCCGCCAAGCCCACGGCGGAGGCCGCCACCCGCACCGCGAATCCGGCGACCGCGGAGCAGCGGCGGGTGCGGGTCACCGCGGGATTGGCCGAACTCGATGTCTGGCTCGGCGATCAGGTGCGCACGGGTCTCGCGCAGACCGACCGATCGTTCCGGGCGTTCGAGACGATCGCCGCACGGATGGTCGACGCGCAGGCCCCCGGCGTCGCCTCGACCCTGCGCCAGCTGCCGACCGCCGTGGTGACCAGGGCCGACTGGCCGGAGGTCGTGCTGCGCGAATACGCACGGCTGCACCTGCTCATCACCGCGCACCGCAGGCTGGACCAGCTGACGCCCGAGCTGCGCGCCAGCATCCGAAGCCATGTCGGTTATCCGAATCCCGCCGAGGCGGTGCGCACCGAGCCCGCGGTGCGGGATCGGTGGATGGTCCTCGGTGTGCGGATCACCGAGGACGAGCGCCTCTACACCCGGCGAACGTGGTTGTACGGGCGCGAGTCTCGGCGCTGGGCGCTGGTGGTCGACCACTCGTTCGGGACGCCGGGCTTCCCCGCCGACGTGCCGACGCTCGGCCTGCTGGCCGACGCGGACCTGCACTACTACCCCGGCGCCGCGCCGCTGCGTGCGCTGTGGGGTGAACGGCACGGTGCCGCAGAACCTTTCACGACGCTGCCGGCCGATCCGGACCGGCCGGGCACGGTGGCCGCCGCGCTCGCCGACCATGCCGCGGCGCTCGGCGACGATCCGTGGCTGCGCGGGTGGCCGGTGCTGCTCGTCGACGTGGTGCCGGTGCACACCGAAAGCGGTTGGTACATCGCCGAATCCGACGGCACCGCGCTGCCGGTGGCGCCCACCGAACAGCCGTGGCGGCTACTCGGCGTGTCCGGCGGTCATCCGGTGACGATCACCGCCGACTGGACCATCGAGGGCTTGGTGCCGGTCTCGGTGTTCACCGCCGGTGAGGTGATCGATCTGGCCCGACTCGATCCGGTCGGCCGCAGCGCGCCGAATACCCTTACGACGCCGACCTCGAACGCGGCCGACCTGACCTCCGTCGCGCTGCTCGGCACCGCGCGCCGGGCCCCCGACCTCACCCGGCTCGCCGCGCCGGTGGCCGACGCCGCCGGCCGACTACCCGCCGACCCGGCGCTGCGCCTGCTCGAATCCGCCGCGCTCCAAGACGTTTTCGCGCGCGGCGGGGTGCGCGCGGCCACCGCGAAGCTGCCCGAACCCGCCGAGGACGACACTCGACGACTGCTGCCGCACAGCGCGGCCGGTCGCCTCGCGCGGATGCTGCAGGAGCGGTCCCCGTTTCTGCCCGAATGGTTCACCGCGGCAACGCCATACGACTATCGCGCGCCCGACGCGCTGTGCGGGCAGCTGCTCGACCAGGCGAAGAGCAACGCCGAGCTGCGCGAGCCGCTGCTGAGCCTGGCAGGCACCCGAGGGCGCTGGCTGGCGAGCCGGCATCCGGAATGGCGAAACCTGGTGCGCCGGCAGCCCGCAACGGCACCCACCGAGGAGGTGTGGCAGTTCGGGCAGCCGCCCGAGCGCCGGGGTTGGCTGGCCGAACTGCGCCGCCGGGATGCCGACGCGGCCCGGGAAACGCTCGCCACGGCTTGGCCTAAGGAATCCGGTCCGTTGAAGGCCGAGCTGCTCGCCCTACTCGCCGACGGGATTTCGCGGGCCGACGAGCCGCTGCTGGAAGCCGGGCTGGACGATCGGCGCTCCGATGTCCGGCGGACCGCCGCCGGTCTGCTGACACTGCTGCCCGATTCGGCGTTCGCGCACCGCATGACGCGGCGAGCCAGCGAGTGGGTCCGCATCGAGCATCGGCTGCGGCACACCGAACTCGTTGTCGCCCTGCCCGATACGCTGGATCCGCCCGCGCATCGCGACGGCATCACCGATCGCAGCGTCGAATTCACCTATCGATGGGGCGGCGCACCCGACGTCACCGCTGGCAGGCTGCGCCAGCTGGTCGCGGCGACACCGCTCGGTCACTGGGCGAGCGTGCTCGGCGCGCCGGACAAGGCGGTCAAGGCGGGCATCGACGATCGCTTCCGGCAGCCGATCTTCGACGGCTGGGTGGATGCCGCACTGGCGCAGCAGGATTCGACGTGGGCGCGGGCACTGTTCGACGCCGGCGTGCCGACCGACGTCGCCATGCTGCGCAGGCGCGAGCTGTTCGCGCTGCTGCCGATGGCCGACCGCACCCGCCACCTGCTCGACCTGGACGGCTCCTGGCTCTCCGAGATCGAGGCGCTGCTGCCCGCGATGGGACATCCGTGGCCGGAACCGCTGGCGCAGCACCTGATCCTGCTGCTGTTCGAGCGGGCCCGGGCGGCGGCCCGCCGCCCGGAAGCGCACGGCAATACCCCCAACGCGCACCGGTCGCTGCTGTCCGCGGCGTCGGTACACCTACCCGTGACCGCCGCGAGCGCCGCCGCCGTGGTGGCTCGCCGCTGCGGCGATCCCACCTGGGAGCGAGCCTTCGATCAGCTCGCACACGACCTCAACCACCGCTCGATGATGCTCGAGGAGTTGCAGTGACCACTACCGACGTGACGCCCGACCTGCTGCGTCCGCACGCCGAACAGGCCTACGCCGACGAACTGCGCGCCTTGGTGGCCGCCGACGAACGCCCGCGCCCGCCGTCTTGGCGGCTGTCCCCGTGGGCGGTGGTCACCTACCTGCTCGGCGGCACGCTCGACGACGGCACCGTGATCAGCCCGAAGTACGTCGGTCCGCGCAGGCTGATGGAGGTGGCCGTCGCGACGCTCGCCACCGACCGGGCGCTGCTGCTGCTCGGCGTGCCGGGCACCGCCAAAACCTGGGTGTCGGAACATCTTTCGGCCGCCATCTGCGGGGAATCGACGCTGCTGGTGCAGGGCACGTCGGGGACGGCGGAGGAGGCGATCCGGTACGGCTGGAACTACGCGCGGCTGCTCGCCGAGGGCCCGAGCGAGGGCGCGCTGGTGCCGTCGCCGGTGATGACCGCGATGCGCGCCGGGTCGATCGCCAGGATCGAGGAACTCACCCGCATCCCGTCCGATGTGCAGGACGCGCTGATCACCGTGCTGTCCGAGAAGACGCTGCCGGTGCCCGAACTCGGCACCGAGGTGCAGGCGGCCAAGGGCTTCAACGTCATCGCCACCGCCAACGACCGCGACCGCGGCGTGAACGAGCTGTCCTCCGCGCTGCGCCGCCGCTTCAACACCGTGGTGCTGCCGCTGCCTGCCAGCGAGGACGAGGAGGTCGCCATCGTCAGCCGCCGCGTCGAACAGCTCGGCGCCTCGCTGGAACTGCCGAAGGTGCCCGCCGCGGCCGAGGAGGTGCGCCGGGTGGTGCGCGTCTTCCGCGAATTGCGTTCCGGCATCACCGCCGACGGCCGCACCAAGCTCAAATCGCCCTCCGGCACCCTGTCCACCGCCGAGGCCATCTCGGTGATCACCAACGGGATCGCCCTGTCCGTCCACTTCGGCGACGGCGTGCTGCGGGCCGCCGATATCGCGGGCGCCGTGCTCGGTTCGGTGATCAAGGACCCGGTCGCCGATGCCGTCGTGTGGACCGAGTACCTGGAAGCCGTTGTGCGCGAACGCCCGGAGTGGTCGGACTTCTACCGGGCGTGCCGCGAGGTCTCCGGGTGAACGGCGGAGTCGGCAGGCAGACGAGCAGGGGGTGACACCATGACGCAGGCGCAGCACGGCGCGGCCGACCGCGACTCGGAGCCTGGCGGCCCGCAGACCCGCGTGTTCGGCATCCGCCATCACGGTCCGGGGTCGGCGCGGTCACTTCGGTTGGCACTGGAGGCCTTTCGGCCCGACACCATCCTGATCGAGGGACCCGCGGACGCCGATCCGCTGGTCGGGTATGTCGCGGCCGAGGGCATGAGGCCGCCGGTCGCGCTGCTGGCCTATGTGCCCGACGCGCCGGCGAAGGCCGCGTTCTGGCCGTACGCGGTGTTCTCGCCGGAGTGGCAGGCGCTGCGGTACGCCGCCGAATACGGTGTGCCCGTTCGGTTCTGCGACCTGCCCGCCACCATGGTGCTCGCCGCCGAGGAGGAGCCCGGCGATCGGTTCGACCCGTTGACCGAGCTCGCCGCCGCGGGCGGGTACGACGATGCCGAGCGGTGGTGGGATGCGGTCGTCGAATCCGCCCCCGACGCAACAGCTTTCGATGCGATCACCGAGGCGATGGGTGCGCTGCGCGAATCCGCCGAGCAGGAGGCGATCGAGCTCGAGCCGATCGACGCCATGCTGGACGACCAGGGCGCGGTGGTCGAATACGAGGCCGGCGAAGATGATTCGCCCGATCGGGAGGCGACGATCGACCTGCGGCCGGACGACGACGCGCGGGTAGCAGGCACCAATTCGGTCGCCGAGGCAACCTCCGACGTCCTCCCGCTGGAACCGATCCGGCTCGAGCCCGTCCGCATCGACGCGCACACGCTGCGGCGCGAGGCGTACATGCGGCAGACCATGCGCAAGGCGCTGAAGGATGGGGCGGTCCGCCTGGCGGTGGTGTGCGGGGCCTGGCACGCGCCCGCGCTCGCGGGCAAGCTCGGGCCCGCCGCCGCGGATACCCGGCTGCTGAAAGGACTTCCGAAGACGAAGGCCACGCTGACCTGGGTGCCGTGGACGCACTCGCGGCTGTCCACCATCTCCGGATACGGCGCGGGGATCACCTCCCCCGGCTGGTACCACCACCTGTTCACCGAGACCGAGCGGCCGATCGTGCGCTGGCTCACCAAGGTGGCCGGGGTGCTGCGCGCGCACGATCTGCCGGTGTCGAGCGCGCACATCATCGAGGCCGTCCGCCTCGCCGATGCTCTCGCGGCCATGCGCGATCGCCCGCTGGCCGGGTTGTCCGAGGTCACCGAGGCCACTCGCGCGGTGATGTGCGCGGGTGACGAGACCATGCTGCGGCTGGTCGTCAACGAACTCGTCGTCGGCGAGGCGCTGGGCACCGTGCCCGAGGGCACGCCGACCGTCCCGCTCGATGCCGACCTGCGCGCCCGGATCCGCACGCTGCGGATGAAACAGGAGCCGCTGTCCCGGGTCCTCGACCTCGACCTGCGCAAGGAACGTGAGGTCGAGCGCTCCCGCCTGCTGCACCGGCTGCGCGTGCTCGACATTCCCTGGGGCACGCTCACCACCAGCGAGGTGCGCAGCACGGGCACCTTCCGGGAGACCTGGACGCTGGAATGGCGACCGGAGTACGCCATCTCGATCATCGAGGCCTCCCGCTGGGGCACCACCATCGGCACCGCCGCCGAGGCGAAGATCCTGGACACGGCGAGCCGCGAGGACAGCACCGTCGGCGATCTCGCCGCCGCACTGGAGGTCGCGCTGCTCGCCGATCTCGGCGGCGCCACCGACGGGTTGATCGCCCGGCTGGAATCGGCCGCCGCGCTGGACCACGACATCACCCACCTGCTCGCCGCGCTGCCCGGCCTGATCAGGACGCTGCGCTACGGCGACGTCCGCGGCACCGACACCAAGGCGCTCGCACACGTCGCCGACGGCCTGCTGGTGCGCGTGTGCGCGGGCCTGCCCGGCGCCGTCACCGGCCTGGACACCGGCGCGGCCACCGAGTTGCGCGGCATGCTCGACGCGGCGCACACCGCCATCCACACCCGCGACGACGGCTGGGCCACCGGCGAATGGCTCGGTGCGCTCGGCAAGCTCGCCGATCGCGACGACGTGCACGGCGCGCTCGTCGGCCGCGCCGTCCGGCTGCTCTGCGACGCGGGGATCATCGACGAGACCGATTCCGCCCGTCGGCTTTCCGCCGCGCTGTCGGTCGGCAATACCGCCGCCGCGAAGGCCGCCTGGGTCGACGGTTTCCTCGGCGGCCGCGGGCTGCTGCTGGTGCACGACCGAGAGTTGTTGCGCCTCATCGACGATTGGCTGCGCGCACTGCGCGAAGACCAGTTCGTCGAGACACTCCCCCTGCTGCGCCGAACATTCGGCGCCTTCGAGTCGGGCGAGCGCCGCGCCATCGGCCGGGCGGTGCGTGACGGCGGCGCCTCCGCCCTCCGAACCAGCGCGGACGACGGAGGTTTCGACGTCGCGCGCGGCACCATCGCCCTGCGCGCCGCCGCGGAAATCTTGGGGGTGTCGGTATGACGATGCCGCGACCCACAGTTCGACCGACACTCAGGGGATGCGATGAACGCTGTCGATGAAACACAGGCGCGGCGTTGGCGTTTGGTGCTCGGCTCCGCCGCCGAGGAGGGGCTCGGCGGACTCGGCGAGGCCGACGACGTCGCGATGGACCGGGCGCTCTCGGCGTTGTACAACGACGACGAGAAGACCTCCGGCAAGCGTGCGGGCGGGCTGCAAGGATCCGCGCCTCGGGTGGCGCGCTGGCTCGGCGACATCCGCAATTACTTTCCCTCGACCGTCGTCGAAGTGATGCAGCGCGACGCGGTGCAGCGGCTGAACCTCACTCAACTGCTGCTGGAGCCGGAACTGCTCGAGGCGGTCGAGCCCGACGTGCACCTGGTCGGCACCCTGCTGAGCCTGAATCGGGTGATGCCCGAAACCACCAAGGCCACCGCGCGGATGGTGGTGCAGAAGGTGGTGCGCGAGATCGAACAGCGCATCGCCGCGCACACCGTGGCCGCCGTCTCCGGCGCGTTGAACCGGGCCGCGCGCGTCTCCCGCCCGCGGCTGCGCGACATCGACTGGGACCGCACCATCCGCAAGAATCTGGCCAACTACCTGCCCGAGCATCGCACCGTGGTGCCCGAGCGGCTGGTCGGCTACGGCCGCAAAGCCCAAGCGGTGCAGCGCGACGTCGTGCTCGCCATCGATCAATCCGGCTCGATGGCCGCCAGCGTGGTCTACGCCTCTGTCTTCGGCGCCGTCCTCGCCTCCATGCGCTCGCTGAAGACCTCGCTCGTCGTCTTCGACACCGAAATCGTCGATCTCACCGACAAACTCGACGACCCCGTCGACGTCCTGTTCGGCACCCAGCTCGGCGGCGGCACCGACATCAACCGGGCCATCGCCTACTCGCAGACCCTGATCACCCGCCCCACCGACTCCCTGTTCGTGCTCATCTCCGACCTCTACGAGGGTGGCGTCCGCGACGAGATGCTGCGCCGGGTCAACGCCATGAAGGAATCCGGCGTCCAGGTGGTCGTCCTGCTCGCCCTCTCCGACGAGGGCGCACCTGCCTTCGACCACGACAACGCCGCCGCCCTGGCCGCCCTCGGCGTCCCGGCCTTCGCCTGCACTCCCGACAAGTTCCCCGCCCTGCTCGCCGTAGCCTTGGACCGTGGCGACCTGCAAACCTGGGCCAACGCCAACACGAGCCATAGCTGAGGTGTGCCGCGCCGGCGCAACGATCAGCCGGACAGGCTGGAGATGGCGGAGACCAGGTTGATCAACTGCAGAGCGATACCGAGCAAGGTGGAGAGCGTGGTGAGGAATTCCATCGGGCTCCTATCTGAACGGGCTAACCGGACAGCTCAGGAGATCGTACGACAGAGGTCACGGGTGTGAGCCGGGTTCGATGGTCGGCCGAGCGACAAGTTTTCAGCTGGTCACAAGCGGTTTTGCCGTGACGGGCCCCATGATGCCCCACGCGGTCGCCGAGGTCGGGACGAGCTTCGGGTGGAGCAACGCCGCCACGGCCAGCAACCCGATCGCAACGATGATGTCGAGCCAGTAGTGGTTGCCGGTGCCGACGACCACCAGGGTGGTCAGCACCGGATGGGCCAGAGCCAGCCAGCGCCACGGTGTCCGGGTCGCCGCGACGACCGCGAAGGCGAGCAGCAGCGCCCAGCCGACGTGCAGCGAAGGCATGGCGGCGAATTGATTGGACAGCCCGCCGGATTCGGCCGAGCCGTAGACGGATTGGCCGTGCACGGCCGCCAGATCGACGAAGCCGTACTCCGGCAGCATGCGCGGCGGCGCGAGCGGCATCAGCACGTGCACGAGGAGCGCGGCGGCGGTCAACGCCACCATCAGGTTCCGCGTCCATCGATAGTGCTCGGGCCGAAACACCCACAGCCACAGCAGGACCGCCACCGCGACGGTGAAATGCGCGGTGGCGTAATAGAAATTGGCGGGCAGCGCGAAGGAGTTGTGCTGCACGAAGACCGACTGCAACGTCGTCTCCTCGGGTAACCAGAGCCGATCCTCCAGGCCGAGCATGCGACGGGCGTTGCCGAACGCGCGCACCGTGTCGTCGGCGGTGACCATCCGGCCGACGCGATACCCGAGATAGAGCACGGTGATCAGCACCAACTGCCCAGCCGCCTCGCCGCCGCGGCCGTGCACCGCCGCCCGCATCCGCTCGACGATCCCACCCGGCGCGAGCTCGAGCCCGGCACCCGGCCCGCCAAGACCAACAGCCACCATTGCCCGCGGCCTCCTTCTCCGTTGCACCAGGCCGATCCCGGCAATTAAGTGGAGCTATATCCTCCGTTTAACTTAACACCACCTGCCGGACAACTTCACCAGGGGTGACCAGACAGACCCCACGACCGCGGTCGGGCTCCGGACCTGGTGCGGGCCAGTCGATTACACCGATGCCACGAAAACACCAACGGCGGGCCCCGACGAATCGGGGCCCGCCGGACAGCGGTTGACTACAGGTCGGCGATCGCCGCCAAGGGTGGCGTTCGGGCCGCGCGGACCGCGGGCCAGAGCGCGGCCAGCACACCGACCACGGCAGAGCTCACCAAGACCAGCACCAGCTGCGACCAGGGGATGGCGATCTGATCGAGGCCGAGATCACGCAGTGTTCGCAGGAACCCGACGCCGAGCCCCAGCCCGAGCAGCATGCCGATAATCGCGCCGAAGACGGCGATGAGCATGGACTCCAGATAGATGGTTCGGCGCACCTGGGAGCGTTGCATCCCGACCGCGCGCAACATGCCGATCTCGCGCCGCCGCTCCACCACCGACAGCGCCAAGGTGTTGACGATGCCGAGAATGGCGATCACCACCGCCAACGCGAGCAGACCGTAGAGGATGGCCAGCAGGGTGTTGATCTGCTTACCTTGCGCGCCTTTGAATTCCTCCCGGTCCTCCACCTGGACCACCGGGAACGGCTCGACCGCTTTCTCCAGATCGCTGCGCATCTCGGTCAGATTCGCACCGGGCTTGGCGGTGACCAGCACGACGACGTTGCTCTGGAAGTTGACCGGCACCACCTCCTTGTACACAACCGGCGACACCACCAGCGCGCCGAGCAGCGGCGTCTTGCGGTAGATGCCGGTGACGGTGAGCGGCACCTTCTTGCCGTCGAAGCTGGTCGGCGAGACCTCCTGGCCGACCCGCCAGCCGCGCTTGTCCGCCTCGTCCTCGGACACCAAGATGTCCCGATCGCCGAGAGTCGCACTGCCGCGCAATATTTCGTAATTCAGGGCCTGATCGAGCCGCCCGTCCGGCGAGGTACCACCGATCTGGTCGTCGCCCAGTTTGAAGCCGACGCCGCGGATCCCGACCACGTCGGCCACGCCGGGCACCGACTTGCGAACCGCATCGGCGGCACCGAACGGCACCCCGACGAATTGCTGTCCGGCCAGCACATATTCGGACTTCACGCCCTTGTCGACCAGGACCCCGACACTCGCCTTCGCCGAAGCGCCGAGCATGCCGATCGCGGTCACCAGCATCAGCCCGAGGGTGAGCGCGAAAGCCGTTGCGGCGGTACGACGCGGGTTTCGGGCGGCATTGTTGCGGGCCATCCGCCCGATCGGGCCGAACGGGCGGATCAGGACGCCGAGTCCACCGACCACCGGCCGCGAAAGTGCGGGCGCGGCAAGCAGTACCGCGAGAATCAGCGCGAGCGCACCGATGCCGACGGTCAAAGCCGCGTTACCGCCGGTGGATTGGGCACCGACGTAGACGAGCACCACACCGGCCACCGCGAGCACCACACCGACCAGCGTCCGGACTCGCAAAGAGTCACCGGCCGAGGCGAATTCCTCGCGCATCGCCTCGACGGGTGGAATCTTGGCCGCCCGCCGGGCGGGTGCGTAGGCACTGAGTACCGTGACGGCCAGGCCGACCAGCAATCCGACCACGATGGTGCGCGGCAGCACCGCCAACGTCCCGGTGGGCAGCCCGAGATCGAACGCGTTGAGCACCGCGGACAACCCGAAGGCCAAACCGACGCCTGCGGCCAATCCCAGTGCGCTGCCGACCAATCCGATGACGAACGCCTCCGCGACCACGGACCGCCCGACCTGCTGTCTGCTCGCCCCGACCGCGCGGAGCAAGGCCAGTTCACGTAGTCGCTGCGCGACGATCATCGAGAAGGTGTTGTAGATGATGAACGTGCCGACGATCAGCGCGATCGCGCCGAACGCGAGCAGGAAGTAGTTGATGAAGTTGAGCGCGTTGGAGACTTCCTTCTTCAGGTCCGCGCGCACCTGATCGCCGTTCTGCACCTTGTAGTTCGGCAGGTCCTTGATGAGGTTGTCGCGCAGTTGATCACCGGGTATGCCGGTGGCCGCGATATCGACATATGCCACGTGCAATCCGTCGGTGAACAGCTTGCGGGCCTGCGCGTCGTCGAACAGCACGCCGATGAATCCGCCGGTGTCAGAAGGCACCTGGTAGATGCCGGTCAGTGTCACGTCGATGGGATTGCCCTGCGACGGGATCATCACCTTGGTGTGATCGCCGATCTTCAACCCGGCGCGGTCGGCGCCGCCGATATTCAGCGCGATCTCACCGGCTTTCGCGGGCGGCACGCCCTGGACGAACTTGTTCGGCTCGGCGACCGCCTGATCCGGCGGCAGATACGACTGGCCGAAGGTGGGCGCACCACCGGTCTGGATCGCCTTCTTCCCATCCGGCGTCAGTAACACCAAGGTGCCGTTCACGCTCGGCGCGATCGCCCGCACCCCGGGATACTTCTGCAGTTCGTCGACGATGTTGTTCGGAACCCCTTGCGCCTGGCGCTCTTTGGGACTCACGCGCACGTCGACCCCCTTCGCCTGGCCGGCGAAGATGCCGTCGAAGGTGCGCTGCAGCGTGTCGGTGAACACGAACGAGCCAGCGATGAACGCGGTACCGAGCACCACCGATAGCAAGGTGAGTGCAAGCCGAACCTTATGTGCGGCTAGGTTGCGTAGCGCAACCTTCCGCATCGGAGAACCGCTCATCAGGCTTGCTCCAGCGCCTTCATCCGGTCGAGCACGGTATCCGAAGTCGGATCACGCATTTCGTTGACGATCCGGCCGTCGGCCAGGAACACCACCCGGTCGGCGAACCCGGCGGCATGCGGCTCGTGTGTGACGATCACCACGGTCTGCCCGAACTCGTCCACCGCGGCGCGCAGGATCGACAGCACCTCCTCGGAGGCCTTCGAGTCCAGGTTGCCGGTCGGCTCGTCGCCGAAGATGATCTCCGGCTTGCCCGCCAGCGCCCGCGCGCAGGCCACCCGCTGCTGCTGCCCGCCGGACAACTCGCTGGGCCGATGGGTGAGCCGATCGTTGAGGCCGAGCCGCTTCAGCACGGTATCCAGCCACTCCTGGTCCGGTTTGCGGCCGGCGATGTCCAGCGGCAAGGTGATGTTCTCCAGCGCCGTCAGCGTCGGCACCAGGTTGAACGCCTGGAAGACGAAGCCGATCCGGTCCCGCCGCAGCCGCGTCATCTGCTTGTCCGAGAGCCCGGCCAGGTCGGTGTCGCCGATCCGGACGGTGCCGGTGCTCGCGCTGTCCAGTCCGGCCAGGCAGTGCATCAGCGTCGACTTGCCGGAGCCGGAGGGCCCCATGATCGCCGTGAATTCCCCCTTCGCGAACTCGGCCGACACCCCGTCCAACGCCCGGACCTGCGTATCTCCCGACCCGTAGACCTTCGTCAGGTCGATAGCGCGGGCCGCGACATCGGCCGGAACCGCCACATCGGCGGTGTCGGCACCCAAAGCTTGCGAAGTCATGCACACCAGTCTTACCGCGTTCTGGCCAGCGCGCCATCAGGGAATTCCCCGACTCGCCAGGTATCGATGCGCGGCGGCGGGTTCCGTGGTAACGACCGCGGCGAGTTACGTGGTAGCGGGCTCGGTGTGCAGTTGATCGACCATGGTGGCCAGCGACTTGGCCAATCGCGTGCTGCCCAGGGCGAGCGCGTCGAGACCGCTCGCGCCGACGGCCCGGTTCATCGCCTGGTAGGCCTGCAACCCGCGGCGGGTCGGGAACACCAGCACCCGGCGCCGATCGGTGTCGTCGACTTTGCGGTGCACCAGGTTGTCGGCGATCATCCCGTCGATCAATCGGGTCAGGTTGGCCCCGGTGAGCAGCGTCGCCTCGGCGAGGCGCGACATCGGGTGGCCGACACCGTCCACCACCGCGGCCAGGGCGTGCCAGCGCACGACGGAATTCTCGCCGAGGCTGGTCGCGATCGCCCGGTCGAGTTCCTGCGACGCCCTGCGCACAAGCCTGGCCAACTCCTCCAGGGCGACGGTGCTATGGTCCACGGCAGTACTATATCCAACCCCGTCCGGTTAATATTCAAACGGAAATATCCGGTGGTGATTCCGTTGTCGTGCTACGGCTTTCGTCGCTCTACGGTCGACATCGCACTAGTGGTGCCGCGCAGCGGGTCCGCTGGCATGTTCGGCCCCTCCTGTGAGGCCTGCGCCGCGCTGGCGGTCGCGGATATCAACGCCGCGGGCGGAATTCTCGATCGGCCGGTCCGGCTACACCCGGTGGACGCGGGCGCGCCGCTACCCGCCCTCGCCGCGACGATCGACCGGATGGTCAGCACGGGCGTGGTCGACGGCGTCGTTGGCTGGCATCTGTCCAACGCGCGCAAGGTGATCACGCCGCATACGGCGGGCCGGGTGCCCTACGTGTACACCACGTTCTACGAGGGCGGCGAGGACTCCGACGGCGTCTACATGGTCGGCGAGACGCCCGAGCAACAGCTGTTCCCCGCGCTGCGCTGGCTGCGCGCCGAGCACGGCATCCGCCGCTGGTGCGTGGTCGGCAACGACTACGTGTGGCCGCGGGAAACCGCCAGGGCCACTATGGAATTCACGGCGACCACGGATATCGAGATCGTCGGGCAGACCTACGTTCCGCTGGGCGGTCGCGACTTCCGGCGTGCACTCGAGCTGATCCACCGCTCACCAGCGCAGGGCGTGCTGCTGTTCATGGTCGGCGCGGACTGCGCGGCATTCAACCTGGCCTTCGCCGAGAGCGGCCTCGACGGCGAGCGGCTGCGGCTGAGCATGATGATCGGCGAGGACGTGCTGTACGCGGGCGGCGCCGACAGCACGCGCGGATTGTTCACCGCCAGTGGCTATTTCGAGAGCGTCGTCTCGCCGGCCGGGATGGATTTCGGCGCCCGCTATCTGCGCGAGTTCGGCCCGGCCGCGCCCGCGCTCAACAACATCGGCGAATCCTGTTACGAGGGACTGCTGTTGTTCGCCTCGCTCGCCGAGTCCGCCCGCAGCCTCGACCTGCGCGCCATCGAACGCATCGCGCCACGGGTCAGCTACGGCGGCCCGCGCGGCGAGGTGCGGGTGCGTGGCGCGCACACCACCCAGCCGGTCTATCTGGCCGATGCCGACGCGCTCGAATTCAGCGTGCTCGCCGAACTCGACTCCTGAATCCGTAACACGAACTTCACCTTGCGGTTTCGCTGCGGCGACCTGCCGGGCTTTGTATCGTCGTCATACGAAACATATTCATATGAAAATAATGAGGTCACCGTGCCCCTCTACTGGTTCCACTGCCGCGCCTGCGGCGGCTTCGATCTCAGCTTCGCGATGGCCGACGTGCCCGCCGTCGCGCCGTGCCCGGACTGCGCGTCGAGCAGCAAGCGACAGTTCGGCGTCGCCGCGCTGATCCGGCCGGGATCGGCCGCCACCCGGCTCATCGACGCGACCGAACGTACGGCGAGCGAGCCGTCGGTGGTGGCGGCGCCGCCGCGCAGATCCGTGCCGGTGACCCGAAATCCGTTGCACCGCAAGCTTCCACGCCCCTGAGACCGAAGGACATACGATGCCCGAGTTACTGTTCCCCCTCGATTCCGGCAAGCGGTTCACCGAGCAGCAGCTGGTCGGCCACAATCGCTGGCATCCCGACATTCCCGCCGCGGTGACCGTCAAGCCGGGCGACGAGTTCCGGGTGCACGTGCGCGAGTGGTTCGACGGCGCCATCCACAATGACGACTCCGCCGAGGACGTGCTGAACGCCCCGCTCAGCACCGTGCACTGCCTGTCCGGCCCGTTCGCGATCGAGGGCGCGCAACCCGGCGACCTGCTCATTGTCGACATTCTGGACATCGGCCCCATCCCGCAGGAGGATTCGGGCCCACTGGCCGGCCAGGGCTGGGGCTACACCGGCATCTTCGCCACCGACAACGGCGGCGGCTTCCTCACCGAACACTTCCCCGACGCCTACAAGGCGATCTGGGACTTCAGCGGGCAGACCACCACCTCGCGCCACATTCCCGGGGTGCAGTTCACCGGGATGACCCACCCCGGCCTGATGGGGACCGCACCATCGGCCGCGCTGCTGTCGAAGTGGAACGCCCGCGAGCAGGCGCTGATCGCGACCGACCCGCACCGGGTGCCGCCGCTCGCGCTGCCGCCCGAACCGCGCGACGCCGTGCTCGGCACGCTGTCCGGGGCCGAGTTCGACCGGGTCGCCGCCGATGCCGCGCGCACCGCGCCGCCGCGGGAGAACGGCGGCAATCAGGACATCAAGAACTTCACCCGCGGTAGCCGGGTGTTCTATCCGGTGTTCGTCGACGGCGCGCACCTGTCGGTCGGGGACCTGCATTTCTCCCAGGGCGACGGCGAGATCACCTTCTGCGGCGCGATCGAGATGGGCGGATTCATCGACCTGCGGGTCGATCTCATCAAGAACGGCATGGAGCTCTACGGCGTCAGCGAGAACGCCATCTTCGTGCCCGGCAACTCCGGCCCCAATTACTCCGAATACCTGGCCTTTTCGGGTACGTCGGTCACGCTCGACGGCGAACAGCGCTACCTCGACTCGCAGCTGTCCTTCGAACGCGCCTGCCTGCACGCCATCGACTACCTCACCAAGTTCGGCTACACACCCGAGCAGGCTTACCTCCTACTCGGTGCGGCCCCCATCGAAGGCCGCTTCTCCGGCGTAGTCGACATCCCCAATTCCTGTGCCACCGTCTACATTCCGACCGCCATCTTCGACTTCCCCATCACCCCGACAGCAACGGGACCGACCAGGATCGACCCAGGCCCGGGCGCACCCCGCGCCACCCGCTGACCCGGCTTCGCGGACGCACCGCTCTCGGATTGCTGAAACATTGCGCATGACGCGCGATGCGACTCAGCAATCCGAGCAACGGAGATATCTGACCTGGCAATTAGTGGTCAACCGTCAAGTTATTCAATATGCCCCAGGCCCGATCCTGCGGTGGTTCAATCGACACGCGTGTGCTCTGAAGTAGCTGTTGCTAGCGAAAGGAGTGTCATGGGCCCGACTGTTGCCGAACGGATCCGCCTGCGGGTCGATAGATTTCATTCGGAAAGGGTCGCCGGGCAATGGGGTGGGCGGCACATTCTGCACGGCCGCGCCCCCGGATACGGCGACATCGTGCTCAGTAGCAATGACTACTTGGCGCTGGCCGCCGATCCGCGGATCACCCATGCGATCAGGACGGCGCTGCGGGCGGCTTATTCTCCTCGATTCGCCTCCGGTGCGTACCTGCCCGGCAATCATCCGCAGGTAGCGCTGGAACGCGCCTTCGCCGATCATCTACGCGCGCCCGCCGGGATTCTCTGTCAATCCGGGTGGGACGCGAAGGTCGGGTTGATGCAATCGATCGCCGACCCCGCGACACCGGTCTACATCGATCAATTCGCGCACATGTCGTTCTGGCATGGCGCGAAAGTGGCAGGGGCGCCGATACATTCGTTCCGGCACAACTTTCCCGGTCATCTCCGCGAGCAGATTCGAGCGCACGGGCCGGGGATCATCGCGGTGGACGCGATCTACGGCACCAATGGCAGCCGCTGTCCGCTGACCCAGATCTGCGATGCCGCCGACGAAACCGACAGCGTGCTCGTGGTCGACGAATCACACGCGCTCGGCACCGACGGACCGGCCGGGGCCGGCATGGTGGCGGCGCTCGGGCTCACCGAACGGGTGCCGTACCGAATTGCCAGTCTGGCCAAGGCCTTCGGCGGCCGGGCCGGATTCGTCGGTGCGAACAGCATCGATTTCGTCGACTACTTCAAGCTGGAATCCCACCCCGCGGTCTTCTCCGCGACGCTGCTGCCGTACGAAATCGCCGGTCTCGCCGCGACACTCGACGTGATCCGGCTCGACAACGGGCGGCGGCAGCGACTACGCGAGCTGTCGACCATGGTGCGCCGGGCGCTCACCACGCTCGAATTCGATCTGGAGGGTTCGGCGAGTCACATCGTCGCGCTGCAGGGCGGACCCGACGCGCGCGCGATGGCCATGCGGGACTTCCTGGAAGCGCGCGGCGTCTTCGGCGCCCTGCTGTGTTCACCCACGACCGCCCGCAACCACAGCCTCGTCCGCTTCGGCCTGCACGCCGGGCTCACCGACCAGCAGGTCGAGCGAATCATCGGCGCGTGCACCGAGATCCGCACCCACTTCGGCGCGACACCGCCCATCGAGCCCCAGCCCAGAACCGCCAAACACGCTCAACCGACCCATGCCACGTTGTCGAGTGGCACCTGAGGCGGCCGTCTCCGCCATGCGACTGAGCGCGGAGACCGATGGCGGTCCCCGCGCCCACATCGCTAGTCGGTGGTCAGGACGGTGCCCGCGCCGACGGTGCGACCGCCCTCGCGGATGGCGAAGCCGAGACCCGGCTCCACCGGAGTCGGGCGGCCCAGCTCGACGGTCAAGTCGACCGTGTCGCCGGGCATCGCCAGCCGCGTGTCACCGGGCAGCGTCACATCGCCGACCACATCGCCGGTGCGGATGTAGAACTGCGGGCGGTAGCCGCTGCTGATCGGCGTGCGGCGGCCGCCCTCCGCGGTGCCGAGCAGGTAGACGCGGGCGGTGAACCCGCTGTGCACGGCGACGCTGCCCGGCTCGGCGACGACCTGACCGCGGCGCACCTGACCGCGCTGGATGCCGCGCAGCAGCAGGGCGACGTTGTCCCCCGCCTCCGCGAAATCCATGGTGCGGCCGAAGGTTTCGACTCCGGTGACGACCGAGGACAGCTCGTCGTCGAGACCGAGCAGCGCCACCCGATCGCCCAGCCGGACCCGGCCGCGCTCCACCGCGCCGGTGACAACGGTGCCTCGACCGGTGATGGTGAGGACGTTCTCCACCGGCAGCAGGAACGGCGCGTCGGTGTAGCGGACGGGAATCGGCACGTGGGTGTCGATGGCGTCCAACAGCTCGACCAGCGCGGCGGTCCACCGCTCGTCGCCTTCCAGCGCCCGCAGGCCCGACACCCGGACGACCGGGACGTCGGTGCCCGGATAGCCCTGGGCGGTGAGCAGTTCGCGCACCTCCAACTCGATCAGGTCGAGCAGTTCCGGGTCACCCGCGTCGGCCTTGTTGAGGGCGACGACGATGTGCTCGACGCCGACCTGACGGGCCAGCAGCACATGCTCGGCGGTCTGCGGCATGACGCCGTCCTGCGCGGAGACCACCAGGATCGCGCCGTCCAGCTGGGACGCGCCGGTGATCATGTTCTTCACGAAGTCGGCGTGGCCAGGCATGTCGACGTGCGCGTAATGCCTTGTCGCCGTCTCGTATTCGACATGCGCGATATTGATGGTGATGCCGCGCTGCGCCTCTTCCGGGGCACGGTCGATGCGGTCGAACGGCACGAAGTCACCGCCGCCACGCTCGGCGAGCACCTTGGTGATCGCCGCGGTGAGGGTGGTCTTGCCGTGGTCGACGTGGCCCATGGTGCCGATGTTGAGGTGCGGCTTGGTGCGGACATAGGTCTTCTTGGACATGGTTCTTCCTGGCTGTCGGGCACGTGATGCGTCCGACGATGTCGAAGCGGGACCTCAGCGACGGGGCGACCTTCCCCGTCCGAGGTCCCGGGACATCCCGGGGAAGGTCAGCTTCGGGCTCCGTCGAGCTGCGCGGCGACTGCTGCCGATGCGGCCAGGACAGCGGCCATCGCGCCCGCGACTGCGGACGATGCGGCGATGGCGTAGCTGAACATGTCAGAAATAGTAAGAACCGAGGCTTGCTGTGCGCGACCGATTTTCCGGCTCGAACGAGCGGGAGGCGGCTGCGGCGCCAGTTGGAGTGGGGGCTCGGTGCTGTCCCACTCAGGTGTTCAAAGGGTGGTGCTCTGCCCCGCCGAGGCGAGGCAGAGCTCCGGTCGTGAAATTAGGCGGGCACGCCCGGGCAGCCCTTGACCGGGCTGGCGCACATCGCGCTGCTGCCCGAGCTGAGGATCTTGGCCAGGCCTGCGGTCAACGCGGCCGAGCCGGTCAGCGGGGCATCGGCGATCTGGGTCTCGGCGACGACCTGGGTGTCGACAACCTCGGCCGACGCGAGGCCGGAGCCACCGAGGACGATGGCGGTCGCGCCGACGAGCAGGACACCGAACGTACGGAACTTCTTCAAAGACTTTCCCTTCAGAGAACAGCGGTTGGCACTCCCTCGGTGCCGACCCCGATAGAGATATCACGGGGCTGGAGCATCACCGAGCAATTCCTGGACATGCGTCCACCAGTTGGGTAACTGAGGATTCACGCTGCGCCTGGGCGTCACGCTGCGGAAAGCTCGCCAGTCCTTGTCGCACAACCGGTTCAACCCCGGTCTGTTCAGCGGCTGTTTGACACCAAGTCATCCCATGTCAGGTCAGAGCGAATTTTTGGCTACTTTGAGATTTAGCTCACAGACGGCATAATTGGGACACACCCCAGCCTGGTCAGCGACACTTGCCACAACTGGGCCGCGGAAGTCCGAGCACTGAGAACTCGTTCCCGCAACCTTCGAGATGGAAGCTTCGCCACGCAAGTTACACTGCGTGGTTCGCCGACCGGAGGCTCACGTCGGATGGTTCTCTGAATGTTCACCAGCAGACCGATGGCTAACCCATTCGAAAGCATCGGCTTTCGAACGCGCACCCTCGGCGGTGCGGGAACGATTCGGCTCGCCGAGTTCGGCGAGTAGTTCCTCGGATTCCTCGACCAACGCCGCGAGGGTGGCCGGGGTGAACCAGTCGGGACGTGTCGCGAACAGAATGTCTTCGGTCGAGGTGTTACCGCTGGCGCCGGGCGCGAAGGGGCAACCGCCGAGACCACCGAGCGAACCGTCGACCATCGTGGCGCCTGCCTGAATGGCGGCCAGGGTGTTGGCGACACCCATCCCCCAGGTGTCGTGACCGTGGAAGACGATGCGGCGCTGCGGTGTTCGAGTACGGACGGCGGTGATCAGCTCGGCGACCTGGGTGGGGTGGGCTTGGCCTAGGGTGTCGGCGATGACGATGTCGCCGGCGCCCGCAGTGCGCGGGTCGTTGGCGATGGCGATGACCCGTTCCGGATCGACCGGCCCGTCGAACGGGCAGGTGAAGCTGGTGGCCAGGCACAACTGGATCGAGCCGCCCACCGCCTCGGCCAGGCGGACCGCGTCGGGCATGGCGGCGACGCTGTCCTCGGTGGTGCGGCCGATATTGGCCTTGTTGTGAGCGTCGGAGACCGAGAAGCAGTACTGGAAGTTGCGCACTCCCGCCGCGGCCGCCCTCTCGACGTGCCGCGGCGTGGCCACCCACACCCAGCAGCGTTGCAGCTCTTCGGGATTCAGCGCGGCGATGAGCTCCATGGTGTTCGCCATCGGCGGCACCAGATCGGGTCGCGCCATCGAGCCGATCTCCAGTTCGGGCACGCCGAGCCCGAGCAACCTGCGAACAATGGCCACCTTCCGCTCGACCGGCAGCGCTTTTCCGGTGAGCTGCAAGCCATCTCGCAGGGTGACGTCGCGCAGGACCGCCGCGGTCACCGCTCGTCTCGCTCCTGTCGCGGCGCGCACATCACGCCGCCCCACGGCTTTTCGTGCACACCGGCCGGGTTCGGATGCACCGTCGGCCGGGTGAACCCCGGCGACCGGATATCGCGCGGGCCGCGCCCTGGCGGGCGCCTGCGGTCTAATTTCATTTCGCCTCCAAGGCGTCGATCTCGCTGTCGCTCATGCCGAGTAGCCCGGACAACACTTCGTGCGTGTGCTCACCTAGGTCGGGGCCGATAGTGCGGATGGGCAGGGACTGCTCGCCGATCACCGGGACGATGCCGGGAAAGCCGACGGTCTTCGGTTCCGCCGCACCGACATCCACCGAGAACGGCTGAATCATATTGCGCGCCTTGTACTGTTCGTCGTCGACGATGTCAGCCGCAGTGTAGATGGGGCCGCACGGAATACCTGCGGCTTCGAGGATCTTCAGTGCTTCGGCGCGGGTGTGCCGGCTGGTCCATTCGGTGATCGCCGCGTCGAGGCGGTCGTGCTGGCGCCAGCGGCCCGCGTTGTCGTGCAGTTCCGGGTCGGCGGCGAGGTCGGGGCGGCCGATCACCTGCATGTAGCGCTGGAAGATGGCGTCGCCATTACCGCCGATGATGATGCTGACGCCGTCGCTGCACGGGTAGGCATTGCTCGGGGCGATGCCCTCGACCAGCCCGCCGACGCGGCCGCGGTTGATGCCGTAGGCGAGGTAGTCGGGGACGAGCGATTCCATCACCGACAGGATCGTCTCGTTCAGGGCGACGTCGATGATGCGCTCGCGCAACGGAATCGGCGTCTCGTCCGGTTTGCGTTCACGCTGGAACAACGCCATCACGGTGCCGAAGGCGGCGTAGACGCCTGCGATCGAGTCACCGATGGATACGCCGGTGCGCACCGGCGGGCGGTCCGGTTCACCCATCAGTTCGCGCAGGCCACCCACTGCCTCGGCCACGGCGGCGAAGCCGGGCCGCGCGGCGTGCGGGCCGGTCTGCCCGTAGCCGGAGATCCTGGTGATCACCAGATCGGGGTTCGCCGCGTTCAACACCTCCGGGCCGAGCCCCCACTTCTCCAGCATGCCGGGGCGGAAATTCTCCAGCAGCACATCGCACTGGCGGACCAGGTCGAGCACGATCGCCCGGCCCGCTTCGCTGCGCAGATCCAGCGTGATCGACTTCTTGTTCCGGTTGACGGTGCGATACAGCATCGAGGTGTCGCCGCCGTAGAGCCGCCAGTTGCGCAACTCGTCCCCGGCCTTCGGCCGCTCCACCTTGATGACCTCGGCGCCGAAGTCGCCGAGAATGCGCCCGGCGGTCGGCGCGGCAATGTAATTGCCCAGCTCCAGGACGCGAACACCGTCCAACGGCCGAATACTCATCGCACTAGTGTCTCAGGGGCCGCAGCGGCGGCGCACGACGACACCTCGCTCCGGCCGAACAAGATCGTGCGCCACGGTAGTAGGGCACGATCGATGACCGTGGATTCGGTGGGCCGGTGCGCCGCGACGTCCCGCAACAGGCAACCGCTCACCACTCCAACTCGGCGGCGCTCAGCTCCGTCGTACGCGAAGCACACCGTGCCCTCGGTCCGCTCGGCGACACTCACTCCACCCCGTCGGCGCTCCGCTCCCTCGTACGCGAAGCACACCGCGCCCTCGGCCCGCTCGGCGACACTCACTCCACCCCGTCGGCGCCCAGCTCCCTCGTACGCGAAGCACACCGTGCCCTCGGCCCGCTCGGCGACACTCACTCCACCGCGTCGGCGCTCCGCTCCCTCGTACGCGAAGCACACCGCGCCCTCGGCCCGCTCGGCGACACTCACTCCACCCCGTCGGCGCTCCGCTCCGTCGTACGCGAAGCACACCGCGTCCTCGGCCCGCTCGGCGACGCTCACTCAGGACGCAAGCAACTGCGTATCTTCGACGATCGAGTAGTGCTCGGCATTGCCCGTGATGCTGGTGCTCGCAGTGCCGTCGATGCCGACCGGGATATCGCCGGCCAGGGTGATCCGGGTCAGCTTGCGTGGCTGGTCGTCGTAGTCGTCGATAGCGTAGTGCTGGGTCGCACGGTTGTCCCAGATCGCGACGTCACCGGGCGCCCAGTTCCAGCGCGCGGTGTTCTCCAGCCGGGTCACCCGATCCTGGAACAGGCGGTACAGGGTCTGCGATTCGGTGCTGGAGAGGCCGACGAAATGCTTGACGAAGTGGCCGAGCAGCAGCGCCCGCTCACCGGTCTCCGGGTGCACCCGCACCACCGGATGCTCGGTCTCGAAGTAGCTCGACTCGAACTCGGCGCGGTAAGCCTGCGTGTTCGGTCGCAGCGGCTCCACATTGCGGGCCGCGTAGTCGTACACG
This sequence comes from Nocardia sp. NPDC060255, assembly GCF_042727395.1. NCBI lineage: Bacteria > Bacillati > Actinomycetota > Actinomycetes > Mycobacteriales > Nocardiaceae > Nocardia > Nocardia sp. NPDC060255. The sequence continues at coordinate 22,297 of NZ_JBHXAU010000040.1, read as the reverse complement.
TTGGTGTGCACCGCCCGCAGGTTCTCCGCAAGCAGCTTCAGCGACGCGGGCAGCGACTCGTAAGCGGCAACGGTCGAGGCCCAGGTGGTCGAGCCACCGTAGGCCGGCAGGTGCACCGCACGCAGGATCGACGCCTTCGGAATCCGGTCCACGAACGTGACATCGGTGTGCCAGCTGTTCGCCCGACCATGCTCGGAATCGATCGCCAAGCTCTTGACCCCATGCGAGGTAACCGTCGGATGCGGCGTAGTCGGACTACCCAGCAACCGCGCGAACTCGTACTGCCCATCCTCGTCCAAATGGTCCTGCCCACGAAAGAAGATCACCTTGTGCTCCAACAGCGCACGCCGCACCGCATCGACACTCCCCGCATCCAGATCACCACCGAGCCGAACATTGTCGACCTGAGCCCCGATCCGAGCGCCGAGCTTGGTCACCGAAACAGTGCTGGATGCGTGCGCGATCGTCATGAGATCACCTTCGCTGTAGAACCGACGAATACACCCCGAGCACACCACCCAAACCCCCACCCCAACCAGGTTTTCCGTCGCCCTGATCCCAACCACCCCTCACCCCCAGCCCCGCACCCCCACTCGGGATCCGCACCGACCCTAGGCCCCTATTCCAAGTGCAGATCCCGAGAGCCAGTGCAGATCCCGGCCGATCCGGCCCGACCCCCGCCACAGCTGGCGCTCATCGAGGCCGCTCCCGCCCCACGCACCGAACCCACAAAGCGTGCATACCCTGCACAGGGTATCTAGCCGTTGTGAAGGGCATGCATCCTCTGTGAACCCCTTCCCCACCAACGGGTTTCAGCCCACCGGAGCTCTTGGGTTGCAGCCCCGCCCCGCCCACGCCGACGGCGCATACCTTTCACAGAGTGTCGAGCCTTTGCGAAAGGCAAGCACGCCCTGCGCCCCCTTCCCCGCCAACAGGTTTCACCACGACGGAGCCTTCAGGTGGCAACCCTGGCCCGATCGAACGCGAGAATCTATCCGTGCCCCCACTGTGTCAGCCCCACACCGCCGTACCGGATGTGCAGCTGACACAACGGGGCACGGCTTTGTAGCTTCACCACCTCGGGAGCTGAGATTCGCGGCATATCGAACGCACAGGCCACAACCACAGCCCGGTCATCACACCAGGCCACCGCGAACGCCCCGGAGTAGCCAACCCCAGGGCCAACCACGAACCGCGCGCCAAATCTGCACCCTCACTCGGGATCGGCACCGACTCTAGGGCCCTATTCCGAGTGCAGATCCCAAGAGCCAGTGCAGATCCCGAGCAATTCAATCCGAACCGGCCATGGCGGCGCTGATCGACGCCTCTCCGGCCCGTAGACACCGAACCCACAGAGCGTGCCTACCCTTCACAGCGTGTAGAGCCCTTGTGAAGAGTAGGCACGCTCTGTGAAACCCACTCCACACCAACGGGTTCACCACACGGGAGCTCCCGGGCCGCAACTACGGCCAGATCACCACGGGAGAACCCATCCGTACACCCTCACCGTCAGCCCGCACCGCTGTACCGGATGTGCAGCTGACACAACGGGGCACGGCTTGTAGCTCCACCACCTCGGGAGCTGAGATTCGCTGCATATCAAACGCACAGGCCACAACCACAGCCCGGTCATCACACCAGGCCACCGCGAACGCCCCGGAGTACCCAACCCCAGCGCTAACCACGACCCGCGCGCCAAATCTGCACCCTCACTCGGGATCCGCACCGACTCTAGAGCCCTATTCCGAGTGCAGATCCCAAGAGCCAGTGCAGATCCCGAGCAATCCGGTATGAACCCCGCCACAGCTGGCGCTGATCGACGCCACTCCAGTCACATGTGCCGAACCCACAGAGCGTGCATACCCTGCACAACAGTTAGACACCCTGTGAGGGGTATGCACGCTCTGTGCACCCCTTCCCCGCCACCGGGTTTCATCGCATCGAGGCCAGTAGGGGCGCAGCTACGCCCCGATCGAGACGCGAAAATCCATGCGTACACCCGCTGTGTCAGCCCGACACCGCCTGTACTGGGGGTGGGGCTGACACAGTGGGGGCGCGGCAGTGGTTTCACCACCTCGGGAGCCGAGATTTGCTGGGTATCAAGCTCTCTCAACGGAACCACAGCCAGATGACCACCTCGGGAACGCGACATCGCGCGCCTGACCGATAACTAAAGCCGGGTACCCCACCTGACGTGCTCAGCATTACTCGGTCATTTCCCTTGGATGGGTATACCTATCCGGGCAAGTGCACCTAAGGACTTCCCAAGGTGACCTGTTCATGAAAGCTGAAGACCTACCCAGGTTTTCCCTGAAGTAGTGTGGGCGCGTCGTGTGCCGTACCCGACTTTAGGGGCGTGTCGGGTGCGCGATGTCGCGTTGCTGAGGTGGTCATCTGGCTGTGGTGGCGTTGAGAGAGTTTTCACGATCGGACAGAGTCGAATGGTTGTTGGTGAAGATCGTTGAGCGACCATATGACTCGACTCGATGCTCACCCTGGCGGTGGGGGTGTTCCTCGCACACATGGTTGGTCCATCGCATATCTGTTGAACGCCTGGGTGGGGTTGTGGCGGATGGAAGTGGTGTGCGAACTATCAAGCCGCCGTATACAACTCCCCGGAAATGGATGCACAGCAGTTGCCACTGCATCAACTCACTGCAGGTGGGTGCGCAGCACCCGCCCGCTCTACCCAAACGGTGTGGCAGGAGAGGGTCCTGTGCGAACCTTCAAGCCCCATACCTAACTCATTTGGCGGTGGGTGCGCAGCACCCACCGCCGCAACAACTCACCACAGGTGGGTGCGCAGCACCCGCCCGCTCGATCCAAAGGGTGCGCAGCACCCGCCCCACCTCACAACCGCAACCCACCACCACAACACAACCTTCCCCCGGACCCAACCCTCCCCCCGGACCCCTCCCCCGGAAACCCACCGACCAACTCAGCCGACGTGCTCCCGGAGATACGCCAGATCATCAGCGACACCCTCGGCAGGCGTTTCCAAGATGACCGGTGCCCCTGCGGTTTTGCAGACCTCGGCAAGCAGCTCCGGATCAATGGTGCCGTCGGAGAAGTTGGCGTGACGATCAGCCCCAGAATTGAACTCATCCCGCGAGGAGTTCAAGTGCACCAAATCGATTCGGCCGGTGATCGCTTTGATGCGGTCGACGACACCGATCAGTTCCTCGCCGCCGGCCCAGGCGTGGCAGGTGTCCAGGCAGAAGCCTGCGCCGAAATCGCCGATGGCGTCCCACAATCGGGAGATGGAGTCGAAATGGCGGGCCATCGCGTGATTGCCGCCCGCGGTGTTCTCGATCAGGATCGGTACGGCGAAGCCGCCCTTGTCTTGCTGGCGTTCGAACAGCTTGCGCCAGTTGTCGATTCCGGTTTCCAGTTCGGCGTCGGAGCGGACGTGTCCGCCGTGTACGACCAAGCCGAACGCGCCGAGGTCGGCGGCGGCCTTGGCCTGCTGGGCGACCGCGTTGCGGGAGGGCATCCGTAGCCGATTGTTCAGGCTGGCCACATTGATCTGATAGGACGAGTGCACCACCACGTCGATCGGGCTTGCCACGATCTCCTCGGTCCGCGGGTGCGGGGTCGGCTTGTCCCAGCTCTGCGGATCGACGACGAACATCTGGATGACGTCGGCACCGAGTTTTTCACCGAAGCCGATCGGGTCGCCGTCGAGCCGGACGTGTGCTCCAATGCGCATAGGGGCCAGCTTAACGACCACCACCGACAGCAATCCAAGGATGCCGAACGGGGGTTGTTGCATCGTGTGGGCCCTGCGAGATACATCGGTAGTATCCGCGCGCTCGACCCGACAACGGGGGTGAACACCGTGTTGCAGACCGGCCAGGTCTTCGCTGGCTATGTCATCAAACGTGTCCTGGGCTACGGCGGCATGGGTACCGTTTACCTGGCCAAACATCCACGACTGCCGCGGCTGACCGCGCTCAAACTGCTCAAACGCGAGCTGTACAGCGAGGTCGAGATCCGGCGCCGCTTCGAGCGGGAAGCCGACCTGGTCGCCCAACTCGACCATCCCAATATCGTCACGGTGTACGACCGCGGCACCGAGGACCAGCAGCTGTGGATCTCCATGCAGTACGTGCCCGGCGCGGACGCCTCCTGCGCGGACGTGAACGTGCTCGAGCCCGGACGGGCCGTGCAGATCATCAGCGATACCGCGATCGCCCTCGACTTCGCGCACGCCAACGAGGTGCTGCATCGTGACGTGAAACCGGCCAACATCCTGCTGGCCAAGGCGCCGATCGGACAGCCGGAGCGGGTGCTGCTCACCGACTTCGGTATCGCGGGCGTGCGCGGCAGCGACAGCACGCTCAGCTCGAAGGGCTCGATCACCGCGACGCTGGCTTTCGGCGCGCCGGAACAGTTGATGGGGCAGCCGCTGGACGACCGAGCCGATCAATACTCGCTCGCGTGCACGTTGTTCTGGTTGCTGACCGGCGCTGCGCCCTTCCCCGGCGTGAATCCGGCCGCCGTCGTCAACAGCCATCTGTTCGCGCCGGTGCCGATGCTCAGCCGTCAGCGCCCCGGCCTGCCGCCCACGCTGGACTGCGTGCTTGCCCGCGCGATGGCCAAGTCCCCCGCCGACCGGTTCGCCGACTGCGCGGAGTTCGCCGCCGCGGCCCGCCACGCGCTCGCCGTCGGCAGACCGCGATATCAAGCCGGGGCCCCGCACGGGTTCCCGCACAACGCACGGCCCACGCCGGTTCCTCCCACTCGCACGTTCCCACCGGACCGTCCGCCCCACTCGACGACGCCACCTGAGCGACCGCCTCACTCAACATTCCCACCAGACCATCCGCACCGCTCAACGCCGCCAGCGGACCAGCCGCCCTACTCGGCGGGGTCATCGGACCATCCACACATCCCGACCCTGCCGCCAGCCCGTCCGCCCTATTCGACGGTGCCGCCGGGCCATTCGCCCCTCTCGACTCCGCCACCAGACCGCCCGCCGCACTCGACATTCCCACCAGACCATCCGCACCGCTCAACGCCGCCAGCGGACCAGCCGCCTCACTCGACGAGGTCATCGGACCATCCGCACGCCCCGACCGTGCCGCCAGACCATCCGTCCCAGCCGACCGTGCCGCCAGGCCACTCGCCCCGCTCAACGCCGCCGCCAGATCGCCCGCCGCACTCGACGCCGCCACCAGACCAGACCGCGGCGCCCGGCAGCCGAGTACCCGCCGCCGCGCAGAACGGACCGGACTCGCGCGAAACAACACCGCCCTCAACAACATCCGCATCGCCGCCGTCGGGGTCGGTGCCGCAGCCGAGATCGGTTCCGCCACCGACCTTTCTGCCGCCGCGCCGGACGGTTCGGCGCGGCACCATCGAGCTGCCGGACCTGCCCATGCGGCCCGGCTCGGCAGCTCGACGGCAGCAGCCGCCGCCGGACGCGCGGCCTCCGCCGATAGCTGTTCGCTATCGAATGTCGCTGGTATTACCCCGCTTTCGCTGGGCAGCCTTCGGTTCAGTGACTACTGCTATGGTTTCGATGTTTTCCGTGGTCCGGCCCGTGCCTGATCGCGTGTTCTTATGCTGTGCGCCTGTTCGTCGGTGGGTCCCGACGGGCGGCGGGAAGTGGAGCAGACATGCTGGCCAGCGGTGACGTTTTCGCCGGTTATGTCATCGAGCGGCAACTGGGTCGCGGTGGCATGGGTTCGGTCTACCTGGCGAAACATCCTCGGCTGCCGCGGATGACCGCGTTGAAGCTGCTGAACCGGGAGATGTTCTTCGACAAGGAGGTGCGGGCGCGGTTCGAACGGGAGGCGGATCTGGTCGCCCAGCTCGATCACCCGAACATCGTCACGGTCTACGACCGTGGGCTCGACGACGAACAGCTGTGGATCTCCATGCAGTTCATCGACGGTATCGACGCCGCGTCGGTGCAACCGCAGGCGCTGCCACCCGAGCGCGCCGTACAGATCGTCAAGGAAACCGCGGACGCCCTCGACTACGCGCACGGCATCGGCGTGCTGCATCGCGATGTGAAGCCCGCGAATATCCTGCTCGCCCGCTCCGGCAGCGGCCGCGGCGAGCGCGTGTACCTCACCGACTTCGGCATCGCCCGCTTCCGGGACGACACCGGTCATCTCACTCAGACCGGAACCTTCACCGCCACACTGGCTTACGCGTCGCCCGAACAGCTCACCGGCTCGCCGCTGGATCACCGGTCGGATCAGTATTCTCTGGCGTGCTCGCTGTTCTGGTTGTTCACCGGGACCGGCCCGTTCTCCGCGACCAACCCCGCGGCGGTGATCCAAGGCCACCTGCAGGGTGCGCCGCCCGCACTGAGCAGTCACCGCCAGGGCCTGCCGTACGCGCTGGACAGCGTGCTGGCCAAAGCAATGGCGAAACGACCGGACGACAGGTACCCCAGCTGCGCCGACTTCGCCGCGGCCGCCCGGCATGCGCTCACCAATCCCAGCGCGCCGTCGATGCCGGTGATCGGCGGCCCGCGGCCGTTCACCCCGCCGCCGGCTCCGGTGAGCGGACCGCGCCCGACCACCGGACCCCGGCCGACCGCCGGACCGTCCACCCCGACCTCCGGCGCCCCCTACCAGGGGTCGTACGGCCAGGGCCGGCCGCAGAGCGGGCCGAATTACCTTGCGGGACAGTCTTTCCCGACGCCACCACCGGCCACACTGGTAGCCCAGCAGCACGGGGCCGGGCAGGCGGCACAGCCGACCAGCCCGTACACGGGGCCGCAATCCGGATACAGCTCCGGGCCGCAGTCCGGCTACAACTACACCCCGCCGCCAGCCATGTCCCCGGTCAGTGTCGGCGGACGACCCCCGAAGAAGTCCCACGTCGGCCTCATCATCGGCATCTGCCTTGCCGCCGTGGTGCTCATCCTCGTGACGCTCGCCATCATCGGCGCGGTCAGCGATTCGAGCTCGAGCTCGTCCTCGAACACCACGACCACCACCTCGGCCGGGACCAAGCCCGGCACCGCGGTGCCCGCGACCGCGGACTCGATCAGTACCGAATTCCCACGCATGGTGCCCGCGACCAAGACCGAGCAGGTCGGCTACAACGGCGCCAAATGCTGGAATACCGACACGAGCTACACGCCGCCACCGAGCGATGGCGACCCGCAGTTCGGCGCCTGGGCCTGGCAGTGGCGGTGCTACGGCGGCGGTGACAACTCGGATCCGCTCTACCGCATCTATGTCTACAAGTCCGCCGCCGACGCGCAGTCGGTGCTGAAGACGCTGCCGTCCAACAGCAAGTCGATGGACTCGAACGGCGGAAAGTCCTACACCAACTACAAATTCGATGCCAGCGGGCCGAAGATCGTCACCGCCTTCACCGGCGATCCGAACCGCGCCCAGTACCTGATGTTCACCGACGGCTCCGGCTCCATCGACCAGACCCTGCGCTGGTGGCGCTCGGCCCCGCTGAACTGACCACGCTGCGTACCGGGCCCACCCGTCGCCCGACCACCACCCCTGATCGGATCGCTCCGCGATGCTAGAAGTATTCGCCGGGTACACCATCGAACGCCTGCTAGGTCGCGGCGGCATGGGATCGGTGTACCTGGCGCGACATCCACGCCTGCCCCGGTTGACGGCGCTGAAGCTGTTGAACCCGGAAGTGTTCCACGACAAGGAGATCCGTACCCGCTTCGAGCGGGAGGCCGACCTGGTCGCCCGGCTGGACCACCCGAACATCGTGACGGTGTTCGATCGCGGCGTCGAGGACGAGCGACTGTGGATCTCGATGCAGTACATCGACGGCACCGATGCCGCCGCCGTGGACGCTTGGTCGCTGCCGCCGCAGCGGGCGGTGCAGATTATCGGCGAGACGGCAAAGGCACTCGACTTCGCGCACAGCCGAGGCGTCCTGCATCGAGATGTGAAGCCCGCCAACATCTTGCTCGAAGGCACCGGAGGTGCCGGTGAGCGCGTGTTCCTCACTGACTTCGGCATCGCCCGATTCCGCGATGAAACCGGAAGGCTCACCCAGACCGGAACGTTCACCGCGACACTGGCGTACGCGTCTCCGGAGCAGCTGTCGGGTGCGCTGCTCGATCATCGCGCTCCGATCAATACTCGTTGGCCTGCACGCTGTTTCGGCTGCTGACCGGGACGGTGCCATTCGAGGCGACCAACCCGGTCGCGGTGATCCAAGGACACCTGCAGGTCCCGCCGCCGCCGGTCAGCCGGTTGCGGCCCGGCCTGCCGGTGGCGCTGGACGCGGTGCTGGCCAAGGCGCTGGCGAAGCGAGCCGACGAACGATTCGACTCGTGTGCCGAATTCGCCGGTGCCGCATGGCATGCGCTCACCGCGCCGCAGCAGTTCGCGCCCTTCCCGACGGCGGACCAACCGTCCACGGTGCCGCGTCAGCCGCCAACGGTGGCGCAGCAGTACGGGCAGCGCACCGAAAACCCCACTCCCGAGGTATCTCTCGCTGACGTCCGCGGGCCGAGCCGAGGCTCGCGGCCCAACGTCATGGTCGGCGGTTTGATCGGCGTGTTGCTGGTGCTCGGACTCATCGCCTCGATCATCGTATTTTCGCGCAGCGGAACAGGTTCCGCCGGACCGGCCACCACTGTTACGGCCCCGACCAGCACGGCAGCGACCACATCGCGCATCAGCAGCACACCGAGCACCAAGCCGTCGACCTCGCCGCGACCGACACCCGACCGAACTCAGGTGAGCGCGAACGCCGCGGCACTGAGCAACGAGTTCTCCGCCATGCTGCCGGAAGCCACTCCCCGGCAGACGGTTCAGGCCGGAACGGGCTATAACAAGGCGGGTTGCTTCGCCTACACCCCTGGTTCGGCGGCCGCGACCAACGAGGACGATCCCGCGCTCGGCGACTGGCTGGTGCTGTGGCGTTGCTTCGGCGGCCAGGACAACAAGGCCGCCTTCTCGTTCTATCTCTACAACTCTCCCGCCGACGCCCGATCCGCGCTCGACGGCCTCCCCGCCAGCGACCGGAGCACCGCAGACAACCACGGGCACGTCTACACCAACTACACCCTGCACGACAGCCAGGAGCGCCGCCCACGCATGGTCACGGAGTTCACCGCCGACCCGCAGCGCGCCAGCATGCTCATGTACAGCGCGGGCTTCATCGCCACCCAGTCCGAGCTCATGACCTGGTGGATCGCCGCCCCATTGAACTGAGTTGTCGCGGGCGGCGGAACACGAAGTCGGCTAACTGAATTCGTGGTGCACGAATTCGTGCGTCGGATGGAAGCCGATGGCCTGGTAGATCTTGCCCGCGGTGCGGTTGGCCGTGTCGGCGAAGAGGCAGACGTCCAAGCTCTCGGCACGCAGCACCTGCGCGATGTGGGCGGTGACGGCGCTGGCGTAGCCGTGGCCGCGCTGTTGGGGCGGGGTGTAGACGAGTCCGATGCGGGACCAGCCTTGTACCGGGGTCTGGTGGGCGGCAAAACTTACCGGTCGTCCGTCGCGCTCCCAGAACCAGAACATGCCTGCGGCGACCCGTTTGCCGATGGCCGCCTTGTCGAGTGCGACCGCGGGGATCCCGGCATCGTCGTGCATGGCCGCAGCCCATTCGAGGCACAGCGGCAGCTCGGATTCGGTTGCCCGGCGCGGTGTTCCGGGGACATCGGGGATGCGCAGTGCACCGAGGCGGTACAGCCGACTGCTGAAGGACGGCCGGAAGCTGACGCCGAATCGGTCGCTCCAGCGTTGCGCGAAAGCCGTCGCGTCGGCGACGACTCCTTCGACGCCGGTGCTTTCCGGAACTACCTCCGCCAGCGCGTCGGCCACCGCGCCCGCGCTGCCCTCGGGCAGCTCACCGAGATACACGTCCCAGCGTTGCGCTCGCATGGCGACGCCGATCACGGTGGCATCGTCGGCATAGACCGATAGGTACTGCGCGGCTCGGTCGGGGGTCTGGATGCCCGCGACCTGGTTCGCGATGCTCGTGGTGATCACGGTGTGCCGCAGCGGATCACGGAGCAGGAACGACTCGGTGCGCGAGCGGAACTCGGCCGCATCCGTGGTGATCTCGATCCTCATGATCTTCACGGTAGGCGGCGAACTCGTTGCGCGCCCGAATTTTTCGGTGACCAGCCACGATCACTCGGCGACCGACCGACCAGTTGCGGCCCGGTCGCGGTGTCAGTTGGGTTCGGCGTCAATCCGTTTCGTTGCCGCCGCTGCCACCTGTGCGGAGTTTGAGCAGGATCAACCCTGCGGTGCACGCGAGAATCAGTCCGGCGACGGTGATTTCGACGTGTAAGCCGGCGATGCCGAGGACAGCCCCGACGATGCCACCGACGAAGAAAAGCCAGGCGAATATCCGCGAAATGATCGTGGACAGCGAGCGCGCTGACTTGTTCGACACGAGATGCTGCGTGGTAGTCGACACCGCATCCTTGGCGGCTGCGGACGACTCCCGCTGCGACGCTGTCGAGTAAGCTCCCATCATCTACTCCTCGATGACGCCGATCAGAGAACCAATGCCGCGTTCATCACACAACGCTTCTCTCATCTGGGTACAGGCGTCTCACGCGTAACTTTGCTCACACGCTACGACCATGGCCCGCCGTATGACAGCGACACGTGCCCACGACACGCCGAAGAGATCAATTCGATATCTGAATTAAGAGTGTTTAAAACGATACACTTCGACGCACCGTTGGCGACCGTTTCGTCTGGCCGCGTGGACCGCGCTCGAGTAAGGTGATGCCGACTCGAACCGCAGCAGGAGTGATCACCGATGGAGAGCACCAGGACCAAGATCGCAGGTCCGGCGATCGCCGCAGGGGCGATCTCCGTCGGGCTCGTCCTCATCGGCGCCTGCGGAATCGGCAAGCAGGACACCTACGTCGCGCCCCCGCCGTTGCAGTCGGACCCGAACGTCGCGCCCGTCGCGCACGAGGGACCCAGCGGGACGATGCCGAAGGTGGCGATTCCGCCGTCGCCGACCTGGCAGATCGCGCCCTACCAGGCACCGCACGCGACGCCGTTCACCGGCTTCAGCACCACGACACCGGGCGAAACGCCGCCACCGGAAGAGGCACCGGGCGCGTTGCCGAACGGACACCCGCCGCACGAGCGTCCCTCCGAGGACGCCCGGCCCACGACCGAGTCGCCGACCACCACCGAAGCTCCCACGACGCGGCCGACCACCACCCGGCCGACAACGCGGCCGCGACCGACCACAACGACTCCGGACGAGCCGACAACGCATCCGTACGGCGGCCAGTCGACCAACGACGAGTGACCCACGGTGGTGCGCGGATCGCGCACCACCGCAAGGGTTTACAGCTCGGGCAGCCCGTACTCGCCGACCTTCGCGCTGAGCACCCGCAGGTGGTCGAGCCCGCCGCCGAACGTGCGCTCGATCGCGGTGAGCCTGGCCACGTAGTGGCTGACCGGGTACTCCGCGGTGACGCCGATGCCGCCGTGCATCTGGATGGCTTCCTGGCCGATGTGCCGCGCCGAGCGGCCGACCTGGAGCCGCGCCCGCGACGCGACCTGGGGATCGATCGCGTCGTCGGCGACCGCAGCGGTGGCGTACAGGCTCATGCTGCGCGCCAGTTCCAGCGAGACGTACATGTCGGCGGCCCGGTGCGTGAGCGCCTGGAACTTCGACAGCGTGACCCCGAACTGCTTGCGCTGCTTCAGGTAATCGGTGGTCAACCGCAGCGCCTCCTCCATCGCACCGACGGATTCCGCGCACAGGCTCGCCTGCGCCTGCACCAGCGCGGTCTGAATCGCTTCGGCCGCATCGACGCCGCCGCTGAGCAATTCTGCGGTGGCCTGCTCGAATTCGAGCTGCGCGCCGCGCTGTCCGTCCACCGTGCGGTAGGACTTCCGGGTCACCCCGGCGGCGTCGGCCGCGACCAGGAACAGCCCGGTGCCGCCGCCGGGCAGCTGCGCGCTGACCACCAGTTCGTCGGCGCAGTCGCCGTGCACGACCGGGTTCTTGATGCCGGTCAGCGCGTACGAATCACCCTGCGGCACAGCCGTAGTGGCGAGTTCGGTGGACGGCCAGCGCACACCGGGCTCACCGTGCGCGAAGGCGAGCAGCTTGCTGCCCGCCGCCACCTCGGGCAGTACCCGCTGCCGCTGTTCGGCGCTGCCCGCGAGGGCGATCAGCGCGCCCGGCAGCAGCACCGCGTCCAGGATCGGCTCCGGCGCCAGCCTGCGCCCGACCTCCCGCAGCACGACCATCGTCTCCACCGGTCCGGCGCCGACGCCGCCGTCCTCCTCGGTGAAAGTCAGTCCGAGCACACCGAGTTCGGCGAGCTGTTGCCACACCTCGCGACTCCAGCCGAGTTCGGTGTCGGTGACCTTCAGCCTGGTCTCGGGGTCGTAGTTGCGCGCGAGCAGGTCACGTACCGTGTCCCGCAGCATTTCCTGTTCATCGGTGAGATCGAAATCCATGGCGGCGCCTCACAATCCGAGGATCGTGGAGGCGATGATGGTGCGCTGCACCTCGCTGGAGCCTCCGTAGATGGTTGTCTTGCGGTAGTTCAGGTAGCTGGGGCCGCTGCGCTGCGCCCAACCGGGCGAGGCGATCTCGCCGGCACCGACCGGCAGCATGTCCGGGCCCGCGATGTCGACCAGCAGCTCGGTGGCGGCCTGCTGCAGCTCCGAGCCGCGCAGCTTCAGCACCGAGGACGCCGGATTCGGCTTGCCGTCCGAGGAATTCGAGACCACGCGCAGCTGGGTGAGTTCCAGCGCGAGCAGCTCATTCTCCAGTTCGGCGACCCGCGCCGCGAACAGCGGATCGGACAGCAGCGTGCCGTCGCCCGACTTCGTCTGCGCCGCATACTCTTTCGCGATGCCGAGCTTCACCTTGGTGCGGCCGACGCCGGTGATGCCGGTGCGCTCGTTGCCGAGCAGGAACTTGGCGTAGGTCCAGCCCATGTTCTCCTCGCCGACCAGCTGATCGGCCGGGACGCGGACGTTCTCGAAGAACACCTCGTTCACCTCGTAGCCGCCGTCGATCAGCTTGATCGGGCGGATGGTGACGCCGGGCGATTTCACGTCGAACAGCAGGAACGAGATGCCCGCCTGCTTCTTCGCCGCGCTCGGGTCGGTGCGCACCAGGCAGAAGATCCAGTCCGCGTACTGGGCCAGCGTGGTCCAGATCTTCTGGCCGTTGACGATGTAGGAGTCGCCGTCGCGCACCGCGGTGGTGCGCAGCGAGGCCAGGTCCGAGCCCGCGTCGGGCTCGGAAAAGCCTTGGCACCACCAGATGTCGAGCGCGGCGGTGGGCGGCAGGAAGCGCTGCTTGAGCTCCTGCGAGCCGAAGTGCGCGATCACCGGGCCGACCATCTGCGCGTTGAACGTCAGCGGATCGGGCACCGAGGCGAGCTGCATCTCGTCCTGCCAGATGTGGCGCTGCATCGGGGTCCAGTCCTTGCCACCCCACTCGACCGGCCAGTTCGGCACCGCGAGTCCGTTGTCGTTCAGCGCCTTGTGCGAGCGGACGATGTCGTCGCGGGACAGCTCCTGGCCGTACTTGAAGCGCTCACGGATCTCGGCGGGGATCTCGGTCCGGTAGATGTTTCGCAGTTCGTCGCGGAACGCGACTTCGTCTGGGGACAGGCTTATTTTCATACGCAGCTCCGTCTGTGTCTCGTAACGTCCGAGTCCAACCTACCCTCGAGTAATCCTCCACTGTCGAGTGGATCACACCGGAAGGACACGCTCGCGGGCGTCAACACTGGGTGAACAGCGGCGCTACCCGGGCGGTATTCCGGGCGAACTGGTACGTTGCTGCACGTGGGTTGGGGACCCCGAGACTTTGCGTATCGAGGAGTTCGAGTGAACGGCAGGACCATCGCACGCGCCGCATCGGCCGTGACAGCTCTCGGCATCGGCGCGGCGCTGACCATCGGTGGTACGGCTACCGCCGATCCGGAACCGTCGCCGCTGGACACCGGGCTGGCCCACCTCACCGAGACCGCAGGTCCCGACCCGACCGTGCAGGCGGGTGTCGGCGCGCTGACCGAGTACACCAAGCTCGCCGATGTGGCCGGACTGCGCCACGTCACCAGCGCCTTCACCCCGTTCGCCTACGCCGCACCCACTTTCGGCTGCGGCAGCATCGGACCGGTCACCACCATCATCGCCGCCGCGACCACCGACGGGGTCGGCCCCAGCCAGGACCTCAATGTCGCGCCGGGCACCCTGCGATTCAGCGCGACGCCCGGGCACCCCGGCACGCCGCTGGCCTCGGGCCTCGTGGTGGCCTGGGTGAACATCAACAACGGCGCCAGCGGGATCGACCCGCTCGACGACCTCACCGAATACGGCCTGCCGTCGCTGTCCAAGACGGTGAACAGCGGGCCCGGCACGGTGATCGCCTCGATGTGGGGCATCATCGACTACCCGTTCGCGCACTGCTTGATGACGCCGACCGTCGGCACCTTCATGGTGCCGGATCAGCCGGTGATCCAGCCGAAGCCGTCGAACACCAACGCCCCGGGACTGATCACACCGGGCCCCAACGGGACCGAGACCGGCCCGGCGGCCGCGCCGCCCGCCGAGCAGAAGCCCGCGCCGGCGCCCGCCGCGCCGGCACCCGCTCCCGCGCCTGCTCCCCCGGCACCCGAGGCTGCTCCGGCGCCCGCCCCAGCACCGCCCGCGGCGCCGACGCCGACCGCCCCCAGCGCGCCTGCCGGTGCGGCGGTGCACGGCGAGTTCAGTAAGCCCGCCAACTGATACGACGGCACCGCCACGGATGGCGGTGCCGCACAGTCCGATTCAGCTGACCTTCGCGAAGAAGGCGCGGATATCGGCGACGTGCATTCGTGGCAGTTCCATCGGGACGAAGTGATTGCCGGTGTTGCCCTCCGGCCAGTGCGCGATGTCGTTGTCGCGCTGGGCAAGTCGCAGCATCAGCGCCGAACCGCCGCCGTAAACGCCCGTCGGCACCAGCTTTTGACCCTTTGGCCAGGCAAAACCGTTGTCGCCGAGACCGTTGTACATCGGCCAGGATGAGCTGGCTGCCGTATTGGTGAACCAGTACAGGCTGATGTTCGTCAGCAGGTGGTCGCGGTCGATGACGTCCTCGGCCTGGTCTGCGAGTGGCGCGAATTCGTTGAACTTGTGCATCAGCCAACCGAGCAGCCCGACCGGTGAGTCGGTCCAGGCGTGCGCGAAGGTCTGCGGCGCGGCGTGCAACAGGACGTGGTGGTTCAGGCCGGTCATCCACTTCTGCATCAGCTCCCATTCGGCGCGCTCGTCCGTGGTCATGGTCGGCACGTCGGCCGCGGTCGGCATGCCGATGCCGCCGTCGAGGTGCACGCCGATCACCCGATCCGGCGCCGCGATCGCCAGCTCGGGCGCGACGTACGCGCCGAGATCGCCGCCCTGGGCACCGAATCGCTGATAACCGAGCCGAGTCATCAGCTCGAGCCACATCGCGGCCACCCGGCCCGGCGTCATCCCCACTTCGTGCGGTCCCTCCGAAAACGCGAAGCCGGGCACCGACGGCACCACGACGTGGAAGGCCTGCGCAGGATCGAAACCGTGCTTGCGCGGATTGCTCAGCAGGTCAATGGTTTTGCTGAATTCGACGAAGGTGTTCGGCCAGCCGTGGGTCAGGATCAGCGGCACCGCGTCCGGCTCAGGTGAGCGCACATGCACGAAATGCACGTCGAGGCCGTCGATTTCGGTGCTGAACTGCGGAAACTCGTTCAGCGCCGCTTCCTGTGCGCGCCAGTCGAATTCGGTCCGCCAGTAATCGGCGAGCTCCCGCAGGTAGGCGACCGGTACGCCGCGGTCCCGACCCGAACCGGGCAGCTGCGCCGACCAGCGGGTGCGGCGCAACCGGTCGTTCAGGTCGTCCAGGTCGGCCTGCGCGATGTCGATGCGGAACGGGCGAATTGCGGTGCGGTTGTCGGCCATTGTTGCTGCTCCTCGGGTCGGTCTGGCGATCTGGGCACCACATTAAGAGTGATCTAGGACTATCAATGTCCTAGTTTTCTGAGATCCTCGACTTCATGAACGACACACCCGCCCGGCTGCTGCGCCTGCTGTCACTGCTGCAGATCCCGCGCGAATGGCCGGGCAGCGAACTGGCCGAACGGCTCGGCGTCACCGACCGCACGGTGCGCCGCGATATCGACAGGCTGCGCGAGCTCGGCTATCCGGTGGACGCGACGATGGGCGCGGCGGGCGGCTATCGGCTGGTGGCGGGGTCCGCGCTGCCGCCGCTGCTGGTCGAGGACGACGAGGCGGTCGCCATCGCGGTGGGTCTGCGGGCCGCGGCGGGTTATGCGGTCGCGGGCATCGAGGAGGCGTCGGTGCGCGCGCTCACCAAGCTGGAGCAGGTGCTGCCGGCGAAGCTGCGCCGCCGGGTGCGCGTGCTCGGCACCGCGCTGGCGCTGCCCGCCGACACCGGTCCGCTGGTGGACCCCGAGGTGCTTACGGCGCTGGCCGCTGCCGTAACCAACAGGGAGCGTGTGCGTTTCACGTATCGCGACGGTGGTGACACGGAATCGCGGCGGCATGCCGAGCCGGTCGGACTCGTTCCGTCCCGACATCGCTGGTACCTCGTCGGCTTCGACGTCGATCGAAACGACTGGCGCATCTACCGGGTCGATCGCGTCGAGCGACCGCAGGCGACCGCCGCCCGGTTCACCGCGCACGAACTACCGGCCGCCGATCCCGCCGCCTATGTGGCCGGACACCGAACCAACTGGGGCACGCCGACTTTCCGTCTCTCGGTCACCCTTCATGCACCCGCCAGACGGATCACCGGTCGACTGGGCGATGCACCCGGCGACGTCATCACGATCGATGAAAACACCTGTCGCCTGGACACCCTCCGCGACGACTCCCCGGAATGGTTGGCGCACCGATTGATTGCCCTCGGCGTCGATTTCGAGGTGCACGAGCCGCCGGAGCTGATCCGGCAGCTGCGCACGGTGTGCACGCGCATCGACCGCGCTGTCGGCGGCCCGCTTCGAGCTGACGCTCAGCGCGGCAACTGAATTCGCAGGACCGCACCGCTCTCGGTACCCGCGATCAGTTGATCGGGCTGCCCCGGCGTGGCGACGACCGAGGTCAACGGCTCACCGCTCAGCACCGCACAGGCAGCGCCGGTGACCGGATCGACGCGGACGAGCTGGCCGAAAATTGTGGTCACATAAAGGATTCCGGACGAGTCGACGAGGAGATCATCGGTGAAGTCCGGAATACCGGGCACCGGCGAAGCGATGTCCGCGACAACGGAGGTGGCGCCGGGAGCATCGATCGGGACGCGCAGAACCCGGCCGAGCGGGCCGCCATTGGACGTCACATAGAGCACACGGTCGCGCACGACGACACCGTTCGCACTTCCCTTGGGGGCCTGGTCGGTCCACGCGGTGTCGACGGTGCCGTCCGGGCGCACCCGGATCACGCCGGACAACGACGCACCGAGGTAGAGGTAACCGTCCGCGTCGAACGCGGCGCCGTTGGGCATGGTTCGCACGCCGGAGACGAAGACCTCGGGCTTCGGGTCGGCCGCCGTCGGGTCGAAACGGACCACGCCGCCGGGACTGACCAGGCTGGTCGGCGTGTCCCCGTAGACGACATAGAGCAAGCCATCCGGACCACTGCGCACGGCACCGGGGAAGTCGACCGGAACGGTCGCGGTCAGCGCGCCGGAACGGTCATAGCGCTGCACCACATTGCGGTACACCCGCGAGACCCACAGGTTGCCCGCGACGTCGTAGCCGACGTTCTCCGACCAGTCGAGCATCGGCACTCCGGCGGGTACCGCGGTCGCGGCGAGCGCGGGTGCGCACGCGACGACCGGCTGCGCGGCGATCGGGTCCGCGGCGGCGACCGGCGCGGTGCACGCCAAGGCGATCAGGGCGGCGGGCCACAGCAAGGAGCCTGGGCGACGGAGTCTTCTCAACGGGCACCTCGGTCTCTGCAAGCAGGTAGGGCAATCGGCTGGGAGTCTAGCCACCTGAACAGAAGGAGTGCGTTCTCACACCGGGCCTGGCCGGGGCGAAGACGCGCGGCGGCCGACTGGACGCATCGTGAAGTCCCATGAGCGACAAAATCTTTGGCAAGATCAGGGGATGCCATTTTTCGACGGCGAGCGCGGCCGGATGCATTATCGGCGGTGGCCGATCGAAAACAGCGTTGCGACAGTGCTGCTGCTGCCCGGAATAGGTCAGCACAGCGGCCACTACCACCGGTTCGCCAGGACGCTGAAGACCGCAGGCATCGAAACGTGGGCGCTCGACACCTCGGGGCAGGGACTCAGCGAGGGCGATCACGGCAATCCCGGCACGCTGATGGAGTTGGTGGCGGACGCGGTGCGGCTGTTCGACCTCGTGCGCGCCACGGTGCCGGCATCGCCGTTGGTCCTGATGGGTCATTCGCTGGGCGCGGTCACCGTGCTCGCCCTGTTCGGCGCCGCGGCACCGGAAGCGGGCGCGGATACCACCGCGGTGGAGCGCGCCTACCCGCTGCGGCCCGCTATTCCGGCCGACGCGGTGACCGGCCTGGTGCTGTCCGGCGTCTCGAAGCGGGCGCTTGGTGGGGGCACGCCCGGCGCGCTGGGAACACCACTGCCGCGCAACCTTCCGATCCTCGCGGTGCACGGCGTCGAGGATCGGCGAGCGCCGATTGATGCGGTCAGGGTATGGACTCAGCGCCACGAATCGGTAGATTTACGCGAGTACGCCGATGCCGGGCATGATCTGCTGCACGAGCCGGTGCACGCGCGGGTCGCTGCCGACATCGCGGACTGGATGCAGGGTGTCGTCGTGGGGTTGGCACGGCGCCCGTGAGCTGAGCCTCGCTCAGAGATGAGGAAGGGGGACGTCAGGTGCCATCTAACGAGAACGCCAATGGGGTCGGAAGCCCGGATCTGTCGGAATTCACGGCGCCCGGTGTCAGTGCCGCGGGGCTACACACCGCGGTCAACGACGGCGAGCTGTGGATCGACCGCGTGCTCGTCGCGAGCGGGGTGCACGAACGATGCGCGCGCCGCTACGAGCAACTGGCCAATCAGATCGAGGATCAGATCCGGTCGCTCAACGCCGCGGCCGCGCTGCCCGGGTTCGGCGGGTTCGCCTCCGGCGACGCGTTGCGCGCCGGCTTCGAGACGAAGGCGCACGGCGCGCTCACCCGACTGTGGGAATACGCCGAAGCCGCCAGGGAACTCGCGCTCACCTTCCGGGCCGCCGGCGCGGCCTACCATCGCGCCGACCACGTGCTCGCCTCGGCGGTCGGCCGGATCGACGCGGACGGAGCAGCCCATGCGTAAGCTGCCGCACACGCCCGAGCGGACGCTCAACAGGCGCAACGACCCGCCGTACGCGCCGACCGTCGAGGTCTTCGACAACCTGACCCATCAGGAGATCCACGAGAAGGTGCAGCTGATGAAGCCCGCCGTGCTCACCGGCGGGCAGCAGGCCTGGGGTACCGCGGCGGCCGGGCTGGCCGACGCGGTCGCGCAGGCGCACATCGAGATTCGCGCGGCCATCGCCGACGGCTGGCGCGGCAGCGCGGCCCAATGCGCCGCCGAGGCCGTGCGGGGCTTCGAGCAGACCGGGCAGGACCTCGCCGACGTGCTGGCCGTCGTCTCGCAGCGGCTCGGTCAGGCGGGCGATGCGGCCGAGGCCCTGCGGGCCGCGGTGTCCGCGCCGTCCGGGAAGACGCCCGATCTGGGTGCCGCGCTGCTGGATCCGACGCAGGCCACCAGCAACGTCGCCGATCAGAAGACGACCGAGCACACGCGTCAGGACATCGTGCGCTCGATGAACGATATCTACACCGGCGTGTTCATCCCGACCGGCAATGACGTGCCCGCGTTCCTGGACGAGCAGTTCGGTGACGCGCCGACCGCGCCGAGCGGTGCGCCGGTCAGCAAGGCGACCGGGTCTGGTGTCGACGCGGGAACCCCTGTCGCGCAACAGGTTCCGCTGAACACCTCGTCCATCGCGACACAGCCCGCCGAGGTACCGGCTGCGGACGCACCGGTCGAGCAGCAGGTCGCGGCCGAGCAGCAGCAAGACGAAACCACACCCGCGACGACGGTCGCCGCCGCCGGCGCAGCCACCGACGCGGGCGCGGGTAGTCCGGCCGCACCTGCCACACCCCGGGTCACGGCGGCCGCAACGGATACGCCACTGTCCTTGGCACCGGCCGCGACCAGGCTGCACACCGTGCCCGCTGCCACTGCGGCCGCGACACCGAGCACCACCGCCGCGTCAGCTCATCCGATCGTTGTTCCGACCACACCGGGCACCGCGAGCGCGACCGCCGACGAGCAGCGCAAGCGCGACGATCGACGCAGTGGCAGCAGCAACAGCGGCAGCAGTGACGCGGTCAGCGGCCTCGGCGCGGGTGCGATGGGCGGCCTGATGGGTGGGGCGATGGTCGCGGGCGACGCACCGCGCCAAGGATCCAGCGTCGCCGCGAACGCCGCCAACGCCGGTGCCCGCGCCGCGCGCTTCGACGAGGAGGACGAGGACGACTTCCACTTCGACGACCTCCCGACCTACCTCGAACCGTCCGACGACAACGGCGAGCTGATCGGCGCCATCGATCCGACCACGCCGCCGGTGCTCGGCGAGTGGACCGAGCTGGAGTGAATTGGACGCTGACGCCGGACCAGTTCGCGCTGGCCTGGGCGCGCACCGACGGCGACCGGATTCCGTATCCGCTGGCCGTCCGATTGTCCGCGCGCGACACCACAGAGCGGGACACCCAACTACCGGCCTTGCAGAGTTGGTGCGATCGGGTGCTCGATGCCGACCTCGAAGCGGCGCTGCGCGTGCTCGGCGCGCCAGAACTGCGGATCGAGGTGTTCGGCGAGCGCGATGGTGCGCCGGGCGCGGACGCGGTCCGGCCGGTGCGGGTGCTCGGCGCCGCGGCGGGCAATGTCGCGGTGGTGGCCGCGCAGCGACCCGGCGCGACCGCGGACCGTGGCGGTGACATCCGGCTGTTCGTCGGCAGTGTGAAAAGCCTGACCGCCCGGGTTGTTTCGATGCTGCCGGAGCGGACGCCGGGCACCACGCCGCGATTGACCGCGCCGCTGGCCCGGGTCGGCGAGGACAGCCGCGACCTGGTCACCGTGCCGGTCGCGGGGCCGACCGTGCCCAGCCGCATCCGCCGAATGCTGCGGCAGCCGCGCGACGGCATCGGTCAGATCGTGGTGTCCGCCCGGCGCGGCGCGGGTGAACTGCGTCCGTTCGGGGTGCTCTGCTGGATCGATGTGGTCGACGACGGCCGCTACTCGGTGCGCACCGGCACCGACGTCGACATCGTTCCGGTGACCGCGCACGGGTTCATCGCACAGCTGCGCCCGATGGTCACCGCGGCGGAGCGGGCCAGCGCCTACGCCGACCGCTGGTGACCGCATCGGCGTTACGGTGTCCGAATGCCCCTCTACGAATTCGAAGGCAAACGGCCGCAGGTCGATCCGACCGCGTTCATCGCTCCGACCGCCACCCTGATCGGTGACGTGCGGGTCGAGGCGGGCGCCTCGATCTGGTACGGCGCGGTGCTGCGTGCGGACCTGGCGCCGATCATCATTCGTGAACGCGCCAACATTCAGGACAACGCCGTGCTGCACGTGCCGCCGGACGTGCCGATGGAGATCGGCCCCGGCGCGACGATCGCACACAGCGTGGTGTTCCACGGCGCGTCCGTTGGTGCGGAAGCCATTGTGGGCAACGGAACTACCGTGCTCGATATGGCGAAAATCGGTGCGGGCACAATGATTGCCGCACACTCGCTGGTCCAGCCGGGCACCGAAATCCCTGATGGTGTGCTCGCCGCGGGCTCCCCCGCCGTGGTGAAGCGTCCCATCGAAGGCACCCCCGCCGAGTCGTGGATCAAGCTCAACCCCGGCTTCTACGCCGAACTCGCGCAACGCCACCGCACGGGGATCACCGAGGTCTAGACGCACGCTTTCCGATTTGGTGCACCTGGAATCGCATGCGATTTCCGGTCTCAACTGACAGCACATCCCTGACACTCCAGTGACAGGACATCCCGGACACTGACCGGTCGGTCGATGAGTGTTCATCGATGGGCCAGAAGGTAGTCACGATGGAGCAGAGGCTTGCTGCTGTGTTCGCCGATGTTGCTGCTGGTCGGGCGACGGTGGTTCAGGTGTGTGCGGAGTTGGGGATCAGCCGCGACAGGTTTTATGTATATCGGCGCCGGTTCGCGCAGGAGGGTTTGACTGGTCTGATGCCGCGTTCGCGGGCACCCAAGACCAGCCCGACCCGCACCGATGAGTTGATGAGTGGGTTGATCGTGGCGGCCCGTAAAGAACTCGAACGTGAGGGATGGGACAACGGAGCCCT
>NZ_JBHXAU010000039.1:61153-73198 GCF_042727395.1 Nocardia sp. NPDC060255 | reverse complement strand
CCTTCTGGCCCATCGATGAACACTCATCGACCGACCGGTCAGTGTCCGGGATGTCCTGTCACTGGAGTGTCAGGGATGTGCTGTCAGTTGAGACCAGGTTTCGCATGCAATTCCGGGTGCCGGAAATCAAGAGGCGTGCGTCGCATCGAGAGGGAGCCCGATCCGCGGCAGGCGGGCGGTTTGATTCGGCGCGCGGGACCGCGGTTACCCCGCTACCCTGCGCAGATGAGTTCGATCGCGCCCATCCTGCGGGGCGCCCGGATCGCGAACTCGTTCGCGTTCGGGTTGCAGGGGTTCTTCTTCGCCGTGGTGCTGACCCAGTTGCCGCAGCAGAAGGACAAGTTCGGGCTGTCCGACGGGTTGATCGTCGGCTCGGTGGTGTTGGTGTCGCTGCTCGCCGGCGGCGGCAGCGTGGCGGCGGAACAGTTGGCGCTGCGCTGGTCGAGCCGGGTGACGGTGCGGATCGGGCTGCTGCTCATCGCGGTCACCGGTACCGCGGTCGCGTTCGCGCCGAACACGGCGGTGCTGCTGATCGGGCTCAGCTGCTACGGGATCGCGGTCGGCATCGTCGACGCGAGCACGAACATGCAGGCGGTGTTCATTCAGCACGGGTACGGGAAGTTCGTACTGTCGTCGTTCTATGCGGCGTGGAGTGCGGGGTCGATCACCGGCGCGCTGTTCGTGTCGGGGTGCGAGGCCCTGGGGGTGACGCTGCGCGAGTCGCTGCTCGGGGCGGCGGGCATCGTGCTCGTCATCGGGTTGATCCTCGGACCGCGGCTGCTGGGCCCCCGGGAGGCGGAAGCCGGTCCGGCCGAGGAGGTCGTCGAACCCGCGCCGGTGGCGTTCCGTGCGTACTGGGTGTTCGGTATCGCGATGGCGTTGGTGTTCGCCATCGATTTGGCCGTCGGTAACTGGTCGGCACTGTTCCTGACCGATGACCTGCTCGCCAGTTCGGCGACGGCGGCCTTGGGGCTGGCCGCGTACCAAGGCACGTCACTGATCGCGCGGCTCACCGGCGACCTGTTCGTGCGACGGTTCGGACCGCGGCGCGTGGT
Organism: Nocardia sp. NPDC060255; assembly: GCF_042727395.1. Classification (NCBI taxonomy): domain Bacteria; kingdom Bacillati; phylum Actinomycetota; class Actinomycetes; order Mycobacteriales; family Nocardiaceae; genus Nocardia; species Nocardia sp. NPDC060255. Next base: position 72,143 of record NZ_JBHXAU010000039.1, on the reverse strand, counting down.
GCGGACAGCGGCGGCCATCGGTGTGGTCGGCTTGGCGACCGTGATCGCCGCGCCCGGGCCGATCGTCGCGATCGTCGGCTTCCTGATCGCGGGCGTCGGCATGCCGGTGATCGCGCCGCTGTGCTTCAGCGAGGCCGGGCAGCTGACCAGCGGTCGCGGTCTGGACGCGCTCATCGCACGACTGAATCTCTTCAATTACGCAGGCACTTTGGTGGGTGGCGGGGTGGTCGGCGCGGTCGCGGCGGGCTTCGGGCATCGGATCGGATTCGTGATTCCGCTGGTGTTCGCGGCGGCGCTGATCGGGTTGGCGCGGGTGTTCCACGCGCGGCCTGAAGCAGACAAACATCCCACCTCTCCGGACGATCATGCTCTACTGGACACATGAGTGAGCGTCAGCGAGCGAATCAAAAACACAGGGCGCCTCGCGCATGACGGAACCGAGCGCCAGCGAGGCGGAGTCATGAGCAACATCCCGGTCACTGTTGACCGGGCCGGCCTGTGGGACGCCGAAGAACTCAGTGACGTTGCGGCCGCGACCTTTCCCCTCGCCTGCCCACCGGAGGCGACCGCCGACGATATCGACATCTTCATCACCGAGGCGCTGTCCGGGGAACGGTTCGGCGAGTATCTGAGCGATCCGGCCAGGATCGTGCTCAAGGCCGTCGCGGGCGACGAGATCGTCGGCTACGCGATGCTCATCGCGGGCGAACCCGCGGATTCGGCGGTGGCCGAGGTGGTGGGCCTGCGGCCGGTGGTGGAGATCAACAAGATGTATGTGGTGCCGGGCCATCACGGCAGCGGGGTGTCGACGGCGCTGATGCACGCGTGTTTGGAACGGGCACGCGACGGCGAGTTCGCCGGGGTGTGGCTCGGTGTCAGCCAGGAGAACGCGCGAGCTCGGCGGTTCTACGAGAAGCACGGATTCAGCTCGGTCGGCACCAAGACCAACACCGTCGGCAATCAACGCCACGACGACTTCGTGATGCGGTTGGTCTTCTAACTCACTTCACGAAATCAACCAGCGCGCTGTGGAACTCCGGCGCGATGACAGCCATCAGATGATCACCAGGCACCACGTTGAGCTTTCCGTTGGGCAGCGCGTCAGCGAGACGTTCGGGCTCCGCAGCGAACGGGTCGTTGTCACCCGCGAGCACCAGCGTCGGCACGGTGACATCGGCCAGACCGTCGATCGGCCGCGAGTCGAGGCCGATCGCGAGCGCCTGAATGGCCTGCCGGTCGGCATGCACCGCGTCCGCGAGAATCCGGAACATCATCGCGGTGGACGGCGCGCCCTCGTTGTCGTCACCCATCGCGGTCTGCAGATCGGTCAACTCGACAACCCGGCGATCGACACCACCGCAATCGAGCACCCCCGAACCGACCCCGCCGATCGCCAACCGCTCGACTCGCTCATCGGCGGCGGTGACCAGCAGCGAGATGATCGCGCCCATCGAATAACCCACCTGCACAACGCGGTCGAACCCGAGCTCGTCGTACAGCGCACTGACGTCCTTGGCCATGAACTCCCACGAGTACTGCGCCGAATCGTGTGGCTTCGCCGAGCGCCCGTGCCCGCGCGCATCCAGCGACACCACCGTGCGCCCAGCCGCCTGCAGCGCGCCGACCACCCCCGTGCTCATCCAATTCGCATTGGTATCCGCAACCACCCCGTGCTGCAACACGACCGGAACGCCCTCGCCCTCCCACACCCGATAGTTGAGTTCCAGGCCGTCCCACGTCTTGAACTTCGTCATGACCGGATCGTAGCGGCGTTCACGCCGGCACCGCCCTGCCCGAATCAGCCGAGCAGCTTGGCCTTCAGTGCCGCGATGTCACCGTCGGTGAGCTTCAGTCCGTCACGGACGTAGTTGTCGAAGCTGCCGTAGGTCTGGTTCGCCTGGTCGAATGCGGCGTCGAGCCACGGCTGTTGGACGCCGTTGATCGTGTCGTTCGGGGCGGCGTTGCGGTACTGGTTGGACAGCAGGTAGTCCTGGTTGACGGTGTCGCGGTCGACGCCGAGGACGGTGAGCAGGACGGCGGCGGTCCAGCCGGTGCGGTCCTTGCCCGCGGTGCAGTGGAACAGCACCGCGCCGTCGGTGTTGATGATGTCGTGCAGCACCGAGGCGAAGGCCTGGTTGGCGCCGGGGGCGGTGATGAACGCGCGGTAGAGGCTGTCGCCGCCGGTGAGGGTGCTGGCCAGCACCGCGGGCGGGGCCTGACCGATCACGTCGTCCCAGTTCGCGGTCGCGCCGGCGGGCACCTTGTCCGGGCCGAGCGCGCGCTCGTAGACCGTGCGCAGGTCGTCGACGACGCGGACCTGACGGCCGGACAGTTCGGCGAGGTCGGCCGGGGTCGCGTTGTTCAACTGGCCGGTGCGGTAGACGAGGCCGGTGCGCACGGTCTTGCCGGTGGCGGTCCGGTATCCGCCGATGTCGCGAGCATTCTGCACGCCCTGCAAATTCAGCGAACGGTCGAACGCGACGGCCGAGGCGGCGGGCGGCTCGGCGAGTGCGGCACCGGTCACCGGCCCGAAGGCGACGGCCAGCCCGGCGGCCAGCGCGATCGGGGTGCGAAGCGAGCGGGTCATGCGAATGCTCCAATCATCGGTTCCCCCGAGGCCCCAGCAAACCAAATGAAACATTGGTTGTTCAAACCAGGGGGGTTTACGCGGTGACCTCGAACCGGGACAGCGCGAGCAAACGCGAAATCGCGCGCAGATACTTCTTGCGATACCCGCCGTCGAGCATCTCCTGCGAGAAGATCTGATCCAGCTTGGCACCGGACACCGTCACCGGGATGCTCGCGTCGTAGAGCCGGTCGGCCAGCACCACGATGCGCAACGCCACGGCCTGATCGGTGACCGGATGCACGTTCGCGATGAACACCGCCGACACCCCCGCGATCAGCGCGCCGAACTTCGACGGGTGCAGCGTGCTCAGGTGCTTGAGCAGTTCGTCGAAGTCGTCGAGCGTGGAACCCGGTGTGGCAGCGGCCCGTTCGGTCAGCAACGCCGACGAGGTCGGCTCCGGTGCGGGCGGCAGATCGCGGTGCCGGTAGTCCGGGCCGTCGACCCGAACCGGCTCGAAGATCGAGCCGAGCTTCTTGATCTCCCGCAGGAAATCCTGTGCGGCGAAACGACCTTCGCCCAACTGACCCGGCAGCGTGTTGGAGGTCGCCGCGATCGAGACGCCCTTCGCGGACAGCTCGGTCAGCAGCCGCGAGACCAGCATGGTGTCGCCGGGATCGTCGAGCTCGAACTCGTCGATGCACAGCACGCTGTTCGCCGACAGCCGCTCCACCGCATTGGTGAACCCAAGGGCGCCAACGAGATTGGTGAGCTCGCCGAAGGTGCCGAACGACTTCGGCGCGGGCGCGCTGTGGAAGATGGAGGCGAGCAGGTGGGTCTTGCCGACACCGAATCCGCCGTCCAGGTACAGCCCCGCCCCGGACACCTGCTTCTTCTTGCCGAACAGGCTCTTCTTGTTCACCGCCTGATAGATCTTGGCCACCTCGCCGGCGAACTCCTCGGCCTTGCGCACCGCCGCCGCCTGGCTCGGCTCCTTGGGGTCCGGAATGTAGGAGGCGAAGCTGACGTCGTCGAACATCGGCGGGGGCACCATCTGGGCGACGAGCTGGTCGGCCGGAACCTCAGGGTGGCGGTCGACGAGGCGTTCTTGCATGACGGAAGCCTAATGACGTGGTGAGATCTACCTCCATGCAGCGTATCCACAATGCGATCCAGCTCACAGACCTGAGACCGGACGATCTCGCGCAGTTGTACGCGTACCCGGCCGACCTTCGCGAACCCTGGGTCCGCGCGAATTTCGTGTCCAGCATCGACGGCGCCGCGACCAGCGACGGCCAATCCGGCGGCCTCGGCACGCCTGCGGACAAAGCAGTGTTCCTGATGCTGCGGGACTTGGCCGATGTGGTGCTCGTCGGCGCGGGCACGGTCCGCTCGGAGAATTACGGTGGCGCCAGGACCGATCCGCAGCGTCGTCGCGCGCTGCACGAGCGCGGCATGGGCGGTCATCCAGAGGGCGCGGCCCCGCCGATCGCGGTGGTCACCGCGAGCGCGGCGATCGACCTCGGCGCCCGGTTGCTCACCGACACGACCGTCCCGCCCTTGATCATCACCACGACCACCGCACCCGCCGACCGCAAGCAGCAACTGACCGACGCGGGCGCGGACGTGATCGAGGCGGGCGACCTCGCGGTGACCCCGAAGGCGCTGCTGCGCGTGCTAGCCGAGCGCCGATTACACCGGGTGCTGTGTGAAGGCGGCCCGCACCTGTTCGGTGAGCTGCTGGCCGCCGACGCGGTCGACGAGCTGTGCCTGACCACCGCACCCGTGCTGGTCGGCGGCACGGCCCGGCGAATTTCGCTGTCCGCGCACGAGTTCCACCACCCCATGTCCCGCGCGCATATCCTGCTCGACAACGACGGCACGATGCTGACCCGATGGGCCCGTGCATGAAAGAACTGCCCGAACCTGGCAGGCTGTAGCGCATGCGCTGGACTCGGGCCGTCGTGCTGGCCGCGACACTCTCGACAATGATCGCCGGATGCGGGGCGGGACCCTCCGACCGTCCCGGCGTCGCCGTCGAGCGTCAACGGGTCGGCGGCGTCGCCACGCCCGCGGTCATCCCGGTCCCGCCGCCGAGCGCTGAGCTGCCGAAGACCGACCTGGCGTGGAAGGACTGCACCACGCCGACGCTCGATCTGCTCGGCCTCGGTCCCGCCCCTGCCGGGCTGGTGCTCGAATGCGCGGAGTACACGACCGCGATCGACGCGAGCGGCGGCGTGCTCGGCAACTTCCGCGCCGCGGCGATCCGAGCCCGGCTGCCCCAGACCCCGGCCGACGCCGCCCCGCTGATCCTCACCTCCGGCGCCGACCGTTCCTCCACCGCCACCCTCGCCGGGCTGGCCGCCGGACCGGCGAGCGCGCTGCTGGCCGCGCGCCCGATCGTCGCGGTGGACCGGCGCGGCATCGGCAGCTCGCAGCCGATCGACTGCCTGCCGCCCGAGGTCCGCAAGGGACTGGCCGACAACGCCCAATTCGGCCCTGGCGCAAACGATCCCGTCACGGCGATGACCACGTTCAGCCAGGACGGCACCATCGCCTGCCGCGATTTCCTGCAGCCCTACGAGGGCGCCTTCGACGCACAGCACGCCGCCGACGACATCGAACAGCTGCGCAAGCAGTGGCAGGTCGACCACGTCGCGCTGCTCGGCTCGGGCAACGGCGCGAAGGTCGCGCTCAGCTACGCCCGCAAGTACGGCGATCATCTGGCCCGGCTCGTCGTCGACTCCCCCGAGGCCGTCGGCACCGACGCCATCACCCGGGCCGAGCAGCAATTGACGGGCGCGGAAGCGGCGTTGACCGCATTCGCTCAGCGCTGCACCGGGATCAACTGTTCGCTCGGCGCGGACCCGCGCGCCGCGATCACCGATCTGGTGAACCGGGCCGGTTCCGGTGGGCTCGGCGACATCTCGGCCAACGCGCTGCTCACCGCGGTCACCGGTTTCCTCGGCAGCCCGCGCGCCGATCAGGCCAACCGGATCCGCGAACTCGCCGACGCGCTGTCGGCGGCCGGGCGCGGCGACCGCGGGACGCTCGGCAATCTGATCCAGCGCGAGTCCGCGGCGATCGGCAGCGACGGCCAATTCGTCAACCGCTGCACCGACACTCAGCAGCCGCCCACGCCGACCAAAGCCAAGGAACTGATGGGCACCTGGGGCGCCAAGTACCCGGTGTTCGGCAAGAACATGGCGATCGGGCTGATGGAATGCGCGGCCTGGCCGGTATCCGCCCCGCCCCCGATGCCGGACAAGCTCACCATTCCGGTACTGGTGCTCGGCGGTATCGCCGATCCGGTGGTCGGCAACGCGGGACAGGCCTCGGTCGCCGGTGCGCTCGGCGCCGCGGGCGCGCGGCAAGCGGGCGTCACCTGGCAAGGCTGGGGTCACCCCGTGTCCACGCACTCGACTTGCGCGCAGCGGACCATGGTCGACTATCTGAAGGACGCGAAACTGCCCGCCGACGGCACCGCCTGCCCGGCCTGATCTCGCGACCCGAATAGCGCTTCTAGCGGCGCGTCGAAGAGGTCCGGACAACCGCAGGAACATGATCCGGTGTACCGTGCCCCAGTGTTACTTCGACAGCTCGAGCCCCGCAGTGCTCGCACCACCGCCGAGGTGATCAAGTTCGCACTCTGGCCGTTCGCGGTCATGACTGTGCTGAACCGGGTTTTCATCAAGGCTGTCAACGGTTTCATCACCGACGACTTCCGGCCGGTCTACCAGGCGTCGCTAGATTTTCTCAACCGGCGACCGGTGTACACGGCCAACCTCGATTCGGTCGACCCGCATTACCTGTACTACCCCAGTGGCACGCTGCTCATCGCGCCGGTGGCCTGGGTGCACGACTACGAGAAGGCGCGCTGGCTGTTCATCCTGCTGAACGCGGCCGCGATCATTCTCGCCTGGTATCTGCTGCTCCGGCTGTTCCGATTCACGGTGAATTCCGTTGTCGCGCCGGTGTTGCTGTTCGCGATGTTCATGTCGGAGACGGTCACCAACACGCTGGTTTTCACCAACGTCAACGGCTGTATTCTGCTGGCCGAGCTGCTGTTCCTGCATCTGCTGCTCAAGCGGCGAGACCTGTGGGCCGGCGTCGCGCTCGGGTTGAGTCTCGCGGTGAAACCGACGCTCATACCGCTACTTTTGATCGCGCTGGTCCGCGGGCAGTGGAAGGTATTCATCACCGCCCTCGGCGTGCCGATCGTGCTGACCGCGATCGCCTGGCCGCTGTCGAAGGACCCGGAGAAATTCTTCAGCCACACCGCGCCGTATCTGTTCGAGACCCGCGACTACTTCAACAGCGCGATCGCCGGTAACGGCGAGTACTACGGGGTCGCGCCGTGGCTGATCTGGTTCATGCGGCTCGGCATGTGTGTGCTGGTCGCCATCTCGCTGTGGTTGCTGTGGCGCTACTACCGCGACGACGAACTGTTCTTCGTGTGTACCGCCTCCGGTGTGCTGCTCACCGCGATGTTCCTGCTGCCCTCGCTGGGGCAGATGTACTACTCGATGATGCTGTTCCCGTTCCTGATGACGGTGGTGCTGCGCAATTCGGTGCTGCGCAATTGGCCCGCGTGGTTGGCGGTCTTCGGGTTCATGAGTTACGACAAGTGGCTGTCGGACCGTTGGCAGCACATCGGGCGCGACGTCGAATACCTGCGCATCACCTTTGGCTGGGGACTGCTGCTGATCGTGGTGTTCTGCGTGCTCGGTGACCGGTACCTGGCCGCGAAGCGCGAGGGCCGTCTGCAGTTCGGCATCGACCCCACCTGGATCAAGCCGGTGCCCGCCACCACCACCCCCGATTCGCCCAGGTCGGCCAACGGTTCCGCGACGACGGTGGCGAAACCTATTAGCGTGGAGTGATGAGTTCCGAAGCCGATACGTCCCTGCCCGCGCCGCGGATCCAGCTGACGCCCCAGGAATGGCGCTCCAAGCTGAACCCCGAGGAGTACGCGGTGCTGCGCGAGGCCGCCACCGAGCGCCCCTTCGTCGGCGAATACACCGACACCAAGACCGACGGCATCTACCAATGCCGAGCCTGCGGCGCCGAATTGTTCCGCAGCACCGAGAAATTCGACTCACACTGCGGCTGGCCGTCGTTCTTCGACCCGACCAAGTCCGACGCGGTAATCCTGAAGACGGACGACACCCTCGGCATGCACCGCGTCGAGGTACTGTGCGCGAACTGCCACAGCCACCTCGGCCACGTCTTCGAGGGCGAGGGGTACAACACGCCCACCGACAAGCGCTACTGCATCAACTCCATCTCGTTGCGGTTGCAGCCTGCGGAGGGTTCTACCAGCTAAAACACCCGGAGCTCGGTCGTTCGCAGGCGCTGGGTGAACGTTTTCACCGGACGTCCGCGAAGTCGACCGCCGGTCGATCCAGGCTCACATACGCCTGCGTGGTGGTTGCGGAGTTCTCCTCGTGGCCCAGGATCAATCATGCCGCCGGGACCCCGTGGACCTCCGCGACCCGGGTGACGCGGGTGCTTTTCACCCGATGGGAACGGGCCGGCGTCGATCGCTCGCAAAGGTCACCTGCGACTCCCCGCGAACTATGGCACGCTGCCGGAGCAGAAATCAGTCAGCGTGTCCTGCTGATCGCCTCGATCGGCCGCCGTCCAGCAGTTTCGCTCAGGCGTAGGGGTCGGCGATCTCGCGCAGCCGTGCCATGATCGTGCGCAGCTGGGCTATCTGCCGCGCGCCGAGATGGTTCTCCCATTCGAGTTCGACTCGTCCGGCTTCGGCGTTGGCGATCTGGACGCAGCGAATGCCGCGTTCGGCGAGGCGGACGAGTCGGGCGCGGCCGTCGGTCGGGTCGGCTATCCGCTCCACATACCCGGCGCGCTCGAGCTGGTCGACGAGGAATCCCGCGGTCTGCTTGGTGATCTGAGATTGTTCGGCGAGGTCGGTGAGCCGATTGCCCTGCGGTCCGATCCTGGCCAGCAACCGTCCCTGAGCGACAGTGACCTCACCGAAGCCCCCTTCGGCCAGTGCGGCGAAGACCCGATTCTCTATCGACCGGTACGCGATGAACATCAATGTTGCGACGTTCGGGACGGATTCGGACACAGCACTCCTTGTTGATAGTCAGTGAAGCTGATTAAATTAGTCAGAGAAGCTGACTTAATCCTAGCGGAGGTGGATCGGTGGAGTTCGATGAGGACCGCGCGTGGCGGGTGATCGAGGAGCAGCGCCACGCGATCGCGGACGTACTGGCCGGGCTCAGCGCCGACGAATGGGAGACACCGTCGCTGTGTGCGGGCTGGCGCGTGGCGGACGTGGCCGCGCACATCGTCCTCGGCACCCGGCCGCTGACCGTGTGGGCGACGCTGTCGGCCCTCGCGCGAGCGGGCGGACGCTACAACGCGATGATCGACACCCTCACCCGCGATCATGCCGATCGGCCCGATGCCGATCTGGTTGCCGAACTACGCGCATGCGCGTCCGCCCGCACCCTGCCCGCGGTGACGAACGTGCCGAACATCTTGTTCGACACCATCGTTCACGGGCAGGACATCGCGATCCCGCTGCACCGCTCGATCGCGGTGCCCCCGTCCGGCGCCGCGGCCGCCGCGACGCGCGTCTGGGCGATGGGCTGGCCGTTCTGGGCGCGGCGACGCCTGCGGGGTTTTCGGCTGACGGCTACCGACATCGACTGGACGGTCGGCGCCGGCCCCGTCGTCAGCGGGCCGATCACCGCATTGCTGCTGACGCTGACCGGGCGGCCGAAGGCTTTGGAGCAACTGTCCGGCGACGGTCTGCCCGGACTCGAACAACTCAGGAGGCTGTGATGTCCACCTTTTCCACCGCACGGCGCATCGGTATCGCTCTGGCCGGTGTGGCACTGCTGACATCGGCGGACCAGTGCGCCCTCGCCGCACCCATCCCGCCCTCGCATGAACAGGGCCACCCTTGTCCGCAACAACCGTTCGGATTCATCGGCGAACGGTGGAAGAAGATGGGAGCAGAGCGCAGCCCGATCGGCTGCCTCGTCGGCCCCGAACAGGTCCCGGTCCACACCCCGCCCGGGTTCCCCGCCGACATGGCCGAACGCAATCGGCGCGCGAGTCGCTATCAGCCCTTCGAGAACGGCCAGATCGTCTGGTCACCCGCGCAGGGCAGCGGAATGACGGTCGCGGTGTACGGGTACGGCAACAACATTCACGTCGAATGGGGCGACACAAACCCGTTCAGCTACGAGAAATTCATCGTCAGCGTCGACGGCAAACAGACCGACATCAATTCCAGCGGCAGCGACGGCCGCACCGACCGAACTACCAGCCCCGGCAATCACATGGTCGTGGTGGAGGGCTGCGACAGCCAGTGCCGCCAGGGCTGGACCGTGCCCGCCGAGGTGTACGTGCCTGGCGCACAACCACATCCACCCGCCCCCGCCCCCGCGCCGGCCATCAGCGTGACCGCGCACGGCGACGGGTCGTTCACGGTGAGCGGCAGCGGGTTCCTTCCTCGCTCGAATATCCACATCCGTGTTGTCGTGGGCAACGACTACCCCCAACCGATATGGCTCGAGCAGATTCTCGGCCCGCTCCACGCCGACAACGACGGCCGGATCACAGTCGAATCCGGCAAGATCTGCCACGGACAGGGCATGCTGCATTTCTCCGCCAACGACGGGCGTAACAACCAACACGACCTCACCGGGACATTGTGGTCGAACACTGTCCCCGCAACGTGTCCCGCCTGATCAATCGCACCGTCACTACTCACGCAGCTCCGGCGGCGACCCGAGCCGCGGAAACAGCGGCTAGCGTCCAGTCCGCCAGGCAGCGTCATGACCGTGAACACCACCGGCACCGGATCGGCAGACGCGCTCGACGCGCGGCGACTGGTGCTCGATCCCGACTTCGAGCCGTTGTTCACCGAGGTGGACAAGATCCTGTGCGACGCTCTCGCGCCGCGACCCCGTGCGCGGCGCGCACCGGTTCCGGTGCCGGGCCCCGGGCCCGCACCGACCCCGGTGCCAAGCCAGTACTACCGGCAGTGGCGGGGGCGCCGTCCCGCGCCTGGACTCGCTACCCAGCGCGGACCTCCGCCACGCCGACTATCTCCCCGAAAGTGAGCCAGCACAGCAGGAATGGAGGTGATGCCCCCATCCCGACACGATGGGAAGCACACCGTGCGGTGGCGGCAATACCGCCCCGATCCCCACATCACGGGCGCATTCGAGATCTCGAGTAAGGGATCGGGCGCAACGCCACGTGTGTGAGCACAGCGGGATAGCGGATGTGACGCCACCGCGCGGACGTAGGAAGTTCACAACGCCCTTCCATCACGGTCGTGGGGGGGGCCCCCCCCCCCCCGGGCCCCGCCGGCCGCCCACACGTGTGAATTTGACACCAAAAAGGTTGTTGTAGGCACCAAACGAATAGAGGACCGCA
>NZ_JBHXAU010000039.1:54756-61143 GCF_042727395.1 Nocardia sp. NPDC060255 | reverse complement strand
TGGGTTCTTTTTTTTTAAAAACCCACCGCCACGGGGGTATCGGTTTTGCCCCCCCCCGGCGCGCCCGTGCCAATAACACCCCCCCCTACCCACGGGGGGGGGGCCCCCCCCCCCCCCCCCCGCCCCCACGCCGACGCCTCTAGCTGGAATAGGGCAACCGATCAGGGTTGAGTCCGGCACGCATCGCTTGCCGCAGCGAGTCCAACGCCATTCGGAACGGCTCATGAACCGCCAACCATTCGGGCGACCCTACGCCCCGGTGTCCGACAGTCACGCTGGTGGTTGTGAGAGTAACGCGCACGGCATTCAGCGCGTCATACGCCACTTCGGCGGCATCGGTGATCTCCTGCGGCGCAACGAGTTCCAGTTCGAACCGAGCTGCGACCAACTGGTGAGAACGAAAAGCCGCTGTAGCGTCGGCATTCGAGAGTGGGGTCGCCTGACTCATCGCCAACGCCTGCACCGCGATATCGGTTTTGACCAACGCTTCGAGATACTTAGCGTAGACCCCGCGTTGTGCGTCCTGGAAACGCTGAGAGCGGTCACGCCGAGCCTTGATCAGGTCCACGAGCAAGGTGGTGCCGGCGCCGACAGCCGCACCGCTCAGCGTTCCGACAACCGCTACCCACTCCATTGCCACAACCGCACGGTAGCCGATCGAACCGCAACCAGGCACGCCTTTCATATACTCAGTGCGACAAGCAATCTCGCGATCAGACCACCCATGCCGCGTCTTCGCGAAATGGCAGCGGGGCACGAAGATGCGGGTCGAGGTCGTCTCGCGGACCTCGCTCGACGCCGGCACGGTGTCGCTGGTCACCGTCGGCGGCATCGGCAAAGGTGGCCAGGCCTCAGTTGGACTCCGCACCAGCGTGTTTCGCGGCGAAGGTCAGCAGCAGCCCGGCGGTGCGCGGCGGATCCTCGAGGTTGGGTGAGTGCCCGACACCCGATAGCAGCAGCACTGTCGCGCCGGGCACAGCGCGGTACTGGACCGCGGCCGAGGGACGCCATCTGCTGTCGTCTTCGCCGAAGATGACCAGCAGTGGTTTGCCAAGGGGCGCAAGCCGTTCCGGGAGCGACCGCTCGTCCAGGTACGCGCAGTTCGCCTTGGCGGCGACGGCGAAGACGGCGGGGTCGATCGCGCGGAACTGGTCCACATACTCCTGCGGGATCACATAGTCCGCGCTGAACCCGGAGCGCATCAACTGGCGGAACTGCTCATCGGTCAGCCCCGTCCAGTCGATCGCCGACCCGCCGGAGCTCTCCGGCGCTGTGCAGGCGTCCATATCGGGACCGAAATCGATGATGACGACCGCGGTCACGAGGTCCGGGCGTTGCTCGGCGAGCGCGGTGGCGACCGCCGAGCCGCTGGAGTGGCCGACCGCGATGACGTGGGAGACGCCGAGCGGATCGAGCGCGGCACCGATTCGGCGCGCCTGGTCGGAAACCGTGTAGCTGGTGTCCCCCAGTCCGGCCGACTGGCCGCACCCGAGCAGGTCGACTCGGATGACGTGATGGGATCCGGTCAGCAGCGGGACCATCGGATCCCACGACCGGCCCGATGCGCCGGTGCCATGGATGAGCAGTAGTGCCGGGGCGTCGCGCGGGCCGTCCTGGCGAACGTAGATCCCGCTACTGTCCGGCGGGCGATTCGACTTCTCGGTGCCGCGTAAGTCGTTGTTGGAAACAGTCATACAGGCACTATCGCTGCCGGTGGGTGCCGGTGGATTGGACAAATGTTCCCGTCTGTCGGGCGTGCGTAGCATGGCGGAATGAGGTCCGGTGTTGCTCAGCGCAGCGATGCTCTGCTGTGGGACATCGCCTGCCCGGGGCAGTCGAGCCGCGTGCCCGGTGTCGCCATGGCCGGATTCGGCGACCGCGGTATCACCCCGCCTGAGCTCCGGCTGATCCCGCATCCGTCGGTGACGCTGCTGCTCGTGTTCGGCGGCACCGTCGCCTTGCAGGATCCGGCCGGACGACAGCGCCGAGGCAGCTTCGTCCTCGGGCCCGGGTTCGGCGAGGTAGTGCGCGGGCTGCGCGTGGCGGCGTTCGACTGTCTGCAAGTGCGGCTGTCGCCGGTGGTCGCGCATGCGGTGCTCGGCCCGGGCGCGGCCGAACTGGACCAATCCATCGTGACCGTCGATGAACTGCTCGGCCGTGACGCGATCCGGCTCTGCGAGCAATTGGACGGCCTACCGTCCTGGGGTGAGCGTTTCGCGTGGACCGACGCGTGGCTCGCCCAGCGCTGCGCGGCGGCGACGCGGGTGTACCCGGAAGTGGCGTGGGCCTGGCATCGCATGGTCGCCGGTCGCGGAACGGGCCGGATCGAGCAGCTCGCGGCCGAGCTCGGCTGGAGCCGCAAACGCCTGTGGTCCCGATTCCACTCTCAGCTCGGCCTGTCGCCCAAGCGCGCCGCGAAGCTGATCCGTTTCGACCACGCCGTGCACGGCCTCGTCGCGGGCAGGCCGCCGGCCGCGGTCGCCGCCGAGGGCGGCTACACCGACCAGTCCCACCTGCACCGTGACGTGCTGGCCTACACCGGATCGACGCCGGCGACCGTGATCAACGAGCCCTTCCTCGCGGTCGACGACCGCGCCTGGGGCTGGCCCCGCTCATAGCGCGTTCAGGGCAGGGCGTTGATGAGCTTGTCGAGCTCGACGCGCGGGCCGGTGAAGAACGGGACCTCTTCGCGGACGTGCAGGCGGGCCTCGGTGGCGCGCAGGTCGCGCATGAGGTCGACGATGCGATGCAGTTCCGGGGCCTCGAAGGCGAGGATCCACTCGTAGTCGCCGAGGGCGAACGAGCTGACCGTGTTGGCGCGCACGTCCGGGTAGCCACGGGCGGCCTTGCCGTGGTCGGCGAGCATCTTGCGGCGCTCCTCGTCGGGCAGCAGGTACCACTCGTAGGACCGGACGAACGGGTACACACAGATGTAGTTGCCCGGTTCCTCACCGGCCAGGAACGCAGGCACATGACTCTTGTTGAACTCCGCGGGCCGGTGCAGCGCCACATTGCTCCACACCGGAGCACTCGCGCGACCCAACTCGGTGGTGCGACGGAAGTCCGCGTAGGCGGCCTGCAGATCCTCGACCCGTTCGGCGTGCGTCCAGATCATGAAGTCGGCGTCCGCGCGCATCCCCGCCACGTCGTACACACCACGCACCACCACGTCACGATCGGCGAGCCCCTCGAAGAACGCCCGCGCCTCCTTGATCGCCGCAGCCCGGTCGTCCCCGAGCAACCCCGGCTGCACCTGGAACACCGAGAACATCAGGTAGCGAATGGTCGAATTGAGTTCCTGATAATCGAGTCGCGCCATGCGTCCCATCGTGCCACTCGCCGAGTTACGCGCATTTCGCGGTCCGGGTCGCGAGGCGTCATGCCGCGCGACCGCGGGTCATCCGCCTACCCGCACGCAGACAACGCATCACCTCAGCAGAACAGGCGAGGATGCGGAGCGTAGCGGCGTCGCCGGAAGCGACGGCGTGCGTGGCGAATTCCACGAAGGCGAATCTGCCTGCGGCAGAGGCACTTCAGTAACCGGCGACACCGACCGATACGACGCAGCACCATTTGCCCCCCGGCTCGCTCGCAGACCATTCGCACGAACCGACAGCACCGAGCACAACGTCGAACAGGTTGCCAGTGAAATCTGCACTCTCTCTCGGGATCTGCACCGGCTATTAGCCCCTATTCCGAGTGCCGATCCCGAGAGGGAGTGCAGATTCTGACGCGGTGCGGCTTGGGGGCCGGGGCGCTGTGAGGTGAGGGGGTGCGGTCCAGCCGGATTCGGCGGCGCCGAGCCGTTCGCGCGAACGCAGACTGGCTCCGGTCAGGTTGCCGCTGAGGCGATGCGGTGGGCGGCGGCGTTGCCTGAGGCTACGCAGGCGGGGACGCCTACGCCGTGGAGGTAGGCGCCTGCGAGGGCTAGGCCGTCGAGCGGAGCGACTGCTGATTCGATGGCGGCGACGCGGTCGGTGTGACCAGGGGCGTATTGGGCGAGGCCGCCGCGCCAGCGTTGGACCACGGCGGAGATCGGGTTGATAGGGACACCGGTGACGGTGGCCAAGTCCTCGGCGGCGGCGGTGATCAGGTCGGCGTCGGACCAGGACAGGGTGGAGTCGTCGCCGAATTTGCCGAATGAGGCTCGGACCAAAGCAGTTTCGCGCTCAGCGAGGTGGGTCCATTTGCGGCTGGACAAAGTGAAGGCCTTGGCGCGCAACGGTTCACCGGTGGCGACCAGGATGCCGGAATTCTGTGGGAGCGCGGTGTCGCGTGGAAGTGCAAGCGCGACAACGACCGACGAGGACAGCTCGATGCCGGACAGCGGCGCGGCGACATTCGGCGCAACCGTGCAGAGTAGGCGGGCGGTCACCGGCGCCGGCGTGGCGAGCACGACCGCGTCGACCGCTCCGATCGGGTCGACGACCCAGCCGCGCATCCCGCGAGCCAGCCGCGTAGCCGGTGTCGCGGTGACGAACTTCGCACCGGAACGCGCCGCCAACGCCTCCAGCAGCACCCGATAACCGTCGCGGAGCCCACCGAATACCGGAGCACCCGACGGCGGCGGCAGCGCGACCGACACCGCATGGGTGAGGCTGGGCGCACCGTCGTCCAACGCGGCAGCCAAGGTGGGCAGCGACGCACGCACCCCGATCGACCGCGAACTCCCCGCATACACCCCACCGAGCAACGGATCCACACTCCGCTCGGCAACCTGCGCCCCGAACCGGTCGGCGACCAACCGATACACGTCGACATCCGCGCCGGGCTCCCAGACCAACGGCCGCCGCGACTCCACGGCAATCCGCTCGACCGTCTCCGCGTCGACCAGCCCCCGCATCGCTTCGGCATCCGACGGTATCCCCATCAACGTCCGCGCAGGCAACGCATGCGCCACCCCACCCGACCACACCAGCGGCCGCAACCCAGCGGGCGTCACGAGCTGCGTCTCCAGCCCCACTTCGCGCAGCAACTCAGGCACCTCGGGCCGCCGCCCGACAAACGCCTCCGCCCCCAAATCCAAAGGCTCCCCGGCAACTTCACCGGTATAGAGAATGCCCCCCACCCGCTCGGCCCGATCGAGCACCAAGATGTCGGCCGCGCCCCCCAGCAACACCCGCAGCCGATACGCAGCAACCAGCCCGCTGATCCCACCACCGACGACTGCGATCCTCATGTCCTCGACGGTATCCCTCGCCCCCACCCCACCCGCGACCGGTCCACTCCCCGCCGAACACCCCGGGGTTTTCATGATCAACGAGACACGGTGGCGGCAAACGCAGATAAGACCCGTGGCCGCGTCCGGTAAATCACGAAAGAAGGCTGGAATCCCAATGTCCCGAAACTTATGGGATCAGTGAACCGCGGCCGGCCCTACGTGTTCAAGACCAGGGAAACTGATGCTCGCATCGCCCGAGGTGGGCACCCAGCACCAGTTCCCCCTGACCAACTGTCCAGCCTCGTAGTGAGGTGGGACGCATCACGTGCTGCCGTAGGCGGCTGCACCGATGTCGGCGAACGGCCCGTTCGCTCACATCTGCCGCGCACGAATTCGCCCACCGCGCACACAATTGCCAACTGTTCTGTACGCGGCCTACGAATACACGCGCAGCGGCAGCGCGCGAGACCTGCTCGGGCGTGCGCGGGCCGGAGATCAGTTTGCGATGCCGCGCACGAATTCGCCCAGTGCGCACATAATTGCCAACTGTTCTGTGCGCGGCCTACGAATACACGCGCAGCGGCCGCGCGCGAAGCCTGCTCGGGCCTGCGGGGGCCGAAGATCAGAGGTTGCGATGCCGCGCACGAATTCGCCCACCACGCACACAATTACCAACTGTTCCGTGCGCGGCCTACGAATACACGCGCAGCGGCAGCGCGCCAGGCCTGCTCGGGCGTGCGCGGGCCGAAGATCAGAGGTTGCGATGCCGCGCACGAATTCGCCCACCACGCACACAATTACCAACTGTTCTGTACGCGGCCTACGAACACACGCGCAGCGGCCGCGCGCGAGACCTGCTCGGGCGTGCGCGGGCCGAAGATCAGAGTTTGCGATGCCGCGCACGAATTCGCCCACCACGCACACAATTACCAACTGTTCCGTACGCGGCCTACGAACACACGCGCGCCGGCCGCGCGCGAGACCTGCTCGGGCGTGCGCGGGCCGAAGATCAGAGTTTGCGATGCCGCGCACAAATTCGCCCACCGCGCACACAATTGCCAACTGTTCCGTACGCGGCCTACGAATACACGCGCGCCGGCAGCGCGCCAGGCCTGCGCGGGCCTGCGCGGACCGAAGATCAGAGTTTGCGATGCCGCGCACAAATTCGCCCACCGCGCACACAATTGCCAACTGTTCCGTACGCGGCCTACGAATACACGCGCGCC
>NZ_JBHXAU010000039.1:49200-54656 GCF_042727395.1 Nocardia sp. NPDC060255 | reverse complement strand
GGCCGCGAGCGAGGCCTGCTCGGGCGTCTTGGGCTGGAGATCAGAGTTGGGCGGTGCCGTTCACGATGATGTCTGCGTGGGCGCGGGTGTTGTCTGCTGCGAAATGGTTGTCTTCGTCTGCCATCCACTGCTCCCAGAGGGGTAGCGCGGCGGAGCCGTCGCGTTCGAGGCCGCGGGACAATCGCAGGGGTCGTGGGGTGTCGATCCAGATGGATAGTGACAGGCGAGCGCGGACGGCGGCTCGGGCAGCGGACACGCCTTCCAGCACCACCACGCCGCCGGGGGTGATCTCGTGCCATTCGGCGAGTGCTCGTCGATCCCAGTCGTAGCGCTGGTATCTGCCGGGAGCGTCACGCCCGAGTGGTTCGAGTACCTGACTTTCCAGTCGCGGCCACCAGTTCAGCGTGTTGTCCCATGAGGCGAAACTATCGGTCGGCACCACGGACGCGTGACACTCGCGTGCGAGTTGTGCGGCGAGCGTTGACTTTCCGGCTCCACCGGGACCGTCGACCGCGACCAACCTGGTCGAACCGAGCCGGGGTTCGCTCGCGACCACGCGCGCGACGATCTCCGCGAGCACTACAGTTCGTGCACCAACTCGACCAACGCCGTGAGCGCACCGGGATCGGTGTCGGGCAGTACACCGTGACCGAGGTTGAAGATGTGTCCCTTGGCGCCCAACGTGATCGCCTCATCAGCCTCGGCGGCAATACGCCGCGCCTCGGTTTCGACCGCGGCCGAGCCCGCGAAGAGCACAGCCGGATCAAGGTTGCCCTGCAACGCTTTTCCGGGTCCGACCCGCCGCACGGCGTCGGTGAGCGGCACCCGCCAGTCGACGCCGACCACATCGGCGCCCACCTCACCCATCACGCCGAGCAGTTCGCCGGTGCCGACACCGAAGTGGATGCGCGGCACACCCGCGTCGGCGACCTCGGCGAAGACGCGTTCGGAGTGCGGCAGCACGAAGCGCCGATAGTCGGCGAGGGAGAGGGCACCCGCCCAGGAGTCGAACAGTTGCACGGCGTCGACGCCGGCGTCGAGTTGAGCCTGCAGGAACACGATGGTGATGTCGGTGAGCGCACCGAGCAGCGCGTGCCAGGTCTGCGGGTCGGCGTACATCATCGCCTTGGTGCGCTCGTGGTTCTTGCTCGGCCCGCCCTCGACCAGGTACGACGCGAGCGTGAACGGCGCGCCCGCGAACCCGATCAGCGGCGTCTCGCCGAGCGCGTCGACCAGCAGCCGCACCCCGTCCGCGACCGCACCCACTTCCTCCGGCCGCAGCCGCGGCAGCGCGCGCACGTCGTCGACGGTGCGCACCGGCGACGCGACGACCGGTCCGACGCCGGGCACGATGTCGAGGTCGATCCCGGCGGCCTTCAGCGGAACGACGATGTCGGAGAACAGGATCGCCGCGTCCACCCCGTGCCTGCGGATCGGCTGCATCGTGATCTCGCACACCAGCTCCGGATCGAAGCAGGATTCCAGCATGCCGACGCCCTTGCGCAGCTCGCGGTATTCCGGCAACGACCGTCCGGCTTGCCGCATGAACCACACCGGACGCCTGCTCGGCGTCGCCCCGGTAGCGGCGGCCAGGAACGGGGCATCGGTCAGGCGGCGGCGAGTATGAGTGCTCATCGATGCCCATCGTAAGGGCCGCGATCCGGCCCAGCGCACGCCGGTGGACACCTCCCCCGAACGCGACACGCCGAAGCGCGCAACGCGCGGAAGCACGGAATGGCCCGCGGACGCCGCAGCAATACAGCGGCGCGCCTCCGACTGTGCCGGGTGCACAAGGTCTACCGTCCCCTTCGTGACACCGCTCGACTTCCGCGACGGCGCCGCAGCGACCGAGGGACCCCATGGCGAGCCAGCTCAATTTCGCGCCGCGGTCGATGCGATGGGCACCGCTACCGTGCACCCTCGGATCGAGCTGGCGCCGATCCGGCCGCCGCAACGTCTGGCTCCCTACTCTTACGCACTCGGTGCTGAGGTAAAACACCCGGAAACCGGTGTCGTGCCGGTCGATTCGGAAGGCGACGCGTTCGGCAGGCTGATCCTGCTGCACGACCCGGACGGTGACGAGGCCTGGCATGGCACGCTGCGGCTGGTCGCCTACATCCAGGCCGACATCGATGCCGCGCTGGCCAACGATCCGCTGCTGCCGGAGGTGGCCTGGAGCTGGCTGGTCGACGCGCTGGAGTCGCGCTCGGAACCGTTCACCGCCCTCGGCGGGACTGTGACCTCGACCAGTTCGGTGCGCTACGGCGATATAGCAGGCCCGCCGCGCGCCCATCAGCTCGAGCTGCGCGCCTCGTGGACCGCGATCAGCAACGACATGCGCCCGCACGTGGAAGGTTTCTGCGAGGTACTCGCCTACGCGGCCGGTCTCCCCCCGGCCGGTATCACCGAGCTGCAGATGCGACCCGACCTGTCCAACGATCAGCGGTAGCCCCGGCGGCACGGGAAGACCAGCGGCCGACGCGACGTTGTCATCAAGGAAAGCATCCATCGATTCCGCTGTTGTTCGCCTTCCCGACACACGGAAGCCCGATAGGACGACGACCGCTGCGGCACTGCACGTAAAGTTCAACAACATGTCCGTACCCGACGAATCCGAACCCACCGGCGCGCCACCTTTGCTCGCGCCCGTGGATGGCGTGCCTCCGGTACTGGACACCGCCGCTCGAATCACCGCCGCCGCTGCTCGTCTCGCCGCGGGCACCGGCCCGCTCGCCGTCGATGCCGAACGCGCCTCTGGTTTCCGATATTCGGCGCGCGCCTACCTGATTCAGCTCCGCCGCAAGGGTGCGGGCACCTTCCTCATCGATCCGATTCCGGTCGCCGACGCGCTCGCACCGCTGGCCGACGCGATCAATGAGCTCGAATGGGTATTGCATTCAGCGGACCAGGATCTGCCGGGTCTGGCCGAGCTCGGCCTGCGCCCGCAGCGACTGTTCGATACCGAATTGGGCGGCCGGCTGGCCGGTTTCGAACGCGTCGGCCTGGCCGCGATGGTGGAGAACCTGCTCGGCCACGCACTACGCAAGGGGCACGGCGCGGCCGATTGGTCGACCAGGCCGCTGCCCGATGAGTGGCTCAATTACGCGGCGCTGGATGTCGAACTGCTGCTGGAGTTGCGTGACGCGGTCGCCGAAGACCTCGAGTCGCAAGGCAAAACCGATTGGGCGGCACAGGAATTCGAGCACGTTCGGACCACCGAGCCGCCCGCGCCGAAGGCCGACCGGTGGCGGCGCACCTCCGGCATCCACAATCTGCGCCGGACCAGGCAGCTGGCCGTGGTCCGTGAACTCTGGACCACCCGCGACACCCTGGCGCGCGCCCGCGATGTCGCGCCCGCGCGCATCCTGCCGGACGCCGCGATCATCGCGGCCGTCACCGCCGACCCGAAGACCATCGCGCAATTGCGCGCATTGCCGGTGTACGGCGGGCCCCGCCAGCGGCGGTACTCCCGGGAGTGGCTGGCGGCCGTCGATCGCGGCCGGACCATGCCGGACAGCGACCTACCCCCGCTGACCCAGCCGTTCGACGGCCCGCCCCCGGTGAACCGGTGGGAGCGCCGCGACCCGGCCGCCGCGGCCCGGCTGACCCGCGCGCGCACGGCGATGGGTGAGCTGTCCACCGAGCATTCGGTCCCCGTCGAGAACCTGCTCTCACCCGACCTGGTCCGCCGCCTGTGCTGGGACGGACTGCCGGATTACGACCGCGTCCCCGACTCCCCCGACGACCTGGCCGCCGCCATCGACGGCTTCCTGAAGTCGGGCGGCGCCAGGCCCTGGCAGCGTGAGCTGGCCGTGCCGCGGCTGACCGTGGCGTTGACGCCGAAGCCCGCCGAGTAGCTCAGGACGTCACGCTCTCCTGCGCCTGTTTGAAGGTGCGGAGTCCCTCGTCCATCCCGGCGTCGAACGCCTGCGCGAGTTCCGCGGGCAGTACGTCGTGGATCCAGACGAATCGACTGTGCCCGTCGCCGTGCGGGAAGACCTGCATGGTCGCGTTGTTGTGCTCCGGCGTCACGCTGCCGCCGATGATCGAGTAGACGAAGCGCTGTTCGTCGTCGTCGATCGTGACGAGCCGTTCGCGCAGTGTCGTCCCGTTGGCGAAGTCGACCACGCGGGTGTCCGGGCCGTCGAGCTTGCTGTCGATCGCGTAACCGGGTGCCATCCGGACCGGGCCTGCTGCGAAATCGCGGATGATCGCCCAGATGTTCTCGGCGGGGACCTCGATGATGAGCTCTTTCTTGACCGATGCCATCAGGGGACTCCTTGCTTCCAGTCCTGAATAACTACCGTTGGCTGAACGATAGTTAGCTAACTACCCATCGTCAATAGATAGTTAAGATAGTGTCGTGGCAGGTGAAATCGTCGCGGGTGGGCCCGCGGTATTGCAGCGCATCGTGGACTTCATCAACACGCGCAGTGCGGACAGCGACGCCCTCGGCACGCCCGAACAGTTGACGAGTTGGCTGCACACGCACGACCTGCTGCCCGTCTGCGCGCAGGCCGACGGCGACGACCGCGAACGCGCCGTCTGGCTACGCGAAGGTCTGCGCGCTCTGCTCGCCGAGAACAACGCCGAACCCGTCACCAGCCCACGCCCGGACGGTCTCGACCCCACGGCGCGAACAGAACTCGCGACGCTCACCGCCGCGCTACCCCTGCACCTCGACGTGACCGGCGGGCTACCACGGTTGGTCCCACAAACCCGCCAGCCCGTCGATTACGCACTGTCCATCCTGCTCGCCGACGTCGCGACCGCCGTCGCCGCGGGCACCTGGCCGCGCCTCAAAGCCTGCCGGGAACCAAGCTGCCGCTGGGCCTTCTACGATCAATCCCGCAACCACGGTCGCACCTGGTGCTCGATGAACGTGTGCGGCAATCGGGTCAAAGTCCGTGCCTCACAACGACGCCGGGCCGCGGGCTAGGCTTTCGGCCGAAGTAGGCGCTCGGACATCGCTGCTTTGAAGTGCGAGGACTGGGATGCCATCATCGTCGACTCCGACGACCTGGAAACCACCCGCACCGTGGTGCATGCCCGCGCCGACGCGATCACCAGCCCTCGCTCCGCGCGAGCCTATCGGAACCTGCTGCTGGCCAGTGGTTTCCACGACATCACCGTCGAAGCACGTACGCCGATCTTCACCGACGAACTCATGCTCCCGATGCTGACGGGCCTGGCCGCAGCGGCAGTCGCCAGCACAAACCTCGACAAGGATCGCGCCGAATCCTGGGTGGTCGAACAGAAAGCGCGCGCCCGAACGGGCCGCCTCCTCGTAGCAGTACCGCTATTCATCGCGGCGGCAAGGCGGCGCTGACGTCAGCTGTGGTCGTTCAAATACCCACGATGGCAACGCGGCAACGCGGCAACGCGGCAACGCGGCAACGCGGCAACGCGGCAACGCGGCAACGCGGCAACGCGGCAACGCGGCAACGCGGCAACGC
>NZ_JBHXAU010000039.1:48144-49102 GCF_042727395.1 Nocardia sp. NPDC060255 | reverse complement strand
GGGCAACGCGGCAACGCGGCAACGCGGCAACGCGGCAACGCGGCAACGCGGCAACGCGGCAACGCGGCAACGCGGCAACGCGGCAACGCGGCAACGTGGCAACGTGGCAACGTGGCAACGTGGCAACGTGGCAACGACAGACATTAGTCGCCAACGGGACATAGCGGCAATCGTTCTCGCGTCATTCCACCACCATGCTCCGTTGATCATGAGATGCCCGATCTTGGTGTGCGATCGAAGTGGTTGACTGCGTGGGTGATCGAGTACGAAGTGTTGCGTGTCTTCTGCGGGCCCGACGGCCGATATGGCAATGAACTCGGTGTCGTGCGCGACGGAGCGGCCGTCGCCACGGAAGCCGAGCGCCAAACGTTCGCCAGGAAGCTGGGCTTCAGCGAGACCGTATTCATTGATGACCCCGACCGTGGCGTCATAGACATCTACACGCCGACCCTGCGACTGCCTTTCGCCGGGCACCCGTGCGTAGGCACAGCCTGGCTGCTCGAGGTCCCCACCCTGATCACGCAGGCAGGCATCGTGCGCATCCGGACCGACGGAGAGTTCACTTGGATTGCGGCGCAAGCCGAATGGGTATCTCCGCGCACCCTGCGCCAGTACGACTCCGCAGCAGAGGTGGACGCACTGTCCGTACCGGAACCGGGCGAGTGGATCTACGCCTGGGCCTGGCAGGACCAGCCAGCCGGCCAGATCCGAGCCCGCGCCTTCCCCGGCCGCGACGACGGCATCGATGAGGACGAGGCAACCGGCACAGCAGCCCTACTCCTCACCGCCAGTCTCACCCGCCCGCTGCACATTTCACAGGGACACGGCTCGCAAATCGTGACCGCCCCGCAGTCCAACGGGCTGATCGAAGTGGGCGGACGCGTACGAAAAGAGTCAAAGCTCAAGCACTAACCCGCACTACCGAGTGCATTGGCGCACGACGTTGGCGCACGACGTT